>NZ_AP018771.1:1268357-1902536 GCF_019703545.1 Haemophilus influenzae | reverse complement strand
TTTTCATTTCATAAGATTATAGAACTGAAAAGAAATGCGCCAGTGCGATATAGATAGCGTGCTTAACCTGTCTGGCGCATTTTAATTTAGAATTTCATTTCTAATGTTAAGGTATAGTTTCGTCCTGATGCTGCGTAGCGAGTATAATTACCAACATTTTGATGTTGATTGACCGCTCCTTGTGCTGTTTGACGCACCGCTTCCCAAGTGACATAGCGATAGTTTAATAAATTATATACTCCTAATCGGAACAAAATACTTCTATTCACCATGTAATAACCCGATACATCTAAGATATGCCATGCCCGAGTAAGTTTTCTTGTTGATTTTACACCCCTTGAAGTGTTACCTAATGAACGTTGTCCTAGCAATTCATTTTGAGATTTTGCTTTTGATTGAGTAAACATTGTATTAATTCCCCAAGTATTACTTGGATGATCATAGCCTAAACCAATGATATAACGGCTGGGCTGAATGGCATCAAATAAATAACTGCTTACGGAGGCTAAACCAGCATTGATTTTTTGATCTTTAACTTTTACTCGGTTATAAGCAAATGTTGCATACCAACCGTAGGGAATACGTTTCCATAAACCATTAAAATCTAATTGCGCAGTTATATTTACGCCAACTAATTTTGCATTTTGTGCATTATGATATCCATAATTGCCCTTGCCCTTGCCCTTGCCCTTTCCATTTTTAAGTTCTTCAGCAAAGGCGATAAGATTTCGATAAGCATTACTAAAATGACTGATCTCAATATTACCAAAATCCCCTTTTAGAGCGAGACCAAACTCTTGGTTACGAGATGTTTCAGGCTTAAATTTACCTACATAAACCTCGTCATTCTTGCCACCATACCGCCATCCATACATTTCAGCAAAACTAGGATTTCTAAATCCAGTAGAAAGGCGATAAGAAAGATCAAGCCATTCCGTTGGTTTTATGACAATACCAGTATTCCAAGAGAAATTTTTAAATTTACCAACACTAATAGTTGATTCATTAGCTTTTGTACGAGATACGTCATACCGAATACCTAAACCTAAATCAACGTATTTCCCTAATGCCATATTATTGCGTGCTGCGAAATAATAATTTTTCCCTTTAATTAACCGCACTTTACAGTCACTATAATTAGAGGAGCTACCTTGATAATTACAATGATCTCGTCCTACAAAAGATGCATTTGGTTTTGGGTATAAGTAAGGTTGTAATTTGAAACCATTTCTTCTTGGTGTTTCACCAGGTTTCTCTGAAATACTCTTTGCCGTAGCGGTAACACGTCGAGTTAAATAATCTTTATGCTGAAGCGCTGAAGTAAAGTCATCAAAACCAAGATTGAAGACAATTTGATGAGTAAGCCAATTTTGTTGAATTTTTTTCTCTAAATTCAATTGCAACATATTATGTTTTTCTTTATAAACATTTCTATCAGAATGATAGTATGAATAAGGTTTATCAAGTGTTGGGCGGCAATTCTTACTTGGATTAGGATAAAGACTGCAATGTGTATGTTGCATATAACTGTCAAGTATAATGTTTTGTTGATTAGCACTTAACACTGCTTTGTCAATGATTCCCGCTTTGTTCTTATTTTCGTAAATATATTCAATACCTACACGCTGTTTTCTATGGTGTTCATCGAAATAAAGCCCACTTGCATATTTAACGCCTCGGCCATCCTCAATACGTTGATATGCACCATAATCTTGCTTTGGATAAAAAGAACTATTTTCTAAATCCGGTTTTTCTGTTGATCTTAAATAAGCGGGAAATGTCATATCACGGATATCAAATTTTTGTTGTGTGAATTCAAAAATACCACCAATATAATGTTGTTCAGAAAAATGATAGCCTCCTCTTAAAAACCAAGACTGGCTTTCATATTTCATTGGATTAGGTTTGATACGGTTAGCCCCCGTATAATCTGAAACGCTTACGGTTTCTCTTTGGGAGGATAACTTCGCAGGTGGTTTGGCTGAAGGTATACAACTGTTATAATCCTTTGGACACTCATCTTCCATCACAAAGTATGCATTAGATCCATCTTCTTTGGCGATTAATCGATTATAACTTTGCACGCCTTTTAATGCATCTTTATGGACTTGGGTTTCAATTGAATTTCGTTGAGTGTAAATAGCAAGTCCTTCAAATCCACCTTGTTTTCCTGCTACAGCTAAAGAATGGGTAAAGCCTTTATTTTTGCTTGAATAAGCATTTTTAGTTTGAATTCCCCATGATTTGTCTCCTTCTAAGATATCGGCTGCTGATTTGCTTTGAAATGTTACAGAACCAGCTAGTGCTCCATTACCATACTCAGAAGAACTCCCCCCCTTGCTTATTTCGACGGCCTTTACATTTTCATATTCAATTTCATTAATTGCACCAGTGCCAGAATATCCTGAACGAGCAACTAAAGGGCTTTGCACTACATAAGACTGCGTTTGAGGTAAACCATCTACTAATAAAGCAACTCTATTTCTGTCCATACCACGAATAGAATATCCAGAACTTGCACCGCGACCTTGTTCTACAACTGAAATACCTGGATCATAGCGTGTTAGATCACGAATATTTAATACTTGTTCTCGGCTGATACTTTCACTAGTTTTTATAATTTTGCCAAGTCCAGTTACTTCATTATCTTTACGATCTCTTATTTTTTCTGCAGTGACTGAGATAGTTTCTAATTCTGAATCTTCTGTACTTTGAGTGCCCACTTCAGATGATATAGCTTCTTTTGTATCTTTTATACTTTGAGTTTCTGCTTTTACATAGCATGAAATTAAAAGACAAGAAATAATACTTAGGCGAAAATAGGGTTTTTTAGTCATTTTTAGTATTCCATTATTTGTTTTTTTCTACTTGTTGTTTGTTTCTACTTGTTTTTTAGCACCAAACACAACTGCAGCTCTTGCATTTGGTGAATTGGGTGATGAAGGTACGGCTGAGGAATTTTTAGGTGTAGTGTCTTTTCCGTTATAGGTGAAATAACCGCCTAATTCAGAAGCATCAGGTCCATAAAATGCCCCTTTTACTGTTGCCGTGAAATTGACTTTAGATGTGGCTTGTGTACTTTTACCATCTATTACTAAATCTTTTGCGGTTGCTTTACCAGTGAAGTCATTCCCACTGTTAAAGTTTGCCTCAATACTAAATACGGTATTTCCATTATCGTGTCGTTTTAATGTGCCTGTTAGCTTTTTATTGACAAAATCAACATTAAAATCGGCGGGAGCATTTTTACTGCGTTCCTTATCACCACTGGGGGAGTAAGATGTCGTGCCATCACTAATATAACCAAACCAATTACCGCGATATTCCACGTTTCCCATTTTAGGAATTTCAGAACTGGCAGTACGGAGACCTAATAAGAATTGATAATAAGTGTTGGTCGTTGCCGCCGTTTGTTTTTCTTTGTCTTCTTCTTTTTCTTTGTTTTTTTCTTTGTCTTTTTCTTCTTTAAGTGGGTCTTCATAATACATACCAAATTTTACATAGCTTAGATTACTGCAACATGCTTCCACTTTATAGCGTTTATTTCCTACAGTATGGTGCCTACTAGTTATGAAATCACTAGTCTTTTCTTCAGGTAAAAGCGGAATAGGCTGATTGTCAATTAAAAGATAATCCGCCTCACCAAAACTTGATATATCTTCCGTCTTAAAGTTTTCTGCATCGGTTATTGCATTGGTTTTTGTATTGGCTGTTGCATTGGTTGTTCCATTGGTTGTTTTAGTAGAGAAAGTAGTTAGCTTGCCATCAATTAAGGTTTCTCTGCGTAATTCTGGGGTTTTTTCCGTTTCTTTAGCACTAAATACCCCAAAAACTCGGTTATCATCAGCTAAAAACTTTCCTCCTAATTCTTCACCTTTAGGCCCGTAAAAACCACCTTCTAATGTTCCCTCGCTGGTAAAGGGATGTTCCGTAGATGTGGGGTCTTTATCTTTAGGAATAACTTTACCCCTGAATCTATTACTATAAATATTGGCATCTATATCATAGAGTTTTTCCTTTTTATATGCTTGATTATTAGTTTTTCTTTGGGTGTAAGACAGTTCTCCTTTCAGTTTTTTATTCCCAAAATCTGCACTAAATTCACTTATTAAGCCCGTGTCACCGTTACTGGAATTATTTTCGGAATCAATATCTCCTGGAGTAGCACTACGTCGAAAATAAGCTTGACCTCTAGCATTACTGAACAAAGAATAATTTTGGCGATATTTAGTTGCAGTGATGAAGCTCCAAGTTCCTTTGTATTTAGCTACACCGCTTACTGGCAAGTTTGTTGCAGTTTTATTACCATAATAAAACGCATATCCATAGTAACCAGCATAATACTTGTTCTTTGAGGGATCTGTTTGACGCCACGATGGAATATAATAAAGCCCCGAATATACATATTTTTGTCCATGATGATTTTTGTTTGGATTTGTTGCGTTAGGCTCGTCTATTGAGCCAATTGGAGTATCCCCATTTTGATTGTTATTTTTAACATCCTTCATAATCAAAGAGAGGTCAGTTAAGACACTATAATCATTCAATAAGCTTGGTTCTTTGCTTGAGTTAGGATGTATATTTTGAGCAACTAACTTCATCCCTCCCCCTAAAGAAGGAATGGACAACTGATCTAAATTAGATTTTGTTCTTTGATTCGAGGTATCGTCTTGATAACGTGGTTTAGAAGAGGAGGGATTAGAGACGTCATCTACATCAAAAGATCCACCTCCCCCGCTACAAGCGCTTAGTAAAAAGGAAAGTCCACCAGTGATAAAAGGTACAGATTTCATAGAATTATACTTATACAAAATTGATAATAATTCGCATTATTGTTCTTTTTTTGTAATAATGTCAAGTTAGAGTTTTTTAAGTTCATGGATAAAATATGAAAAATGGCGTAAAACAAATTTCTTTCTTATCATTAATAGGCTTATCATTAATAGGCTTATCATTAACGAATGTAGCTTGGGCAGAAGTTGCACGTCCTAAAAATGATACATTGACAAATACGATTCAAAGTGCGGAATTAAAAACCTCCTCTTTTTCTTCTATGCCTAAGAAAGAAATACCAAATAGGCATATTATTTCTCTTTCCAAAAGCCAATTAGCGCACCATCCAAGACTTGTTTTGCGTGGGTTAATTCCTGCTTTATATCAAAATAACACTCAGGCAGTTCAACTGTTATTACCACTATATAAACAATTTCCTCAGCAAGATAATTTCTTGCTAACTTGGGCAAAGGCTATTGAAGCTCGTGAACAAGGTGATTTAACTCAATCTATTGCTTATTATCGTGAATTATTCGCTCGAGACGCATCTTTACTACCTTTACGTTATCAATTAGCTCAAGCTCTATTTTTTAACTATGAAAATGAATCTGCCAAAATTCAATTTGAAAAATTACGTACAGAGGTAGATGATGAAAAATTTTTAGGTGTTATTGATCAGTATCTTTTAACACTAAATCAGCGGAATCAATGGATATGGCAAGTAGGATTAAATTTTTTAAATGATGATAATTTGAATAACGCTCCAAAAAGTGGCACAAAAATTGGTAATTGGACCGCTTGGGAAAAAGAAAGTGGGAAGGGTGTAGGGTATTCTTTATCAGTAGAAAAAAAATGGCCGTGGGCAGATCATTTTTTTAGTAAAACTATGTTTAATGGAAATGGAAAATATTATTGGGATAATAAAAAATACAATGAGGCTACTTTGCGTATAGGTGGTGGTTTAGGTTATCAAACTGCCTCAGTTGAAGTCTCGTTGTTTCCTTTTCAAGAAAAACGCTGGTATGCAGGCGGTAGCTCTGGAACGAATACAATGAAGCAATATGCGGATAAATTAGGTATTCGTTTAGAAAACGTAGATTGGCTAAGTAAAACTTGGCAAATTTCTACCGCACTTGAGTATGGAGAATCTCGTTATAAAATCCGAAAACATTTAGATGGTAATTATTATTTCATTTCATCAACATTATTTTATTTACCTAAAAGCACCCAATTTTGGTTTGCTGGCATGGATTTTCATAGAGAAAATACACAAGCATTAGATAATGCCTATCAACAAAAGACATTGAGACTTGGTTGGGGGCAGGATTGGTCTTATGGTATTTCATCACGTCTTACTTTTAGTTATGCCAACCGAGTGTATAGAGAGAAAGATTTGATTGGGATACAGCAAAAAAATCGTGAATACACAACCACAATTACTTTATGGCATAGAAATATACATTTTATGGGATTAACACCTAAATTATCGTGGGATTATCAAAAATCCACTAGTAATCATGCTTTTTATCGTTATGATAAAAATAGAATTTATCTCGAAATTGGAAAAATATTTTAAGGTTGTAAACTAACTGTTGAGTTATCTCTAACATTGTCAAAGTGCATACACTATATTTTTAATATTAGTTTGAGATTTTTTAAAAAATTTCTGTTTCTTATTTGACGAACGCGCATTTTATGACTAGAATTGCACCCTATTTTATTCACTCTTAATTGTATTTAGGTAAATTAAAATGAAACGTACATTTCAACCTTCTGTATTAAAACGTAGTCGTACTCACGGTTTCCGTGCTCGTATGGCAACTAAAAATGGCCGTCAAGTTTTAGCGCGTCGCCGTGCTAAAGGTCGTAAAAGTTTATCTGCATAATCACAATTCTTAGTGGTTAAGCTGAACTTTTCAAGGGAGTTACGTTTATTAACTCCCATTCAATTCAAAAATGTTTTCGAACAGCCATTCAGAGCTAGTACTCCCGAAATTACAATCCTTGCTAGAAAAAATAATCTTGAACATCCGCGTTTAGGTTTGACCGTTGCTAAAAAACATTTAAAACGCGCCCACGAGCGTAATCGAATTAAACGCTTAGTACGAGAAAGTTTTCGTTTATCACAGCATCGTTTGCCTGCTTATGATTTTGTTTTTGTAGCTAAAAATGGTATTGGAAAACTCGACAATAATACATTTGCACAAATACTCGAAAAATTATGGCAGAGACACATTCGTTTGGCACAAAAATCTTAATTAAGATTATTCGTCTTTATCAAATAATGATTAGTCCGTTTATTGGGGCTCGTTGTCGGTTTGTGCCTACTTGTTCTTGCTATGGTATTGAAGCATTAAAAACACACGGATTATTAAAAGGTGGTTGGCTTACGCTGAAACGTGTATTAAAATGCCATCCTTTAAACGCAGGTGGATTCGATCCTGTTCCACCAAAAACCAATAATAATGATGAGAAAAAATAATGGACTCAAGACGTAGCCTATTAGTGCTTGCACTGATTTTTATTTCTTTCCTTGTTTATCAGCAATGGCAGTTGGATAAAAATCCACCTGTGCAAACTGAACAAACAACTTCAATAACTGCCACTTCTGACGTTCCGGCAAGTTCCCCTTCTAATTCACAAGCCATAGCAGATTCTCAAACTCGTGGTCGTATTATTACTCTTGAAAACGATGTGTTCCGTTTGAAAATTGATACATTGGGTGGCGATGTAATTAGCTCTGAATTATTAAAATATGATGCAGAATTGGATTCAAAAACACCGTTTGAATTATTAAAAGATACTAAAGAGCATATTTATATTGCGCAAAGTGGTTTAATTGGTAAAAACGGTATTGATACCCGTTCTGGTCGTGCGCAATATCAAATTGAAGGCGATAATTTTAAATTAGCCGAGGGGCAAGAATCTCTTTCTGTACCGCTTCTTTTTGAAAAAGATGGCGTAACTTATCAAAAAATCTTCGTATTAAAACGTGGTAGCTATGATTTAGGCGTAGATTACAAGATTGATAACCAAAGTGGTCAAGCTATTGAAGTGGAGCCTTATGGTCAATTGAAGCATTCTATTGTTGAAAACTCTGGTAATGTTGCAATGCCTACTTATACTGGCGGTGCATATTCTTCTTCAGAAACTAACTATAAAAAATATAGTTTTAGTGATATGCAAGATAATAATCTTTCTATTGATACTAAAGCTGGTTGGGTTGCGGTGTTACAACATTATTTCGTTTCTGCGTGGATCCCAAATCAAGATGTAAATAATCAACTTTATACCATTACAGATAGTAAAAATAATGTTGCATCAATTGGTTATCGTGGTTCTGTTGTCACTATTCCTGCTGGTAGCCAAGAGACGATTACAAGTTCATTGTGGACTGGCCCTAAACTTCAAAATCAAATGGCAACTGTCGCAAATAATTTAGATTTAACGGTTGATTATGGTTGGGCTTGGTTTATTGCTAAACCGTTATTCTGGTTATTAACCTTTATTCAAGGGATTGTGTCTAACTGGGGTTTGGCGATTATCTGTGTAACAATTGTAGTGAAAGCAATTTTGTATCCTCTTACAAAAGCACAATATACTTCAATGGCTAAAATGCGTATTTTGCAACCGAAAATGCAAGAAATGCGTGAACGTTTTGGAGATGATCGCCAACGTATGAGCCAAGAAATGATGAAACTTTATAAAGAAGAAAAAGTAAATCCACTTGGTGGTTGTTTGCCAATTCTTCTTCAAATGCCAATTTTCATTGCATTGTACTGGACGTTCTTAGAAGCCGTTGAATTACGTCATGCGCCGTTCTTTGGTTGGATTCAAGACTTATCGGCACAAGATCCTTATTACATTCTCCCTATTTTAATGGGTATCTCAATGTTCTTGTTGCAAAAAATGTCGCCAACACCAGTAACTGACCCAACACAACAAAAAGTAATGAATTTTATGCCATTAGTTTTTATGTTCTTTTTCTTGTGGTTCCCATCAGGCTTGGTATTATACTGGTTAGTATCTAACTTGATCACTATCGCCCAACAGCAATTAATTTATCGTGGATTAGAGAAAAAAGGGTTGCATTCTCGTAAGAAATAGTCACGAACAGGCAAAAAGAAAGGCACGGAATGTGCCTTTCTTTATTATTTGATCTTAATATATTCTGCATTTTGTAGAGATAGAGTTTTTTTAGTAGAAACAGGGATAAGCGTTATCCCTCTAAATTAAAAGTGCGGCTAGATTTTAAAGAGTTTTTTATGAAAGAAACAATCGTTGCTCAAGCTACTGCACCAGGTCGTGGTGGCATTGGGATTTTAAGGGTCTCTGGGCCTTTAGCAACAAAAGTTGCTCAAGCTATATTAGGTAAATGCCCGAAGCCAAGAATGGCAGATTATCTTCCTTTTAAAGATGCTGATGGCACTATTTTAGATCAAGGGATTGCGCTTTATTTCAAATCGCCAAATTCATTTACTGGTGAAGATGTATTGGAATTGCAAGGTCACGGTGGGCAGGTTGTATTAGATTTATTACTCAAACGTATTTTACAAATTGATGGAATCCGTTTGGCGAGACCAGGCGAGTTTTCTGAACAAGCTTTTTTGAATGATAAATTGGATCTTGCTCAAGCGGAAGCGATTGCAGATTTAATTGATGCAACATCAGAACAAGCGGTACGCTCTGCATTAAAATCCTTACAAGGAGAGTTTTCTAAAAAAGTAAATACATTAGTTGATTCTGTGATTTACTTACGTACTTATGTAGAAGCAAGCATTGACTTTCCTGATGAAGAAATTGATTTCTTGGCGGATGGAAAAATTGAAGCAAACTTACGTGGTATTATTAATCAGTTGGAAGATGTTCGCTCTGAAGCTAAACAAGGTTCTATTTTACGTGAAGGAATGAAAGTCGTGATTGCTGGTCGTCCGAATGCGGGTAAATCGAGTTTGCTTAATGCACTTGCTGGTCGCGAAGCGGCTATCGTCACGGATATTGCAGGTACAACCCGTGATGTATTGCGTGAACATATTCATATTGACGGTATGCCATTGCATATTATTGATACCGCAGGTCTTCGAGATGCAACCGATGAAGTGGAGCGAATTGGGATTTCTCGTGCTTGGACAGAGATTGAACAAGCCGATCGTATTATTTTGATGTTAGATAGTAGCGATCCTGAAAGTGCAGATTTAAGCAAAGTGCGGTCAGAATTTTTAGCAAAATTACCCTCAACCTTGCCAGTTACTATTGTTAGAAACAAAATTGATTTAAATGGCGAACAAGCAAGTGAAAGCGAACAGGGTGGTTATCAAATTATTAGTCTTTCCGCTCAAACGCATGATGGTGTACAACTTTTACGCGAGCATTTAAAACAAGCAATGGGTTTTCAAACAGGTATTGAAGGGGGATTTTTAGCTCGTCGTCGTCATTTAGATGCACTTGAGAAAGCCGCAGAGCATTTACAAATCGGTTTGGTTCAACTTACTGAATTTCACGCGGGGGAACTTTTAGCGGAAGAATTACGTTTAGTTCAAAGCTATTTAAGTGAAATTACGGGTCAATTCACATCCGATGATTTACTCGGCAGTATTTTTAGTTCTTTCTGCATTGGAAAATAGGAAGGATAAAGTGCGGTCATTTTCTTGGGCAAAAATTCAAATCAAAAGCGGCAATATTTGGTAGAGTCTTGTTGACAGAAATTAGTATTAGCTTGCTTTACGAACTAGGTGTTTTCACTTTTTAAGATGCTAATTTTTTACGTTTAGATTATAATCGGGAAAATTTTTATATTTATAACAAGGGTTATAGAATGTTAATTGAAAAAATGCACAATTTAACAAACTCAAAGATTTCTAAATTTATCTTAGGTTTGATTACTGTATCGTTTTTAGTTGGTGGAATGTCTGGCTATCTTTTTAGCTCAAATGATACTTATGCGGCAAAAGTGAACGGCGAAGTGATTTCTCAACAAGATTTTTTAAATCGCTATAATCAAGAATTTGAAATACGCGCACAACGTGAGGGAGAGGCGTTTATGGGTCAGTCCGATTCTCCTGAATTTGTTACCGCACTTCGTCAAAACATCGTCAATCTAATGATTGATCAAGAATTACTTCGCCAATATGTTAAAGAATTAAAATTAGGCGTGAGTGATGAAATGATTAAACGTGCAATCGTGACCGATCCTAATTTTCAAGTAAAGGGTAAATTTGATAATGCTGTTTATCAACGAATATTACAACAAAATCATTTAACTTCAGATGGTTACGCTTCAATTCTACGTGCTTCGTTACCTCTTGAACAAATACAAAATGGCGTTGCTAACAGTGAATTTATTGTTCCTGCTCAAGTAAAAAATAGTGCAGAAGTTTTCTTTCAAAAGCGTTTAGCTCGTTTAGCAACTTTATCTCTTGCAGATGAAATGGCAAAACAATCAGTCTCTGATGATGAAATCAAAACGTATTATGAAGCTAATCAAAAGTCTTTTGTTCAGCCAGAGCAGGTTAAAGTTCAGTATATTGATCTTTCTGCAGATAACATCAGTAGAAATCTTCAAGTTACAGATGTAGAAATTGCGCAATATTATCAAGATAATAAAGCACAATTTATGACTCAACATTTAGCACATATTCAATTTGCAAATGAACAAGATGCGAAAGTGGCTTACGAGGAATTACAGAAAGGGGCAAATTTCGCTGATGTCGCTAAAGCGAAATCTTTGGATAAAATTTCTGGTGAGAATGGTGGGGATTTAGGCTGGGTAAATGAGAATGAATTACCAAAAGCCTTTGAAGATGCCGCAGCTGCATTGCAGGTAGGGCAATATAGCCAACCAATCAATGTGGATGGCAATTACCATATTGTGTTAGTGCAAGAACGTAAAGCGCAAAGTTTGGAGAATGTGAAAGCTCAAATTGCAGATTTAGTTCGTAAATCTTTAATGGAGAGTCGTTATTTTTCTTTAGAAAAACAAGCGAGTGATAAGGCTTTTGAAGACAGTAAGTCTCTTAATACTGCAGCACAAGCAGCAGGTGTTAAGGTTCAAGAGAGCGATTATTTTTCTCGTCAAAATGTGCCAGCTGGATTAAATTTCCCTAATGTTATTTACACAATATTTGAATCAGATACTACGAATGTTGGTATGAATTCTGAACCAATTAATGTAGGCGATTATCACACAATTATTGTACGTGTGTTGGATCGCAAAGCAGAGGGCGTAAAAAGTTTAGAAGAGGCTAAAATAGATATTGAAACTTTCTTAAAACGTCAGAAAGCTGAGAATGCGCTTAATGAAAAAGCACAACAAGCAGTGAAAAAATTAAATGAAAACCCTGAATCAAAAGTAGATGGCATTAATTTCTCAAGTGAGCAGACTTTTACTTTAAGCGAAAATAAAGATCCTATTTTAACAAATGGTATATTTTCAATTGCTAAACCTGAATCAAGTAAAGCTCTTTATCAAGTGGTGCATAATTCAAATGGCGATGTCGTTGTTGTCGCTTTGAATAAGGTTGAACAAGGCAGTTTAAGTGAAAAAGAATTGTCGCAATTTGCTATGCAATTATTGCGTAGTCATCAATCTGAATTACAAGTTCAGTTAATACAAGGATTACGTGAGAGAGCGAAAATTGAGGTAAATGATTCTTTCATCAATCAAGATGATGAAGCACAACAATAGTAGGTTAAATTATAATTTGAGATAAATTCTGCTCAAAAGTGCGGTAAATTTCACCGCACTTTTTTACTTTTGTGCGAAAGGAAGTTAATGATGTTCGGGAAAAAAATAATTCATTCTAA
This sequence comes from Haemophilus influenzae, assembly GCF_019703545.1. Lineage (NCBI taxonomy): Bacteria > Pseudomonadati > Pseudomonadota > Gammaproteobacteria > Pasteurellales > Pasteurellaceae > Haemophilus > Haemophilus influenzae. The sequence continues at coordinate 1,889,960 of NZ_AP018771.1, read as the reverse complement.
AACAATATGGTTTTATTTTTTATTGTTTCTCTTTTCTATATTTACCAATATGGGATTAGGCAATGTATTAAGTGAGAATATTCCTGTTTCAGATTACGCAATTTTATTTGTTATCACGGCGATTTCTTTTTATTTCACCCCTTGGGTTGGGCGAATATTAATCACTGTATTATTCCTCAGTGCGTTATTTTATTGCTCTGCTGGTTTTTTCTATGGTATTCCATCTTTGGGTATTATTGCTTCTGTTTATGAAACGAATATTAATGAAACCTTGGAATACTACACAACTATTCCTTTTTGGATATTTTTATTTCAAGCTAGTTATTTCATCCTGTTTGTTATTTTAATGAAATTAAGTTTTCATGCTAAACAACAAGCATTTAAATGGCTAAATACGGCTGTTATCAGCCTATTATTAGTTTTTTCTTACAATCAATTTTCTGATTGGAACTATGCGTATAAATTCCGTTTTTATCCCGTTCTTTTTTATTCTGAATTTGATCGAATGAATGATCTGTATTTAGAACAACGTGATTTTCTAAATCAATCCGTTAATGCACCTTCTCAATGGGATATTCAATCTTTTATGCCAAAATATAAAAATTATATTTTGATTATCGGTGAAAGCATGCGAAAAGATTATATGTCGTTATATGGTTTTCCATTGAAAACTACACCATTTTTAGAGCGTGTGAAAGGCACTGTTTTTGAAAATTATTATTCTGCAGCACCGAATACGCAACCGTCTTTACAACTCACCCTATATCGAGCAGAAAAAGGGGAAACGGTTTATACGGATAATATTATTTCTTTAGCCAAAAAAGCGGGTGTGAAAACCTATTGGATTTCTAATCAAGGCAAAATTGGGGAATTTGATACGATCGCATCTCGTATTGGTCAAAGTGCAGATGAAACGATTTTTATGAAGCCGTTAGGTTATAACTCTAAAAAAGTTTATGACGATGAAATGTTGCCTGTATTAGATAAAGCCTTAAAAGAAAATATTACGAATCCAAAATTAATTGTGATTCATTTAATGGGCTCACATCCAGCCTTTTGTGAGCGTCTTCCGTACGAAGTTAAAAATTATTTTATTAATCAATCTATGTCTTGTTATTTAGAATCGATTAAATATACGGATCAGTTTTTAGAAAAATTAAATTCGCAGTTAGTATCGCAAAATGAACCCTATTCGGTGATTTACTTTTCTGATCATGGGCTTGCTCATTATGAGGATTCTGAAGGTTTATCATTGCATCCAAATAATCTTTATAAACAAAATTATGAAATTCCTTTCGTTATGTTTTCGAGTGATAGTAAAAAGCTAGAAAAAATAAAAACGCCACAATCGGCATTTAATTTTGTTTATGGTTTTGCTGATTGGATGGGAATTAAGGAAAAGCATTTACAAGGCGTGGATTTCTTCCATCCTGAAAAACAGGAAATTAAAGTATTTGATTGGAAAAATGTTGTGAATGTTAAAGAGTTGGCTGATGATCCTGCAAAATTACCAAAATACGTTCAGTAAATAAGATCCTGCTTTATCATTTATTGGCTTATGCTAGAATTAGCGGAATTTTTTTAAAAGGGAAATAGTATGTCCAAAAAATCAGGGCTTTCATTTTTATGGTTAAGTGCGGTCGCTTTTGTGGTGGATTTGTTTACAAAATACATTGTGGTACAAAAATTTGATTTGTATGAAAGTGTTAATGTGCTGCCTGTTTTCAATCTTACCTATGTTCGCAATTATGGTGCGGCATTTAGTTTCTTAGCGGATCATAGTGGCTGGCAACAATATTTCTTTATTTTGTTAGCGTTGGCTATCTCTGGCATGTTGGTTTATTTTTTAGCAAAAAATAATGCCGAACAAAAAATCCAAAATTCTGCTTATGCACTGATTATTGGTGGTGCATTAGCGAATATGGTGGATCGTGCTTATAACGGTTTTGTCGTGGATTTCTTTGATTTCTATTGGGATATTTACCATTATCCAGTGTTTAATATCGCCGATATCGCCATTTGTATTGGCGCAGGGTTATTAGTATTAGATGCGTTTAAGAGCGAAAAGAAAAAAGTACAAGATAAACAAGTAGAAAAGTGCGGTCAAAAATGAAGATAATTTTAGCCAATCCACGAGGATTTTGTGCCGGTGTAGATCGTGCCATTAGTATTGTTGAATTAGCCTTAGAAATTCATGGCGCACCGATTTATGTTCGTCACGAAGTGGTACATAACCGATTTGTTGTGAACGGATTGCGTGAGCGTGGTGCGATCTTTGTGGAAGAATTAAGCGAGGTGCCTGATGGTGCGATCGTGATTTTTTCTGCACACGGAGTGTCTCAAGCGGTTCGGCAAGAAGCAAAAGACCGTAATCTCAAAGTATTTGATGCAACCTGTCCTTTGGTGACTAAAGTGCATATGCAGGTTGCGCGTGCAAGTCGAAAGGGTACAAAAGCGATTTTGATTGGGCATAAAGGGCATCCTGAAGTTGAAGGCACAATGGGGCAGTATAGCAATGAAGATGGCGGTATTTTCCTAATTGAAAAAGTAGAAGATATTGCACGTTTGCCAATGCAAGAAAATGATAATTTAACCTTTATGACGCAAACGACGTTGTCGCTAGATGATACGGCTGAAACTATTGCTGCATTAAAGGAAAAATATCCCGCTATTCAAGGACCACATAAAAACGATATTTGTTATGCGACAACTAATCGTCAAGAAGCGGTGCGAGAATTAGCAAAATTATCAGATTTAGTGTTGGTTGTAGGTTCTAAAAATTCATCCAATTCAAATCGTTTAGCTGAATTGGCTTCTCGAATGGGGGTTAAATCACAGCTTCTTGATGATCCTGCCGATATTCAAGCTGATTGGTTTAATGATGTAAAAACCATTGGGATTACAGCTGGTGCTTCTGCGCCAGAGGAATTAGTTCAATCGATTATTTCTCGTTTAAAAAGGTTTGGTGCGAATTCCATAGAAGAACTGCAAGGTTTAGAAGAAAATATGTTCTTTGAGGTGCCAAAAGAGCTGAGAATAAAAGAAGTTAATTAATACTAAGGGCTTGTCGTAAATGATAAGCCCTTTGTTTTTTCATTCAAATTAAGAATTTTTGCGATCGAGATCGCAAAAGTGCGGTCAGTTTCTTGAGGGTTTTTGCAAGGCAGGAAAAAATAGGTGTGTTGATTGCTGATCAACGATTCATATTATAAGGAAACCTCTATGAAATTAATGAAAACATTATTCACTTCGGTTGTATTGTGTGGTGCGCTGGTTGCTTCTTCGTCTTTTGCTGAGGAAAAAGCGACAGAACAAACCGCTCAACCTGTTGTAGCAACTCAAGCTGAAGCTCAAGTAGCACCAGCCGTAGTGAGCGATAAATTGAATATCAACACAGCAACTGCCAGTGAAATTCAAAAATCCCTAACTGGCATTGGTACGAAAAAAGCGGAAGCTATTGTGCAATATCGTGAAAAACACGGTAATTTTACTAATGCAGAACAGCTTTTAGAAGTACAAGGAATTGGCAAAGCAACACTAGAGAAAAATCGTGATCGTATAATCTTTTAATTTTCTAACCTCCAATGAATGCCCTGTTTCACAGGGCTTTTTTATTTTATACTAAAAATAATTCAACATTCATTTCATCGATTCTAGCTTGAGCATTTTCGGGTAATCCTTTATCACAGATAATCGTATCTAGTGAACTAAGTGGATATAGTAGAAATGTTGCTACTTTGCCATATTTGGATGAATCAGTAACAAGGATATTTTTTTGACTAAATTGGATAATAGCTTTTTTGACAGGAATTTTTTGCTCATCAGGCGTGGTTAGCCCTTTTAAATTCCAAGATGAAGTCGAGATGAACGCAATGTCAACTGAAATTTGACGTAGAAATTGGGCAGCAAATTCTCCCACAGAGGAACGATTTGATTTATTAATGAGCCCACCAGTATGCATAATATTACATTGGCTATTGACCATTAAATAATGGGCAATAACAAAATCATTAGTAATTACAAGTAGATCGTTTCGATTAGCGATTTGTTTTGCGATTTCAAGTGTTGTCGTGCCAGCATCTAGATATATAGTGGAATGTTCTTGTATTAACTCAACTGCTTTTTTACTAATAGCCGCCTTTTCAGTCGTTGCTAGTAATGATTTATCGTCATGTGTTGGTTCACTGGATAAACGTTCAAGTAATTGAACCCCCCCCGAAACAGAGATGACTTTTCCATCCTCTTCGAGCTTTTGTATATCACGACGTACGGTCATATGCGATACGCCTAAGATATTGACTAAGTTATTTATACTAATAACGCTTTGTTTACTAATTAAGTTTAATAATGTCTTTTGCCGTTCAGCAGGAATCATCTTTTTCTCCATACCTGATTTCAAATCAGATTATGAGCTCATAACGTTTTATCACTAAAATTAACAAAAAATAACATTTTTTATCATTCTGTGATCTAGATCTCAGATTTAATTTATTGTATCGGCTAATATACAGAGAAATTTAGTTAAGATCTATTGGGAGATTAAAAATGGAAAATCAAAATTATTCAGTCGCAGTAATTGGTCTTGGTTCTATGGGTATGGGCGCAGCGGTATCTTGCATTAATGCAGGATTAACGACCTATGGTATTGATTTAAACCCAGTTGCACTTGAAAAATTAAAAGCGGCAGGTGCAAAAGCTGTAGCGGCAAATGGCTATGACTTCGCTCACGAACTTGATGCTGTAGTGATTTTAGTGGTTAATGCAGCCCAAGCTAACGCAGTATTATTTGGCGAAAATGGTATTGCTAAAAAATTAAAAGCAGGTACAGCGGTGATGGTTTCTTCTACCATGGCGGCTCAAGATGCTCAAATAATTTCACAAAAATTAACAGAATTAGGTTTGATTATGTTAGATGCACCTGTTTCTGGTGGTGCAGCTAAAGCATTAAAAGGTGAAATGACTGTTATGGCATCGGGTTCAAAACAAGCATTTGAGTTGTTACAACCCGTTTTAGATGCCACTGCGGCAAAAGTTTATAACATTGGTGAAGAAATTGGTTTAGGTGCAACGGTGAAAATCGTCCATCAATTATTAGCCGGCGTACATATTGCAGCAGGTGCGGAAGCTATGGCCCTTGCCTCAAAAGCGGGTATTCCACTTGATGTTATGTATGATGTTGTGACCAATGCAGCTGGTAACTCTTGGATGTTTGAAAACCGGATGAAACACGTAGTAGAAGGTGACTATACGCCGCTTTCTATGGTTGATATTTTTGTGAAAGATTTAGGCTTAGTTAATGACACTGCAAAATCACTTCATTTCCCACTTCATTTGGCAAGCACAGCCTATTCTATGTTCACTGAGGCAAGCAATGCGGGTTATGGTAAAGAAGATGATAGTGCAGTGATTAAAATTTTTAGTGGCGTTAACTTACCGAAAAAAGGAGCGTAGCGATGTTAGGTGTTATTGCAGATGATTTTACAGGCGCAAGCGATATCGCCAGTTTTTTGGTTGAAAATGGCTTAAGTACGGTGCAAATGAACGGTGTTCCAACACAATCGTTAAACAGCAAAGTAGATGCCATTGTGATCAGTCTAAAATCACGTTCCAACCCTGTGAATGAAGCCATTGAACAGTCATTGAGGGCTTATCAATGGTTAAAGGAAAATGGTTGTACGCAATTTTATTTTAAATATTGTTCCACCTTTGACAGCACAGCGAAAGGCAATATCGGTCCTGTCACGGATGCTTTACTAGATGAATTAAATGAAGATTTCACCGTTATTACACCAGCCTTACCTGTAAATGGTCGCACTATTTTTAACGGCTATTTATTCGTAGGTGATGTATTGTTGAGTGAATCAGGCATGAAAAACCATCCGATTACGCCAATGACTGATGCTAATTTAATGCGTTTAATGGATGCACAAGCCAAAGGTAAAACAGGTTTGGTGGCGTATGCTGATGTGATTAAAGGGGCTTCGCGTGTGCAAGAGTGCTTTGCGGAATTAAAAGCACAAGGCTACCGTTATGCGGTTGTTGATGCCGTGGATAATTCGCAGTTGGAAGTACTTGCTGAAGCAGTGGCGGATTTCAAATTGGTGACAGGCGGTTCAGGCTTAGGAGCTTATATGGCTGCACGTTTAAGTGGTGGCAAAAAAGGTGCCAATGCCTTTACGCCAACTAAAGGTAAAACCGTGGTGCTTTCAGGGTCTTGCTCTGTGATGACGAACAAGCAAGTGGAAAAATATAAAGAAAAAGCACCGCACTTTCAACTCGATGTTGAGCAAGCCATCCATAATGAAAATTATATAGAACAACTTTATCAGTGGGTGATAGCAAATCTCGATAGCGAATTTGCCCCTATGGTCTATGCAACAGTGCCACCAGATGCATTAAAAGCTATTCAACATCAATTTGGGGTGGATCAAGCAAGCCATGCCATTGAAAGCACTTTCGCCAAACTTGCCGATAAATTAAAACAAGCTGGCGTGGTCAATTTTATTACTGCTGGTGGTGAAACCTCAAGTATTGTGGTGCAAGAACTTGGTTTTACTGGGTTCCATATTGGTAAACAAATTGCCCCGGGTGTGCCTTGGTTAAAAGCGGTAGAAGAAGATATTTTCCTTGCGCTTAAATCAGGCAATTTCGGCAAAGAAGACTTTTTTGAATATGCACAAGGAATGTTCCTATGATGGATTTAGCACAAAAAGAATTAATGGTGCAGCTCGGACGTTCTTTTTATGAGCGAGGTTACACCGTGGGCGGTGCAGGTAATTTATCAGTTCGCTTAGATGACAATCGTGTGTTAGTGACTCCTACAGGTTCTTCACTCGGTCGGTTAAGTGTAGAACGTTTATCTGTATTGGATATGGAAGGTAATCTTTTAGGGGGCGATAAACCATCGAAAGAAGCAGTATTTCATTTGGCTATGTACAAGAAAAATCCTGAGTGCAAAGCCATTGTGCATTTACATAGTACCTATTTGACCGCACTTTCTTGCTTAGATAATTTGGATCCTAATAATGCTATAGAGCCATTTACACCGTATTACGTAATGCGCGTGGGAAAAATGCAAGTTATTCCCTACTATAGACCAGGTTCACCAAAGATTGCAGAAGAATTAAGTAACAGAGCTTTAACAGGCAAAGCCTTCTTACTCGCTAATCATGGTGTTGTTGTCACTGGCTCAGACTTGCTTGATGCGGCAGATAATACAGAAGAGTTAGAAGAAACCGCAAAATTATTCTTCACTTTGCAAGGACAAAAAATCCGCTATCTCACTGATACCGAAGTGAAAGATTTAGAAAATAGAGGAAAATAATTATGCCTAAATTTGCAGCAAACTTAACAATGATGTTTAACGAAGTGCCATTTTTAGATCGCTTTGAAGCGGCGGCTAAAGCAGGCTTTAAATATGTCGAATTCTTATGGCCTTATGATTACCCTGCACAAGAACTCAAAGCAATTTTAGATAAGCATGGCCTAAAAGTTGTGTTATTTAATACCCCAGCTGGTGATGTAAACAAAGGTGAATGGGGTGTTTCGGCAATCCCTGGCCGAGAAGCTGATAGCCATAGAGATATTGATTTGGCTCTTGAATATGCACTTGCATTAGGTTGTCCAAATGTACATATCATGTCAGCAGTTGTGCCAGAAGGTGCAAGCCGTGAAGAATATAAACAAACCTTTATTAAAAACGTACGCTATGCATCTGATAAATATAAACCATATGGAATCAAAATTCAGCTTGAAGCTTTAAGCCCTGAAGTGAAACCTAATTATTTACTCAAAAGCCAATTTGATACGCTTGAAGTGGTGGAATTGGTTGATCGTGATAATGTATTTGTTCAACTCGACTATTTTCATGCACAAAATGTAGATGGCAATCTTGCACGTTTAACCGATAAATTAAATGGCAAATTTGCTCACGTTCAAATTGCTTCTGTACCAGACCGTCATGAACCCGACGAAGGTGAAATTAACTACCAATATATCTTCGATAAACTAGATGAAATCGGTTATACAGGCTATGTTGGCTGTGAATACAAACCACGTGGTGAAACCGTAACGGGATTGGATTGGTTTCAAAAATATAAATAATTGGTAAAAATTTAACCGCACTTTAAATTTTAAAGTGTTATCTCAGCTAAACGTTCTGCTTTGGCCAGAACATTTTTGAATAAGAGGGTATCTTTATGTCAAATGAAGTTCTTATTTTAATCGGTGTTGTGAGTGTTATCGCGCTTTTGACTTTGATGATTAAAGGTAAAGTTCATCCATTTATTGCGTTAGGGCTGGTGAGTATTGCAGTTTCGCTTTCTGCTGGCATTCCGATGGGGAAAGTTATTCCAACGTTAATTAGTGGTATGGGTGGCACCTTAGGTAGCGTTGCTTTGATTGTTGGTCTTGGAGCAATGTTAGGTAAAGTGATTGAGAAATCTAATGGCGCAGATGTACTTGCGAGTTGGTTGCTTGATAAGTTTGGTGCCAAAAGAGCGCCATTTGCATTAGCAATGACAGGTTTTATTTTTGGTATTCCTGTTTTTGTTGATGTTGGTTTCATTGTATTAATCCCAATTATCTTCAGTGTGGCTCGTCGTCTTGGTGGTAATATGTTGGTCTATGCATTACCAATTGGTTTGTCTATGTTGACAGTGCATGTACTTATGCCACCTCATCCAGGTGTGGTTGCTGGCGCTCAAGTGTTAAATGCTGATATTGGTTTAGTGCTAGGATTAGGCTTTGTCGCAGCGCTTCCTGCAGTTTTAATTGGTCAAACATTTATTCCATTTTTTACAAAAAATAATTTTGTGAGCATTCCAGCTTCAAGTGATCTACTTGAATATCAAAAACTTCGTTCACAAGAAAATAATGGCTTACCATCATTTGGAACTGTGTTATCAATGATAGTTTTCCCATTAGTATTAATCATGTTGGGGACAGTAACAGCTACAACATTACCAAAAGAAAGTGTTGTTCGTGAATTTTTTAGTATGGTAGGGGCGTCACCGTTTGCTTTAATGATTGCCGTATGCTTATCCTCTTATGTACTTGGTATTAAACGTGGCTGGGGCAAAGATCAATTAGAAGAAATCTTAAACTCAGCATTAGCACCTATCGCGGGCATTATCTTAATTACTGGTGCTGGTGGTATGTTTGGTAAAGTGTTAGATGCGAGTGGCGTAGGTAAAGCATTAGCAGATGTCTTATCCAGTACTGGATTACCTGTCTTATTGCTCGGTTTCATTCTTGCCGCATTGTTACGCGCAGCACAAGGTTCAGCTACAGTAGCCGTAATTACTACAGCAACTATTTTAGCGCCAGCAATTACTGCAGCAGGTTATACGGGTATTCAAGCCGCATTAGTTACCGCAGCGATAGGGGCTGGTTCTATGACCTTATCACATGTTAACGATAGCTTGTTCTGGGTATGGACGAAATTCTTTGGCATTACAATTTCTCAGGGATTGAGAACTTGGTCAATTCTCACGACAATTTACGGCACAATCGCATTTGGATTTGTGTGTTTAATGTGGGCTTTTGTTTAATCAATGCTAAGGCAAGTTATGGAAATATAACTTGCCTTTATTTTATGAGGAACTTTTTATGTTTAAAAAATCTCTTCTTATATTATCTTTTTTAGTTATTCAATTAGCAGTTTATGCACAAGATGATCTGCCAGAAACGGCTAAAACTATTAATGCCACACTTTTAGCTGAAATTACTGCTCAAGGTCAAAAAGTAAATGCTGTTGCACTAGAATATGAAGGAAATCTGCTTTCAGGGTCAGATTTACGCAAAACTTATCAAATTTTCACCACCCTTGAAGGAAAAGAACAAACACCGCGCACTATTTTACGCTCTTATGTTAATGATAAACCAGAAACTTCCGCTCAATCTAAAGCGGGTAAATTTGTCATTATTGAGTTAGATGATCAAGATAAAAATGCCGACCTTTACAGTTTAAAAACAGAAAATGATCAGCCTATGAAGTTCAAAGGTAAAGATAAGGATGGCAACATTGTTGAGATCAAGAAAAAACAAGCGACTAAAGTCCCACAATATTATGGTGAGAAGCTAGTTTACCAAATTAATCAAACAGGTTATTTGAAACTAATGACGGGTAAAACTTTAGCACCGATCTCAATTTCTCAAGCTGCAACACATGACAAAGTAAAAACACTTTGGTTAGACGAATTTCAAGCGAAATCAGTTTTTCTAAATGACAAAACTAATGCGCTGAATTATCGAATTTTTACCCCACACTTTGAGCAAGGAAAAGCCTATCCATTGACAATTTTTTTACATGGTTCAGGGCAAGTTGGCTCAGACAATCTAGCACATTTATTATCCAGCAAAGGAGCGATTTCCACGTTGCAATATGAACAAGGTGTTGTGCTTGCGCCACAATACCAAACGGTTTTTGATCCCTTTGATAAACAAGGCGGCATTCATTGGCAAACGAATAATCGTCGTGATTTGGTGCTAAAAATGATTGATGACACCTTAGCGCAATATCCACAAATTGATAAAAATCGAATTTATTTAGTGGGATTATCGCGTGGTGCTGAAGGCTCAGTAAAACTTTTGTTAAATCGACCGCACTTTTTTGCTGCTGCTTTATTGATGAGTGGGCGCGAGGCTTATACCCACGAGTGGGCGGATGGCAACGCCACGAAAGAAAATCTTGCGCCAATTAAAAATATACCAATGTGGTTCTTCCACAGCAAAGAAGACAACATCTCGCCAGTAAAAGGTTCTCGGATTAATGTCAAAATATTGACAGAAGAATTACAAGCACCAAATGTGAAATATACGGAATTCACTATGGAAAATATTGGTGATAATGGAATTGTAAATAATAATGCTCACAACACATGGGATGCAGTATTTAATAGCCCTGAAGTGATGCAATGGTTAGTGCAACAAAAACGTAAGTAAGGAGATTAACTATGTTTATGTATCTATCCCATCCCTGATACAGAAAATCCGAAAAATTGCCACCAAGCGATCTTAGGTTATCAATGCACCATTACGTATTGTCGGGCTAGATTCAAGCCAACTTGTATTGCTGAAATTGAATAAATGATGGAGTGCTAGGGTTATCTCTAGCACTCTTTTTATATCTAGATAGGAGTGAAGATTATGTAAAATATCAACCTTTATCTTGGTGAACTTGTGGGAACAGCATTTTTTATGGTGTTAGGACTTGGCGTTTGTGCCAATATTTCCTTAAAAAAATCAGGAATGTATGGGAATGGTGGTTTACTTGCCGCTTGTGGTTTGGGTTATCAATGGTGTCCATTACTGTTATTTTTGAACCACTCACCAGTGCTCATGTAAATCCTGCTGTTACTATCGATTTTTGGGAGGTAGGTAAATTTCCAACAGAACTTGTGTTAGTCTATATTATTGCTCAATGTATCGGTGCGTTTATTGTTGCTCTGATTGTATGGCTATTATTTAAAGATCATTTAGATGAAGAAGAAAATCAAAATTGTCAATTAGGTTCTTTTGCCACTATTGCAACAAACTCTAATAACTTACGCAATTTACTTTCTGAAATTGTCACCACATTTTCATTGTTATTTATTTTATTCACACTAAATCATCAACAACCTACTAATGGTGTTGCAATGTTCTTTGTTTTTACGGGAGTAGCTGGTGGTGTTATGTCCTTTGGTGGATTAACGAGTTATGCAATCAACCCAGCACGTGATTTTATGCTGCGTCTTATTCACGCTATCATGCCAATATTCATTTTTTTATAGACTAGCATACTTGCTAATCTACGTCAGCCCCTTTATTTTTTCAGAAAATGTAGAAAGTTTATTTCTTTTTAAAAAGCCGTTGGCAACTTGAGTAAATTTTAATACACTAGAAAGTCTAGTCGGGGTGCAATACGCTGAGATCATACCCGTGAACCTGAAACAGTTAATACTGACGTAGGAAACTAGGAATACAACCTTATCTCCTTTTCGTCATTATTGCTGCCTTTTAATCATAAATAAGGATGTAATAATGAAACTTCTTAAATTAACCTTAATTTCTACCGCACTTTTTTCCACCGCGGCATTAGCTCAAGCACAGCAAAGTGTAAACGTATATAGCTACGACTCTTTCACTTCTGAATGGGGGGCTGGGCCAAAAGTAAAACAAGATTTTGAAAAAGCCCATCCACAATGTGCGATTAATTTTACGCCTTTTGAAAGCGTTGGTGTGTTGCTCAACCGTGTTCGTTTGGAAGGAAAGAAAACAAAAGCGGATATTGTGCTAGGTTTAGATAACTTTTTTTTGGAACAAGCTGAAAAAACAGGTATTTTTGCGCCAAATAACGTGGATTTAACTCAGCTGGATTTACCAACAAAATGGGCGAATAAAACCTTCTTACCTTTTGATTTCGGTAATTATGCTTTTGTGTACGATAAAACTAAATTACAAAACCCGCCGAAAAGTTTGAAAGAATTAGTTGAACGTCAAGATCTTAGTGTGATTTATCAAGATCCTCGCACCAGCAGTGTGGGTCGTGGTTTATTGGTTTGGATGAATGCCGTTTACCCTGCTGATAAAATTCAATCCGCTTGGAAAAATTTAGATAAGCACACAGTGACAGTAGGTAAAGGCTGGTCAGATACTTACGGCGCATTTTTGAAAGGCGAAGCGGATTTAGTATTAAGTTACAGCACATCGCCACTTTATCATCAACTTTTTGAGAAAAAAGATAATTATGCGGCGACAGATTTTGCGGAAGGTCATATTACTCAAGTAGAATTAGCGGCGCGAGTTGCAAACCATCCAAATCAATGTGCGGATGATTTTATGGCATTTTTAATTTCGCCTACAGCACAAAAACATATTGTGACCGCGAACATTATGTTGCCAGTTATTCAAGGCGAAATTGAACCGCACTTTGATGCGCTTAAAGTTCAACAAAAAACTCAAACGTCAATTAATCCAACAGTGAATGCTGAGCAGTTAAAAAATTGGATCAGCACTTGGCAAACTACATTAACAAAATAATTTGATGTTGTCGTTATTTCATCATCCACAACTTCGCCCTCGTCATTATGCGGGCGGGGTTGTTGTCATTAGTTTCATTATTCTTTTTTATGGTAGTGCCTTAAGTTCGATCTTTACATTGGGCGATGAATTGCAATGGCGAGCTTGGTTTACTGATGATTACCTACAGCATCTGATTCTTTTCAGTTTTGGGCAAGCCTTACTTTCTACCGTTTTATCTATTTTCTTTGGTTTACTTCTCGCTAGGGCATTATTTTATAAGCCATTTTTGGGAAAAAAGTGGTTGTTAAAATTAATGTCGCTAACTTTTGTCTTACCTGCTTTAGTGGCAATTTTTGGTTTGATCGGCATTTATGGTTCAAGTGGTTGGTTAGCTTGGTTTGCTAACCTTTTTGGAATGTCGTGGCAGGGGCATATTTACGGGCTATCGGGTATTTTAATTGCCCACCTTTTTTTCAATATCCCACTGGCGGCACAGCTTTTCTTACAAAGTTTGCAAAGTATCCCTTATCAGCAACGTCAGCTTGCAGCCCAGCTTAATTTGCAAGGTTGGCAATTTGTTAAATTGGTGGAGTGGCCGGTTTTTCGTCAGCAATGTTTGCCTACATTCAGCTTAATTTTTATGCTTTGCTTTACCAGTTTTACTGTTGTTCTTACATTAGGCGGTGGGCCTCAATATACAACATTAGAAACCGCAATCTACCAAGCGATTTTATTTGAATTTGATCTGCCGAAAGCAGCACTTTTTGCTATGTTGCAATTTGTATTTTGCTTGGTTTTATTTAGCTTAACATCGCGTTTTTCACCTTCTAATCAAAATGGCTTGAGTAATAGTAATATTTGGTTTGAGAAACCTAAAAGTGCGGTCAAAATTTTCCATATTTTGGTTTTACTTGTTTTTGTCTTTTTCCTTTTTTCGCCAGTTTTGAATATTCTTGTCAGCACATTGAGCTCATCAAGTTTGCTCACAGTTTGGCATAATTCCCAGCTCTGGCACGCCTTAGGCTATTCACTTTCTATCGCACCCTTGTCCGCATTACTTGCATTAACGATGGCAATTGCCTTATTGCTTTTATCACGCCGTTTAGAATGGTTGAATTATCAAAAAATCTCGCAATTTATTATTAATGCTGGAATGGTAATTTTAGCCATCCCGATTTTAGTGCTTGCGATGGGGTTGTTTTTATTATTACAAGATCGTGATTTTTCGAATATTGATTTGTTTATCATCGTTGTATTTTGTAATGCCTTAAGTGCAATGCCTTTTGTTTTACGTATTTTAAGCGCACCTTTTCATAACAATATGCGTTATTACGAAAATCTGTGTAATAGTCTAGGAATTGTGGGTTGGCAACGTTTTTATCTGATTGAGTGGAAAACCTTGCGCGCACCGCTGCGTTATGCTTTTGCTTTAGGTTTAGCGTTATCTCTCGGCGATTTTACGGCGATTGCGTTATTTGGCAATCAAGAGTTTACTTCTCTACCGCATTTGTTATATCAGCAGCTAGGGAATTATCGTAATCAAGATGCAGCTGTAACCGCAGGGATTTTATTATTGCTTTGTGGCATATTGTTTGCCTTTATTCACACATATAGGGATGCCGATGATTTATCTAAATAATGTGATTTTGAATGATAAAACCTTACCGATGTGCTTTAATTTGAGCGTAAATGCTGGCGAACGTGTTGCAATTATTGGCGAAAGTGGCGCAGGGAAAAGTACTTTATTGAATTTAATTGCTGGGTTTGAATTTCCTGCTCAAGGAGAAATTTGGTTAAACGATAAAAATCATACGCGTAGTGCGCCTTACGAGCGTCCTGTTTCTATGCTATTTCAAGAAAATAACTTATTTCCCCATTTGACTGTACAACAAAATCTTGCCTTAGGAATAAAACCCTCTTTAAAATTAACCGCACTTGAGCAGGAAAAAATTGAACAGGCCGCTTGCTCCGTAGGATTGGGCGATTATTTAGAGCGTTTACCGAATTCTCTTTCGGGGGGGCAAAAACAACGAGTGGCATTGGCACGTTGTTTGTTGCGAGATAAGCCAATTTTGTTATTAGATGAGCCTTTTTCTGCATTAGATCAGAAACTTCGGGTAGAAATGCTGGCTTTAATCGCTAAACTTTGTGACGAGAAAGATTTAACATTGCTACTTGTTACCCACCAACCATCGGAATTAATCGGTTCGATAGATCAAGTGTTAGTGGTGGAAAATGGTCAGATAAGTCAATTACAAAAAGAGGTGTAAAATTAGTTTCATTCATAACGTTGAATTGATTGTTTCTACCATATACACTAATTCATCAATTAAGAAAGTATAAAAAGCGTGGTGTTTTTAACCGCACTTTCAAAGGAAAAACATGTTAGCGGAAAAATTACAAATTAACTCTATTACACCTCATCCAAGTGTAGAATATTGGTCTGTTTGCAAAGTTGAGGCGTTATTTGAAACGCCATTTTTGGAATTAGTTTACCGAGCAACGCAAGTTCATCGTAAGCATTTTAATCCTCGCACGATTCAGTTATCCACGTTAATGTCTATCAAAACGGGGGGATGCCCAGAAGATTGTAGTTATTGCCCTCAATCAGCCCGTTATCATACTGGCGTACAAAATCAGCAGTTATTAGATGTTGATGAGATCGTCGCTAAAGCAAAAATTGCGAAAGCACGTGGTGCGGGGCGTTTCTGTATGGGGGCTGCTTGGCGAGGCCCTAAGCCAAAAGATATTGAGAAAGTCACAGAAATTATTAAAGCCGTGAAATCACTTGGTTTAGAAACTTGCGGTACCTTTGGTTTATTGCAAGACGGTATGGCGGAAGATTTAAAAGAAGCTGGATTAGATTATTACAATCATAATCTTGATACCGCACCAGAACATTATGCAGAAGTGATTGGTACTCGCCGTTTTGATGATCGTCTTAGCACCTTAGGAAAAGTGCGCAAAGCTGGATTAAAAGTGTGTTGTGGTGGCATTGTGGGGATGAATGAAACCCGTAAAGAACGGGCTGGATTAATCGCGAGCCTTGCAAATCTTGATCCGCAACCTGAGTCAGTGCCGATTAATCAACTCGTTAAGGTTGAAGGTACACCGTTAGCCGATGCGGAAGAATTAGATTGGACGGAGTTTGTGCGAACGATTGCTGTTGCACGTATTACTATGCCAAAAAGTTATGTTCGCCTTTCTGCAGGTCGCAGTGGTATGACTGAAGAAATGCAAGCGATGTGTTTTATGGCGGGGGCAAATTCTATTTTCTATGGCGATAAATTACTTGTTACAGATAATCCAGAAGAAGATGGCGATCAGTTATTGATGGCAAAATTAGATTTAGAGCCAGAAACTGCAGAAAATAAAAAGTTGTAGTTTGCGTTAGATAGCTGAGAAATTAAGTATAAATCTATTCCTTTCTTTATTTCATATCTCACAATAATTTTCAATAGCCAATAAAAAAGCTCCTTGAATATCAAGGAGCTAGTTTAGTTTAATCTTAAAGAATTTCTTTCGCTTTTGCTACCACGTTTTCAACAGTGAAACCAAAGAGTTTAAATAATTGATCTGCTGGTGCGGATTCGCCAAAGCTATTCATACCGACAACACGACCATTGAATCCAACGTATTTATACCAGAAGTCAGCAATACCCGCTTCAATCGCAACACGTTTGGTTACCGCTGCAGGTAATACACTTTCACGGTACGCTGCATCTTGTTTATCAAAACGGTTTGTACTTGGCATAGAAACAACGCGTACTTTTTTACCTTCAGCACTTAATGCTTCGGCTGCTTGCACTGCTAATTCCACTTCAGAACCTGTCGCAATGAAAATTAACTCAGGTGTGCCATCACAGTCTTTTAACACATAAGCACCACGTTTAACCGCATCTAATTGTGCAGAAGTGCGGTTCATTTGAGCAAGATTTTGACGAGTGAAAATTAACGCACTTGGGCCATCTTGACGTTCAACCGCTTGTTGCCATGCGATGGCTGATTCAACTTGGTCACATGGACGCCATGTTTCAAGGTTTGGAATTAAGCGTAATGATGCAGTTTGCTCAACTGGTTGGTGTGTAGGACCATCTTCACCTAAACCGATGGAATCGTGGGTATAAACGAATAATGTGCGTTGTTTCATTAATGCTGCCATACGCACCGCATTGTGAGCATATTCATAGAACATTAAGAAGGTTGCGCCGTAAGGAATGAAACCGCCGTGTAAAGCAATGCCGTTCATAATGGCAGACATACCAAATTCACGAACACCGTAGTTAATGTAGTTACCACCTACGTTTTCGTGGGCACGAATCGGTTTAGAACCACTCCATAAGGTTAAGTTGGAGCTTGCTAAGTCTGCAGAACCACCTAAAAATTCTGGCAATACGTGTGCATAAGCTTCAATGGCATTTTGTGATGCTTTACGGCTTGCAATACTCGCTGGATTTGCTTGTAATTTTTCGATGAACGCTTTAGATTCTGCCGCCCAGTTTGTTGGTAATTCGCCAGAAACACGACGTTTAAATTCTGCTGCCAATTCAGGATAGGCTTTTGCATAAGCGGCAAATTTTTCTTCCCAAGATTTTTCTGCTGCAGCACCTTTCTCTTTTGCCGACCATTCAGCATAGTATTCAGCTGGAATTTCAAATGGCGCATATTCCCAACCAAGTGCTTTGCGGGTTAAAGCGATTTCTTCATCGCCTAATGGCGCACCGTGGCAATCATGAGAACCTGATTTATTTGGAGAACCAAAACCAATGATGGTTTTACAAATAATTAACGTTGGTTTTTCTTTTTCTGCTTGAGCAAGAACGGTAGCAGCGCGAATTTGCTCTGCATTGTGGCCATCTACATTACGAATTACTTGCCAGCCATAAGCTTCAAAACGAGCTGCGGTATCATCGCTGAACCAACCATCAACATGACCATCAATGGAAATGTTGTTGTCATCGTAGAATGCGATTAGTTTACCCAGACCTAATGTTCCTGCTAAAGAGCAAGCCTCGTGAGAAATCCCTTCCATTAAACAGCCATCGCCTAAGAACACATAAGTGTGGTGATCGACAATTTCATGGCCTTCACGGTTAAATTGTCCAGCTAAGGTTTTCTCAGCAATTGCCATACCCACCGCATTAGTGATACCTTGACCTAACGGGCCAGTCGTGGTTTCAACACCAGGGGCATAACCATATTCTGGGTGACCTGGGGTTTTAGAATGTAATTGACGGAATTGTTTTAAATCTTCGATAGAAAGATCATAGCCAGTTAAATGTAAAAGACTATAAATCAACATAGAACCGTGCCCATTTGAAAGCACAAAACGGTCACGATCAGCCCATTTAGGATTGGTTGGATTGTGTTTTAAAAAGTCGCGCCATAATACTTCAGCAATATCCGCCATCCCCATTGGTGCACCAGGGTGACCAGATTTCGCTTTTTGTACAGAATCCATTGCTAAGACACGAATTGCATTGGCTAATTGTCTACGAGTTGCCATTTTGTTCTCCTGTGATAATTCGTTTTGAAAAATAATCTTGCGCATTCTACCTTATTTCTGAAGGAAATTTAGCAAAAATCCGCACTCAATTTAATAGTTTGTGACAATAATCAAATTCTACGACGACATTGATGAAAACGCATACTACTAGATTTTATTGTCAAATTTACCGCACTTTTTTCTCTTTGAGTTTATGATAAGAACAGCGATAATGACTTAAAAAATACTTGTTTTACACCAAATAAGATAACGCCAAATATCGCTAGTCTTAGCGAAATAATCGTTGCAAGTATCATTGAGTAGTTTTTCTTTAATTATTTTCACTTTTTCAATTCACATCGGTTAAAATCTTTTTAGTCGCCACAACTTACAGGATTTTTATGCAAATTCAACGTTTCGAAAGTATTACACAAAAATACCCACAATTTCCTACCGCACTTTTGGCTAATGAGGAGCCTATACAGAACGGGGAACCTTTTATCTTATACGGCACAAAGTTGGACATAACTAAGCTAGAAAAATTTCAACAAAAGTGCGGTCAAAATTTTCAGATTTTTGATGTTTGGATGGTAGCGAAAAATATTATCGTCTTATTGAAAGGTCAATGGTTTTCTGATTTCATTAAATTTGCTCACGATGTTGAAGTGGATATTGCTAAATTAGATTTCAGCCCTAAATTGTCTCAAGCAGGGTTGTTGGTGATGGATATGGATTCTACCGCTATTCAAATTGAGTGTATTGATGAAATTGCGAAATTAGCGGGTGTTGGCGAACTTGTTTCTGCGATTACGGAAAGTGCAATGAGAGGCGAGTTGGATTTCGAGCAAAGTTTGCGTTGTCGAGTGGGTACATTAAAAGGTGCGCCAGAAAGTATCTTACAGCAAGTTAGAGAGAATTTACCGCTAATGCCTGGATTAGTTGAAACGATCCAAACCTTACAAAAATATGGCTGGAAAACTGCAATTGCTTCAGGCGGATTTACTTATTTTGCGGATTATTTGAAAGCCTTATTACAGTTTGATTTTGCCGCATCAAATCAATTTGATATTGAAGATGGAAAACTCACAGGATTAGTTAAAGGTGATGTGGTTGATGCCCAATATAAAGCTAAAACATTGCAACATTTGTTAGAGGAATACGGTATTGATTCACGACATTCTATTGCTATTGGCGATGGGGCAAATGACTTGGCAATGATGAATGTGGCGGGGCTAGGTGTTGCGTTCCATGCTAAACCTAAAGTGCAACAACAAGCGCAAATTGTGGTAAACTTCGCCGACTTAACCGCACTTTTATGCCTTTTAAGTGCCAATGATCGAATTTAATAAAACGGGAGAAGACTATGCCATCTTTTGATATTGTTTCTGAAATTACTTTACACGAAGTTCGTAATGCAGTGGAAAATGCCAACCGTGTGCTTAGCACGCGTTATGATTTTCGTGGTGTCGAAGCGGTAATTGAATTAAATGAAAAAAATGAAACGATTAAAATTACTACAGAATCTGATTTCCAACTTGAACAATTAATTGAGATTTTAATTGGATCTTGTATTAAACGTGGTATTGAGCACAGTTCTTTAGATATTCCAGCAGAAAGCGAACACCACGGTAAACTTTACAGTAAAGAAATAAAACTTAAACAGGGTATTGAAACAGAGATGGCGAAGAAAATTACTAAATTAGTAAAAGATTCTAAAATCAAAGTTCAAACTCAAATTCAGGGCGAACAAGTGCGTGTGACAGGTAAGTCACGCGATGACTTACAAGCAGTGATTCAACTTGTAAAAAGTGCTGAATTAGGTCAGCCATTCCAATTTAATAATTTTAGAGATTAGTTTTTCAAATAAGGGCGAAATGTTGCCATAGTTTTTTGATAAAACTTGACGAACACCGCTTTCAAGCGTAACATTCGCCCGATTTTTTAACGAGAAGGACACACACTTTGGACAGTCATAGTCGATACCGAATATCGCTCTAGACGCCCGCCTTTTATTATCGGCGTGCGTTCGCCGGTAAATTTACCGTTGTTTCGGCATCTCTTAACGAAAACTTTGCGATTTTTTACCGCACTTTCGTTTCTTCTTTAATTTGTTCACTGTTAGCTGTTCATAATCCTATAAGGAGTATGAAATGATCAATGCGTTTGCTATCAATGATTCCCGCTTGGTTCGTATTGACGAAGACCAAACTGATCTCAATACTGCCATTTGGCTTGATTTACTTGAGCCGACAGGCGAAGAACGTGAAATACTACAAGAAGGCTTAGGTCAGAGCCTAGCATCTTTTCTAGAACTGGAAGATATCGAAGCTTCCGCCCGTTTCTTTGAAGATGAAGATGGTTTACACCTTCACTCATTTTTTTATTGCGAAGATGAAGACAATTATGCTGATTTAGCGAGCGTTGCTTTTACTATTCGTGATGGTCGTTTATTTACGTTGCGTGATCGCGAGCTACCCGCATTTCGTTTATATCGTATGCGTTCACGTAGCCAGCGTTTGTTAGAATGCAATTCCTATGAAGTTTTACTGGATTTATTTGAAACGAAAATTGAGCAATTAGCGGACGTGATTGAAAATATTTATGCAGATTTGGAAGAGTTAAGTCGCGTTATTTTAAACGGAAAACAAGATGAAGCCTTTGATGAAGCATTAAATACACTCACGGAACAAGAAGATACGAGCTCAAAAGTTCGTTTGTGCTTGATGGATACTCAACGTGCATTAGGTTTCTTGGTTCGTAAAACTCGCTTACCAACTAATCAGTTAGAACAAGCACGAGAAATCTTACGAGATATTGAATCTTTGCAACCGCATAATGAATCATTATTCCAAAAAGTAAACTTTTTAATGCAAGCTGCAATGGGTTACATCAATATTGAACAGAACAAAATTATGAAATTTTTCTCAGTTGTTTCTGTGATGTTCCTTCCTGCAACATTAGTTGCATCCACTTATGGTATGAACTTTGATTTTATGCCTGAATTACATTTTAAATATGGCTATCCAATGGCAATTGGATTAATGATCGCAGCCGCACTGACACCATATATTTATTTTAGAAGAAAAGGATGGTTATGATGGAATTATCCCAAACCGCATTATTTATCGGATCAATTATTAATCTTTACGCACTTGTATTAATCTTACGAGCTTGGTTGCAGTTTGCTCGTGTGGATTATTACAACCCTGTTTCAACATTTGCGGTAAAAATGACTGATCCAGTATTAAAACCTCTGCGTAAAGTTATGCCAACGGTAAAAAATATTGATACTTCCGCATTACTGCTTGTATTTATTATTGGTATGTTAAAAGGTATTATTTATTTTGGCTTATCAGTAAATGTACTCTTAGTATTGGGTGTATTAACTGTATTGAAAAGCATTGGTTTAGCTATTTTCTATGTGCTTTTTATTGGGGCTGTTTTAAGTTGGTTTAATCGAGGTAATAATTCTATAAGTTATGCCTTTTATCAACTCTCCGAACCACTTTTAAAACCAATCCGTCGATTATTACCTACATTAGGAATGATTGATTTTTCTCCGATGGTCGTTGTGTTTATCTTATTGTTTTTAAACAATTTTATGCTTGATCTTCTAGGGAGACTTTGGATTATCGCTGGTTAGGTATTCATATTCCTTATTTGAATATTGCTTTATAAAAATATTGAAGATTTAGTTGGTAAGAATAGTATTTTCTATTCTTACCTTTTTATTTCGTTTTTAGAGGTTTTTGATTTTTATAATTCTTATAAAAGATATAAAATTCTTTTATAAAAATAAGGGGAAGTTTATTTACATTGACATTTAAATAGCAGAATTTATTGTCCTATTACCTAAAGTACCATCATCAATCGCTTCTTTTGGCGTCCCAATAACTTCGGCGATTTTCTCTCCATTTTTAAAAAACACAAATCCACCATTTTCCATTTTTGTCCAAGATTCATTTTTGGTTAAAGGAAATGTTGTGATGATATTGACCTTATCTCCTGCTTTTGCATAATAGCTAAAATCAATTACTCCATCATCATCAATACGGTGAGCTTTGCCAAAAGGTGCTTTTCGCATAACATAATGTAAGTTTGTTGAGCAATGTGCAATCATCCACTCGCCATTAGAAAGAATGAAATTAAACGTACCGTGTTGAGCAAGTTCTTTTGTTACTTTTTGAATTGCTTCAAAAATTTCCATTTCACTTGGTTTTTTGCGGAAAGTATTTTTAAGATATTCAGCCATATAACAGAAAGCAGCTTCAGAATCTGTAGAACCTATTGGCTGTAAAAAATGATCTGTCATATCTGGTAAGTTTTTTAAATTACCATTATGCGCAAAAACCCAGTTTTGTCCCCAAATTTCACGAATGAACGGATGGGTGTTTTCAATATTGACTTCGCCTTGTGTTGCTTTACGAATATGCGCAATAACATTAAGAGATTTAATATTATATTGTTTTATACAATCTGCGATGGGGGAAAGACTGGCTGCTTGATTATCACGAAAAATACGTACACCACGTCCTTCAAAAAAAGCGATTCCAAAGCCATCTGAATGGCAATCTGTTAAACCTGCACGACGGCGGAAACCTTCAAAAGAAAAAACAATATCCGTTGGCGTATTACAATTCATTCCGAGTAATTGACACATAACTTTAATTAGATATAACCTCACAATATGTGAGCGATTTAACACCATTATAGGGAGAATATCAAGAGAGATTTAATGAATTTTTATGTTGTATAGATATTAATGATAGAAATCTTATTTAATCTATTATTCTTTAAAAATCGAGATTTAACAGTCTCTTTCGGCTGATGTATTGTGGTACAAGCAAATAAACTCACAAGGAAAACAACAAGCAATGCCATCTTTAATTTATTCATAAATACAAAATTCCGAAAAATAAGAAAGCGCGTATGATAGCGGAAATTGGGGATTGTGCAAGGGATTGGAATGAGACTAAAAAACCGAAATAAAAACTGGAAATGTAATTCCAAATGCATCAGGAAACAAATAATATGGAAATCAACTTCCAATTTCCGTATACTTTTAAAAATATGAAATAAACTTCCAATAAGTAAAACTATGATCTCTCGTGAAAATTATTTACAGCAACTGATTCAATTTAAAGATACTGATTTTATCAAAGTCATCTCGGGTGTTCGTCGTTCCGGTAAATCGGTGCTACTCATGCAATACCGTGATTACCTTCAACAACAAGGCATTGCTTCCGAAAATATTCTTTATCTCAATTTTGAATCTTTTGAATATCAATGGGTGAAAGACGCTCAAGATTTTCAACAGCTGATTCAAGAAAAAATGCCGTCTTCTCAAGAGAAAATCTATTTTCTGATTGATGAAATTCAGTTTGTGGAAGGTTGGCAAAAAATCGTCAATGCGCTTCGCGTAAGTTTTAACACCGATATAGTGATTACAGGTTCCAATGCCAACTTGCTTTCCGGTGAGCTTGCGACGTTGTTAAGCGGTCGGTATGTAGAAATCAAAATTTACCCGCTTTCTTTCAAAGAATTTTTGCACGCCAAAAATGTGGATAGCCAATCAAGATTGGTCGATAAACTCTATTCGGAATATGAAAAATATGGCGGTTTCCCCAGCGTTGTGATGGCTGATGAGCCTTTAAAAGAAACGATTTTATCGGGTATTTTTGATTCCATCGTGCTAAATGATATTGCCCACCGAGCTGGAGTGAAAGACACGCATATTCTTAAAAGTGTAATTCTCTTTTTAGCGGATAACGTAGGGCAGTTGGTGAATCCAAGCAAAATTAGCAACACGCTCACGTCCGAACGTGTTCCCACTTCAAATCACACCATAAGCAAATATCTTGATTTGTTAGAAAATGCCTTTCTTTTTTATAAAGCAAAACAATACGATATTCGCGGAAAAGGCTATTTAAAAACCAATGCCAAATATTTTATTGTGGATAACGGTTTAAGACGACACGCTATCGGCAAAAAAGGTGCGAATTATGCCAATCGCCTAGAAAATATTGTCTTTATTGAATTGCTTAGACGAGGTTATACCGTTGATGTGGGTAAACTCGACAGCAAAGAAATTGATTTTATCGCCCGAAAAGCTGATGAAATTTTATATGTACAAGTCGCTTTTGAAATCCCTGAAAATACCCACGAAACAGATAATCTTTTGCATATTAAAGATAACTATAAAAAGACTTTAATTACGGGGAAATATTACGAACAAACAGAGATTGATGGGATTGAAGTGATTTATGTGGTGGATTGGTTGCTGCAGTAAATCTAAAAACGCTGAAAATTTTCACCGCACTTTTAGTGTTTAACGCTTATGCTGGCGCGCGTTTCCTAACATGTGCCCTAGAAAGTGAATAAAGTGCGGTGAGTTTTTGAAGTGTTTTTTAGTGAAATTAGGTACACGCTAGGAAGCGTGCACCAACAGATTGTGCTAATAAGGAAAGATAGCGCCAGCATCCACGCAGGTGCTGCTTAATAAAAACATTGCGAATTTTACCCATAACCGTCGGTAGAACCAATATTCGAAATTCTTTGGATTTTTTGGCTGCACTTTTAGTTGATAGGCACAAGAGAGGACGCTTGTGCCATCGTGGGGCATTACCAGATTAAAATAATCTTTATCAGGGCTTGAATTAGTAAATTTTATAATTATATACTTAAAATTTATTTACTTACTTTTATGAACCAAGGGTAACTAATGGCTAATATACAAAAATACTTTGAACAATTTAATGAAAGAATTAGAACAGGATATAAGTATAATTTTGAATTAAAAGAGAAGAGAGATACTCTAATTTCTAATTTGGAAGATCATCTTCATCTAGATTTTGATCATTTTAATCAAGGTAGTTACGGAATGGGAACTGGTGTAAAACCTGAGGATGGAGATTTTGACATAGATGTCGGAATTATTTTAAAAGAATCCGATAATAACGTTTTTAATTGTCCTTATGACATAAAAAATAAAGTTTATATCGCTTTACAACATCAAAATAGAACAGTAAAGATTAAGCGGCCTTGCGTTACAGTTCAATATACATCAGGTGAAAAGGATAAATACCATGTCGATTTTGCTATTTATAAAGAAGATAAAAGTGGGAGGATTCATTTTGCAAGAGGAAAATCTCCTAACGATGAAGAGCTAAGATGGGAATTAGCAGAGCCTAAAGATCTAGTAAATAAAATTAAGAATAAATTTACAAATGATGCAGAAAAAGCCTAGTATAAAAGGTGTATTCGAGCATTGAAACGGTGGCGGTCTAATCGATTAAATCATAAAAATCTACCAAGTATAGCTATTACTGTTGCGGCATATTATGATTTTGAGCCATCATTTTATAATAATGAGAAAGATAACCCAAATGATGTTGAAGCTTTGGTTAAGTTTTTAGGTAAACTAGATTATGCAATATTCCGTAAAAACATTTTATTGCCAACACCCCCATATAGTAATTTGCTTGGAAATCTGACTGATGCTCAAGCTAACGATTTAAGGGCTAAATTACGTAAGCTTAAGGATGATCTTGAGGAAACAAGAAATGAAAATAAAAGAGTTGAAGATGCTTGTAAAAAAATGAGAAAACATTTTGGACAAGATTTTCCTATTCCAGAGAATACTAATTTACCAACTGAAGAATTTATTGAAGATAAGTTTTCTTTATCAAAAGAGATGAAACCATTGAATCTCTCTCTAAAGGTATCTAATTATAGCCCTTTGATTTATTCTGTAATTTCGAGATTTGATCGTAGTTTAAAATTAATTCCAAAAGGGAGAGAATTAGTTTTTCGAGTAGAAAATGTTGAAGATTTTATTGGATGTGATTTTTATTGGAAAGTTCTTAATGTTGGAGAAGAAGCTGACAGAAGGGGGATAAGGGGACAAATTGAAAAAGGTTCTACTCTCAAGAAAGAACACTCAGACTTTAGCGGAGAGCATTATGTTGAATGCTACGTTATTAGAAATAGTGTTTGTATAGCTCGTGAAACTATTGATGTACCAATTTAAACAAGGAACATATTTTAATGAGAAAATTATTGTTTATATTTTTTGAGTACTTACTTAGAAAAAAAACTCCTGTTACCTTACTTTTACAAATAGGATCTGGACTTATTTTAGGCGCTGGATCATTAGTCATATTTATTATAAAAATATCATTAGGCGAGTATATTCCTTATTTATCTAGTGTAGAAATTGAATATTCTACGGCATATTATTATTCGGCTCCTTTAGGGATTGTAATGATATTATTTGCTATGTTTTTAATATATAAGAATGAGTCTAAAATTTCTAGCAGAATAAAATTAGCATTATATCAATCTGGTTTACTTAATGTTTTGGAGGAAAATATTACATCTTCATTAACTAGAAAAATAAAATCAAATATACCAATCATAAAAATAGATATACATCAATATATGGAGAATAATCAGGTAAAAGAAGTTGATAAAGCTTTAGAAGAAATAGATAAAGGAATTTGTAGATTTATTGATACTGTAAAAGACTCACATTATGATTCTGATTTATATTATGCTGGCTTAGTATCTGTTCCTTTTTCTTTTTACACAGGGATGGAGCTTGATGACAGATACGATATAACTGTTTTTGATTATGATAGAGAAAGTAAAGCATGGAAAGAAATTAATAATAAAATAGATTCTGATGAAAATGTTATGTTTTCTGAAAATAAAGGTAATAAAGATGGGGATAGTATAGTTGTTATAGCTTGTTCTTATCCTATAAACTATGATGAAATAAAAAATTCTTTTCCTGAATATCCAATATCAAGCATTAAAATTAAAAATATAAATATAAATAATCATTGGGATAAGCAGTTTCATATTAATTTACAGAGGAATTTCTTTGAATTGCTCCAAGCGCTATCAGCAAAGGGTGCTAAAAAAGTCCATCTTATTTTAGCTGCACAGAATAGCGTCTCTTTTAACCTAGGAAGAATATATGACAATAGAAATTTGCCTGAAATTATTGTTTATCAATATGAAAAAGGCTCTGAAAGAAAATATCCTTGGGGAATTAAAATGAAAACATCTGGTATATCTAAAGCAGAAATTATTAATAATTAAATGCGTAAAAGTTACTCGAAAACCTCGAGTAACTTTTAAATTTATTTGTTCTACTTCATCGCCACCCCCAACCACTTCATCATCTCTCTCTCATCCCAACCTTTACGTTTGGCATAATCTTGAGCTTGGTCTTCATCAATGCGACCTAAAGTGAAATAGTTACTTGCAGGGTGGGTGAAGTACCAACCGCAGACGGAGGCTGCAGGCCACATGGCGTAGCTTTCGGTGAGTTTCATGCCGATGCGTTGTTCCACTTCTAATAAATCCCAAATCAAGGCTTTTTCCGTGTGTTCTGGGCAGCTTGGGTAGCCCGGTGCTGGGCGGATGCCGACATAGTTTTCATTGATTAAACCTTGATTGTCGAATTCTTCTTGCGTGTAGCCCCAAATGCGGGTGCGTAGCTCAAAGTGTAGGTATTCCGCCATTGCTTCAGCTAAGCGGTCGCCCACAGCTTGTAGTAAGATAGCATTGTAGTCATCGCCTGCAGCTTTATAGCCTTCTACTAAATCCATTTCTTCAACACCCGCACAGACGGCGAACATGCCGAACCAGTCTTTTTTACCGCTTTCGCGATCGGCGATAAAGTCGCTTAAGCAGAAGTTAAATGGGCTCTTGCTGTTTTTACCACGTTCCGTTTGTTGGCGTAAGCCGTAAGCGGTGCCAATTGTTTTCGTGCGTTCTTCATCAGAGAATAGCACAACATCATCGTCCACACGTTCTGCAGGGAAAATGCCTAAAATACCGCTTGGGTTGAGTTTGTGGTTTTGCTCTAATTCATCTAAAACCACTTGCGCATCATTCCATACTTTACGTGCTTCTTTGCCACCTTCAGGATAATCAAAGGCATCCGGATAGCCGCCCATCAAGCCCCAAATACGGAAGAATGGCGACCAGTCGATAAATTTACGCAGCTCGGCAATCGGCACGTTTTTAAATTCCACAATGCCCGTTTATTTTGGCGTTGGTGGCACGTAATCTGCCCATTCACCACTAAAGCCACTTAATGCGATGATATCCGCTTTTTCATCAATAGCAGTTTTAATGATTTTATCTGCAGGCACCATCACGCCCAAGTCAATCACTTCAAAGTTATTACATTGCAACACCACGCTTACGATGTTTTTGCCGATGTCGTGTACGTCGCCTTTCACGGTGGCAATCACCATTTTACCGTTGCTTGAACCTTTTTATTTGGTGGCGTTGATAAACGGCTCTAAATAGGCCACGGATTGTTTCATCACGCGCGCCGATTTTACCACTTGCGGCAGGAACATTTTACCATCGCCGAATAAATCGCCGACTACGTCCATGCCAGCCATCAACGGGCCTTCAATCACATCTAGTGGGCTTGGTAATGTTTGGCAAGTGGTAATCCCTTTCACAAGGGCGTGTTTTAAAAGTTCTCCCACTGGCCAAGTGTACCATTCTGCGACAGAATCGACCGCACTTTTCTTAAACTTCTCGCCTCTAAAATCGGTTTAGGTCAGTTTATATTTTTGGATCATCGTCCCCATCGCACCGTCTAAAATGAGAATGCGATTTTCTAGAGCTTGTTTAAGTTGAGCGGTTTTATTCACTATAATTATTTTGTTCTGTAAATCTTAAATAAATAACTACGGAATAATAGGTGTAAGGGCTAGGGGGGTCAAATGTTAGAAGGAAAGTGCGGTGGAAAATTAAGGTTTTTTATTTAAGTGTAATGGCTGCGACAAAACAGGTAATTTTACATTCTCCGCACCCATTGCAACGTTCATTATCAATCTCTAAAGTGCTGGAGATTGCTTGTTGTGGGCAAGCGGTTTGGCAGTCTGGACAGGTTTGATTTTGTAGGATTAAACAGGCTGAGGAAAATTGTGGACGAAGTAATGTATCTGCTGGAAAATTAGGATGTAGTGCATTTGTCGGACAAACTTCTGCGCATTTACCACACAAATCACAAGGTGCGTAGTCAATTTCAAGGGTGGCTTGTTGCTGTTTTAGTTGAATTAAACCATTAGGGCAAGCTGAAGCGCATTCCCCACAACCATTGCAGACGGCGGAAAATAAATCTTCTCGTGCTGAAAAGGGAGGACGAGACTGCGTTTTTTCTATTGTTGATTTTGTAGCTGGAAATACATGACGCAATAGTCCTCTACGAGAAATGTGATGGTGGCTTAAATAAGCCTGATAATAGGCTTCGTTTTTCATTATCGATAAAATCTTACTGTTGGTACATTAATATGTAAATCTACTTGCCATTGTTGTAAAGTTTTTATGGTAAGTAATGCAAGAGCTTGATAAAAATCAGAATTTTCTATTTTGCTTAGTTGTTCAAGGAAATGATACGCCCAAGTTAAGAAGTGTTCACGTAAAAATTCGATTAATAAGTGCGGTCGATTTTCTGCTAAATATGCAGCAAGCATTAGCATTAAGCCAATATGATCTTCTGGTTCATCTTGTTGTGTTTGAAATGCGATTTGATGTTGTTGTAAGAAATCGCGTAATGCTAAGAGAGAATTACCAAAAATAACACATTCAGGATCAAGATATACAGATCCCCAAGGTGGCGTAGGTAATTCATTTGGACCAATAAATAAATACTGATATTGTTCAGTGATATTTTGTTGCAGCCCTTTTTCAATAAGTGCGGTAATTTTTTTATGTGTTTTTACATCAAATGAAATTTCCCATTCTTGCATCCAATTTGGTTGGCGAAAGAATGTCAAAATATCAGTAAGTCGTGCATCATTAGGCTCATAGTAAAATACTGCACCGAGTAAACGCCCATAAATAGAAATTTGTTGAAGAGTATTTTGCATAGTATCTCCGAAAACAATTTGTCATTAGTGAATGGGGATATGAGGGTTGGTTAAATATTACTAATTAACGTTTCTAAAAATTGAGGCGTATGCTATACGCCTCAACATAATTTAACCACCAATCGCCATGCCGTAAGTCATATGTAATCCATAAAATAATACGCGACCGATGCCTTCAGCTACTAACGTTAATAGAACGGAAATACCTAATAGTCCTATGTTTTTCACTCGGAATAAGAGGAAAGCTACAATGGAAAGTAAACATAAGCGAGTTACGGTCATTATGGCATAATTTGGTACGAGGTCAGCGGCATTTTGAATAGCACTGTGAATATTGTGTAAATTGAAGCCTTGATATATGGCTACTATTGCGACCAATGATACCCCAATGGCGAATAAACTTGGCAGATGCTGAAGCTGATATTCACGTTGTTTATTAGGGATTAATAACGCATAGCTCAATGTTAATCCACCTAATACAACGGTAAGGTAGAATGACCAGGAGGTTAATGCATTATTCCAAGTTGGTATGCTTGTAATATGGTAAACCTGATTCATTACATACATAAATAGTATGCCGATAAGGGCGGTCACAATTCGCCATACATTTCCAAGTGAAACTGGCATTTTACCTAAAATTGCAATCAGCCAGTAGAAACCTGCTAATGTGAAAAATATTGCACCAGCGGCAATTTCATTACTCATCATTGATGAGCCGACTCGATTAAGTGAATTAAATGCACGTATAGGTAAGCCAAGATGCATAATAGAAGCAATAAATCCAATACCTAGCAAAGCCAAAATCACAAACATTACTTTATGAATATAAGTGCGACTTTTTGTATTTTTCTCATTTAATAGTACAAATGTGAAAACAAGCCAAGCACCGACCGCACTTTGTGCCAAAACTGTAAAAAATACTAATGGCAGTTCATATAATCCTGTATTCATCTTACACCTCTCTTGGGTTTCCTAAGAACCCACTTGTATCGCCACTTAAACGAGCGTATTTATTGGGTTTTACCACTAAATTTGGTTGAGTGATATCAGCCGGTGGTAGTGGTGCGATGGAGGCTTGAGTGCCGTATTTTGCTCGAAGTTCATCAATAGGAGCGAAATCCAATGCGCGTAGTGGGCAGGCATCAACACAAATCGGTTTTTGACCTGATTTTATACGAGAATAACATCCATCACATTTTGTCATATGACCTTTTTGTGCATCATATTGCGGTGCATCATAAGGACATGCCATATGGCAATAACGACAACCGATACAGATTTCTTCATTGACGATCACGAAACCATCTGCATTTTTGTGCATTGCACCAGTTGGGCAAACTTTTGTACAAGCAGGATCTGCACAATGATTACAAGAAATAGACATATAATAAGCAAATATATTTTGATGCCAGCATCCATCTGCTTGTTGATTCCACTGACCACCTGTATATTCATAAATACGACGAAAATTGACTTCTGTGCCAAGATCTTTGTAATCCTTACAGGCTAATTCACAAGTTTTACAGCCTGTGCAGCGTTCAGAATCAAAATAAAAACCATATTGTTCCATAATTATCCCCCTACAAACGTTCCACTTGAACTAAATTAGAATGTTGCGGATTACCTTTCGCAAGCGGTGATGGGCGTTGTGTCGTAAGTACATTAATGCAACCTGAATGATCGATACGATCTTTATCTGGTGCATACCAAGCCCCCTCGCTTAATGCCACAACCCCTGGAATAATACGGGGGGTAATTTTTACATTAATACGTACTTCGCCTCGATCATTAAAGATACGAATCATATCGCCATTTTTAATATTACGAGGTTCTGCATCAATAGGATTCATCCAAACTTCTTGTGGATTAGCTGCTTTTAATACATCCACATTGCCATAAGTTGAATGGGTTCTTGCTTTGTAGTGAAAACCACTTAGTTGTAACGGATATTTTTCCATTAATGGATCACCGTAATGCTCAAAACTTTGGGCGTGAATTGGTAAAGGATGAATTACTTCATCTTCTGCTAATTTCCAAGTTTTTGCTATTTCAGCTAGACGAGAAGAATAAATTTCAATTTTGCCAGATGGCGTTTTAAGTGGATGGGCTTCTGGATTATCACGGAAATCTTTGTATGCAACTTTAAAGCCATTAGGATCAACCTTTTTAAAAATACCTTGTTGTCTAAATTCTTCAAAAGTAGGTAATTCAGGTAATTTTTCTCGAGATTGCTCATAAATATGGCGTAACCATTCCTCTTGTGTTCTTCCTTCAGTAAATTTTTCTTTTACGCCCATTTTCTCAGCTAAATCACTCAACATATCGTAAATAGGTCTGCATTCAAAAGATGGTTTGATCACTTGATCTGCAAAAATGACATAGGCCATATTGGATACAAAGGCATCTAAAGCGAAATCCATTTGTTCTGAAGTTGTACAATCTGGTAATAAAATATCACTGTATTTGGCAGTAGATGTCATATGATTATCAATAGTAATGATCATTTCACATTGGGTATCATCTTGTAAAATATCGTGGGTACGATTGATTTGTGCATGCTGATTAATCAAACAGTTACTTGCGTAATTCCAAATTACTTTAATGGGGGAAGATAATTTATCAACACCACGAATACCATCTGTAAGTGCGGTCATTTCTGTGCCGCGAATAATTGCATCTGTCCATAAAAACATTGGAATGCTTGCTTTCACGGGATTTTTCAGCGTTGGCATCCGCACAAATGGAATGCTGTACGCACTTTCACGAGCACCAGTGTTACCACCGTGAATTCCAACATTACCCGTTAAGATTGGTAACATTGCAATGGCACGAGAGATTAATTCTCCATTACTACGACGTTGAGGCCCCCAACCTTGGGAAATAAAGGCGGGTTTTGTACTGCCAATTTCACGTGCGAGTTTAATAATTCTCTCCGCTGGAATACCAGTGATTTTAGCCGCCCATTCAGGGGTTTTAGCGATACCATCATCACCATAACCTAAAATATAGGCTTTATAATGACCATTTTTAGGGGCATCCGCAGGTAATGTTTTTTCATCATAACCAACACAATATTTATCTAAGAAAGGTTGATCCACGAGATTTTCTTGAATCATTACATAAGCAAGGGCAGAAACGAGGGCTGCATCAGTGCCTGGACGAATTGGGATCCACTCATCTTCACGCCCTGCACCAGTATCATTATAACGAGGATCGATAATAATCATTTTGGCATTGGAACGAGCTTTGGCTTGTTCAATACAATAAGTTAAACCACCTCCACTCATACGAGTTTCTGCAGGATTATTACCGAATAACACTATTAATTTGGTGTTTTCAATGTCAGCCATTCCATTTCCCAATGCCCAACCACCACCATAGGTATAATCTAAACCGACAGCAATTTGTGCGGTGCTGTAATCACCATAATGGTTTAAATATCCACCAATACAATTCATAAAACGAGCGATCATAGTGGATGCAGGTGGCCAAGATTTAGCCATTGTGCCACCGAGTGTTCCCGTACCATAGTTTAAATAAATTGATTCATTGCCATATTTTTTGATATTGCGTTTCAATGCGTCTGCAATTTCAGTTAAAGCCTCATCCCAACTGATTCGTTTGAATTTGCCTTCTCCGCGTTTACCTATACGTTTCATTGGATATTTTAAACGGTCTGGGTTATATACTCGACGACGCATAGAACGTCCACGTAGACAAGCACGAACCTGATGATCAAGATTATATGTTTCTGTCCCCGTATTATCGGTTTCCACATAAGTGATTCGGTTATCTTTTACGTGCATTCGTAATGGACAACGGCTACCACAGTTTACTGTACAAGCACTCCAAACAATACGTTCTTGATTATTTTCATTGAGGCGTTGTGTCTCTTTAGCCATTACATTGAAAGGTAAAGTAAGATTTGAAACTGCCAGTGCAGCTCCCGCAGATGACGCCTTGACAAAATCTCGGCGACTTATTTGATTAAAGTTACTCATTATATCGTTCCCCCACAGTCAGATTGAAAAATAACTAAAACGAGTTAATTATAATCTTTGTATAGAAGTTTTACTTGAGCCAAATCAATTAATCATTAATAGGTATATTATTTATAGGGTATTTTAGTAGATTGATGTTTTAATAAATTTTGGAATAACAAATTGACTATGGATTTAAAAACCCGTTAGCATAGTGGCGTATTAGTTTATCTAATATGTTAAGTTTAACTATTATTAACTAGAGGATCTCTTCATGAAGAAACTTATCGCAGTTGCGGTGCTTTCTGCATGTGGCTCGTTAGCTCATGCAAACACTAATATTCCAAACTACAATACAGACGCCCATCTTTACGAATTCACGCAAACCTATGATTTAGTTGTGCCAAAAGGCTCGCAAGGACAAACCAATTTATGGGTTCCATTACCATTTAATGGGGAATACCAACAAGTGAAATCGATTCACTTTGAAGGTAATTACATGAATGCCTATGTAACAGAAAACAATAAATACGGAGCGAAAACCTTATTTGCCACTTGGGATAAAGATGCACAAAAACGTGATTTAAAAGTCACGATGGTCATTGAAACAAAAGACCGTGAACCGATGGTGAAAGGTGCTTTAGAGAATTATACTCCGCCAAAAGATATTCAGTATTCCGTGGATGTACAAGAATACTTAAAAGCTACTCCACATATTAAAACTGATGGCATTGTGAAAGAATTTGCTGACAAAATCGTAGGTAAAGAAACTAATCCATTGAAAAAAGCAGAACTTATTCACCGTTGGATCGTAAAAAATATGGAACGTGATAATTCTGTATTAGGTTGTGGCGACGGCGATGTAGAAAAAATTCTTACCACTGGCGTGTTAAAAGGTAAATGTACCGATATTAACTCTGTATTTGTGGCACTTGCTCGTGCTGCAGGCATCCCTGCTCGTGAAATTTTTGGTATTCGCTTAGGTGCGGCAGAGAAAATGGGCAAATATTCAAAAGGTGCCTTCGGTAGTGCAAATGAACAAGGCATCGCAAACGTAAGTGGCGGTCAGCACTGCCGCGCTGAATTCTACCTTGCAGGATTTGGATGGGTACCAGTTGATTCCGCAGACGTTGCCAAAATGCGTTTAGCAGAGAAAAAATCTGTTGAAGATAAAGATACACAAGCCGTAGCAAAATATTTGTTTGGTAACTGGGAAGCAAACTGGGTGGGATTTAATCATGCCCGTGACTTCGATTTATATCCACAACCAGAACTGGCTCCAATCAATAACTTCGGCTATCCATATGCAGAAGTAGGTGGAGATCCGTTAAATTCCTTTGACCCAAAAGAATTTAAATATGACTACGTCTCTAAAAAACTCTAATAAATCCTTTTGGGCTGCCATAGCCACCGCACTAAGTGCTGCGGTGGCATCAACCTTGTGCTGCATCGCACCATTAATTTATTTAGTATTTGGTGTGTCGTCCACTTGGTTGATTGGCTTAGGCGAATATGATTATTTGCGCATTCCTATGCTTATCATTTCATTATGTGCCTTTGCCTATGGATTTTGGCTGTTGATGTTTTCCAAAAAAATCATTTGTAGCAAATATATTTCCCGTAAAAAACTTATCGTTTTATATTGGATTGTATTTATCGTGATGATTTTTTTCTTAACCTATCCAACAATTTTACCTTGGATTTTAGAATTAGCTAATTAGGAATAAAAATGAAGAAATTATGTACCGCACTTTTGCTTTCGCTGTTTGCAATTTCTTTCGCTCATGCGAATGAAACCAAACAAATTGTGCTAAAAGTAAAGGAAATGAATTGCCAGCTTTGTGCTTACTTAGTCAATAAAGAACTGCGTAATATCAATGGCGTTATTTCAACAAAAGCATCTATTAAAGATGGTTTAGTGACGGTTGTGGAAGATCCAAAAGTCACAAACCAACAATTATTCGATGCAATTCACAAGCTGAAATATACTGCTGAAGTCGTGAATTAAACGCTAAATATCTAGCAAAAAAGTGCGGTAAAAATTCACCGCACTTTTCTTTAGCTATTAAATTAGACTAATTTTTTAATTAGTTTGATTACAGTACAATTAATTAAATATGATAAACGCAATATTATTCAGCACTTTCGCTTAAAAATCCGCCACTTTGATGATTCCAAAGTTTAGCGTACAGACCATTGAGCTCTAGTAATTCGGCGTGCGTACCTTGTTCGACAATTTGTCCTTTATCAAGCACAATCAGGCGATCCATCGCTGCGATGGTGGATAAACGATGGGCAATGGCAATCACAGTTTTATTTTCCATCATCTTATCGAGACTTTCTTGTATTGCCACTTCCACTTCTGAATCCAATGCACTTGTGGCTTCATCTAACAATAGAATTGGTGCGTCTTTTAACATTACACGAGCAATGGCAATTCTCTGACGCTGACCACCAGAAAGTTTTACCCCGCGTTCTCCCACATGGGCATCATAGCCTTTTCTACCTTGAGAATCACTGAGAAATGGGATGAAATCAGCGGCTTCCGCTCGTTCAGCAGCTAAAACCATTTCTTCATCAGTAGCATTTGGGCGACCATAAATAATATTGTCACGTACAGAACGATGTAGCAACGAAGTGTCTTGAGTGACTAAACCGATTTGGCGACGTAAGCTTTCTTGTTGCACATTGAGTACATTTTGTCCATCAATGGTAATTTCGCCTTGTTGTGCTTCATAAAAGCGAAGCAATAAGTTCACAATCGTAGATTTTCCTGCACCAGAACGACCGATTAACCCAACCTTTTCCCCTGGTTTGATAGTGAGATTGAAATGATTGAGTAATGGTTTTGTCGGATCGTAAGCAAAGGTAATATCGTTAAACTTAATTTCCCCTTGTTTCACTTGTAACGGTGACGCTTGTGGTTTATCCACAATGGTGTGAGGTTTGGTTAAAGTATTCATTCCGTCGTTTACGGTTCCGATATTCTCAAACAAACGGGCAGATTCCCACATAATCCAGCGAGAAAGCCCATTTGCGCGTAATGCCATTGCCGTTGCCGTTGCTATTGCACCCACGCCAACTTGACCATTTTTCCATAAAATAATACCAAGTATTGCAGTACTTAACGTAAGTAGAATATTTGTAGCGTAAGTGAGTGTATCTAGTGATGTTGCTAAGCGCATTTGGGCGTGTACTGTTACCATAAAATCTTGCATAGAACGCTTGGCATAAGTAGCTTCGCGTGAGCCGTGAGAAAATAATTTTACTGTAGCAATATTAGAATAAGCATCTGTAATGCGTCCTGTCATTAAAGAACGAGCATCAGCTTGTCGTTGTGCGGTTTTTGATAGTTTAGGAATTAGGGTTCGTAGGATCAAACCGAAGAGTATAATCCAAGTAATAAATGGTAATAAGAACCAAGAATCTAATGCCACTAGCACTACGCCAGAGGTAATAAAATATACCAATACATAAACGAACATATCTGCAAGTGTAAGTACTGTGTCACGTACTGCAAGGGCGGTTTGCATTACTTTTGCGGATACTCTACCTGCAAATTCGTCTTGATAAAAACTTAAACTTTGTCCAAGCATTAAACGATGGAAATTCCAACGTAATCGCATTGGAAATACGCCTTGTAAGGTTTGTAAATGCACGGCCGAAGCTAAAAATCCCCACACAATACTAATAAGTAATAGAGCAGCCATTCCAATTAATAAATGACTTTTTTCTTGCCATAATCTTTCAGGTGTAAATGTGCCTAACCAATCTACAAGCGTTCCCATAAATTGGAATAATACAGCTTCCATTACACCTGTACCTACGGTTAAAATTGCGAGCAAAAAAATCCAGCCTTTCATTCCTGTAATACTAGACCAAATAAAACGGAACAAACCTTTTTTAGGTGTTGTTGGATTGCTTTCTGGATAGGGATTTAAACGATTTTCAAACCACGAAAAAATTTTGTTAAACATATCTTTTCCTTAAAAAGAAAAGGCAACGCAGGTTGCCTTTTAGAAGTGCATATTATTATAGCACAAAAACAAATCAATTTATAGGCTGACAGATTTTCTGTATTGGCTTGGAGAAAGTTGGTAGTAATTTTTAAAAACTTTACAAAAATGCGCTTCTGATTGATACCCCACTTCTAAAGCAATGGCAAGCACAGATTGTTGTGATTGTTTTAATAAAAACGCCGCAGATTGTAACCGCACTTTCGTGAGAAAACGTCCTGGCGACATACCAATATGTTGTTGAAAGATACGAATAAAGTTTGCACGAGACATTGTTGCAAGTTCAGCTAATTGTTCAATATGCCAATTATTTTGAGGTTGTTGTAATATTGCGATCAGTGCAGTATTTAATCGCTTATCTTGCAAGGCAAATAAGATGCCTTGTTCAATTAAATTTTGTTGAATAGCGTGGCGTAAAATATAAATTAAAAGTACATTTGAAAGTGCATCAACGACGGATTTCGTACCCGCATCATTTTTTTGCGCTTCTTGTAAAAAAAGCTGTACTAAAGGATGAATTGGCGTGTCGCATAAATTTATATGTAAATATTCAGGCATTGATGCTGTAAGAAGCGCATCTTGTTGATAATAAAAATTACCGCAGAACATTTTTAAATCTGGTGTACCTCGTCCAATCTGATGTAACTCAAATAATCCTTGATGACTTTTTTTTGTAGGAATATCCGCTCTTTTATTTGCTGAATAATGCATAGAGTGCGGTTGATTTTGAGGAAGAAAAAAAACATCCCCCTCTTTTAAATGAAATTGTTTTTCATTTAGTGTAAGCCAGCACTCGCCTTGTTCAATAAGATGGAATATGCCTTTTCCTGCATCCTTTTCTTGATGAGATATTTGCCATTCGCCTTGAAATTCACAGCGAATATTAATTTCTCCACGCACTTGTGCTAAATGGGTAAGTTTATCTAAATAGTCCATAATGAGATGTTAGCGATAAAAATTGAGATAAATAAGCAAGTATCATAATCTAATCCGCCTATAATTTGCCACACCAGTTGGTTATTAATTCAATATATTTAGGAGAACATTATGTTTACAGATTGGAAAGAACACACATCTCACGTTAAAAAATCATTTGGTGAATTGGGTAAACAACACCCTAAAATGTTACAAGCTTACCAAGCATTAGGCGCGGCAGCAGCAGAGGGCAATGTGCTTGACGCTAAAACTCGTGAACTTATCGCATTAGCCGTTGCTGTAACAACGCGTTGTGAAAGCTGTATTAGCGTACACGCAGAAGAAGCGGTAAAAGCTGGTGCAAGCGAAGCTGAAGTTGCTGCTGCATTAGCAACAGCTATCGCATTAAATGCAGGTGCAGCTTATACTTATTCTTTACGTGCATTAGAAGCATATAGCGTACAGAAAGCTTAATTACTCATCATTCCATAAAGTTAAGTTGATTAAGAGAAAGGGAGCATTTTTTTAATGCTCCCTTATTTTGTTAAGGCAGTGTTTTAATAATACACCACTCTATTTTTCAAGCGATGCTGGACCTAAAGGGAATGACTTCGTAAATTGTTCATATTCTTTTGGATTTTTCTCATTGTCAGTAAAAAACGGCAAACCAATCAAACGATAATGCGGTGTATCTTTTTGCAGAATCTTATTCTTCCCATATTCCACTGTGATTGCCTCTAAAAAAGCGTTTTTCCACTCATCATTTTCCACTAAATGCCCGCCTTTCGGTTCAATGAAAATTTGGTAATGCAAAAAGTCATCCACACCATTGGAAGAAGATTTTTGTTTATTTTTCAGCAATAAAATAAAGTCCGGCATAAATCCTTCACCATCGGAAAAGTTATTCAATTTAAACACTTCTTCATTGCGGATTAAATGAACGTCATATTGAGATTTCAAATTGCCCAAACGCTCTGAAATAAATTGAATTAACGCTTCTTCCAAACTCGTTCCAGCAAAATTATCCATCACATACCAATCATTTTGCGTGGCAATAGCAGTTTTTACATCATCTTTTTTGACCCATTTTTGTTTTGGTGTGCCAAAAATTTCCCACAATTTTTTAGGTGTAAATTCTTTTGTACCGATAAATGGCATATCACTTTCATTGAGATGTTTTTCAACCTTTTCCAAGATTTTCAGGCAGCCTGCAAGTTTGTCATCTGGGCTAATCTGTTTATCTTGCCCTAATCCCAAAAATTCAATTTGCCAATCTTTTAACAAGTTATTTTGCAATTCATTGCGATTTTGAATGTCGAGTTTGCTTTGCAAGCGATCGAAATGAAATAAAGATTGACTATTTTTTCCTTTGATATGCAAGGCTTTATTAAAAATGTGTCGCTCTATTTCACTCATTTTTATGGTTCGAGGAAAATTATTTTGTGTGCCGATTTGTCGGGCTATTTCATCATTTTCATCGGCTGTAAATTGCGTTTCCTGCAACAATTGATTGCCGTGAACTTGGAACGAAAGCGTTTGCGGTTTGGCTTTTAGGCTGTCTGCATTATTGGTTTTGGCATTGGGATTGGGGATTTTTTTATTCGCCCAAATTAACAACTCTCTAAAATCCTTATTATCAGCAAATTCAGATTTGAGTTTAAATGTTGCCAATACCTTATCATCGTCTTTTTCAGGCAAATAACCGTCTTTTCGCAACTCGTTTTTTAGTTCTGTAATATATCGGGATTGCTCATCGTGCGTGTAATAAAACAATTCTTCCAAAATACGCAATTCGTGTTGCATATCGTTGTCAAATTTGCGTTTATTCGGCTGTTTATCTTCAAACGCAAATGGAAAATAACGCACGCCACGACCAATTAACTGCTTTTCTGATACGGTGGCGGCAGCCGTTTTGCCCGATTTTTTATTTGAACCGCCGCCGTTTTGCCCTTCATATAAACGCACAATATCAAACAAATTCAGAACGTCCCAACCTTCGGTTAATCTGTCCACCGTAAAAATAGCGCGGATCGGATTATCAGCCGCTTCCAAATTGTTTAGCAATTTTTCCGTTTCGCTGTCGGTTTTTTCTTTTTTGGTTTTGTTGGTCTCGGAGTTGGTAATAATCACATTGTGTTTTTGATAATTTTGTTTTACCCAATTTGCCAAATGCACAAACTCAAAGCCATTTTCCTGCATAAATTTTAGGGCTTGTTCGGTGCGGGTTTTGCCTTGTTCGTTGGCGTTATCGCTATCGTTCAGGCTTGTTGAAAATGTCGTTAAAAACGAAAAATCATCCGCTTGCACATTTTCTACCCAATTTAAAAATGCCAAATAATCCGCTTTTGATTCATCAATCGTCTTACTTCTAAATAACATCACAGGCTTGAAATTGGCAATGCCATATTTCAACGCAATTTGATGGCGATACCAAGCAAACAATAAAGCGTGCAATACTCGTTCTTTCTTACCCAGCGTACTGGATACCAAATTGATTTCTTTGGTATAACCTTTTTGCAAAAATTCTTTTAAGCCAAATTTTGTGATGATTTTATCAGCGTATTTTTGTTGCACGTCAGCATTTTCAGGCAGCGTGGCAGTAAATTCCAACAGCACATTTTGGCTAGGATTACCCTTTTTATTGAGTAATAATTCCAAAACCATATGCTCCCAGCCTTTTCGTTCAATTTCGGCATGGCTGGTACGGTCGTTCATTTCCTTTTCTAACTCTAATTCGCCTTGTTTTTTGCCTTTGGTTTGCGCGTTTAAATGATGTGCTTCATCGCCCAGCATCACAAGATTCAATTTGTGCAAATCCGCCCATGTGGTTTGGTTTTCTCGTTGGATGTGAATATCGTTATACAGTTTTTGAATGCTGGTAAATTTAATTTCAATGCCGTCTGAATATTGGCTAAACGTTTCCACTTTGCGAATAGGAATTACCGTATCGCCCTGCAAAATCTTCTCGGTAAATAAAAATTTTGCGTGCGTTGGGTCAATAAAATTATTTTCCGTTTTATCCACGATATTGTTTTGATTCACAAAAAACAGAAAATGCCGATACCCCTTTTCAAAATAGTACAAAATCAACGCCGCCATCATCATCGTTTTGCCTGCACCTGTTGCCATATTAAATAGCAAATGGGTAGGGCGGTTTTTGATATCGGGAAAATCCTTTAATTTTGAAGTGCGGTCAAAAATCACAAAGTTTTCTAAAGCCGATTTTTGCCATTCAAAAAACGGATATTTTAAATTGCGTTCTACAAATTCAGGCAGCCTGTATTTTTCATCATCTCCGTCTTCCAAATACACAGCTTTGCGGTTTTCAATTACTTCAAACAACGTTTTATCATTCGCCATCTTTTTTCTCCGCTTGATTTTTTACTGATTGACAGAACGCACGGCTTAACGCTTTATCGTCATCGTTCAGGCAGCCTGCAAATTGTTCATCGTCCATTTCGGATAATGAAACATACATTTGATTTAAATCTAACATTTCAAGCATCATTTGTTTTTGTTCGTCTAATGGCAAAGATTGAAATTCAGGTTCTTCAATAATTTGACTAAATTCATCCACGCTGACGTTGTATTTTAGGAAATAGCGTTCGCATAATTCATTAAACAGCGTTTTGATGTCGTCTGAATTTTCACAAGCCAAAATTTGTTGTTTTGCAGTTTCGTTAAATGGAGCAAGCTCGGCATAGACAAACTCACCACCGCCTTGCCAACCCAAAGCCCTGCTTACGCCGCCTTGTTCGCCCTCAATCACCTTTTTAAGCCTCTCTTTTGTTATCGTTTCAATATAATCCATCTGTTCGATAGTAATAAATTGTCTATTCATTTTCATCGCAACCGCCGCAGTTGTTCCGCTTCCAGCAAAGAAGTCAAGGACTATGTCGTTTTCGTTGGTTGAAATTTCTATTATTCGTTGAAGTAGAGTTTCTGGTTTTTTGGCGTTTTTAAATTGTATCTGCCCTTCTTTTGAAATACCTTGCCACAAATCATCCGATATTATGTTGCTTATAGGCTCTAATTTTATAATTCTTTGCTTATTAAAATCCACATCTACTAATTTGTTTAGCATAGTAACCGTCTGGCTTTTAAATAAAAAATACTGAGACATTTTTCCTTTATCTTTTCCTTTGCTAGGAATATATTCAAACATAAACAAATCATCATTATTAGTAAAATCCTCAATGTGCGCCTTTATTTTTTTGCCAATTCCTCCGCTTAATGCAGTTAATCTAAAAATTTCATCTCTTTTCTCGAAAAAATCTTTCTCAGTCATTTGCTTAATAGGCAAAGTTTCGATATTGAAACTGCCTTTTGGAATTTTGTAGTACTTAATTTCATCTTTTTGTGCAATAAACTCTTTTTTACTAAAGTCAATATTATTAATGATATTTTTATATTGTTTTACCGTCTTGGAGCTTGCGTTTATAACTTCTGTTTGAATTTTAATTGAATTATATTGCAAACTATCTATACTCTTAGAATAAACAATTAAATACTCGGCACAATCAAAAAACATTTCCGTATCGGTTGTAAGTCCGCCGGCGCTTTTTACTTTGCAAGTAATGCAACAAATAAAATTTTCTCTACCAAAAATCTCATCCATAAGCACTTTAAGATATGCTTGTTCGTTGTCGTCGCATTGCACGAATATAACGCCATCATCACTCAAAAGCTCACGCGCTACTTCGAGGCGATTTTTCATAAAAGTCAGCCAAGTGGAATGATTAAATTTATCGCTGTATTTG
The DNA here is from genome assembly GCF_019703545.1 of Haemophilus influenzae. NCBI lineage: Bacteria > Pseudomonadati > Pseudomonadota > Gammaproteobacteria > Pasteurellales > Pasteurellaceae > Haemophilus > Haemophilus influenzae. The sequence goes on along the minus strand of NZ_AP018771.1, from coordinate 1,845,896 downwards.
AAACCGTCATTGCCCGTGTTATATGGCGGATCAATATAAATCAGCTTGATTTTGCCTTTAAACTGCTTGGCAAGCGAATGCAGGGCAATCAGATTATTGCCTTTGATAATGAGATTTTCAGCTGGCGTGCCGTCAAAATGGCGTTTGATTTCGCCAACGGGTTGTTTGCCATCTGCGGTGTGGCGAGAGAATTTTGAGAATGCTTTTGCGTCAAAAAGTCGGTCAATTTCATCAAAAGCAAGGGTTTGATTAAAAAAGATTTCTTGTCTTTTTCGGGTTAATTTAGTGTATAACTGACTATCTGACTGGTCATTATTACGTTTAAAATAAATCTCTTCGCCTTCTTCGGTGCTTTGTCCGCCATTTAATACACAATCTTTAAACGGAAAATCCAACACAATATCCGAACTGTCTTTCAAAAAGCGGTTGCCGTCCGTCAAGCCAATGCGATTGGCGTATTTTGTGTAGGAATTATTGATGCGGTGTTTGTCCAAGAAAAAACGAAAATCCTGCAATTTAAACACCAAAACACCATTCACTTCCACAAAGAAATGGCGTTTTAAATTATCATTACTCAATAACAAACCGATAATGGTCGGGTCGGTTTTTTCCACCAAATCCAATAGAATGTTTTTGGCTAAAATGGTTTTTTCTTCGTTTGCCCATACTTTTTCGTGTGATCGCAGGGCTTGGGTTAATTCGGTTTGAATGTCTGTCTTCATCGTTATCAATCCTCATAAGTTATTTTAATGTGCTATTACAAAGGAATAGCAGAGTGTTTAGGTATATTTATCGACCGTACAGGTTTAATTACTCTCTTAACCTGTTTTCTTTAACGCACAGAAGTCAAAAAATTTTGTTTATGTGCATCAAATTTTAGTGAAAGCATTAAAACAGTATTAAAACAGTATTAAAACAGTATTAAAACAGTATTAAAACACTGCCTTTGTTAAACCAAATTAGCATTTTAAAACTGTTCTAGTGCTTTTTTCACTGGGGCAAAGCTACGACGATGTTGTGGTAACGCGCCAAGTTCAGCTAATTTTTCCAAATGTAATTTGGTCGGATAGCCTTTATGCTGGGCAAAAGCGTATTCTGGATATTGCTTGTCTAATTCTTCCATTTCTTGGTCTCGTGCTACTTTCGCCAAAATAGAAGCTGCACTGATTTCTGCCACAAGGCTATCGCCTTTTACGACGGCTTGCGCTGGAATATCTAAATCTTTTGGGATCTTATTGCCATCAACCAACACAAAGTGCGGTTGAATTTTTAAAGATTTTACCGCTCGAGTCATTGCCAGCAAGGAGGCTTGCAGGATATTGATTTCGTCAATTTCGTTAGCTTCAGCTCGACCTAATGCCCAAGCAAGGGCTTTTTTTTTGATTTCTTCAGCAAGGGCTAAACGTTTTTTCTCAGAAAGTTTTTTAGAATCAGCGAGGCCTTCAATTGGGTTATTCGGATCTAAAATGACAGCTGCTGTTACAACAGCCCCAACGAGAGGGCCTCGCCCAACTTCATCAACGCCAGCGATCAATTCATAGCCTTGTGGATATTCAAACATTTTCTGTTCCTTCTAATAAATCAATGACTGCTTGAGCCGCTTGCTTATCGGCATTGCATTGAATTTTTTGGTGTAAATCCGTGAAGTGCTGAATTAAAACATGGCGATTTTTTACCGCACTTTCATCATCTGAAAGATAAGCAGATAGTTTTTCAGCAAGCAATTCTGGCGTGCATTCTTCTTGAATCATTTCAGGAACAAGCATTTCATTCGCAAGCAAGTTTGGTAAAGAAATATAATCGGTTTTCACTAAACGTTTTGCTAAGAAATAGGTCAGTGGTTTCATTCGATAGCCAACCACCATGGGTGATTTACAAAGCATGGCTTCAAGTGCTGCTGTTCCTGAAGCAAGCAATGTTGCATCAGCGGCGATCATTGCTTGTCGTGCATTGCCATCAATTAAATGCAGGTCTAGATTTGGCGCAATTTTAGCTTTAATGGCTTCAAATTGAATTCGTCGTTTTTCGTTCACTAAAGGCACGAGGAATTGTAAATCTGGGAATTGTTCTTTTAATAATAAAGCGGTTTTTAAGAAAGGCTCAGCTAGAAATTCCACTTCTGAACCACGGCTTCCAACTAAGATTGCTAAATAGCGTTGTGCGGGATCAATCTGTAACGTTTGGCAGGCTTCGGCACGGTTTGGTTTGAGCGGAATAGCATCTGCCATTGTGTGCCCAATAAAACGGCAAGGCACATTAAATTTATCGTAAAAGGCTTTCTCAAAAGGCAAAAAGGCTAGAACTTGATGGGTCGCTTTGGCAATTTTATGGATGCGATTTTGACGCCAAGCCCATACAGAGGGGCTCACGTAATGAATAGTTTTAATTCCGTTCGCTTTTAGTTTAAGTTCTACATCCAAATTAAAATCAGGTGCATCAATGCCGATGTAAACATCAGGTTTTTCTTGCAACATAGTTTGAATGACATTTTTACGAATTTTCAACAGACGAGGAAGATGTTTTAATATTTCAGCCAAGCCCATGACTGAAAGCTCTTCCATATCAACAAGCGTTTCACAGCCTTCAGCCAACATTCTTGGGCCTGCAATGCCAATAAAGCGCGCATTAGGATAATGTGCTTTGAGCTGGCGTATTAATCCCGCCCCGAGAATATCGCCAGACACTTCTCCTGCAACAAGAGCAATGGTTGGATTTGTTTTGTTCATCAAATTTATCCTAAAAAATAACCGCACTTTGGTGTGTAAAGTGCGGTTGAAAATGGAGAAGTTTTATTAACGAATAATCCCGCGAGTTGAACGTTTGAAAAATTCAACAAAAAAACTGATCGCTGAATCGGTTTCCGCAATTTGCTCAATTTCTGGTAACACTTCTTCAAGTGTTTTACCGCTACGATAGATCATTTTATAAATGTTACGGATTGCGTGCATAGTTGGTTTATCAAAACCACGACGTTTCAAACCCTCTAAGTTTACGCCAAATGGGCGGGCGTGGTTGCCTTGCGCCATAACATAAGGTGGTACATCTTGGCTTACCATAGAACCACCGCCTAACATAACGTGTGCGCCAACAATCACAAATTGATGAATTGCTGACATACCGCCAACAATCACGAAATCATCTAATTCTACGTGACCTGCAAGCGTTGCATTGTTTGCCAGAATACAGTTATTTTTAATTTGGCAATCGTGTGCAACGTGAACATTAATCATTAATAAATTGTTATTGCCAATAGCGGTTACGCCACAGCCTTGAATCGTGCCACGATGGATTGTCACGTGTTCACGAATTTTATTGCTATTACCAATAATGGTTTTTGTAGCTTCGCCTTTGTATTTCAAATCTTGGTTTACTTCGCCAATACTAGTGAATTGATAGATTTCATTATCTTCGCCAATCACGGTATCGCCACGTACCACAACGTGAGATTTCAATACAGTGCGAGCTTTGATTTCAACACTGCCTTCAATAATACAGAAAGGCCCAATAAAAACATCTTCGCCAATTACCGCACCTTCTTCAACGAGGGCAGTTGGATGAATTTTTGCACTTGGGTGGATCATATTTACCCCTTAATTAACGACGAGCACACATTAGTTTTGCTTCACAAGCGATTTCGCCGTTTACGGTGGCAACGCCAGTAAATGCAGTAATACCACGGCGTTCTTTAATCACTTGAACGTTTAATTCCATTTGATCTCCCGGTAATACTGGGCGTTTAAAGCGCGCTTCATCAATACCTGCAAAGTAGAATAGTTCGCCGCCTTTTAATTCGAGAGTTTTAAAGGCTAAAATGCCCATTGCTTGTGCCAAAGCTTCTAAAATTAAAACGCCCGGTAAAATGGGTTCGCCCGGGAAGTGACCTGTGAAACAAGGCTCATTCACGCTGATATTTTTAATCGCTTTTAACCATTCGCCTTCTTTAAAATCCAATACGCGATCCACTAACAAAAATGGGTAGCGATGTGGCAATAAAGTCATAATTTCTTTTGATTCGATCACTCTTGGTTGTTGTTCTGACACGTTGATACCTTACAAAAAATAAACAAATAAAATCTGTCGGATTATACGATATTTATAGCTAAAAATAAAACGTACTCAATATAGTCTAGTGTTTAGGACGAATATCAATGGCAGGATCGTCATCTTTACGATATTTTTCATCAATTCGTTTTTGCAATCCAAAGTCATTTTTATCCGATTCGTTAGAAAATAAATCTTCTGTTTGCGTTAATTGAGGATTTTTAATTCCTATCCAATTTGCGATTCCTTCTAAGAAGTTTAAACCTGATTTAAACACCTTATATTCTTTGCGTTCCATATCATCTGATGAAATTTTGAATAGCGGAATATTATGATGTTCTCGGCTGAAACAGTTTTGATTGAACAAAAGTATATTGTTTTTTTCATCTTGTTGGTGGCACAAACCGTGATCTGAGAAATAAATCATTGAAAAAGTGCGGTGATTTTTCTTCACGTTTTCTTCAAGCTGATCATATACACGTTTTAAAAATTCGTCAGTTTTCTTAATAGATGAAACATAGCAATTTAAATAACCATATTTCGGATTAAGATCTTTATCATCAAAGATTTTTGGATAATCTTCGATACGATCGCAAGCCATTGGGTGTGAACCATAAATATGCAACACAATAAAACGTTTTCCTTGAACAGAATTTTCTAATACTTGGGCGAATTTGGGTAATAAATCAAAGTCACTAAAGTTAGTCGAATTAAAGCTTCCGCTTTTTTTCAAGAAAAAGGTTTCATCAGATTTTGATGCAAGGGATGAAACGGGCGTATCGAATTCGCCGAGCATCCCTTGATTAGAAAGCCAATAAGTTTTTACGCCTGCAGATTTGATGAGATCCACTAAACTCAAACTGTAATTGGGTTCCCATTTTTCTTTGTTAGGAAAGGTTAGCATTAAACGAAGTGAGGCGACGGTATTTGTTCCTGCTGAACGAAAACCATCAATCAACGTGCCTTTAGCGTTAGACATAAAGGGTGTGTTTTCTATTGGATAGCCGTAGGCATGGTGGTAATCTTTCCGCGCACTTTCTCCGAGTACAATTACATAATCATCATAGCGTGAATTTTCTAATGTTGATTTTCCCCAGTTATCAGATTGAGAAATTTGTTTTAGTTTTTGTACTTCATCTACAATTTTTAATGTGGAACTTACCGTTTCTTTAATCGGTTCAGCAAGCGGCATGTTGTAAGCAAAAAGCAATGTCGCCAAGGCAATAAATGTTTTATTACGATAAAATTTTATGCCAAATTTCACCGCACTTTTGTACTGAAGAAAAATCAAAATAGGAATGGCGAAAGCAATTAAGTAACTACTCACTGGAATTTGCAATAGAAATTCCTTCGTTTCCAATATATCTGTCGCGAAAAGCGAGGCGATATATTGATAGCTTGGAGGGCCAAAATTTAGCCCCGTAGGCGTATAAAAAGCATGTAGTAATGCAAGCGGTAGCAAAATAAAATAGAAGGATTTTTTACTGCTGCTTAATAAGAGAATAGTTATTGTCGCAAGCAGAATAAGATCTACAGTTGGTTCTGTAAACACCCCAGAACCGATTAAAATAAAATAACCCGCGAATGCGGCACAAATCACCGCAAAAAGTGCGGGCAAAATTTGGCTTGTTTTTTTCGTGTTCATCATTGTCTTCCCTGAAAAGAAAATATCGCTATTATCCACCTTTCACTCAGAATTTCCATATTTAACTTCTTCACTCTTGAGCGGTTATTTTATAGAATAAGCCAATTTTTTTAAGCCAGAAGGAAAAAACAATGAGCCAACCAATTTATAAACGTATTTTATTGAAATTAAGCGGTGAAGCATTACAAGGAGAAGATGGTCTTGGTATCGATCCTGCGATTCTCGATCGTATGGCTGTTGAAATTAAAGAATTAGTGGAGATGGGTGTGGAAGTCGGTGTCGTTCTTGGTGGTGGCAACTTATTCCGTGGCGCAAAACTAGCAAAAGCGGGGATGAATCGCGTGGTGGGCGATCATATGGGAATGCTTGCTACGGTGATGAATGGTTTGGCAATGCGTGATTCTTTATTCCGTGCTGATGTGAACGCAAAATTAATGTCCGCTTTCCAATTAAATGGTATTTGCGATACTTATAACTGGTCTGAAGCAATCAAAATGTTACGCGAAAAACGCGTAGTCATTTTCTCTGCGGGAACGGGAAATCCATTCTTTACCACTGATTCTACCGCTTGTTTGCGTGGTATTGAAATTGAAGCTGATGTTGTGTTGAAAGCGACTAAAGTTGATGGTGTGTATGATTGTGATCCAGCGAAAAATCCTGATGCAAAACTTTATAAAAATTTAACTTATGCAGAAGTGATCGATAAAGAATTACAAGTGATGGACTTATCGGCGTTTACTTTAGCTCGCGATCATGGCATGCCGATTAGAGTGTTCAATATGGGTAAACCTGGAGCGTTACGTCAGGTAGTGACTGGTACTGAAGAAGGCACCACTATTTGTTAGTGAATGTTGAAAAGAATAATATTAAAGAAAATACATAATTAAATTAAGGACTAAACTTTTAATTCATTGAGTTTAGTCTTTTTAATTTAAATAAAGCATTACGGCAGGAATGAAAGTTTTCGTAAATTCTGTTTAGTCTTCATAGTTGGATTATTTAGATATAAAAATCTGCACTCTAATAAGTGAGAAAGTTAATCAAACTTTTAGAATGCAGATTAATTTTTTATAAAAAGTCAGTTTAGGCTACAGTGAGTTGTCCCGCATATAAAACAAAGAAACGTAAACAGAATACCCCAATTAAGTCAAAAATTGACACCAAGATAATAAAGTTACGATTGTATTTTAAACGGTCATTTACAAACATATTGGCGATTAATGGGATCAAGATACCAATAATCAATACTCCAACCCAGAATATCGCTCCCCAAAAACCAGATAAGGCATTATGTAACGCAACTGTTTTTTGTCCGCCACCAAAATGTAAGCCAACGAAGAAACACACAATCAAACCAAGTTCTGTCACCATAATTGGCACTTCAAATTTGTGGATGAAGTGCGATTCGTGAGAATCACCTTTTAGTTTTCCTGCAATTAAGATAATTAAGAAGGTTGCAGCAATACCAGATGATGTGCCAGAGGCTAAGAATAATGCGGGTAATACTGGGTTATTTAACATTGGATAGCTAATCAATGCAGAAAGTAAGAACCCTGTGTATGCTCCAAGCACAGCAGCCAATATGAAAAGAATAACTTCGACTGGACTTACAATACGTTCTGCAATACCGATGAGTTTCATCACAAATTGCAGTTTTGGCATAAAGCGATTAATTAATGCTTCGATTTCTTTTTTGAAAATCACTACACCCCAAATTACTAAAAATAACATATAGATTTGGAATAGCATGACCCCCATCGACATTACGGAGTTGAATTGATAGTTAAACATCAATTTCCAGAATGTCCAAGGTCGAGTCAAGTGGAAAATTAATAGCGTTAAACCAATTAATGTTGGTACAGACCCTAAAATTACCCCAGATCGAATAATCCAGTTTTGGCTTAGATTTTCTAGTTTATTACTGCGTTTATAGGCAATTGCTAACTGTACTGCACCAGATGAAATCCCCAATAAAAACAAGTAGATCGCAATGGTATAATCCCACACTAGATTAGGCGTATGAAATGGAACTGGATAATCTAACGTCATCTTCTAGGCTCCCCATGTTGGAATGGAATGTGATATAAGTTTGGTTGTGTACCTAATTCCACTTTAGTGCGATAAACCGGTTTTTCTTTCACTTTACGTGAAACTGCACTTGTTGGATCATTCATATCCCCAAAGGTTAATGCTTTGGTTGGGCAAGCCTCTACGCAAGCAGGTTGTTTACCATTGGCTAAATTTGTATCGCGGCAGAAGTTACATTTATCTGCGGTACGATGTACTGGATGAATAAAACGTACACGATATGGGCAAACTGCTATACAGTATTGGCAGCCTACGCATAAATCTTTATGTACATCTACAATGCCAGTCTCTTTATCAATAAAAGATGCACCAGTTGGACAAACTGCTACACAAGGTGCATTTGTACAATGTTGGCAAGATTGACGAAAGAACTCGTATTCTTGATTTGGAAATTCCCCATAAGGTTCACTACGTAGAATCTCTAAGCGAGAAACGCCTTCTGGCACTTGGTTTACATCACGACATGAGTCCATACAGGCTGTACAACCGATACACGCATTTTCATCATGTATCATTGCGTAACGTTTAGGTTTATCCGCCTTGTCTTCTTTTGCAAAAGAAGGTAAAGATGTTCCCGTCATAAGGATCACTGCCCCCATGCCAGAAACAAAGTTTCGGCGTGAGCAGACTGTCATTGTTTATCCTTTTGTTTGGTTAGTTTATCTTGTTCAGCTTTACGTTTTTGTTGTTTACCATGACAATCTACGCAAAGTTTAACGCGTTGTTTTGGTTGAATACCTTTCATTGCGTCTTCTTTAGGGTGAAGCGTATGGCAACTTGCGCAAGGCAATTTCATTGCGTGTACATCATGAGCCCATAATTTTTCACGAAGTTTGTCAGGTTGATGGCAAGCAAAACAAACTTGGTTTTGTTCTTGAGCTGAATACATCGGTTTTTTATTACCGAAAATATCTCCTTCAAAACGCATAACATCTTTAGCACCGCGACGATGATTTTCGGAAACATTGCCGTGACAGCTTACACAAGTAATAGCTTTACCGTTATTTGGATTTTTCTTATCTAAATGTGCACCATGGAATTTACCAAAGTGGAGTTCTCCACCAGACCGATCTAGCGTTTGGTTTTTATCTATTTTGTCGAATTTATGGCATTTAGCACAATATTGATTAGGATCGCGTTGGTTATCTAATTGCGGTTCATAAGTAACATGATCCGCAGGTTTTTGTGCATCATCGGCATAAGCCAAAAATGGCAATGCTACAAATGCCGCACTTAACGCTAACGCTTTTGCAGATTTGTTGATTAAAGAAGTTAAATTCATTTGGGTTACCTCAAATTTGACCTTGAAAATCACCGCACTTTCCAGTTTGCACTAAAAAGTGCGGTGCATTTTTCATTTATTTTTGTGCTGGTGGATCAACTAATAAGCCTTTTTCTCTAGCTTGTTGTTCCCATTGTGGTACCACAGTTTTTAAGAATTCTTCTTTCGCTTTACGTTCTTTTTCAATATCAATACCCATTACTTTCCACGCTTTATCAGCAGTTGAAATATCTGGGATTTGAACTGGAGTTTTCACACCGCGTTTAGTTAAGATTACAGCAAGTTTAGTACGTGCGTCTGCTACTTTATCTAAGCCAGAAGCTAATACACGAAGTACTACTTCAGGCGCATGCATATGACCACCATGGCTTGCAGCAGTGTAATCCCAACGCCATTGAGCATGACGAATATCCATTAATGCTGCTTCCATTTCTTCTTTAGTTGCACCTGCGTCCCAAGCCTCTTTTGCTTCAAAGTGAGCTTTGACAACTTGGTCTTCTAAACGACCCATTACATCTTTCACTTCTTTTTTACGTGAAGTAACAATATCGCGTAATTTTTCTTTGCTTTGATCGTGACAATTTGCACAAGTGCTGTCAAATGCCTCAAATGGATTTTGAATTTGGTGATCGGTGTAAACTTTACCGTCCGCACCTTGTACTTTTGGCATATGGCAATCTACACAAGTTACCCCATTTTTACCGTGCATACCTAAAGACCAAATTTCAAAGTCAGGGTGTTGTGCTTTTAACATTGGTGCTTTAGAAAGTGAGTGAGTCCAGTCAGTGAAACCAATATCATCATAATATTTTTCAATATCATCTACGGTTTGACCATTATCCCAAGGGAAAGTTACTTGCTTGATGTCCCCTGCAAAATAGTATTCAACGTGGCAGTTTGCGCAAATTTCTGCACGTTTTTCAGTACGCGCTGCCGTGTTGAAACTTAAATTGTTGTGTGGGCGACCTTCTGCTTTATCTTTTTCAGCAGTGGCTTTTTCTAAAGCATCAAGGGCGCGTAATACGTGTGGACGAGCAATACGTAATGCTGGTTTGCCTTCTGCAAAATCTTTAGAGGTTGTGTCGTGACAGTCAGCACAGCCAATTGAGTTCACGATTTCAGGCCCTCCCTTTGCCCATTTCGCATTGAAATAATCTTTCTCACCCCATTCCGCGATTAAACGTGGAACATCAGGACCTTTACATGTCCAACATGCCATAGCTTGAGGGCCATCATTTGCAGTTTTTGGCGCACCTGTACGTAAAATATTACGCACATCTGTTACCGCATAAAAGTGACCGCGTGGTGCGTTATATTCTTTTGCAAATGCATAACCACCCCAAAGTACGATTAGGCGCGGATTTTCTTCATCAGCATAAATAATGTTTTCGCCATCGCCGTTTGCTGTAGAACGCCAGCTGTTATATTGATTTGGATATTTTTCTGCAAATTTTTCATTTACAGATTCAATTTTCAAATCAGGTTTTGCGGGTTCAACAGGTTGTTCTAATGGCTTATATACAAGCTCAGCAGTAGCTGAGTTAAATAAGCTTAAACTCGCGAAAGACGCTGCCACAATAAGGCTTTTTTTGAATGCGTTCACGATAATTACTCCATTTGTTGTAATAAAAAGGTTAAGTAGAAAGTTGAGAATTATTATTAATATCCACACAAAACGTAGATATATATTTTCATTCAAGCGTAAGATACCAAAAGAAAAAAGTTTTTCTACTCGCAGAATGCTAAAGTTTGAGCTTGATCAAGCTTATCTTTTAAAATACTCAAAAAGAGGTATGTTGTTGTTTTAGATAAATTAAGGCGGTATAAAACCGCCTTAATTTTGAGTATTATTATCATTAGTATTGACTAATAATATTTGCTATTCTTTTATCCGATATTTGATATTTTGTCCCCAACTGCTGGGCAAATAAACTCACTCGTAATTCCTCAATCATATAGCGAATTTCCGCAATTTCATCAGAAATCGGTTTAGATTTTGGCAGTTTAGCCAGTAATTGTTGGTAAGCCTGTTGCACTTGTTCCACGCGTAGCATCGCGGCACGATCGCGGTTCACATCTTGAGCCAGTTTATCAATGCGTTTATCAACGGCTTGCAGATAACGTTGTAAATCTGGTAGGCGATCATAACCGCTCTTTTGCACAAAACCTTGATACACCAAACCTGCAAGTTGCGATTTGATGTCGGATAATGCAAATGCCATCGTGAAATCCATTTTGCCTTTAAGGCGTTGGTTAAGTTGGTAAGTGAGAGTAAGAATCTGCTCCACTTTCTGCGCAATATCCACGGTCACTTCGTTAAGGTTTTCTCGAACGAAATCACGCAATTTTTCAAAACCTGCTTCATCCCACACAAAACCGCCAAAATCGGCAATTAGCTTATCCACCGCACAAGCAATACAGTCATCGATCAAATCCAATACGCGACCGAACGGAGTAAAATACAGACCCAATTTAGCCTTATTCGGCAATTTTTCATGCAAATATTTAATCGGTGACGGCACATTGAGCAATAACAAACGACGTAAACCTTGTTGCATCGCCACCGATTGCTCAAACTCTGTTTCAAACAGTTTGATACCTACGGCATCTTTTTCATCTACAATGGCGGGGAACGCTTTGACGCTGAAACTACGTTGTTTTTGTTCGTAACATTGTGGTAAATCTGCAAAACTCCAAATATGCAGCCCACTTTGCTCAATGCCATCATCTGCCACAGCAGAAATACTTTCCTGCACACGATCTTTTAAGTTGAATTTCAGCTCGTCCAAATTCATGGATTCCGCAATTTTCTTACCGTTTTCATCCACCACACGGAAAGTCATTTTCAAATGGCTTGGAATTTGCTCCCAATTCCAATGTTCCGCTTCTACAGTAACGCCCGTCATACGACGCAATTCATAAATCAGCGTATCTAATAATGGCTTTTCCAACGGCATGGCTCGACTTAAAAAAGCTTGAGCATAATTAGGTGCAGGTACGAAGTTACGGCGATAAGATTTCGGCAGCGATTTAATCAGCGCAATCACCAACTCTTCACGCAAGCCTGGAATTTGCCAGTCAAAGCCTGTCATTTCCACTTGGTTGAGCAATGGCAATGGAATATGTACTGTCACGCCGTCCGCATCGGTACCTGGTTCAAATTGATAAGTCAATTTGAGTTTTAAATTACCTTGATGCCAGAAATTCGGGAAATCCAGCTTGCTCACTTGTTCCGCATTATCATTGATCAAAAATGAACGTTCAAAATTAAGCAATTCTGGATCTTTTTGCTGTTCCTTTTTCCACCACGTATCAAAATGCTTCTGGGAAACCACTTCCGTGCCAATACGCTGATCGTAAAATTCAAACAATGTGCGATCATCCACCAAAATATCGCGGCGGCGGCTTTTGTGTTCCAATTCTTCTACTTCTTGAACGAGCCTTTGATTTTCTTTGAAGAATTTATGCTTGGTATTCCAACCCCCTTCCACCAAGGCAGATTGAATAAAAATCTCACGGCTTACCGTTGGATCAATAGCACCGTAATTCACTGGTCTCTCAGCCACAATCGGCACACCGTAAAGTGTGACTTTTTCATCTGCAATCACGGCGCCACGGGATTTCGACCAACGCGGTTCTGAATAGGATTTTTTAATGAGATGCTCGGCAAGTGGCTCAATCCATTCTGGCTCGATTTCTGCCACCATACGCCCCCAAAGTTTGGAGGTTTCCACTAACTCTGCCGCCATCACCCATTTCGGTTGTTTTTTGAAAAGCACAGAATTGGGGAAAATCGCAAAATGGGCATTACGTGCGCCAAGATATTGTTGTTTCTCCGCTTCTTTTAAACCGATATGAGAAAGCAAACCGCTTAAAAGTGCGGTATGAATTTGCTGATATTCTGCTTTTTCAGAATTAATCGGTAAGCCCATTTCACGCACGGTTAAACGAATTTGATGATAAATATCCTGCCATTCACGAATGCGTAAATAATTTAAGAAATCCTTTTGGCACTGACGACGGAATTGGTTTTTACTCAATTCTTTTTGTTGTTCTTGTAGATAATACCAAAGATTGAGGAAAGCCAAGAAATCTGATTTTTTATCGGCAAAACGACGATGTTTTTCATCAGAAGCTTGCTGTTTTTCTTGTGGACGCTCGCGCGGATCTTGAATGGATAACGCAGAGACGATGATCATCATTTCATAAACGCAGCCAAAATTGACCGCACTTAGGATCATTTTGGCAAGGCGCGGATCGACTGGAAGTTGAGCGAGTTGGCGACCAACTCTAGTTAATAGGCGTTTTTCACCCGATTTAGTTTGAACAGTTTCAAACGCGCCCAATTCTTCCAACAGTTTTATCCCATCTTGAATATGGCGTTTATCTGGCGCATCAACAAATGGGAACGCTTCAATATCATCCAAACCCAATGCCGTCATTTGCAAAATAACGGAGGCTAAATTGGTGCGTAGAATTTCAGGATCGGTAAACTCTGGACGAGAATTAAAATCCTCTTCCGAATATAAACGAATACAAATCCCTTCACTTACGCGACCACAACGACCTTTACGCTGATTAGCGGATGCCTGTGAAATAGGTTCAATCGGTAAACGTTGTACTTTGGTGCGATAGCTATAACGGGAAATGCGTGCTGTACCTGGGTCAATCACATATTTAATGCCTGGCACGGTCAATGAGGTTTCTGCGACGTTGGTCGCCAATACAATGCGATTTAAACCGCTTGGATGGAAAATTTTATTTTGTTCTTGTGCAGACAATCGAGCAAAGAGCGGTAGAATTTCCGTGTGTTTTAGATTTTGCTTTTGCAAGGCTTCGGCAGTATCACGAATTTCACGCTCTCCATTCATAAAGATCAAGATATCGCCTCGACCTTCTGCTTGCAATTCATCCACCGCATTCAGAATACCTTGTAGCTGATCTTGATCGTTTTCTTCCACTACGGGACGATAACGCACTTCAACAGGATAGGTTCTGCCTGAGACTTCAATAATCGGCGCATTGTTAAAGTGTTTAGAAAAGCGTTCCACATCAATGGTTGCAGAAGTGATAATAAGTTTTAAATCACGACGACGTGGCAACAACTGTTTCAGATAACCGAGAATAAAATCGTTATTTAGGCTACGTTCGTGGGCTTCATCGATAATCAAACAAGAATATTGATTGAGAAAACGATCGTTTTGAATTTCCGCTAACAGAATCCCGTCAGTCATCAATTTGATTTGTGTATCATCACTGATCTGATCGTTAAAACGAACCTTATAACCGACTAAATCGCCTAGCTCCGTTTCTAGTTCTTCCGCAATACGCACCGCCACCGAACGAGCAGCAATACGGCGTGGCTGGGTATGACCAATCATGCCTAAATTGCCGAAACCTAATTCCAAACACATTTTCGGCAATTGGGTGGTTTTACCTGAACCAGTTTCCCCTGCCACCACGATGACCTGATGTTCAGAAAGCAGTTTTTGAATTTCGACTTTGAGTTGGCTAACGGGCAAACTCTCTGGAAAAACAATCGGATTTTGTACCGCACTTTTTCGTTGTTCTACACGTAATCTAGCTTGTTCAATTTGCTGTTGGATTTCAGCGGCAACAGCTTGTTGAGCCTCTTGGCTTTTAATTTTTCCAATACCATGAATGCGGGCGGATAAGCGACGTTGATCCACCAGCATAATGTCATTTAATTGAGAAAAAAGAGATTGTTGTAAGGGAGTTAATGTGTGTTTTACCGAGCTGTTTTTCATAGCGATTTACTTTTGAAACTTCCGTAAGCTAAGCTAATCCATCCGATTAAAAATAAAGTGCCGCCAATAGGCGTAATCCATACAATTACATTGCTTGCTTCGAAAGCAAGTGCGTATAAACTTCCACTAAATAATAAGATTCCAATTAACCAAGAAGACATAGATAATCGGGCGAATTTGTTGTCACGTAAAGCAGATAATGCAACGGCAAGTACTGCAATGGTATGGAACATTTGATATTCTAACCCCGTATCAATCCATGATAATGCTTTAACATCTAAAATGTTCTTTAAACCATGCGCTGCAAATGCGCCTAGTGCGACACAGAAGAATCCGCTTAAAGCAACAAGAGTAAGGTATTTGTTTTTCATTTAAATTTTCCCTAAAAATAAAGCTAATATACCTGCAGCAATAAGTGGGCCAACGGGAATTCCACCTAAAAATGCTACACCAATAATTGTGCCGATAAGCAAGCCAGTGACTAAAATCGGTTGTTCGCCCATTAAAGGCACACCTTTGCCTGCAAGCCATGCCACAAGCATTCCAACTGCAATAGAAAGAGCCATTTTCCAACTAACAAAACCTGATAAATCAGGCAACTGAATTTTCCCTGAAACTAAGGGGCTTAAAACCCCAATGGTTAAAATAATGATACCAATTTTAACGCCATATTTTTCGAGCAAAGGAATATGAGAAGATAAAAAAGTTTGCTGCATGATAAGTAATACGGCAGCAGAAATGGTAATTGTACTGTTGTTGCTTAATACGCCAAGAATAAGAAGTATCACTAGTAATAGAGCAATGGTATTGAGTTGTAATGTCATAAAGTGCGGTTAAAAAAATGGAAATTTTGGTAAATATTCTAGCATAGAAATTCGTAAAATTATTTTCCATTGTTGTTGAGAAAAAGATAAATGAGAAAAGTTAAAAAGGGTTCATTAATGAACCCTTTTATTTAGTTGGTAAAATTCTTAAATAATTTATTCTTCAAATTTACCTTTTTTTTCTTTATTGATGGTGCATTTCGCACTAGCCCAAATTGCAAACAATACACCCACTACCCAAATCGCATATAACATTCTATTTCTCCTTAGTATAATGAGTGTTTATTTTTATCAATGAAATTAGCATCTAAACGACCAAACATTTTTGAGTAAGACCAAATAGTATAAGCTAAAGCAATGACCACAAAAACAACTGCAAAAATCAGCATTAATGTTAATGTTAATTCACTTGAAGTCGAATCCCACATTAATAAACTTTGTTCAGGATGTGAACTTGAAGGCATCACAAATGGGAACATTGATACTGCTGCAGTAATAATCACACCAGCCATTGTTAATGCAGAGAAGAAAAATGCAAAACCACAACGATTAGCTTTAGAAAATGCAGCATTTAATAATGCAGCAACTACAGCTAACGCAGGGAAAATCCAAAGAATTGGCATTTCATTGAAATTTCTAAACCACGCGCCAGTTTCTACAGCAACTTCTTTATTCATTGGAGACGATGGAGCGAAATGATCGATAGTGCTAGTAACTACATAACCATCTTTAGAATATAACCATACGCCAGCTAATACGAATGCAATTAAAGTCACAATAGAACCAATTTGACTTACTGAACGAGCACGATCACGTAAGACTTCAGTGGTTTTCATTTGTAACCAGTTTGCGCCGTGAGTGACAAGCATTGATAAGCTAATAACACCACATAATAATGCGAATGGATTTAATAGCTCAAAAAATGAACCTGTATAAGTCACTTGAGTTAATTCGTTAAAATGGAATGGAACGCCTTGTAATAAATTACCAAAAGCCACGCCAAATACTAATGCTGGTACAAAACCACCTGCGAATAATCCCCAGTCCCAAACAGAACGCCAAGTTGGATTATCAATTTTTGCACGATATTCAAAACCCAATGGACGTAAGAATAACGCTGCCAAGACTAATACTAATGCAATGTAAAAACCTGAGAAAGATACTGCATATACAATTGGCCAAGCTGCAAATATTGCACCACCTGCAGTTAATAACCAAACTTGGTTACCATCCCAATGGGGAGCAATAGTGTTGATCATAATACGGCGTTCCACTTCTTTTTTACCTGTTACAGGTAAAAGTGCGGTCACGCCCATATCAAATCCATCAGTTACAGAGAAGCCAATCAATAATACAATAACTAACACCCACCAAATAAAACGTAGAAATTCATAATCAATCATAATTTATCTCCTACTTATTTAGCTGATTGTTCAAAGTAGTATTTGCCGGTTTTTAACGCACTTGGACCCAAACGCGCATATTTAAACATCAAATACATCTCAACAATAATGAACGCAAGATAAAGCGCACAAATTAAACCAATAGAGAACCATAAATCGCCTGTACTTAAATTAGAAGCGGATACGCCAACAGGTAAGATCTCGTAAATAGCCCAAGGCTGACGACCATATTCTGCTAAGAACCAACCGCACTCAATGGCAATCCAAGGTAATGGCAATCCCCATAAAAGAACTTTTAACAATAATGGAATTTGAGTGACTTTATTACGTAAATTTTGAACAAATGCGCCGAATGTAAGTAAAGCAATTAAACCACCAGCTGCAATCATTGCACGAAATGCCCAAAAATTAGGGCCTACATTTGGAATAGTATCACGAGCGGCTTGTTTAATTTGTTCTTCTGTTGCATCAACAACATTGTTTGTATAGCGTTTTAATAATAAACCGAAACCAAGATCTTTTTTAACTTCATTAAATTGTGCTTTGGTTTCTTCATTTACTTGACCATTTGCTTTTTTCTCAGCGCGTAGTTGAGTAAATAATTCATAAGCACGGATACCACTACGTACACGAGTTTCATTTAATGCTTGAAGATCTTTTAGACCTATAATTTCTTTATCAATTGAACGAGTTGCTATTACACCGCCAAGATAAGGAATTTCAATCGCAAAATCATTTTTCATTTCAGCCGTATTTGGAATTGCTACTGGAAGGAATGGAGCAGGTGCTGCGTGAGTTTCAAATTCAGCTTCCATTGCGGCTAATTTTACTGGTTGTGCTTTACCAATATCATAACCAGATTCATCACCAAGAATTAGCACTGAAATAGAGGCGATAAATCCAAAAGTAGCAGCTACGGAGAAAGAACGTTTTGCAAATTCAAAATCACGACCTTTTAGTAAAAAGTATGAGCTAATGGCTAAAACAAAAAATGCGCCTGTCACATAACCTGCAGAAAGAGTATGTAAGAATTTACTTTGTGCAACAGGGTTTAACCAAAGATCTAAGAAGTTAGTCATTTCCATACGTACAGTTTCAAAATTGAATTCTGAACCTGTTGGTGCTTGCATCCAGCCATTTGCAACCAAAATCCACATAGCAGATAAATTAGAACCGAAAGCCACACAATAAGTTGCTAATAAGTGTTTTCCTTTTGATAAACGATCCCAACCGAAGAAAAATAACCCCACAAAAGTGGATTCTAAGAAGAAGGCAAGTAACGCTTCAATAGCAAGTGGCGCACCAAAAATATCCCCTACGTAATGAGAATAATAAGACCAGTTAGTACCAAATTGGAATTCCATAATAATACCGGTGGTCACCCCAAGGGCAAAGTTAATACCAAATAACTTTCCCCAAAATTTTGTCATATCTTTATAAACTTCTTTACCTGTCGCCACATAAATAGTTTCCATAATTACAAGAATAAAGGATAAACCCAATGTTAGCGGCACGAAAATGAAGTGATACAACGCAGTTAAAGCAAACTGCAAGCGAGAAAGATCAACAACGTCTAACATTCTCAACTCCTTTGTATAAACAACATTAGTTCCAACAATGATTAACAAGGCGATGCCTTAAATAATCCCTAATTACTCAACTCCAATCAGCTAAGTTTAAATTGACTTATCTACATAATTATTTTTAAAGGTTAAAAAAACACCAGTTATTATAGAGATAATCCAAATTGGCGGCTATTCTACTACTAAACATAAGGATAAAAAATAGTAAAAAATGCTATATAGATCACATTTTTGATATAAATACAAAAATAGGGCTTATTTGTTATATTTCATTTAATTGACTTAGATCAAATTGACATTTTTGCAATAATTTTTGTTTTAAAGATGATTAATTTCATTGTGTAAGAGCATATTTTAATATTTGTCTCAACCAACACATCTCTTGATGTTTTTAACTGCTTGAGTAAGTATGTAGTGGCATTTAATACTTAATTTATCATTCAACATTTGTAATGTGATTGTTGATCCTTTCCAAGGATAAAAAGGATTAAGACAAAACTAGCATTGAGTTCATTGCACAAATCAGGTAAACTACCGTCCCGTCTTTGATAGCTAATTATCTTCGATTTTTGACCGCACTTTTGGTTGATTTTGTCTGTAGGATGATTAGCTATAATCATTTATATCCCAATACAGATTAGGTTCCCTATGGCTACAAATTATATTTTCGTCACTGGCGGTGTGGTTTCATCGTTAGGTAAAGGCATTGCGGCAGCATCATTGGCGGCAATTTTAGAAGCACGTGGTTTAAACGTAACCATTATGAAGTTAGATCCATATATTAATGTGGATCCTGGTACGATGAGCCCAACCCAACACGGGGAAGTTTTCGTTACTCAAGATGGCGCAGAAACAGATTTAGATTTAGGTCATTATGAGCGTTTCATCCGCACGAAAATGACCAAACGTAATAACTTCACTACAGGTAAAATTTATTCTGAAGTATTACGTAAAGAGCGTCGTGGCGATTATCTTGGTGCAACAATTCAAGTGATTCCACATATCACTAATGAAATTAAAGATCGCGTTATTGCTGGTGCTCAAGGTCACGACGTTGTGATTGTTGAAGTGGGTGGCACTGTTGGGGATATTGAATCACTTCCATTCTTAGAAGCATTACGTCAATTAGCCGTTCAAGTTGGTCGTGAACATACGTTATTTATGCATTTAACTTTAGTGCCTTATATTCCAACGGCGGGTGAAGTAAAAACTAAACCAACCCAACATTCGGTAAAAGAATTGCTTTCTATTGGTATTCAACCTGATGTGTTGATTTGCCGTTCAGATCGTATGATTCCGCCAAATGAACGTGCGAAAATTGCTTTATTTTGTAATGTTGCAGAACGTGCAGTCATTTCATTAAAAGATGTGAATTCAATTTATCAAATCCCCGCATTATTAAAATCTCAAGGTTTAGATGATTTCGTCTGTGATCGTTTCCGTTTAACTTGCCCAGAAGCAGATCTTACTGAATGGGAGCAAGTGCTTTACAAGCAAGCCAATCCAGTGGGAGAAGTAACCATCGGTATGGTAGGTAAATACACTGAGTTACCCGATGCCTATAAATCAGTAAATGAAGCCTTAAAACACGCAGGTTTAACGAACCGTTTAAGTGTAAACATTAAATATATTGATTCCCAAGATGTTGAAACCAAAGGTGTTGAAGTATTAAAAGGCGTTGATGGCATTCTTGTTCCAGGGGGATTTGGTTATCGTGGTGTAGAGGGTAAAATTCGTACCGCACAATATGCACGAGAAAACAAAATTCCTTACTTGGGTATTTGCTTAGGTATGCAGATCGCGTTGATTGAATATGCACGTAATGTAGCGGGTTTAACTAAAGCCAATTCATCTGAATTTGATAAAGATTGTGAACAACCTGTGGTGGCATTAATCACAGAATGGCAAGATGCGGAGGGTAATACTGAAGTGCGTACCGATGAATCAGATCTTGGCGGAACAATGCGTTTAGGTGCACAACAATGTCATTTGGTATCAGGTAGCCGTGCTCGCGAGCTTTATGGCAAAGAAACCATTGAAGAGCGTCATCGTCATCGCTATGAAGTGAACAATACCTTGCTTCCACAAATTGAAAAAGCAGGATTGAAAGTAACTGGATTATCTGCAGATAAAAAATTGGTAGAAATTATCGAAGTGCCAAATCATCCTTGGTTTGTCGCTTGCCAATTCCATCCAGAATTTACTTCTACGCCTCGTGATGGTCATCCGTTGTTTGCAGGCTTTGTAAAAGCAGCCTATGAAAATCACAAAAAATCTGTGAAGTAATTCTTGGTTCTGCATATAAGTGCGGTAAAAAAATGAAATATTTTTATTTGGTTATGATAACTTGATGTTTTTGAAGTAAAAAAATCCCCGTTAAATTTATCATTTAACGGGGATTTTTTATAAGCTATTTACTGTTTTTATATTTAGTTAGTACGCTTAACTAATTTCGTCCAGTTATAATAACCATACAATGAGTTAAGTAAGTAGGCTGAATACATTAAGTATATTGCAGGTGTCTCTGCCCATAAGAAAATAGAAAGAATATTTAATCCAATCCATAACAACCATTGTTCACGATAACGCAAAATCATTAAAATCTGTGCCGCAACCGTAATAATTGTAGTTAGACCATCTAAACCAGTTGAACTACCACCAGCAGCTTGTAATGCTTGAACAAAAAGCAAAGTACCAACCGTAGTCACAACAATTAATGTCATCCATCCTTTAACAGTTAAAGCTTTTGCAATTACACTTTCTCCACCATCGCTATTTTGCATGTTGGCTTTCCACATAAAGTAACCAATAAATTGAGATGGCAAATATACGTAAAGTACGGTATTCATTTCGCCTAAGAAATTCGATCCCCAAGCAACATAAAAATAAGTGTAAGCAAAAATTAATCCAAAGAAATAATTACTGATTTTGCCTTTACTTACCAATACCACACACAAAATACCCGAGATACCAGAAATCATTGCTAACCAAGAATCAGGTGTTTGTACATAAGCCCAAATTTGCGCAATGATAAAAAGCGCAAGCCAAACCACCTCAAAAGGTTTCCAACCAGAAACAAATTCTCGTTTTAAACGCGCTGCCAAAGTCATTATTTACTCCTATTGACTTAAATTTTAACGTGAGCATTCTTATTCTTGCATAGTGAATTGGTAATGTAAAGGTGTAGAAGCATTTAATTCTAAAGTTGTGAAATCCATCACGTTTTAATTAAAGCCTACATTATCCATTATTGAGTTTGTTTCAAAAAACGCTCTAAAAATTGACCGCACTTTAAATATAATAATCAAGCTCAAGTGGTATTTTTGCTTGTAACAAGAACTGTTTAGTGCGCTCGTGTTGTGGGCAAGTGAAGAATTTATCTGCCGTATTTTGTTCTACAATATATCCATCCGCCATTAAAATCACACGATCCGCGACATCTTTCGCAAACTGCATTTCGTGAGTAACAATAATCATTGTCCAGCCTTCTTGGGCGAGCATTTTTAGTGTTTGTAACACTTCGCCCACCAATTCAGGATCTAATGCCGATGTAGGTTCATCTAATAAAATAATATCAGGTTTTACCGCAAGGGCTCGAGCAATCCCCACTCGCTGTTGCTGACCGCCAGAAAGTTGGGATGGAAATAAATCCGCTTTATTTTTAAGCCCTACTTTTTCTAGCAAACTAAGTGCTTTTTCACGAGCTTGAGCTTTATCTTGTTTTTGCACAACAACCATTCCCTCCATAACATTTTCAAGGGCAGAACGATGAGGGAATAAATTGTATTGCTGAAAGACCATTGATGAACGTCGGCGTAACTTCAATTCATCTGCTTTACTAATTTTCTGGCTAAAATCAATTTTTAGACTGCCATCAGTAAATTCCAAAATGCCTTGCTCTGGTCGTTCAAGCAAGTTTAAACAACGTAAAAAGGTGGTTTTTCCAGAACCAGAAGGGCCTAAAATTGCGACCACTTCACCTTTATTAATTTCAAAATCAATGCCTTTTAACACATGATTGCCATTAAAGTTTTTCTGAATATTACTTACTTTTAACATAGACATTCCTTATAAATGGCGAGATAAGCGAATTTCAAGACGATCTTGTAAGAAAGATAAAACAAAACAGAAAATCCAATAAATCAAAGCTGCCTCACTATAAATTAAAATAAATTCATAGTTTGCTGCCGTAATATTCTGTGCGACACGGAATAATTCTGTCACTAAAACAAGAGAAGCTAATGAAGTGTCTTTCACTGTACTAATAAAAGTATTAGAAAGCGATGGTACTGAAATACGTAAAGCCTGTGGCATAATTGTACGAATAAATGCTTGTCGATAATTCATACCTATCGCATAAGAGGCCTCCCACTGCCCTTTAGGTATAGCAATAATTGAAGCACGAACTGTCTCTGCTGCATAAGCACCAATATTAATAGAAAATGCAATAATCGCTGTCGGAAAAGGCTCTAAAGTAATACCGACTTCAGGTAACCCATAAAAAATAATAAAAATTTGTACTAACATCGGTGTACCTCTAATTATAGAGATATACACTCGACATAAAGCCTGTAACAATTTTAAGGGTAAATTAGGACTAGGCAAAGTACGAATAACTGCAACAATCACTGCAATAAGCAAACCACAGAAGAAGGAAATGACTGCCAATGGCAATGTGTATAAAATTGCTGCTTCCAACATAGGCCAAAACGAGCTGATTACATAATCAGCTCGTTCTGCACTCATAAATGGAAGACTCGCCAACCAATTATTGAGTAATATCATAACCAAACCATTCAATTGAAATCTGTTTTAATGTACCATCTTGGCGAAGTGCTTCAAGTACTTGATTAAATTTTGTAATCAATGCATCTTCACCTTGTAAAAAAGCAAAGGCAGCCGGAGTTTTATCCCCACGATCATAAGCAATTTTTAAACCAGAATTTGGGTGTTGTTTAAAATAATCTAATACAGCCAATTTATCATTAATTGTTGCTTCTGCACGGCCTTGTTTAATAAGCTCTAAGCTCTGTGCTAAACCATCCACTACAAGAATCTGCGCGCCTGCAGCTTTTGCATCTTTACCCCAGTTACTTGTTGCAGATTGTGCAGATTTACGACCTTTCAAATCTTCAAATGATTTAATACTGTTATCCGATGATTTTGTTACAATCACCCCACCAGAATAATTATAAGGCGTGGTGAAACTGTATTTTTTTAAACGCTCTGGGCTTGGGTTAGTTTGGTTTGCTATCACATCAAAACGTTTTGCATTTAACCCCGCATACATTGCATCCCATTGTGTTTCTTTAAATTCCACTTTCAAACCGAGCTTTTCAGCAACTTTACGAATAACCTCTACATCAAAGCCTGTTAATTTTCCACTTTTATCATGGAAAGTAAATGGTGCATAAGTCCCTTCTGTTCCGACTAATAAAGTTTTAGTTTTTTCAACACGATCGGCAATTTCGCCTGCGTGAGAAAAAGTTGAGAAAGCAATAGCTCCAGTTAAAAGTGCGGTCGTAAAAAGTAATTTTTTCATTTTTTCTTCCTTGTGTTGTGTTTGTCTAAGCGTGATTATAAAAAACAAACTTATGAAAAAAAAAGATTATTTATTTATGGTTTATAAATTTTAGTTATAAAAAATTGATATAAGTGATTACTATCAAAATAAGAAATAATCTACCGCACTTTCTTGTAGAAAAATACGTTTCTAAACAATGCAATCAATCTACTCTTATAAAATTTCAGTAAAAAAATGCCTTTCTAAAGAAAGGCATTAATAGAAATTTAAGATTATAAATAAACTTGTAATTTATTATAGAAAAGCAGCGTACCTAATTACGCTTCATCACTTCCAGAAAAACGTTCAATTTTCGCACCTAGACCACGTAATTTATCTTCGATATGTTCATAACCACGATCGATATGATAAATACGATCTACAATGGTTTCACCCGTTGCGATACAACCTGCAAGCACTAAACTGATTGAAGCGCGTAAATCTGTCGCTATTACCTCTGTGCCAGACAATTGTTCAACACCATGACATACCGCTGTATTCCCTTCAATTTCAGCTTTACCACCCATACGAATTAATTCAGGAATATGCATAAAACGATTTTCAAAAATCGTTTCAGTGATAATGCTTGTACCTTCTGCCACCATATTTAATAAAGTAAATTGAGCCTGCATATCAGTTGGGAACCCTGGATGTGGTGCAGTACGAATATTCACTGCTTTAGGGCGATTACCAAGCATATCTAAAGTAATGCTATTTTCAGTTACATCAACTTGCGCACCAGCTTCACGGAGTTTATCAATTACGGCATCTAAAGTATCCGCTTTAGTATTTTGACAAACAACACGACCGCCCGAAATGGCTGCAGCAATTAAGAATGTTCCCGTTTCAATACGATCTGGCACAACACTATGTTCACAACCAGTTAAACGTTCAACACCTTCAATCGTAATGTGATCAGAACCTGCACCAGATATTTTTGCACCCATTTTATTAAGGAAATCTGCAGTATCTACAATTTCAGGTTCACGAGCGGCGTTTTCAATAACAGTCGTACCTTTCGCAAGGGTTGCTGCCATCATAATAGATAAAGTTGCGCCTACACTTACTTTTTCTATTACAATTCGAGTTCCAACAAGACGATCTGATACTTGTGCTTTTACATATCCTTCTTCAAGAACGATGTCCGCACCTAATTTTTCTAAACCGCTAATGTGGAGATCAACAGGTCTAGCTCCGATAGAACAACCTCCAGGTAATGAGACTTGACCTTGATGGAAACGAGCGACTAAAGGTGCCAATGCCCAAATTGAAGCACGCATAGTTTTAACCAATTCATAAGGTGCAGTGAAATGATTGATATTAGAGGCATCTAATAAAACTGCACCAGTTTCATCACGATTTGCAATCACGCCTAATTGACGCAAAATATTTAAAGTTGTTTCAATATCTTTAAGTTCGGGAACATTTGTCAATTTAACAGGTTCTGTAGCTAAAATAGCCGCAAAAAGAATTGGAAGTGCGGCGTTTTTTGCGCCTGAAATATTCACACTTCCACTTAAACGAGATTGCCCATAAACACGAAATTTATCCATTTTTAAATCCTTAATTAAACTGGTTTAATGCACGATCGCGTTTCCATTTTTCTACGGTATAAGTTTTGATGGTTAGAGCGTGAATTTCACCAGTGCTAAAATAAGGCATTAAAGGGGCATAAATCGTTTGTTGTTGTTTTACACGAGATAGTGCAGCAATTTCATCACTCACTACAATTACACCAAAATGTGCATTTTCACCTTGTGCATAGACTTCTACGATATTTAGCGTGTCTTTTAAAATTTGTTCAATTTTTTGAAGTTCCATTGGATTTCCGTTTAAGTAAGCTATGTAAAATTTGCGATCCAATCAGATAAACCAACAAGATCTGCTAGGGTTAATAATTGTTTTGGTGGATAAACTAATCGTACTGTTTTGTTAATCTTTTGACACTCTCGTAAAAAATCACAAAGAGCTGTAAAACCAGCTGAATCAATATGCTGAAGACCAGATAAATTCCATTCAACAATAGTTTTATCAAGTGTACTTTCTGACAAAAAAACGCCACGTTGCTGCCACATTGGTAACAAGGTGCTGCGAGATAGTTCCCCAAACAAAAAGAGCGTTATTTTATCATTATTTTTTTGCAAATCCCAATTTAGCATAGTTATTCATTTATTGATTGAAAATTATAGGTTGTGAGGCAGATTGCTGCATCTTTGTGATTAATGTATCAATACCTTGTTTGTTTAAAATACCAACCCAATTTTTTATCGTATCTTCCAGCATACTTACGCCTGCTGCTGCCATATCGTAGGCTTTCCATTCCCCACTTTTATTGCCTTTACGCCATTTAAAATCTAATAGGATCGGAGCAACGCCATTAGTTTGAATAATCTTTACGCGAATATTTACAAAATTGTTATCGCCTAATTCTTTTTCTGATTCAATTTGAATTTTTTGATTAGAATAATTTGTTAATGTTTGTGCGTACTTTTGCTCAATCAATTCACCAAAAGTCTTGAAAAATTTTTCTCGTTGTTCTGTAGAGGTTGATTTGTAGTATGAACCTAATACTTTAGAACCTGCATATTCTAAGTTTACATAAGGCAATAAATCATTACGAACAATAGTACGTAAATAATTTGGATCTTGTTTAATTTTACTTTGATTAGCTTGTATATCAGAAAATAGTTTATCTGACGCTTGCTGCATTAAAACATAAGGACTTGTTTCTGCAATAGCTGTTCGTGTAACCAAAAGTGCGGTTAATACGAAAGTTAAAATAGTAAACCATTTTTTTAGTTGAGTAAGGTTCATTATCAATCTCCTAATTTATAAAATTTAACCTATTATTCTGCGGATTCTGATTTTTCATTGCCGTCTGATTTTTTACTTCCGTATAAGAATTGCCCAATTAAATCTTCCAATACTATAGCTGATGTAGTGTCTTGAATTTGGCTACCATTTTTAAGCATTGCTGTATCTCCATCATCAAAACCTATTGTCAAGGCAATATATTGCTCACCTAATAAACCTGATGTTTTAATTGATAAAGAACTGTTTTCTGGGATTTCATTATATTCTTGATTAATCGCAATACTTACTTTTGGTAAATAGCTTTTTTCATCAAGCGTAATAGCACTCACACGCCCAATTACTACGCCTCCAATTTTTAGTGGTGCGCGCACTTTAAGTCCGCCAATATTATTAAAAATTGCCGTCACGGTATAAGATTTCGTCTCAGCAAAACCTTGTACATTAGCTACGCGTAAACCTAAAAAAACTAAGGCACCAATACCAAGTAATAAAAATAACCCGACCCAAAATTCATATTTAATTGTTTGTCTCATAAAAAATCCTTAACTTGCACCAAACATAATAGCAGTCAAAATAAAATCTAATCCTAGAACAACAAGAGATGCATGCACAACTGTTCGTGTTGTAGCTTGACTGATACCTTCTGATGTTGGCATACAATCATAACCATTAAAAAGTGCAATCCAAGTTACGGCTACAGCAAAGAAAACCGCTTTAATAAAGCCATTTAAAATATCATAGCTCCAACTCACGGAATTTTGCATAACAGACCAAAAGCTGCCTGAATCAACACCTTTCCAATCCACACCTACTAAGGAACCGCCCCAAATACCAATCGCGATAAACAAGATTGACAAAATTGGCATGGAAATAACCCCTGCCCAAAAACGAGGTGCAATCACTCGACGTAAAGGATCAACAGCCATCATTTCAAGACTAGAAAGTTGTTCAGTGGCTTTCATTAAGCCTATTTCAGCTGTTAAAGCCGAACCAGCTCGACCAGCAAATAAAAGTGCGGTAACAACAGGCCCTAATTCTCGCAAAAGAGAAAGTGCCACTAACTGACCTAAACTTGTTTCAGCAGAAAAATCAACTAATACGACATAACCTTGTAGTCCTAACACCATTCCAATAAATAAACCGGACAACAAAATAATGAGTAACGATTGGACACCTAAAACATGCATTTGCTTCACAAGCAAAGGAAAATGCTTACGAATTTGTGGCTTGCCGATCAATGCACCAAATAACATAAAGCCTGCTCGCCCCAATGCACGGAAAAAGTCGATCACCTGTTTTCCTAAAGCAGAAATAAAATTGACGATCATTCAAACAATTCCTTCATATAATCTTGCGCTGGGTACTTAAAGCGCACAGGACCATCAGATTCACCTTTTAAGAATTGCACCACTCGCGGATCTTGGCTTTGTAAAAGCTGCTCAGATGTTCCTTCTGCGATGACTTTTTGGTCTGCAATAATATAGGCATAATCTGCAATACTCAATACTTCCTCCACATCGTGTGACACTACGATAGAAGTCAAATTTAACGCTTCATTTAATCGTTTAATCAGGCTTAAAATTACGCCCATACTAATCGGATCTTGCCCCGTAAATGGCTCATCAAACATAATTAAATCAGGGTCAAGCGCAATAGCACGCGCTAATGCAGCTCGACGAGCCATACCACCGGAAAGTTCTGAAGGCATCAATGCGGCAGCACCTCGCAACCCAACCGCCTCCAATTTCATCAACACGATTTGACGAATTAAACTTTCAGGCAAATGCGTATGTTCACGAATTGGAAAGGCGACATTATCAAAAGTAGAAATATCCGTAAAAAGTGCACCTGATTGGAATAACATCCCCATCCGCTTGCGTACTTCGTACAGTTCACGATTAGATAGACGACAAATATCTTGTCCATCAAACAAAATTTCACCTTGCTCTGGCATTAGTTGCCCACCGATCAATTTAAGTAAGGTGGTTTTACCAATCCCCGACGGCCCCATGATCGCAGTGATTTTCCCCTTTTTTACTTGCAAATTCAGGTTATCGTAAATCACGCGATCACCGCGTTTAAAGGTGAGATTCTTAACTTCAATTAGATTTTGATTCATTAAAATCTCGTTTATAAATAAAAAGTTCAATCAGTTTTATATGACCTTAAAAAGTTAGATTTGTTTAATTTAAAGATTAAGTTTTGTTATTTATAGCAACACATTTCTTTGGCTTAACTTTAATGTGGTCATAAAAATAGCTATAAAAAATAGTGATAAATTCTATTTTTAATAACTTAAAATTTTGCCATAGTAACATTCTTTTTGACCTCACTAAAGCAGCTTTACATTTCTTCATTATTTATTGAATTTTAATAATACTTTGTTTATGGAAAATAAACATTGATAAATGCCTATAAATAATAAGCCTGTAAAAGATACAGATTTGATAAAAAAGATTGCAAAAGAAAAGTTATAGAGAGGAAAGCAGAAAAACCTAACTTTTGCTAGGTTTTCCTATGTTTATTATTTTGCACAGTTACAGTGTGCTGTTTTTTTGTTCAAAACGTTCTGCAACGAAATCCCAGTTTACCACATTCCAGAATTCTTTAATGTAGTCTGGACGGCGGTTTTGGAATTTTAAGTAGTAAGCGTGTTCCCAAACGTCTAAACCTAAAAGTGGGAAACCCTCACAACCTGCCACTTCTTTACCCATTAATGGGTTATCTTGGTTTGCTGTTGATACAACGGCTAATTTACCTTCAGCGGTTAATACTAACCATGCCCATCCTGAACCGAAACGAGTTGCTGCTGCTTTTTCAAACTCTGCTTTAAATGCATCTACAGAACCGAAATCGCGTTCAATCGCATCTTTTAATGCGCCTTGTAAAGTAGTGCCTTTTTTCAAGCTTTTCCAAAATAAACTGTGGTTTGTGTGGCCTCCAGCATTATTACGTAATGCTCCACGTTTTTCTGCAGGAATTTTATCAAGGTTAGAAATTAAATGACCCGGATACATTTCTACTAATTCAGCAGGTAAACCTTCTAATGCAGCATTTGCATTGTTTACGTAAGCTTGGTGGTGTTTACTATGATGGATTTCCATTGTTTGCGCATCAAAATGTGGTTCTAACGCATTGTAGGCATAGCCTAATTCAGGGAGAGTGTAAGACATAATGTATTCCTTCTATTGTTAAAAACAGATTTCGTTGAGGTTTTGGTCTATAACCAAAATTGAGCAAATAATAGCAAAAAAATTGATTTAGATCATTAAATGTTTTTTCTTTTTTAAAAAGTGAATTTATTAAATTTTGTTTTAAATCAATAAACCTATCGATCTACTTCTAAAGAGTTATGTGTTTGAGTTGCGAAAATTTCATCAAATATTAGAATACCACCACTTTTTATTTTCCCTTTGCAATTATGTTTGAACCACACAAGTTATCTCTGCAAAATTTATCCTGCCAACGTGGTGAGCGAGTACTTTTTCGTGCTTTGACTTGCGATTTTAATAGCGGTGATTTTGTACAAATTGAAGGGCATAACGGCATAGGTAAAACGAGCTTGTTACGTATTCTTGCTGGTTTAGCTCAACCTTTAGAAGGCGAAGTGCGGTGGGATGCTGAAGCAATTTCTAAACAACGTGAACAGTATCATCAAAATTTGCTTTATTTAGGACATCTTTTAGGCGTTAAACCAGAGCTAACGGCGTGGGAAAATTTGCAGTTTTATCAACGAATTAGTCAAGCTGAACAAAACACCGATATGTTGTGGGATTTGCTTGAGAAAGTGGGATTATTAGGGCGTGAAGATTTGCCTGCTGCACAACTTTCTGCTGGGCAACAAAAGCGTATCGCGTTAGGTCGCTTATGGCTGTCTCAAGCGCCCTTATGGATTTTAGATGAGCCCTTTACTGCGATTGATAAAAAAGGCGTGAAAATTCTAACCGCACTTTTTGATGAGCACGCTCAACGTGGAGGTATTGTGTTATTGACCAGCCACCAAGAAGTGCCAAGTTCTCATCTGCAAAAATTGAATTTAGCGGCTTATAAAGCGGAATAACTTAATGATTTTTTTAGAGATAATTAAACGAGAACTTCAAATTGCGATGCGCAAAAATGCGGAGATTTTAAATCCGCTATGGTTCTTTTTGCTTGTGATTACTTTGTTTCCGCTTGTTATTGGGCCAGAGCCTAAATTACTTTCCCGTATCGCACCGGGTATCGCATGGGTAGCTGCATTACTTTCAGCATTGCTTTCTTTTGAGCGTTTATTCCGTGATGATTTTATTGATGGCTCTCTTGAACAATTAATGCTAACCGCACAGCCTTTGCCAATGACAGCTTTGGCTAAAGTCGTTGCACATTGGTTGCTCACTGGTTTGCCGCTTATTTTGCTATCACCTATTGCCGCTTTGTTGCTTTCTCTTGAGGTCAATATTTGGTGGGCATTAGTTTTGACATTGTTACTGGGCACCCCTGTATTGAGTTGTATCGGTGCAATTGGCGTCGCTTTAACGGTGGGATTGCGAAAAGGTGGCGTGTTGTTGAGTTTGCTTGTTGTTCCGTTGTTTATTCCTGTTTTAATTTTTGCTTCATCTGTATTAGAGGCAGCAGGATTAAATGTGCCTTATGGGGGACAACTGGCGATTTTAGGTGCCATGATGGTTGGTGCAGTAACGCTTTCGCCTTTTGCTATCGCGGCAGCGTTGCGAATTAGTTTAGATAATTAATTTTATTTCATTGTATAAAAGTGCGGTGGTTTTTCTCTTTAATTTTTAAGGATCTTTTTTATGTGGAAGTGGTTACATCCTTATGCAAAACCTGAAACTCAATATCGTATCTGCGGTAAATTGAGTCCGTTATTTGCATTTTTAACGCTTATCTTACTCGGTGTTGGCATTGTATGGGGCTTAGCATTCGCCCCAGCAGATTACCAACAGGGCAATAGTTTCCGAATTATGTATGTACATGTGCCGACAGCGATTTGGTCAATGGGTGTGTACGGTTCAATGGCGATTGCAGCTGTGGTTGCCCTAGTGTGGCAAATTAAGCAAGCTCACCTCGCAATGATTGCAATGGCACCAATTGGTGCATTGTTTACTTTCTTATCGCTTGTTACGGGGGCAATTTGGGGGAAACCAATGTGGGGTACTTGGTGGGTGTGGGATGCTCGCTTAACTGCAGAATTGATTTTATTCTTTCTTTATCTTGGTATCTTAGCCCTTTATTCTGCTTTTTCAGATCGTAACATAGGCGCAAAAGCGGCGGGGATTTTATGCATTACAACGGTCGTGATTTTACCGATTATTCATTTTTCGGTGGAGTGGTGGAACACATTACATCAAGGGGCGAGTATTACCAAATTTGAAAAACCATCCATTGCAATTCCAATGTTGGTTCCATTAATTTTGTGTATCTTCGGTTTTTTGACCTTGTATATTTGGCTTACTTTAGTTCGTTATCGCGTGGAATTATTGAAAGAAGATGCAAAACGTCCTTGGGTTAAAGCATTAGCTCAAACACTGAAATAAAGTGCGGTTAGTTTTTTAGCGATTTTTTATAAGGAATATTTTATGTTTTTCCAAACTTGGAGTGATTTTTTTAATATGGGTGGCTACGGTTTTTACGTATGGTTATCCTATGCAGTAAGTTTAGTGGCAGTTATTGCCTTAATTGTTCAAAGTGTAAAACAACGCAAGACAGTGTTACAAAATGTATTGCGTGAGCAACAACGCGAAGA
The DNA here is from genome assembly GCF_019703545.1 of Haemophilus influenzae. Classification (NCBI taxonomy): domain Bacteria; kingdom Pseudomonadati; phylum Pseudomonadota; class Gammaproteobacteria; order Pasteurellales; family Pasteurellaceae; genus Haemophilus; species Haemophilus influenzae. Next base: position 1,813,145 of record NZ_AP018771.1, on the reverse strand, counting down.
ACGTTTACAACAAGCAAATAAGGGGGACACACTATGAATCCAAGACGTAAATCCAGATTTAAATTAGTCATTTTTGTTGTGCTTGGCATTGCTATTGCAAGTGGATTGATGCTGTATGCATTACGTCAAAATATCGACTTGTTTTATACGCCATCTGAAGTGATTCAAGGTAAGGATAATAATCCGAATCAAAAACCTGAAGTGGGGCAGCGTATTCGTGTTGGCGGTATGGTGGTTGAAGGCACGGTAGTGCGTGATCCAAAAAGCTTAAAAGTGCGGTTCGATTTAAATGATATTGGTCCTGCGATCACTGTTGAATATGAAGGCATTTTGCCAGATCTTTTCCGTGAAGGGCAGGGGATTGTGGCTCAAGGCGTATTAACTCAGTCAGCGGTTTTAAGCGCGACAGAAGTATTGGCTAAACACGATGAAAATTATGTGCCGCCAGAATTAGGCGAAAAAATGCAAAAAGTACATAAACCAATGGGGATTAAGGCAGCAGATTTAAAAGGCGAAAGTGAGCGTGATCGTCAAGAAAAAGAAGGCGCAAAATGATTGCTGAATTAGGAAATTATGCGCTGGCTTTAAGTTTAGCTGTATCGCTTATGTTGGCGATTTTCCCTTTGTGGGGGGCGGAAAAGGGCAATGTACAATTAATGGCATTAGCTCGCCCAATGACTTATGGTTTATTTGCAAGCCTAAGCATTGCTTTTGCTGCGCTATTTTATCTATTCGCAGTCAATGATTTTAGCGTGCAATATATTGTAAATAATTCTAATACTACTTTACCCATTTATTATCGTTTATCTGCGGTATGGGGTTCCCATGAAGGCTCTTTGTTACTGTGGATTTGGCTACTGGCGGTTTGGTCATTTGCCGTTGCTTTATTGAGTAAACATTTACCCCAAGAAGCGGTTGCTCGCGTGCTTGGTATTATGGGGATTATTAGCGTCGGTTTTGTATTGTTCGTCTTGTTTACATCAAATCCTTTCACGCGTACTTTCCCTGATTTCCCAGTAGATGGAAAAGAACTTAATCCAATGTTGCAAGATGTAGGCTTGATTTTCCACCCTCCATTACTTTATATGGGCTATGTGGGTTTTTCGGTGGCATTTGCGTTTGCGATTGCATCCTTAATGACTGGAAAATTAGATTCAGCTTGGGCACGTTGGTCACGTCCTTGGACGCTTGCTGCTTGGGTGTTTTTAACTTTAGGTATCGTACTCGGTTCTTGGTGGGCTTATTATGAGCTTGGCTGGGGGGGCTGGTGGTTCTGGGATCCAGTAGAAAACTCATCGTTTATGCCGTGGCTTGCTGGTACTGCATTGATTCACTCTCTTTCTGTGACAGAAAAACGTGGTTCTTTCAAAGCTTGGACGGTATTACTTGCGATTTTAGCCTTTTCACTTTGTCTGCTCGGCACCTTCTTAGTTCGTTCTGGTATCTTAGTTTCAGTTCACGCATTTGCATCGGATCCAACTCGTGGTTTGTATATTTTGGCTTACCTCGTTGTGGTAATTGGCGGTTCGCTTGCACTCTATGCGTATAAAGGCAGTCAAATTCGTTCTCGTGATAATGCAGAACGCTATTCACGTGAAAGTATGTTGTTATTGAATAATATCTTATTAATGACCGCACTTTGCGTTGTATTCTTAGGAACGTTGTTACCACTCGTTCACAAACAACTTGGTTTAGGCTCTATTTCTATTGGTGCACCGTTCTTTGATCAAATGTTCTTAATTATTATGACACCATTTGCATTATTGCTTGGTATTGGACCTTTAGTGAAATGGCGTAGAGACCAATTTTCTGCAATTCGTACGCCTGTTGTTATCAGCGTATTTGTTATGCTGATTGCAGGTTTTGCGTTACCTTATTTCTTGCAAGATAAAATTACCGTGAGTTCAGTGCTTGGTTCAATGATGACTGTGATTATTGTGTTACTTGTGCTTTATGAATTGCAACAACGTGCGACGCATCGTGAATCATTCTTTGTTGGCGTACGCAAACTATCTCGTTCTCATTGGGGAATGATGTTAGCTCACTTAGGCGTAGCTATGACTGTTTGGGGGATCGCATTTAGCCAAAACTTTAGCGTAGAACGTGATGTGAGAATGAAAGTTGGCGAGAACGCACAAATTGGTCGTTACGATTTTAAATTCGCTGGTGTGACGGATGAAAATGGTCCAAACTATATTGGTGGAAAAGCTCAAATTGATATTTCGAAAGATGGGCAACCAGAGGCAAGTTTATTCGCAGAAAAACGTTTTTACACAGTAAGTCGGATGTCTATGACAGAAGCCGCAATTGCTGGTGGTTTAACTCGTGACCTCTATGTGGCTCTCGGCGAAAAACTTGAGGATAATTCTTGGGCGTTACGCTTATATTACAAGCCATTTATTCGCTGGATTTGGATTGGCGGCTTATTTATGGCGTTAGGTGGATTGTTGTGCATGTTCGATCGACGCTATCGGTTTAATGTGTTGTTGAAGAAATAATTTTATTCTTGCCTTCCCCTGCTTGCGGGGGAAGGTGCCCGAAGGGCGGAAGGGGGATTACGATATCCCCCCTCAGTCACTTCGCGACAGCTCCCCCCATAAATGGGTGGAGCAAAGTTAATGAAAAAGTGCGGTAAAAAATGAAAAAAAAATTACTCGTTCCTCTTATTCTCTTTTTATCGATAACAATTGCATTTTTGGTGCAATTAAAACGCAATGCGCAAGGTGAAGATATTAAAGCATTAGAGTCTGCTTTGGTTGGAAAGCCTGTGCCGGCAAAAAATTTGACGGAGTTGTTTGAAAATAAAACTTACACGAATGAATTGTTTCAACAAGGTGAGCCAGTTTTGCTTAACGTATGGGCGACTTGGTGTCCGACTTGTTATGCCGAACATCAATATTTAAACAAACTTGCTAAAGAGGGTGTGAGAATTATCGGTTTAGATTATAAAGATGAATCACCTAAAGCAATGAAGTGGTTAAAAGATCTTGGCAATCCTTATCAAGTTGTTTTAAAAGATGAAAAAGGTTCTTTCGGTTTGGATTTAGGGGTATATGGTGCGCCAGAAACGTTCATTGTAGATGGAAAAGGTGTGATTCATTATCGTTATGCTGGAGATGTAAACGAAAAAGTTTGGACTCAGACTTTAAAACCAATTCATGACAAACTTTCGGAGCAACAATAATGAAAAAAACATGGCTATTTTTGACCGCATTTTTGTTTAGCTCAGTGGCGTTTTCAGCTATTGACGCATTAAATTTTAGTTCTCCACAGCAAGAGAGTGATTACCATCAATTAACACAATCTTTGCGTTGCCCTCAATGTCAAAATAACAATATTGCGGATTCCAATGCGACTATCGCAGTGGATATGCGTGGCAAAGTATTTGAGCTTTTACAAGAAGGCAAATCGAAAAATGACGTAGTGGATTATATGGTGGCTCGCTATGGCAATTTTGTAACCTATGATCCTCCTATAACAGCGAGCACATTAGTGCTATGGATTGCGCCATTATTGCTTGTGTTGTTAGGCGTGGTGTTTTTATTAAGACGCAAACCTAAAACCCAAAGTGCGGTGAAATCCCAAGAGATTTTAACGGATGAAGATAATGCACGTTTGGCAGAATTATTAAACAAGGATAAATAGATGAATTTTACATTAATTTTTATCTTAACCACTTTAGTTGTGGCGTTAATTTGTTTTTATCCTTTATTATGTCAATTCAAAGCGAAACATGGGCAAAAACGTGATGATTTAAATAAGGCGTTATATTTCTCGCGCTTGGAAGAAATTGAGCAAGATAATTCCCAAGGTTTAGTTGAAAATGTTGAGCAACTCAAACAAGAATTACAGAAAACCTTGCTTGATGATGTTCCGAGCAAGGTTCAAGAGAATGTGGATTATTCTGGCAAATCTTATGGAAAAATTTGGTTTATCTCTGGTGTATTAGCGTTAGGAATTATCGCAGGTCCTTCTTATTTTATGGTGGGATCTTGGCAAGCCGAATCGATGTTAGAGCAAACTTATGCGAAATTGCCCTATTTCTTTGACCGAATGAAAGATGAAGATAAAAATCCATTTTCTGATACAGAAATGCAGCAATTTTCTACCGCACTTCGAATCGATTTGCAAAAAAATCCAACTGATGCCAAAAAATGGTGGATGCTCGGTCAAATTGGGATGAATTTAGGTGATGCACGTTTGGCATTCGATAGCTATCAAAAGGCTAATAAACTTGAACCAGATAATGTGCAATATAAATTAGGCTATGCTCGTATATTGATGTTTTCTGAAGATGCGACTGATAAACTTAAAGGTGGCAATTTATTGCGTGAAGTGATTCGTCAAGAACACACTAACATTGAAGCATTGAGTTTACTCGCATTCCGTTATTTTGAAACGGAAGATTATAAAATGGCGGCAGTGACTTGGGCGATGATGCTACGCTTAATGCCGAAAGATGATGAGCGTGTTCCTCTAATTGAAAAAAGTATTCGTACCGCGCGTGATGCTTTAGAAGCGCAAAATGAAGAAAAATCAAAAAGTATCACTCCCGAAAAATAACCTAGTACGTTATAAGACTTTTTGATATAGTGCGAAAAAATTATTCGTAGTCGAACAGATTAGCATTTAATAAAGTACTAAAGGAACGAGAAATGAATAACAAAAATTGCACTTTTTTTCTTTGTTCTGTGTCATTATTGGAAGTTTATTTACTTCACAATTTTCGATTGCAGAAAATGATTCTAGTGCAGTCACTTATATTGATTCTGAAGATAAAAAAGCATTTAATTCCGATGTTTCAAATAATGATGCTCAAAAACTAGCTCAAAGTATTGAATTTAAAGTTTATAAAATAGATGAAACCACTTCATCAGAAAGTATTTATGAATCTCCAACTGGAATTTGTCAGGGATTTAAGATTACAAGAGGTGTAGATTACACAAATTCGACTTACCATTATCTTTATCCAGACAATAGAGGAGAATTCTATGGCAGTGTGGTTGGTGCAACTATTTATAACCAAAAAGATCCTCAAAATTTAAGTTATGTGCCAGTTTATTCAATTACAGATAAAGATTTATCTAAGCGTATTCAGTTAAAAGAAAATAAAACATTAAAGGAAAAAGCAGCGAATTATGTATCAGAAGGTAGGGCTGTATTAACTGACGTAATTTGTAAATAGGATGTATTTAATGAGAAAAATAGTTTTTGTTAGTTGTGTAATTTTAGGTTTAGCAGCATGTTCATCTCAACCAGAACAAATTGGTGGCGGTGTTTACGATATGAAAACTGTGCAAGAATATAATGCTCGAGTTATTAGTGGTAATACTGTTACACAAACTCAAAAGGATAAAATAACGCAACAAATTGATACAAGTTTAAAATTAAACCAAAGTGACAATAAAGTTAAAACGAGAACAAGACGTGTATTGCCTGTTCTTCCAGTCACACCAAGCGTCGGGTATCATTATAATTATCACTATTTTAGATAAAAAATTATCTTGTTATCTGTGCTAAAAATTCTTCTTCTGTTAATACTGTAATATTTAGTTCTTGAGCTTTTGCAAGTTTAGAGCCTGCTGCATCGCCTGCGATAACGAAATCTGTTTTACTGGATACCGAACCACTTACTTTTGCGCCAAGCTGTTGTAATAAGGCTTTTGCTTCATTACGCCCCATTTGTGTAAGAGTGCCTGTCAGTACTACAGTTTTATCTTTGAACAAGTTTTCACTTGCTTCTTTCACTTCTACAGTTTCCCAATGCACACCTTGTTCGATTAAATCCTCCACGACTGCAACATTATGCGCTTCACGCCAAAATATAAAAATTCGGTTCGCTACAACTTCCCCTACATCAGGCACTTGTTGAAGTTCTTCAAGATTTGCGTCTTTAAGCGCATCTAAAGTTTTGAAATGATTAGCAAGATTTAATGCAGTGGCTTCGCCCACTTCACGAATGCCTAAAGCAAAAATAAAGCGAGCAAGCGTTGTGCTTTTTGCATTTTCAAGACTATTGAGTGCGTTTTCTGCAGATTTTGCACCCATTCTTTCTAAGCGTGTGAGCGTGGTTAAATCAAGTTTAAATAAGTCCGCAGGTGTATGAATCAGTTCTCGATCGACTAATTGCTCTATTAATTTTCCGCCTACACCATCAATATCCATTGCTTTACGAGAGACGAAATGTTTTAACGCCTCTTTACGCTGTGCCGCACAGAATAATCCTCCCGTGCAACGTGCTACTGCTTCGCCTTCAATACGAATAATTTGAGAATCGCACACAGGGCAATTTGTTGGGAAAATGATTGGTTTAGCATTATCAGGGCGACGTTCGTGTAATACGCCAATAATTTGTGGAATTACATCGCCTGCTCGACGAATAACAACAGTATCGCCAATAGCGATATTTAAACGTTCAATTTCATCGCCATTATGTAAGGTGGCATTACTTACTGTAACGCCTGCAACAAACACAGGCTCTAATTTGGCAACTGGTGTGATTGCGCCAGTTCGACCCACTTGGAATTCAACATCATTCAACAGGGTTAATTCTTCTTGGGCGGGGAATTTATAAGCAATCGCCCAGCGAGGTGCTTTAGAAATAAATCCTAATTCATTTTGTAAGGCTATATCATTGATTTTTAATACCGTTCCGTCAATATCATAACCTAACGAGCTACGTTTGTTTTGAATATCTTGATAAAAACCTAAAACTTCATCTGCACCGTTGCATAAACGAATTTCAGGATTTACTGGAATCCCGATAGATTTTAGCCATTGCAAACGAGCATAATGCGTAGTCGGCAGATCAACCCCCTCAGCAATCCCAATACCATAAGCATTTAATACCAGCGGACGTTTGCTGGTAATATTAGGATCAAGCTGGCGTAAAGAGCCTGCCGCTGCATTGCGAGGATTAGCAAAGGTTTTTTCATTATGTTCTAACGCATATTTATTTAAACGCTCAAAGCCTGCGTGCGGCATAAAAACTTCGCCCCGCACTTCTAAACGTGCTGGAGGATTATCTGTTAGAAGTTGTAATGGAACATTACGAATCGTGCGGATATTGGCTGTAATATCTTCGCCTGTGGTGCCATCACCACGAGTGGCGGCTTGTGTAAGTTCACCATTAACATACAAAATACTCACAGCCAAGCCATCAAGTTTAGGTTCGCAACAGAAAGTAAGTGGTTTCGGTAATAGGATTAAACGATCTTCAATGCGTTTTACAAAAGCATTAAATTCTGCATCGGAAAAAGCATTATCCAAAGAGAGCATAGGAATTTCGTGACGAATTTGGCTAAACCCAGAAAGTGGTTTTGCACCAACACGTTGAGTTGGCGAATCTGACGTCAGAAATTCAGGATGCTCTAATTCTAGGGCTTTGAGCTGATGAAATAAACGATCGTATTCGCTATCAGGCACGCTCGGATTATCTAAAACGTGGTATTCGTATTCATATTGACGCAAGGTTTTGCGTAGATTGTCTAGTTGAGTTTGAATATTTGTCATAAAATTCTCGGAGAAAAATGACCGCACTTTTCTATGTATTTAGCGTGAAAATAGACAGGTACAAAGCCTGTCTAAATGAATATAAAAGTGCGGTAAATTTAAGGTATGAATTTACACTCGAGCAAGATAGGCTTGCTCTGCATTTGCATCAAAAATTTCTTGTTCTTCAGTCAGTATAACACCTTGTAAATCTTCGGCTAATGTATGGGCAGCACGCATCATCATACGTAAATTAGCAAGATTATTACCTGGAGAGGGCAATTGCATAAATAATACAATTCCTATGGTGTTAAATTCCGCTAAGTTATAAGCATTGAATGTGCCGGGTTGTTCTAAATTTGCCACACTAAAAAGCACAGGACTTGCCACACTTAAATCTAAGTGACGATGATACATTTCATCTTTACCCAAGATAAAACCCAAGTTTTCAAGAGCCTGCACCAATTTAGCACCATTAAATTCTTCGCTAGATTTTGGAATAAGATAAAGTTGAATATAGCCAGTTGTTTGTTTTGGCTGAGCTGTCGTTTCTGCTTTTGGTTCATTGAACGAGAGGTTGTAGTCTACTTGATGTTCTTCGTGAGATAATTCTGCAAGCTGAACTCTTAATTCTGGCGATGATGAATTAATGCCATTAAAACCAATATTTTGACTTTGTTCTTCAAGTTGTTCTAAGGTCATACTTGCGACATTATTTGCGGTTGGCATATCGTATTGAGGTTGCGTTGGTTGTATTGGCTCGGAACGATGATTCCCCATATCATAAATAGGTTGCGTGTTAGGAATAGAAATTTTGATGTCATCCACACTTTTATCGCTTTGGCGATAATCGATCAATTCAGCTTCTGATGGTACTTTTTCTGTGGTCGGTTGAGGAATTGGTGTATGCCCATTTTCCACATAGGTATTTGGCGAAATATTGTTTGGCTGTACCATTTCTTCTTGCGTATGGGATCTAGATGTTAGAGAAGTGCGGTCAAATTTATTGGCTTTATCAAAATATTTTGATTTCTCACGACGATTTGACCATAATCCGTGTACGATTAAGGCGACAAGTGCCACGATACCCACAATAATCAAAATTGTATTTAAATCCATTTTTATTCCTTACGCGCGATAGTTCGGCGAGAGTGCTATAAATGGTGCTAATGCTACCATATTTCAGTAGGTGAAAAAATACTTCAAAGTGTGGAATTTTAAAGGAAAAGTACGGTCTGTTTTAAGCATATTTTTATTGAAAGGAAAGAAAAATGTTGAATCTTAATGAATTAAAATCTGGTTTCCATTATTTTGTGATGGGCTGGCATTTCATCACACAAAAAGGTTTGCGTCGGTTTGTTATTATGCCAATTTTGCTCAATACTGTTTTGCTTTGTGGTTTATTTTGGCTTTTTATTAGCCAAATCAGCAGTGCTATTGATTGGGTGATGAATTTTATTCCAGACTGGCTTAGTTTTCTCAGTGTCATTTTACTGACACTTTCGATTTTAACGATTTTATTGCTCTTTTATTTTACTTTTACCACGTTTTCTGGCTTTATCGCCGCACCTTTTAATGGTTTGTTGGCGGAAAAAGTAGAAAAAATGCTGACGGGGGAAAATATTAATGATGATGGTCTCGTGGATATAATGAGGGATGTGCCTCGTATGCTTGCTCGAGAGTGGCAAAAATTACGTTATAGCCTACCCAAAATTATCGCCTTATTTTTACTGAGTTTTATTCCTCTGATTGGGCAAACCATCGTGCCAGTACTTACTTTCTTGTTCACTTGTTGGATGATGGCAATTCAATATTGTGATTATCCTTTTGATAATCACAAAGTCTCTTTTGATATCATGAAAAATGCACTTGGCAATCAACGAACTCAAAGTTTAACTTTTGGTGGATTGGTTACTTGTTGCACATTTGTGCCAGTGATTAATTTATTAATTATGCCTGTTGCAGTATGTGGTGCGACGCTGATGTGGGTGGAAAATTATCGTAATGACTTAGGTTTTAATATGAATAGATCTTTTTCCTCTCAAACGGGGCTTGATGTTCGTTCAGAAAATACAGGGATTGTTAAATAGCCTACAGTTATAAATAGATCAAATAACTATTTTTTTAATCAAAAGTGCGGTACTATAAATAAACCAACATTAACGAAGTCCAACGAAAGGGAAATATTATGACAATTTATGCAGACAATTCTTATTCTATCGGAAATACGCCGCTTGTGCGTTTAAAACACTTTGGCCATAACGGCAATGTGGTGGTAAAAATTGAAGGTCGTAACCCAAGCTACAGCGTAAAATGCCGTATTGGGGCGAATATGGTGTGGCAAGCAGAAAAAGATGGTACGCTCACAAAAGGGAAAGAGATTGTAGATGCAACGAGTGGTAACACGGGCATTGCTTTGGCTTATGTTGCGGCGGCTAGAGGTTATAAAATCACGCTCACTATGCCAGAAACAATGAGTCTTGAAAGAAAACGCTTATTGTGCGGATTGGGTGTAAATTTAGTGCTTACCGAAGGCGCAAAAGGAATGAAAGGTGCTATTGCGAAAGCAGAAGAAATTGTTGCTTCTGATCCAAGCCGCTATGTCATGCTTAAACAATTTGAAAATCCAGCCAACCCACAAATTCATCGAGAAACAACAGGGCCTGAAATTTGGAAAGATACGGATGGCAAAGTCGATGTTGTTGTTGCTGGCGTAGGAACAGGTGGTTCGATTACGGGTATTTCTCGCGCGATTAAATTAGATTTTGGTAAACAAATCACTTCTGTTGCCGTTGAGCCAGTGGAATCTCCAGTCATTAGTCAAACTTTAGCGGGTGAAGAAGTAAAACCAGGCCCACACAAAATTCAAGGTATCGGTGCGGGTTTCATTCCTAAAAATTTAGATTTATCTATTATTGATCGCGTAGAAACTGTTGATAGTGATACCGCACTTGCAACAGCTCGTCGCTTAATGGCGGAAGAAGGCATTCTTGCAGGTATTTCATCTGGTGCAGCTGTCGCGGCTGCAGATCGCTTAGCTAAATTACCAGAATTTGCCGATAAACTCATTGTTGTTATTTTGCCTTCAGCTTCTGAACGCTACTTAAGCACAGCACTGTTTGAAGGGATTGAGGGATAAACAAAAAAGAATAAAGTGCGGTGAATTTTTACCGCACTTTTATTAAGACTAGAGTAGTTCAATCTGAATGACATCAGATTGTTTAATCCCCTTATTTTATCCTTTCCTTCTTATTCAAAATCAATTTTTTCTTCTTTTCATATTCTGTTCATTGAATTTTTTTATTAATGCAGTAAACTATCCACCGATTTTTAATCACCTTTCTTTTCACTTTAAATGTTACCCGCGAGTAACAAAAGGACACATCATGACAAACAAAGTAAACAGTTATGGCTGGAAAGCCTTAATTGGCTCTGCCGTCGGCTATGCAATGGACGGTTTCGATCTTCTCATTTTAGGTTTCATGCTTAGTGCAATTTCCGCAGACTTAAATCTAACACCCGCCCAAGGTGGCTCTCTCGTAACTTGGACTCTGAGTGGTGCCGTATTTGGCGGCATTTTATTTGGTGCATTAAGCGATAAATACGGTCGTGTACGCGTACTGACTTGGACTATTCTTCTTTTTGCGGTATTTACTGGGTTGTGTGCGATTGCACAAGGTTATTGGGATTTACTGATTTATCGCACAATTGCTGGCATTGGCTTAGGCGGTGAATTTGGAATTGGGATGGCTCTAGCAGCGGAAGCATGGCCCGCACGCCACAGAGCTAAAGCAGCATCTTATGTTGCATTGGGTTGGCAAGTTGGTGTGTTAGGTGCTGCGTTGCTTACACCATTATTGCTCCCGCATATTGGCTGGCGTGGAATGTTCTTAGTGGGTATCTTCCCTGCATTTGTCGCTTGGTTCTTACGTTCTCATCTGCACGAACCTGAAATTTTCACTCAAAAACAAACCGCACTTTCAACGCAATCCTGCTTTACTGATAAATTACGTTCATTTCAGCTTCTGATTAAAGACAAAGCCACGAGCAAAATTAGTCTTGGTATCGTCGTACTCACCTCCGTACAAAACTTCGGTTATTACGGCATTATGATTTGGTTACCTAATTTCTTATCAAAACAACTTGGATTCAGTTTAACTAAATCTGGGCTTTGGACCGCCGTTACCGTCTGCGGCATGATGGTTGGCATTTGGATTTTCGGACAACTCGCCGACCGCATCGGACGCAAACCAAGTTTCTTACTTTTCCAATTAGGCGCAGTGATAAGTATTGTGGTTTACTCACAACTTACCGATCCTGACATCATGCTTCTTGCTGGGGCATTTTTAGGTATGTTTGTGAACGGAATGCTGGGCGGTTACGGTGCATTGATGGCGGAAGCCTACCCAACAGAAGCTCGAGCAACGGCACAAAACGTACTTTTCAATATTGGTCGTGCCGTAGGGGGATTTGGACCTGTAGTTGTGGGCGCAGTTGTACTTGCTTACTCTTTCCAAACGGCCATCGCTCTACTTGCGATTATCTACGTAATTGATATGTTAGCGACAATTTTCTTAATCCCTGAATTAAAAGGTAAAGCCTTAGACTAAGAAAATATAAAAGATAAAAATGCTCGCCAAGTGCGAGCATTTTTTATGAAACAAGTCATCTTATAAGTAATATCTTTATAAGTTTTCTTTTCACTAAGCAAATTTTCATTATTTTGCCAATAGTTCCTTCAGTTTTTCTAATGCCATTTCTGGCGTAATATCAATCAAACTTTGATGATAACCGCCCTCTTTGTCGCCTTTACGGACTTTAATTAATCCGCCTTCAATTAAACGAATAATCGTTGCCTTATCCGAAAGCGGCGGCGTATATTGCGGACTCGTTGGGCCATAAAGTGCAATCAATGGACGATTGACTGCTGCCGCAATATGCATTAAACCACTGTCATTGGTCACGACCGCCGTACAATTTGCAATTAAATCCACCGCTTCATTCAAGTTGGTTTTTCCTGCTAAATTGACACAAAACTTACGCAACTCTTCAGGTAGTGCTTGACGAATTTCTTCGCCTACTGGTTCATCTTTAGCAGAACCAAATAGCGCCACAGCATAGCCTTGGGTAATTAACATTTCTGCTAATTTTGCATAATGATAATGTGGCCAACGTTTTGCCGGGCCAAATTCCGCACCAGGACAAAAACCAATAATTGGACGTCCGCCTAAAAGTGCGGTTTGTTTTTCAAATTTTTTTAAGGTTTCAGCTTGTTGCGCTGGCTCAACCGTCAAATAGGGTTTCAAGATAGGAATATCATCAGCTTTTGGTATAGCATCTTTTTCAAAAGCCAATGCAACATAACGCTGCACCATCATTGGATAATCTTTTTTATTGGCTCGTAAATCATTCAATAAAATATAACGGCTTTCGCCTTTCCAACCGCGACGATGAGCAATTTTTGCGAAGAAAGGAATAAACGCAGATTTCAATGAATTAGGCAAAACAATCGCCATATCATATTGTTCACGCAAAGACTTTCCTAAACGATAACGCGTTCCCAATTCAAAGGATCCGTGCCCTAATGGCATTTCAATCGCCTTACGCACCTCTGGCATTCGCGCAAGCAAAGGCTTACACCAATTCGGTGCCATCACATCAATATTGCAGTTTGGATATTGAATTTTCAGTTGCTGGTACAAACTGTGCGACATCATCATATCGCCAACCCAAGATGGGCCAATAATTAGAATATTCATTTTCTGTCTTTCAGATAAAAGTGCGGTCAAAAATACTTGTTATTATGACACAGAGTTGAATAAAAATATGCTCCTTTAACAATTTAGTCGAAACTCTTTAGGAGTCATTTCAAATTCTTTCTTAAAAACAGAGTAAAAATATTGAATTGATGGATAGCCGCAAATCTCAGCAATTTCTTGAATAGAAATATCTGTTTGTTGTAATAAATTCTTTGCTCGGGAAATTTTTTCTTCGTGGATGACTTGGTGAATTGTTTTATTCATTTCATTCTTAAAACGTTGTTCAAGATTAGAACGTGAGGTTTCAAGATGATCTAAAACTTGTTCTACTTTAATTCGATGACAGGCACGATGACGAATATAATGCATTGCTTGAATGACAAGCGGATCTGTTAATGATCGATAATCTGTAGAATTTCGAGAGTGAACGGTAATCGGTGGAATTAAAATAGGGGTATGTGAAACTTTTTGACCATTGAGTAATTTGTGTAATAATTTCGCAGCTTGATAACCAATCTCTCTCGTGCCTTGTTCTACGGAGGAAAGGGACATACGCGATAAATATTGGATCAATTCTTCATTATCAATACCAACCACACAAAGCTCTTCAGGTACAGCAATTTTACTGTACTCACAAGCCTGCAATAAATGACGAGCACGCGCATCCGTAACTGCAATAATACCAGTATGAGAAGGAAGAGATTTTAACCAGACAATTAGCTTTTGTTGCTCTTCCAACCAATTTTGAGCATGAACCTGCACACCCTCATATAGGTAAATAGGGTAATGATTTTTCTCCATCAACTCTACAAAAGCATCTCTTCGTTCTATAGACCAATGCTTATGAGTATTTACTTGCAAACCATAAAATGCAAACTGTGACAGTCCTTTCTCCTGTAAATGAGATAAAGCCATTTCAACCAATGCCATATTATCTGTTGCTATATAAGGAAAGTGCGGATAAAAATCAGCTTGTTTATAAGATCCACCAACTGCTATAGTAGGAATAAGAGTGTGTTGCAATAATTCAACAGTTTTTGGATCATCAAAGTCTGCAATAATGCCATCAATAGAAAGTTGATTAATGGTATCAGTATGATAGATAAATTCATCTTCTACAAAAATATCCCACATACATTGCGATGCCTGAATATATTGTCCAATACCCTCCACCACCTGCCGATCATATACTTTGTTTGCATTAAATAAGAGGGCAATTTTGTAGTATTGTTCCGTCATTTTATATCCTTATCTATGGGAAATTGCTATTTAAGTTATAATAGAAAAGATATTTAGCTTCAAGATAAAAATAGCCAGAATAACTGGCCATTTTTATATCAATACCACATTTATTTTTTTAGCTTCGCAATACCTATTCCACTTGCACCATAAATAATAGCAAAGATAATACCGCTCCAACATAAAATTGCCCAAGGTAAATAAGACAATGTTGCAACACCTAATGTGCCTGCCATATATGCACCTGCGGCAGTCCATGGCAAAATAGGTTCAATAATTGTTGCGGAGTCTTCTGCTGTTCGACTTAGATTTTTTGGATGTAATCCTTTTTCTACATACGCATCTTTAAGCATTTCTCCTGGAATTAGAATAGAAATTTGCCCATTACAAGTAACCCCAATCATTGTTAGACCGCAAAGAATCGTTGTAATAATCAAAGAAAGAGTTGAATGAACAAAGGTGAGTAATTTTTGAATAATCACGGTTAATGCACCGCTCAATTGTAATACACCTGCAAATGACAATGCACAGAAACAAATTAATAGTGTTCCCATCATTGAGTTCATTCCACCACGATTCAACAAACGACTTAAATCAGAGCTAACTGAAGTATGGTGAATCATTGAGGTATCAAATCCATTAACTGCGCTATTAATCACATCAGATAGAGAGAATTTTTGAATTAAGATAGCATTAATAATTGCGATAAATGCTGATAATAACATCACTGGAATAGTCGGTTTCTTAGTAATAGATCCCCATAATACAATAGCGACTGGAATAAGTAATAGAAAGTTAAAATGATAAACTTGCTCTAACTCATGAATCATTGTATTTACTTTTTCTGGAGTCGCCACATTAGAAAAATCGTAGTTTAAACCATATACCACATAGACAGTAGCCGAAAGAATAAAAGATGGTAATGTTGTATAAAGTAAGTGAGTGATATGCTCATATAAATCTACGCCAGCAGCTGCGGATGCAATATTGGTTGTATCAGATAATGGCGATAATTTATCTCCAAAATACGCACCAGCGACCACAGCACCTGCCGTAGCAGCCAAATTGGCGTCTAATCCAATCGCAACTCCCATAAATGCCACGCCGACAGTCCCTGCTGACCCCCAAGAGGTTCCAGTACAAATGGAAACAATAGCAGTAAGGAATAAGGCGGTCACATAAAGATATTCTGGTGATATCGCTTTTAGTCCGTAGTAGATCATCATAGGAATTGTTCCTCCACTAATCCAAGTTCCAATTAATAATCCTACAGTAATTAAAATTAATAGCGCAGGCATTGTTTTAGCTATTTTTTCTGAAATGGCGTCTAAAATATCTAAATAGCAATGACCTAATTTAATAACTAAAAAACCAGCAAATACCGTTGAAATAATCATTAATGGCTCTGCTGGCAAATCAAATAAAGCATACCCAAGCCCTAACAGTAATAGCATCACAATGATTGGTGAAAAAGCTTCTAATGTTGTTGGCATTCTTGTGCGATGAGTGGTTTTCATATTAAATCTCCCTATTGTTTAATAAACAAAACCCATTTTTGATTCGATTCAATGCTTCTAATAATTTTTTTCTAGGCATAGCGACATTCATACGAAAGAAACCATCTCCCTCTTTGCCAAATTCACTCCCCAAAGATACTTTTACTCTTGATAAATTATTAATCCAATAAGCTAATTCATTTTCATTTATACTTAGCTTTTTATAGTTTATCCAAAGTAAATAAGTTCCATCACTTTCAGTAATATCTAATAATGGAATATACTCATTGAAAAATTCTTTTACTATCTTCTTATTATTCTTTATGTATTCTTTTAGATAGATTACCCAATCAGTACAATATTTATATAACGAAATAATAGCTGGTATAGAGAAATAATTTGGATTATGTATACCTAATGCCATCATTTCTTTTATAAATTTTTCTCGAATTTCTTTATTCTCAATAATTAGGTTAGCTATTTCCAATCCAGGAATATTAAAAGTTTTTGCTGGGGATAAACAGATCATTGAGTGATTTGCTACCCATTCATCTAATGATGATATTAAATAGTGGGAGTCATTTGTTAGTGTAAAGTCTGCGTGGACATCATCGGAAATGATAAATACATTATGTTTTTTAGCTAAGTTTATAATTTTAATAAGGACTTCTTTATTCCAAATCGTTCCAGTTGGATTATGAGGAGAAATTAAAACAAATACTTTAGAATGTTTAAAACATTCCTCTAATAAATGAAAATCAATATGATACTTTCTATTTTCATAAACCAAAGGACATTGATATAATTTTCTGTCATTTAATTTTATCGTGTTTAATATTGGACTATATGAAGGTGATAGAATACATATTCCATCATTTTCTTTTGTAAATGCTCGTATATAAATAGATACGGCTTGGATTATTCTTGGGCAAAATACAATTTTTTCAGAGAGAACAGAATAATGATATTGTTCGAAAATATAATCACTGATTATCTTGTAATAGTCGGCTGGTAATTCAGTATAACCATAAATTCCTAAACGATTAAATTTTTCTAATTCATCTATCATTATCTGAGGGGCTGGAATATCCATATCCGCAACAGACATTGGAATAATATCATTATCTACATTCCATTTAGCACTAAATGTATTTAGACGATCAATAATCACATCAAAATTATAAAAATTATTCATTATTCCTCCTGATGTATAAGGCAAATTTACTTTAGTCAAAGAAGAAAAGAATTAAAATTACTAAAACTACTTTATCTATTACGTTTTTTCACAACTGTGATCCACTCCACAGTTGCAAATAATCAACATAGAAAAATTAAATAACATAATTGATGAAAAGCTAGTTTTTCACAAAAATACGAAAAATTTCATCACCTAGAGAGGAAAATGTTATGACAACCTATTTCGATAAAATTGAAAAAATCTCCTTTGAGGGAGAAAAATCCACAAATCCTTTTGCTTTCAAACATTATGATGCTAATCAAGTAATTTTAGGTAAAACTATGGCTGAACATTTACGCTTAGCGGTGTGTTATTGGCATACCTTTTGCTGGAATGGGAATGATATGTTTGGGCTAGGTTCTTTGGAGCGAAGTTGGCAGAAAAATTCAAATTTGCTTGCTGGCGCAGAACAAAAAGCCGATATTGCTTTTGAGTTTTTGAATAAGTTAGGCGTGCCTTATTATTGTTTTCATGATGTTGATATTGCACCTGAAGGTAATTCAGTGCGGGAATATGTACAAAATTTTCATCATATTGTTGATATTTTAGAACGCAAACAAGAAGAAACGGGTGTAAAACTCTTATGGGGAACTGCAAATTGTTTTACTAATCCTCGTTATATGTCTGGTGCAGCAACCAATCCTAATCCTGAGGTTTTTGCTTGGGCTGCAACACAAGTGTTTAATGCGATGAATGCCACTCAACGTTTAGGTGGAGAAAATTACGTATTATGGGGTGGACGTGAGGGATATGAAACTTTATTGAATACCGATTTGAAACGTGAACGTGAACAAATTGGTCGTTTTATGCAAATGGTGGTAGAACATAAGCATAAAATTGGGTTTAAAGGTACATTATTAATTGAGCCAAAACCGCAAGAACCAACTAAACATCAATATGATTATGATGTGGCAACAGTGTATGGTTTCCTAAAACAATTTGGTTTAGAAAAAGAAATTAAAGTTAATATTGAAGCTAACCACGCGACGCTTGCTGGCCATACCTTTCAACATGAAATTGCAACAGCTTGTGCATTAGATATTTTTGGCTCAATTGATGCTAATCGTGGCGATCCACAATTAGGCTGGGATACCGACCAATTCCCAAATAGTGTTGAAGAAAACACGTTAGTTATGTATGAAATTTTAAAACATGGTGGTTTTACTACTGGAGGTTTTAATTTTGATGCGAAAATTCGCCGACAAAGTATTGATCCTTATGATTTATTTTACGCTCATATCGGTGCAATTGATGTATTGGCATTATCCTTAAAACGTGCAGCAAAAATGTTACAAGAGGAAACCTTACAAAAAATTGTTAATGAACGCTATGCAGGTTGGAATAGTGAACTTGGTCAGCATATTTTGCAAGGTAAAACTTCACTTGAAACACTTGCGCAACTAGTCCAACAAAAAGATTTAGCGCCAAAACCAGTTTCAGGTCAGCAAGAATATTTGGAAAATTTGGTAAACCAAGTTATTTATAGCTAAAAATGAAGCAAAAGTGCGGTTGTATTCCACCGCACTTTTTTATTTTAGGAGACATTATGTATATAGGAATTGATTGTGGCACACAAGGAACAAAGGCGATAGTGCTTGATTCTGTCCAAAAAAAAGTGATTGGAGTTGGTTACGCAAAACATGAATTAATTACACAATCCAATGGAAGACGTGAACAACAACCAAATTGGTGGATTGAGGCATTACAACAAGCATTACAAATTGCATTGAAACAAGCAAAAAATTCACCGCACTTTTCACCTAATTTAGTGAAGGGAATAGGCATTTCAGGACAACAACATGGACTGGTAATGTTAGATAAAAACGATCGTCCTCTATATAGGGCTAAGCTTTGGTGTGATACAGAAACCGCTACGGAAAATGATATATTGATCGAAAAATTAGGCGGACAAACAGCCGTATTTGAAAAATTAGGCATCATTTGTCAAACTGGTTACACGGCTTCAAAACTGAGTTGGTTTCGTCAAAATTATCCTGATAAATTTGCCAATATTCGCAAAATTATGCTGCCACACGATTATCTAAATTATTGGCTAACAGGAAAATTCTGCACTGAATTTGGTGATGCTTCCGGTAGTGGTTATTTCGATGTTGTGAAAAGAGAATGGAAAAGAGAAGTCTTCAAATATCTTGCGCCAGAATTAAATATGGATGAAGTGTTACCAAAATTACTTTCTGCCGAACAAAAAATCGGTGTGATTAAACCTGAAATTGCGACTTTATTTGGTTTTAATGATAATGTCATCGTCTCCACAGGTGGAGGCGATAATATGATGGGAGCAATTGGTACAGGAAATATTCGAGAAGGGATTGCTACGATGAGTCTCGGTACTTCTGGTACCTTGTATGCTTATACGCAAAAGCCATTACTTAATTTACCACCAATGATCGCAAATTTTTGTTCAAGTAATAATGGCTGGTTACCACTGGTTTGTGTAATGAATATAACCTCCTCAAATAAACAGCTAATGAATTTGCTCAATATTGATATTGAAGAATTAAATCAACTTGCTCAACAAGCACCTATTGGCGCGAATGGCATTACTATTTTGCCATTCTTTAATGGTGAAAGAGTTCCACCTTTACCCAATACAAAAGCGAGCATTTTAGGATTAGATTCAAGTAATTTCACACGAGAAAATCTTTGTCGAGCAATGATGGAAAGTGCTACTTTTACGCTTCGCTATGGCTTAGATTTATTTCGTCAAGCTGGCCTCAAAACCTCACAAATTCGCCTAATTGGAGGTGGCGCAAAAAGCTCATTTTGGCGGCAAATGATTGCTGATGTGATGAATTCTGAAGTGGTATGTTTGCAGGAAGAAGAAGCTGCTGCATTAGGAGGAGCAATTCAAACTATGTGGGCAAATGGAGAAGGAGAACTGGAATTTTTATGCGAAACCTTCATTCACTTAGATGAAAACTCAAAAGCTTATCCCAACTTATCACAGGTGAAAAATTATCAAAGTGCTTATGAGCGTTATTTAACACATTTATCACAATTATATTAAATAAAATCCCCTATACCGATAAGCTATAGGGGATTTACTCCATTAATAATTTATTTTCTATTCAACCACGCCATATATTCAGCCACGCCTTCCGCGACTGTTTTGAATGGTTTATCGTAGCCTGTTGAGCGAAGTTTAGTTAAATCTGCTTGAGTATATTCTTGATAACGAGATTTCAAATGCTCTGGGAATGGAATGGTTTCAATCTCGCCTTTTCCGTGGAATTTCACTACCGCATCAGCCACCGCACGGAAACTTTCTGCATTTCCTGTACCAAGGTTGTAAATACCCGAAATACCATTTTGCCAACACCAAATATTCACTGCAGCCACATCGCCCACATAAACAAAATCACGGCGGAATCCTTCGCTGCCTGCAAATAATTTTGGATTTTCGCCTTTTAAGATTTGGTTATTCAAGTGGAATGCCACACTCGCCATAGAACCTTTATGATTTTCACGCGGCCCGTAAACATTGAAATAACGGAAACCACATACTGGCGATTTTGCTTCTGGCAAAATGTTGCGTACATATTGATCGAACAAGAATTTAGAATAGCCATAAACATTTAATGGGCCTTCAAATTCACGTTCTTCACGGAATACTTTGGTGTCTCCATAAGTTGCTGCACTTGAGGCATAGAAAAAAGGAATTTCGCGGTCAAGGCAATAGTGCAACAACTCTTTAGAATATTCATAGTTATTGTGCATAATGTATTTGCCATCCCATTCCGTAGTCGCAGAACATGCCCCCTCGTGGAATACCGCATCAATATCGCCAAATTCGTCGCCCGCAATAATAGAAGCAATGAAATCTTCTTTATCGCAATAATCTGCAATGTCTAAATCAACTAAATTGGCAAATTTCGTGCCATCTTTTAAGTTATCGACCACTAAAATATCTTTGCTCCCTAAATCATTCAATGCTTTGACAATATTGCTGCCAATAAAACCAGCGCCGCCTGTTACGATAATCATAATTCTGTCCTCTTTAAAATAAGTCTGCGTATTGTAATAGATTTTCTACTGCTTAGCCAAAAAACTCTGCGAAAAACAACCGCACTTTTAATCCCCAATAACTCGTTAGGCCGGTCGTAACAAGATCCATTTTGCCTTTACTCAACAGCACAATTGTGGGCGTCACATTAATTTGCCATCGTTCTGCAAATTCCCCTTTAGGATCATTAACCGTAGTGAAGTGGTAGTCATGCTTACTTAAATAATCATTTACGTCCGCCTCATTGCCTGAACGTAATGCCACCGATACAACTTGATAGCCTTCGTTTGCTAAAGAATTAATTGCTGGCGAAGTATAACGACAATAACCACACCAAGTTCCCCAAAAATAAAGTAATGTGGGTTTGTTTTGATCAAGACTTTCAAGAGAGAACGTATTCCCTTGAAGATCTTGTAACGTGATTTTATTTATTTCCTCTGGCACTACAGGGCGACGAACAAAATCCAGTATGCTAGTTATCACAATAAATGTTAAAAAGAGGGATAATCCATTCTTGAGTAATTTTTTAATCTTCATTTTATTTATTCCTTATCTTGTTGAGATGATTGTAATTGAGCGTAAAACCATAGTCAAAAATAAAGAATTTTTGCTACAATAGGTAAAACATAAATAAAAGGAGGAAAATCATGACACCGAATCAACTTGCTCAATATATCGATCACACCGCACTTACCGCAGAAAAAAATGAACAAGATATTTCGACACTCTGTAATGAAGCGATTGAACACGGATTTTATTCTGTATGTATCAATTCTGCTTATATTCCACTCGCTAAAGAAAAACTTGCTGGCTCAAATGTAAAAATTTGCACCGTAGTTGGCTTCCCTTTGGGGGCGAATTTAACCTCAGTCAAAGCATTTGAAACACAAGAATCCATTAAAGCAGGTGCAGATGAAATTGATATGGTAATCAATGTAGGTTGGATAAAATCGCAAAAATGGAATGCAGTAAAACAAGATATTCAAGCGGTATTTAATGCTTGTAATGGCACGCCATTAAAAGTGATTTTAGAAACTTGTTTGCTCACTAAAGATGAAATAGTGAAAGCCTGTGAAATTTGTAAAGAAATCGGCGTGGCTTTTGTAAAAACATCAACAGGCTTCAATAAAGGCGGGGCGACTGTAGAAGATGTTGCATTGATGAAACAAACGGTCGGCAATATTGGTGTTAAAGCATCAGGTGGTGTGCGTGATACTGAAACTGCACTTGCAATGATTAAGGCGGGTGCGACTCGCATTGGTGCAAGCGCTGGCATTGCAATTATTAGCGGTACTCAAGACACTCAAAGCACTTACTAATCCTTTCACGGGTGGTATTCTTTCCACGCGTTTTTACATATTCGACAATTTCTGCAGCAAACGATCCATTGCTCGATAGCCCAAGGCCTCCGCCAAGTGCGGTTGAGAAATTTGTTGTTCTCCTTGTAGATCGGCAATGGTTCGAGAAACTTTCAAAATACGATGATAAGCCCGAACAGAAAGCCCCAGTTTATTCAGTGCTTTTTCAAGGAAAAAGGCATCTTTATCATTTAACTTGCAATCACGCTCAATCTCTTTACTGTTCAAATAAGCGTTAATTTTCCCTGCTCTTTCCATTTGAATCTCACGCACTTTTAACACTTTTTCACGAACTTGCGCGCTGGTTTCGCCACGATCACCTGTATTTTGTAAGCTGCCTTGTGGCAATAAAGGCACTTCAATAGATAAATCAAAACGATCTAAAAATGGCCCTGAAAGTCGATTCAAATAACGCATAATTTGCTGGGGTGAAGTGCGGTTATGTGTCCCAGTATAATGGCCTGTAGGGCTTGGATTCATCGCTGCCACTAATTGAAAACGAGCCGGAAATTGAATTTTGGCATTAGCACGAGAAATAATAATCTCACCACTTTCTAAAGGCTGACGTAGTGCATCTAACACTTTTCGTTCAAACTCTGGAAGTTCATCAAGAAACAGCACCCCATTTGTTGCTAAGGATATTTCGCCAGGTTTAGGGATCGTCCCACCACCAACTAAAGCTGGCATTGATGCACTATGATGTGGTGCGCGAAAAGGACGTTGCTTCCAATTATGAAAATTTAACTCGTTTTGAACTAAACTCGTTACAGATGCTGTTTCTATCGCTTCTAAATCTGTCATTTCAGGTAAAAGCCCTGTCAAACGGCTGGCTAACATGGTTTTTCCTGTACCCGGTGGGCCAAGAAAGAGCAAATTATGCTGCCCTGCTGCGGCAATGGTCAATGCTCGTTTAGCGTGCTGTTGTCCAATAATATCCGTTAAATCTAACGTATTTTTACCTGAAAAATTTACCGCACTTTCTTTCACAATTTCAGTGGCGAGTGGTAATTTTTCCTGACCGTTGAGAAATTGCACTACATCTAAAAGCGTTTGTGCAAAATAAGTATTTTGATCAGACACGAGCGAGGCTTCATTAGCATTTTGTTTCGCGATAATTAACTCTCGCTTTGACTTTTGTGCTGCAAGAATAGCGGGAATCACACCATGTACGCCACGCAATTGTCCCGTCAGCGCAAGTTCAGCCACAAATTCAAATTGCTTTAAACGGCTTGCATCAAGCTGATCCGATGCAGCTAAAATTCCGATAGCAATAGGCAAATCAAATCGCCCACCTTCTTTCGGTAAATCCGCAGGGGCGAGATTCACTGTGATACGCTTGGCTGGGTATTTAAATTGTGCATTCATCAACGCACTACGCACCCTATCTTGTGCCTCTTTCACGGTTTTTTCTGGCAAACCAACAAGTGTAAATCCTGGTTTTCCGTTGCTTAAATGCACCTCAATGGTGACTAGCGGTGCTTGCACACCCATAGAAGCACGGCTGTAAACAATAGCAAGGGACATGATAATCCTTAAAGTGCGGTAAAAATGAAGATAGTTTTTGCACTATAAAAAAAGCACGTAATGAAATCATTCATTCCGTGCTTTTTTTGCGATCTAGATCGCAAAATTCATATTTTATTCCGCAAAAAGTGGCGAAAACCAAAAATCTAATTTCGCCGCCAATTTATCAATACCAATTTTATTTTGTGCAGAAAAAGCCTCAACTTGTATATCGCCTTGAAATGGAAGAATTGCTTCACGCACCATTTTTACTTGTTTACTACGTGCACTTTGGCTCAATTTATCGGCTTTAGTTAGCAATAAAAGTACTGGTAAATCTGCAGAAACCGCCCATTCAATCATTTGTTGGTCAAGATCCTTAAGCGGATGGCGAATATCCATCAACACAACCAATCCCGCCAAACATTCTCGTTTTTGCAAATATTCGCCCAAGGATTTTTGCCATTGGATTTTCATTTGCTCTGGCACTGCGGCATAGCCATAGCCCGGTAAATCTACCAATTTACAATTAGGCTCTACTTCAAATAAGTTAATCAATTGCGTGCGCCCCGGTGTTTTTGAGGTGCGCGCTAAATTTTTTTGATTGGTTAATGCATTAAGTGCGGTCGATTTTCCTGCATTTGAACGACCCGCAAACGCAATTTCAATGCCCGTATCTTCAGGAATGGAACGAATATTCGGTGCGCTCGTTAAAAAGTGGGTTTTGTGGTAATTAAGTTTAATTTCAGACATAAGTATTCCTTTTAAAAATTGTGTTTAGAATAGCATAAATGGAAAATTTCCTGAAATTATGTCAAAATTCTCTCTGAAATTATAATCAATTAATGGCAATCCAGATGACAACAAAAACAACTTACCAATGGCCTCAATCTAAGGATATTTATCCATATCGACCAGGGCGTTTTGATGCCCCAAAACATTGGCGTTATAACTTACGTAGCTTTTTAAATCGTGGTTCAATTCGTCGCTTTGAACAATTTATCAATCAATATCCTTTTCTCGTCGATATTTTTAATACGCACTTGGATTATAGTTATCCTGTTGCTTGTCGTTTTTTAGATAAGCGTTTTAACGCATCACAACGTTTTCATGCCGTTTGTGATAACCTTTTATTTTTACCTGAAAAACTTACCGCACTTTCGATGCCGTTATGGGAAAAACCATTAAGTTTTGGCGAAGTCATTCCTGATTTTGAAATGACATTAAGCATGACAACCCATCAACCGATGGAAGGATATTGGGTCTTGGAGCTATGGCATAAACCAAGAAATGAATTAGTTTATTTGCTTACTTTTGCCAAATTAGGCGATGCGTTGCTTATTGCTGTTGTACAAGGGCCAAATTTTGAAGGCTCAAAAGAAATGGTGAAGCAACTAACCAAATTATGCCACGGTTTGCGCCCTGCCTATTTAATGGTTGAAACCATGAAATCACTCACAAAAATACTAGGCTACAATAAATTGCTGGGCATTCCACAAAAATACCAAAATAAATCTCGCTTCATCCAAAGCAAACAATACACAGTGGACTATGATGCAATTTTTGGCGAATCAGGCGGAGAATTAAAAGATTACTGGGAATTACCTTTAGAAATGGATAGAAATCTGGATGATATTCCAAGTAAAAAACGTTCCATGTATCGTAAACGTTATGCGATGCTAGATGATTTGGCTAAGGTAATTGAAGAAAAGTTAGGATTGTAAAAGTAAAAAGTGCGGTGAATTTTAACCGCACTTTTTGTTTTATAAGACTTTCAAGCAAGCCACAAAATGGCTGTTGTTTTGGCTGGTGAAAGGTGGTTTTTGTTTCGCACAATTCTCATCAGCCTTTAGACAGCGAGTACGAAATACGCAACCAGACGGTGGATTAATTGGTGAAGGCAAATCACCTTCAAGTAATTCGATGGATTTATTGCGTTCCAATTTTGGATCGGGGATCGGAACAGCAGACATTAAGGCTTTGGTATAAGGATGTTTGGTATCGTTATATACTTCCACATCGCTGCCTAATTCCATTGCATTGCCTAAATACATCACTAATACGCGGTCAGAAATATGTTTTACCACCGCTAAATCATGAGCGATAAAAATTAAGGAAAGCCCCATTTCTTTTTGCAGGGATTTCAATAAATTCACCACTTGAGCCTGAATCGACACATCTAACGCTGAAACGGGCTCATCACAAATGATCATTTTGGGCTCAATGATTAATGCACGAGCAATACCGATACGCTGACATTGACCACCAGAAAATTCATGTGGGTAGCGGTTAATCAAGTTCGGTAAAAGCCCAACTTTCAACATCATAGCTTGCACTTTTTCTTTCACTTCGGCGGCACTTAAGTGCGGTTGGTAGATCTTTAATGGCTCAGCAATGATTTCGCCAATATTCATTCGCGGATTGAGAGAGGCTAGTGGGTCTTGGAAAATCATTTGAATATCTTTACGCGTTTCTTTCCATTGTTTCGCTGATTGTTTTCGTAAATGTTTACCAAGCCACAAGATTTCCCCTTCACTCGCTTCGACTAAACCGATAATAGCGCGTGCAAGTGTGGATTTACCACAACCAGATTCACCTACTACGCCGAGAGTTTCACCTGCGTAAAGTTTAAAAGACACATCCTTCACCGCTTTTAAGGTTTGCGGTTTGGCGAAGAAAAGGGATTTATCATTTTTAATTTTAAAACTGACGCCTAAGTGATTGACTTCAAGGAGTAATTCTTTGTTGTTTGAGACTGTCATAGGTTAAATTTCTCCGCTGGTAACCAACAATTACGTAATTGACCGTGATTAAATGTAGTCAGTTTTGGCGCAATTTGGCATTGTTCGGTAGCAAATTGGCAACGAGGTGAGAATGGACAACCTTTTGGCAAATGTAATAAATTCGGTGGATTGCCAGGAATGGTTACCAGGTGTTCTTCATTGCCGTCTAAGCGAGGAATCGCATCCATTAAGCCTATGGAATAGGGATGGGTTGGATAATAGAAAATTTGTTCCGATGTGCCGTATTCCATGGTTCGTCCAGCATACATCACCATAACTTGATCGCAAATACCTGCTACCACACCTAAATCGTGAGTGATCATAATAATTGCAGTATTAAATTCACGTTTTAGTTCATTTAATAAAGTCATGATTTGTGCTTGAACGGTCACATCCAAAGCTGTTGTTGGTTCATCTGCAATGAGTAGTTTGGGACGGCATAATAAGGCCATCGCAATCATCACCCGTTGACGCATACCGCCAGAAAACTCGTGCGGATACATGCCCATGCGTTTTTTAGCTTCTGGCATTTTAACTGCGTCTAACATTTTCACGGATTCAGCAAAGGCAGTTTGTTTATCATAGCCCTTGTGCAATTGCAGCACTTCCATGAGTTGTTCACCGATTTTCATGTAAGGATTTAGCGACGTCATTGGATCTTGGAAAATCATGGAAATTTGCTCGGCGCGGATTTTATTCAATTCAGCATTCGGTAAATTAACTAATTCTTTCCCTTCAAAAATGGCAGAGCCTTCTACTTCACCGTTGGCTGCCAATAAACCCATTAAAGCAAAGGCTGTTTGTGACTTGCCTGATCCACTTTCGCCTACAATACCGAGCGTACTTCCTGCATTCAGCGTGAAGTTTAAATCATTCACTGCTGTGACGACGCCATCTGGTGTTTTGAAGCGAACGTAGAGATTTTTTACATCTAATAAAGGATTCATTATTCGCTCCTATCTATCTTTCGGATCGAGCGCATCACGCAACCCGTCACCGATAAAGTTAAAACAAAATAGGGTAAGGCAAAGGAAAAATGCCGGGAAAATTAATAACCAAGGCGACACTTCCATTTGTGCAGCACCATCACTTAAGAGTGCGCCCCAACTACTCATCGGCTCTTGTGTACCTAATCCTAAGAAGCTTAAGAATGATTCAAATAGAATGAGCCCAGGCACTTCAAGCGAGGCATAAACTGCCACTAAGCCTAATACATTCGGAATAATGTGTTTCAAAATGATTTGGCGACGAGGTACGCCACAAACGATGGCGGCTTCGACGAATTCTTTATTTTTTAGGCTGAGGGTTTGTCCGCGTACAATACGTGCAAGACCAAGCCAGGCAATGGCCCCGATAGCGATAAAAATTAAGAAAATGTTTTGGCCAAAAAGGGTCACCAACAAAATCACGAAAAACATAAATGGAAATGAGCTAAGAATTTCCAAAAAGCGCATCATCAGCATATCTGTTTTACCGCCTACATAACCGGAAATAGCCCCATAAATTGTGCCGATAGTGACGGAAATGAAAGCACCAGCAATACCGACCAATAATGAAATACGTCCACCGATAGCAGTACGTACCAACAAGTCTCGACCTGAGGCATCGGTACCGAAGAAGTGATAGCCTTCCATTGTTGGTGCGGCGCTCATCATATTCCAATCGGTATCTTCATAGGTAAATGGGAAGAACCAAGGCGCTACGGTGATAAATATAATAATAAACGCCAAAATAATCAGACTGACAACGGCCGCTTTGTTGCGGAAAAAACGGCGTTTCGCATCTTGCCATAGGCTGCGGCCTTCCAGTTGCATTTCTTCAATACGGTCAGCCACTTGTTCCACAAAATCCGCATTTTTCTGATTAATCGGCTGAGTACGATAATCTGTCATAACTTATCCTTAATAACGAATTTTTGGATCGATGATGGCGTATAAAATATCCACAATCGCATTAAATAAAATGGTTAATGTCCCCACTAAAATGGTGAGGCTCAAAACTAAAGAGTAATCGCGGTTCAATGCGCCGTTTACAAATAATAATCCCATGCCAGGTAAACCAAATACGCTTTCGATGACCATTGAGCCGGTAATAATCCCTACGAAAGCAGGTCCTAAATAGGTTATCACGGGTAAAAGTGCGGGACGCAAAGCATGTTTTAAAATGATTCTCGACATGGAAAGTCCTTTAGCTTTGGCGGTTCGAATAAAGTTGGAATGTAACACTTCAATCATCGAACCACGCATGATACGCGCAATCCCTGCAACATAAGCGATAGTTAAGGAGGCTACAGGTAAGATCATGTATATGGCGGTACCGCCGTTCCAACCGCCAGCTGGCAGCCATCCTAGATAAATGGCGAAAATTAGCACTAAAATAGGTGCAAATACGAAGCTTGGCATAATGACCCCAAGCATCGAGAAACTCATCAAAATATAATCCCAACGGCTATTTTGATTGAGAGCGGCGAGCGTACCTGCTGTTACTCCTAGCACGACTGCAAAGGCGAAGGCCACCATGCCCAATTTTATGGAAACAGGGAAAGCTGACGCGATTAAATCATTGACTGATTGGTCTTTATATTTAAAAGAGGGACCAAAATCTCCTTTGGAAAGATTTTCTAAATAAAGGAAATATTGTTTATATAATGGTTCATTTAAATGATACTTCGCTTCGATATTAGCCATGACTTCTGGCGGATAAGCGCGTTCAGAAGTGAAGGGGCTGCCAGGGGCGAGACGCATCAAAAAGAAAGAAAAAGTAATCAAAATAAACAGCGTCGGCAAGGCTTCCAACAGCCGTTTAAAAATAAACTTGAGCATAACAACTCCAACCAAAATGGGCGAAAAGTGCGGTCAAAAAACACGACGATTTTTAACCGCACTTAAATACGAGCAACGAATTAATGTTTAATAATATAAAGGTTTCGTAAGTAGATGTGATCTTGCGGATCTTTGCCTGAATAACCTTTTACGTAAGGTTTCACTAAGCGTGGATTCACATAGTTAAAGATTGGTACGATACCGTAATCTTTTGCAAGAATTTCTTCGGCTTTCGCATAAGCTTTTGCACGACCTTCTGCATCAGTTGCTGCGTAAGATTCTGCCATCGCTTTATCATATTCTGGGTTCGCGTATTTCGCAGTATTGTTACTAGAATTAGATAAGAAATAGTTGCCGAATGTTGTTGCTTGGTTGTAATCCGCACTCCATCCTGCGCGTGCCACATCGTAACGACCTGCACGACGGCTATCAATGTAAGTTTTCCACTCTTGGTTTTCTAATTTCACATCAATCAAACCTTTGGTGTTCGCTTTCCACATAGATGCTGCAGCAATAGCCACTTTTTTGTGGTTTTCATTGGTATTATAAAGAATGCTGAATTTCAGCGGATTCGCTTTACTGTAACCAGCTTCTTCTAAGAGTTTAATGGCTTCTTCATTACGTTGTGCCATCGGTTCTTTTGAATAAGCAGGTTGTTGAATGAGATGACCTTCTTCGATGTAAGTTGGGGTAAACACATAGGTTGGTGTTTGACCTTGGCCCAATACTTTATCGGTGATCACATGACGATCAAGAGATAAGTTCAAGGCTTTACGAATATTCACGTTATCAAAAGGTGCTTTCTTATTGTTTAATTCATAAGAATAAGTTCCTAGGGTACGAGTAACGTATACTTCGCCTGGCAATTCTTTTTGTAATTTAGCGAATTGTTCTGGCGGTAAACCATAACTGGTCATGTCTAAATCGCCCGCACGATAACGCGCTACATCGGTACTTGGGTTTTCAATGGCGAGGAATGTCGCGCTATTGATTACGGTTTCTTTATCGTTCCAATAAAGTGGGTTACGTTCAAATTCGATTTTTTCGTTAATGATGTGGTTAGCCAGCTTATACGCACCGTTACCCACGTAGTTTTCTTTTTTCACCCATGCATCACCCAATTTTTCGACTACTTTTTGTGGTAATGGCAATAAGGATTGGTGAGTCGTTAAACTGACTGCATAAGGCACAGGATTGATTGCATGAACCACAAAGGTGTAATCATCTTTTGCTTCCACGCCTAATTCAGCCGGTTTTTTCTTACCGTCAATAATGTCTTGTGCATTTTCAACTTGTAAATAACTTAGGTAACTCGCGTAAGGTGCAGCAGTTGCAGGATCCACTAAACGACGCCACGCAAACACGAAATCATGTGCAGTAACAGGATCTCCGTTTGACCATTTAGCATCTTTACGTAAATGGAATGTCCAGGTTTTGAAGTCAGGTGTATTTTCCCAGCTTTCAGCCACACCCGGTTGAAGTTTACCTTCAGAGTCTGAGGTGACTAAGCCTTCAAGTAATTGATAAGCAACGTTGGATTCTGGCACACCTTCGGTTTTGTGTGGGTCAAAACTTTGTGGTTCAGCCCCATTATTGAACACGATATGCTGTTTTTCATCTAATTGTGTTCCTTCAGGCACTATAACTGCTTGCGCAGAATAGGAAAGAGCAAGAGCGATTGCAGAGAAGAGTAGTTTGTGTTGCATTTGAGCCTCCTTGTCATTAGGCGATATTTTTATAAAAAGTCTTCTACTTATTAGCTCAAAAATTCATTTTTGTAAAGATTTGTCAGGAAATTATTTGAAGAAAAATTGAGTTTTGTGAGTTGTGTCTAATAAATCGCTAAAAAAATTGCTAAAAGTAATGATATGAGAGGGGGGAATCTAGGATGTATTGATTTTTCCTATTGTAAATATTTTCCTACATAAATTACCCTTTTAATGCTAATTGTGCTATCGTAACCTGATTAGATTTAAACAAGTCCATTCAAGGAGAATACAATGACAACACAGTTAGATTCACTGCGTAATATGACCGTCGTCGTAGCTGATACTGGCGATATTGATGCAATCAAAAAATACCAACCACAAGATGCAACAACAAACCCATCATTAATTCTAAGCGCATCTGCACTTCCACAATATGCGCCATTAATTGATGAAGCGGTAGCTTATGCAAAAGCTCAAAGCAATGATAAAGCACAGCAACTTATTGATGCAGAAGATAAATTAGCGGTAAACATCGGCTTAGAAATTTTAAAAATTGTTCCAGGACGTATTTCTACTGAAGTGGATGCTCGCCTTTCTTACGATACCCAAGCAACGGTTGAAAAAGCGCGTAAATTAATCGTACTTTATAATGCAGCAGGCATCTCAAATGATCGTATTTTGATTAAAATCGCTTCGACATGGCAAGGTATCCGAGCTGCAGAAATCCTTGAAAAAGAAGGCATTAACTGTAACTTAACCTTATTATTCTCTGAAGCTCAAGCTCGTGCTTGTGCAGAAGCAGGCGTTTACTTAATTTCGCCATTTGTAGGTCGTATTTTAGACTGGTACAAAGCAAACTCCGACAAAAAAGAATATGCGCCAGCAGAAGATCCAGGCGTTATTTCGGTCACCAAAATTTACAATTACTACAAAGAATATGGCTACAACACCGTTGTGATGGGCGCAAGTTTCCGTAATGTAGGCGAAATTACTGAACTTGCAGGTTGCGATCGTTTAACCATTGCACCAGCATTACTGAAAGAATTACAAGAAAATTCAACCGCACTTGTACGCAAACTAGAATATAAAGGCGAAGTAAAAGCGAAACCACAACCATTAACAGAAGCTGAGTTCTACTGGCAACATAACAGCGATGCTATGGCTGTTGAAAAATTAGCAGAGGGTATTCGTAAATTTGCTATTGACCAAGAAAAATTGGAAACCATGCTTTCAGCAAAACTTTAATCTATAATTCAATATAAAAAATAACCGCACTTCAATCTGCTCTTGAATTAGTTAAAGAAAATATTTAACTAATTTGAGTGCAGATTTTTTATTTATTAAGATATAAAAGTGCGGTAAAAATTCGGTGTATTTTTGTTTATTTACTCCTAGCAGCGATAGATAATGGTTACAGAAATATTATTAAGTAATACATTTTCATAACAAAATAGATGAAATTTATTATAAAAATATTTTAATAAAGATAAATTATATTTCTAATTTATACTAAATTAGTAGTTAGAATTTTAACTTGCGATAATATCAGAGAAAAGTGGTAGTCTTCCCAATATTTTATACATTCTGGAATGATTACCATTTGATATATGATTATAAATTAGCTTAATAAATCACTTAATTTCTTAATTAAGATAATTTTTCTTTCCTCAAAGAATTGAGCAAAATTACCAATAGATAAGTTCACATCAGGTATAAAGATGGTTGTCGAGAAAAGAGGTTATATTAGATTTTGTATTTTTATTTACCCATTCTTCAAGAGAAGCATCTTTTTTCGATGTATTTTCATCAAGCCATTGTAAGTTATAAATAGAATTATAATTTTTATCAGCTTTTTGAGTTAATAGTAACTCCTTAATAAATTTATCATTGATAGATTAATTTACCATCCAGCTTGTGACTGCGATAAAAATTGCAAAGATGCAAAACCAAATTATGTGGAGTTTTGTGCTTTTACGATTGACTTCTTCATTATGTAAACGTCGAGCTTCTAATCTTTGTTTGTACATCTCTAGATCTTTTTGTTTGAAAGAGAAGCCGCAATTAGGGCAATTTTTTGCATTTTCACTAATCTTTTTTCTGCATTCAGGGCATCTTGTTAAGGACATATTTGCTTTTATACCTATTCAATTACTTATTTATTAGCATTTTAATGGATGTTTTAGATTTTACAAATGTGATACAAGTCACAAATCTTATAAAAATCTTTAAATTCAATTTTGATTTGACGTAATTTGAAATAGAATACAGCCGCTTGTTTAGGGCATATAAATACTTTTACTTTATTTTTTGAGGAGCCTTCCTATGTTATGGTTTTTCTTTTGTGTAGCCGTGTTGATTATCGGTTACTTTATTTATGGAAAAATTATCGAAAAAATTTTTGTGATTAATCCAAAACGTCAAACACCTGCTTACCAAGTAAATGATGGTGTGGACTATATGCCAATGTCTAAAACGAAAATTTGGCTAATTCAATTATTAAATATTGCGGGAACAGGTCCTATTTTTGGCCCTATTCTTGGTGCATTATATGGACCTGTTGCAATGCTTTGGATTGTTATTGGTTGTATTTTTGCTGGCGCAGTACACGATTATTTCTGTGGTATGTTAAGTATTCGTCACGGTGGCGCAACAATGCCATATTTGGCGGGTAAGTTTTTAGGCCGTCCCGTTAAAGTCTTTATCAATACATTAGCACTTGTGTTGCTTTTACTTGTCGGTGTTGTGTTTGTGGCAAGCCCAGCTCAATTGATGGGTACCATTACAATGGATGTATTTGGTGCTTCGCAAGGTGCGTTAGTGCTTGGTGATGCAGAGGCAGTTCATCATTCTGTTGAAGCTGGTGGGATTAAAGTATGGGGAATGGATAAAGCAACAGTGGTTGCTGTGTGGACAGCAATTATTTTTGCTTATTATATTCTTGCAACCTTACTTCCAGTTGATAAGATTATTGGTCGAATTTATCCACTCTTTGGTGCGTTATTACTCTTTATGTCAGTTGGTATGGTATACGGATTAGTTGTTTCACATTTTAGTGCAACAGATCCAATTGAGTTTTTCCGTACAATCAATGCTGATGGCGAGGGTTTAACTTGGGCGAAATTTACACAAAATTTCCAAGTGAAAGGTGATGTTCCAATTTGGCCACTTTTATTCTTAACTATCTCTTGTGGTGCATTATCAGGTTTCCACGCAACGCAGACTCCATTAATGGCGCGTTGTACAGAAAATGAAAGTGAAGGTCGCTTCATTTTCTACGGTGCAATGATTACTGAGGGGGTAATTGCATTAGTATGGTGTATGGTTGGTCTTGCATTCTATGAAAATCCACAAGCGTTACAAGATGCAATTTCAGCAGGTTCTCCATCTAAAGTTGTGTATGATAGTTCGTTACATTTCTTAGGTTTTATTGGTGGTATTTTTGCCATATTAGGCGTGATTGTTCTTCCTATTACTTCTGGCGATACGGCATTCCGTGCTGCGCGTTTACAGATAGCCGAAATTTTTAATGTTGATCAACGTTCATTACCTAAACGTTTATTAATTGCTGTGCCGTTGTTTGTATTAGGTTATTTTATTTCAACCATTGATTTCAGCGTATTATGGCGTTATTTCACTTGGGCAAACCAAATGACAGCAATGGTAATGTTATGGACTGCAGCGGGATATTTATATCGTTATCATAAATTCCACTGGGTTGCGTCTCTTCCTGCGTGGTTTATCACAACAGTATGTGCAACTTATTTGTTCTACAACAAAATTGGTTTCGGCTTAGATTATCAGCTTTCTGTGTATCTTGGTTTAGCAACAACCATCGTTTGTATCGTATTGTTCTTCACAATGCTTAAACCATTAGGTACGCGAGATGAAGAAGCTTATATAAATAATTAGTCAATAAAATTTGATGAAAAAAGCCGTTTGAATTGTTTATTCAAACGGCTTTTTTATTTTGATAAAAATCAGTTGCTTTAATGTGGAATTACTTGCAAGTTGAGCGAACAAATTATAAACTTGCTAGAAGTGGAGAAAAGTGGTGTTTTGTGGAGATTTTTAGAGATTTTCTAAAAATAAGTTCAATTTTTAAGGTGTAATATGTTTCGTGGTGCAACGGCGGTTAATTTAGATTCTAAGGGACGTGTAGCGATCCCAACTCGCTATCGCGCTGAAATTCTTGAAAAGAACCAAGGGCAAATGGTTTGTACTGTAGATATTCGCCAATCCTGTCTTTTACTTTATCCCCTTGATGAATGGGAAAAAATCGAACAAAAACTTCTCGCACTTTCTAACTTTGATCCTACCCAACGCCGTTTGCAGCGAGTAATGCTTGGTCATGCCACTGAATGTGAGATGGATGCTCAGGGTCGTATTTTGCTTAGTGGGCCATTACGCCAACACGCAAAATTAGAAAAAGGTTTAATGTTGGTAGGGCAACTTAATAAATTTGAAATTTGGAGCGATGTAGAATGGCATACTCAAATTGCAGAGGATATAGAAATTGGCTCCAGTGCAGATTTTGCTGCTGATGCGTTAAATGATTTCTCATTATAGAAAATAATGTAGTACTTTTATCTTAAATTTATGAATAGCGAAAATTCCTTTTCTTCATCTGAACATATTACAGTTTTACTTCACGAAGCCGTGAATGGCTTGGCATTGAAGGAGAATGGCATTTATATTGATGGTACTTTTGGGCGTGGGGGGCATTCTCGGTTTATCCTTTCTCAACTTTCTTCTAATGGTCGTTTGATAGCTGTAGATCGCGATCCTCGTGCTATTGCAGAAGCACACAAAATCCAAGACTCGCGTTTTCAGATTGAACATAACAGCTTTTCGCATATTCCTGAAATTTGTGACAAATTAAATTTAGTGGGCAAAATTGACGGTATTTTGCTTGATCTTGGTGTGTCTTCCCCTCAGCTTGATGAAGCAGAACGTGGTTTTAGTTTTATGAAAGATGGCCCGCTTGATATGCGTATGGATACAACTCAAGGTTTATCTGCTGAAGAATGGTTAAAACAAGTGTCCATTGAGGATTTAACTTGGGTGTTGAAAACTTTTGGCGAAGAGCGTTTCGCTAAACGTATTGCCACTGCTATTGTTGATTTCAATAAAAGTGCGGTAAAAAATGGCACAGAATTTTTATCACGTACCAGTCAATTGGCGGAACTTATTTCACAGGCAGTTCCTTTTAAAGATAAACATAAACATCCTGCGACGCGTAGTTTCCAAGCTATTCGTATTTTTATTAATTCGGAATTAGATGAATTAGAAAGTCTGCTTAATTCTGCGTTAGATATGTTAGCACCAGAAGGTCGTTTATCAATTATTAGTTTCCATTCTTTAGAAGATAGAATGGTGAAACATTTTATGAAAAAACAAAGTAAGGGCGAGGATATTCCCAAAGGTTTACCATTGCGAGAAGATCAAATTCAGCGTAATCAAAAATTAAGAATTATTGGTAAAGCCATTCAGCCAAGTGATGCAGAAATTCAAGCAAATCCTCGTTCAAGAAGTGCCATATTAC
Organism: Haemophilus influenzae; assembly: GCF_019703545.1. Taxonomy (NCBI): domain Bacteria; kingdom Pseudomonadati; phylum Pseudomonadota; class Gammaproteobacteria; order Pasteurellales; family Pasteurellaceae; genus Haemophilus; species Haemophilus influenzae. The sequence continues at coordinate 1,776,182 of NZ_AP018771.1, read as the reverse complement.
GTGTGGCAGAGAGAATTTAGCGATGTCTGAAAATAATAAGCCTCGTTATCCGTTACAGCAGATTTTAGTCGAAGATTTATTTTCTTCAAATAAGTTAGTGGTGTTGCTGTTAATAGGGATTTTAGTTTCTGCAATGGGAACGATTTGGATAACCCATAAAACTCGCCAACTAATTTCTGAAAATGGAATGTTAATTTTACAGCGTCAAGCACTTGAGAATGAATACCGTAATTTACAAGTGCAGGAAGCTACGGAAGGGGATAGCACGCGTGTAGAATCTATTGCGATTAGTACATTAAAAATGAAAGTTGTTTCTTCAGAGCAAGAAGTTGAAATTAGAGAATAATAGGTAAAAAAATGGTGAAATTTAATTCCTCGCGTAAATCAGGTAAGTCAAAAAAAACAATTAGAAAATTGACCGCACCTGAAACTGTAAAGCAAAACAAGCCTCAAAAGGTGTTTGAAAAATGCTTTATGCGTGGACGTTATATGCTTTCTACGGTTCTTATTTTACTTGGTCTGTGTGCTTTAGTCGCACGAGCAGCTTATGTTCAATCTATTAATGCCGATACGTTATCAAATGAAGCGGATAAGCGTTCTTTGCGTAAAGATGAAGTATTATCGGTGCGTGGTTCTATTTTAGATCGTAATGGTCAGCTTTTATCTGTAAGCGTGCCGATGAGCGCGATTGTGGCAGATCCAAAAACGATGTTGAAGGAAAATTCGCTTGCGGATAAAGAACGAATTGCAGCTTTAGCCGAAGAATTAGGTATGACTGAAAATGATTTAGTGAAAAAAATTGAGAAAAATTCTAAATCTGGTTATTTGTATTTAGCACGTCAAGTTGAATTAAGTAAAGCTAACTATATTCGTAGATTAAAAATTAAGGGTATTATTTTAGAAACAGAGCATCGCCGTTTTTATCCTCGTGTAGAAGAAGCTGCACACGTGGTGGGTTATACGGATATTGATGGAAATGGTATTGAAGGCATTGAGAAAAGTTTTAATTCCCTGCTTGTTGGTAAAGACGGTTCACGTACTGTTCGTAAAGATAAACGTGGGAATATTGTTGAACATATCTCCGATGAGAAAAAATATGATGCACAAGATGTTACCTTAAGTATCGATGAAAAATTGCAATCTATGGTGTATCGTGAGATTAAAAAGGCGGTGTCTGAGAATAATGCGGAGTCTGGTACTGCGGTGTTAGTTGATGTTCGTACTGGGGAGGTGTTAGCTATGGCGACTGCGCCCTCTTATAATCCAAACAACCGTGTCGGCGTGAAATCAGAGTTAATGCGTAACCGTGCAATTACCGATACTTTTGAGCCAGGTTCTACGGTAAAACCTTTCGTTGTTTTAACCGCACTTCAACGAGGTGTCGTTAAACGAGATGAAATTATTGATACTACGTCCTTTAAATTAAGCGGTAAAGAAATTGTGGACGTAGCACCACGTGCTCAGCAAACTTTAGACGAGATTTTAATGAATTCTAGTAACCGTGGTGTAAGTCGTCTTGCACTACGTATGCCACCTAGTGCATTAATGGAAACTTATCAAAATGCAGGTTTAAGTAAACCGACAGATTTAGGCTTGATCGGAGAACAAGTTGGGATTTTGAATGCAAATCGTAAACGCTGGGCAGATATTGAGCGTGCAACAGTCGCTTATGGTTATGGTATTACTGCGACACCTTTACAAATTGCTCGTGCCTATGCAACCCTTGGTAGTTTCGGTGTTTATCGTCCGCTTTCTATCACTAAAGTTGATCCGCCAGTTATTGGGAAACGGGTTTTCTCTGAAAAAATAACTAAAGATATTGTGGGAATTTTAGAGAAAGTAGCAATTAAAAATAAACGCGCAATGGTGGAAGGCTACCGTGTCGGCGTAAAAACAGGTACGGCACGTAAGATTGAAAATGGACATTATGTAAATAAGTATGTGGCATTTACTGCGGGTATTGCACCAATTAGTGATCCTCGTTATGCATTAGTGGTTTTGATCAATGATCCAAAAGCAGGAGAATATTATGGTGGTGCGGTTTCTGCCCCTGTATTCTCTAACATTATGGGCTATGCGTTACGTGCAAATGCTATTCCGCAAGATGCTGAAGCAGCTGAAAACACAACAACGAAAAGTGCAAAACGTATTGTTTATATTGGCGAACACAAGAATCAAAAAGTGAATTAAGGAAAAATTATGAAAAAACTCACCGCACTTTTTAATTTGCCTGAATTAAAGAATGATATAGAACTCCATAATATGGTGTTAGATAGCCGTAAGGTTAAAGCTGGCGATCTTTTTGTGGCGATAAAAGGTCATCAGGTGGATGGAAATCAATTTATTGATTCTGCTCTTCATTCTGGTGCGAGTGCGGTGGTTTCTGAGACAGAATTATCTAGCGAGCATTTAACTGTAGAGTTTATTGGGAATGTTCCCGTAGTGAAATATCATCAACTTTCACGTCATCTTTCGTCCTTAGCTGATGTTTTTTATGATTCGCCCTCTAAAAATTTAACCCTTGTTGGTGTTACAGGAACAAATGGCAAAACCACTATTTCTCAATTATTAGCGCAATGGGTGGAATTATTGGGGCATCGTGCGGCTGTGATGGGAACCATTGGTAATGGACTTTTTGGGCAAATTGTAGAAGCTAAAAATACGACAGGTTCAGCAGTAGAAATTGAGTCATCTCTTTCAACTTTCAAACACGCAGGTGCAGATTTTACCTCTATTGAAGTTTCATCACACGGTTTGGCGCAGCATCGTGTAGAAGCCTTGCATTTTAAAGCAGCAATTTTCACAAATTTAACCCGTGATCATCTAGATTATCATCAATCTATGGAAAATTATGCTGCGGCGAAGAAACGCTTGTTCACTGAATTAGATACCCAAATTAAAGTGATTAATGCTGATGATGAAATTGGATACCAATGGCTAACTGAACTACCTGATGCTATTGCCGTAAGTATGAATGCGGATTTTAAAGTAGGTTCACACCAATGGATGAAAGCAATAAATATCCATTATCATTTTAAAGGTGCAGATATTACTTTTGAATCTAGCTGGGGTAATGGTGTTTTGCATAGCCCATTAATTGGTGCTTTTAATGTAAGTAATTTATTATTAGTAATGACCACGTTGTTATCGTTTGGTTATCCATTGGAAAATTTACTCGCTACGGCGAAATCTTTAAAAGGAGTATGTGGAAGAATGGAAATGATTCAATATCCAAATAAACCAACCGTTATTGTAGATTATGCGCATACACCAGATGCGTTGGAAAAAGCGTTGATTGCTGCGCGTGAACATTGCCAAGGCGAATTATGGTGCATCTTTGGTTGTGGCGGAGACCGTGATAGAGGCAAACGTCCGTTAATGGCACAGGTTGCAGAGCAGTTTGCTGAAAAGATTATTGTGACAAAAGATAATCCACGAACAGAACCACAAAGCCAAATTGAAGCAGATATTGTCGCTGGCTTTAAAAATATGGAAAAAGTGGGGATTATTCCTGATCGCGCACAGGCAATCCAGTTTGCGATTGAAAGTGCGGTTGAAAATGATGTGATTTTAATTGCTGGAAAGGGTCACGAGCATTATCAAATTATTGGTTCGGAAGTTGTGCATTTTTCCGACCAAGAAATTGCACTTGATTTCTTAAAATAATAATCACTCAATTATGATTAAACTCTCTACTGTACAACTTGCACAGATTCTTCAAGCTAAATTAATTGGCGATGAAAATGTGCAAGTTGAAGAAATTAATACAGATACTCGAAAAAGCGTATCAAATAGCTTATTTTTTGCTTTAAAAGGCGAAAAATTTGATGCTCATCAATATCTTGATCAAGCGGTGTCACAGGGTGCGCTTGCGCTTGTTGTTCAGCAAGAAAATTCATCCATTTCTGTTCCACAATTGGTGGTTAAGGATACCCGTATTGCCTTGGGTGAACTTGCAAAATGGTTACGTGAGAAAATTAATCCACGTACTGTGGCGATGACCGGCTCTTCTGGTAAAACCACGGTAAAAGAAATGACGGCAAGTATTTTGCAACATACCGCAGCAGATTCAGAAGCGGTACTTTTTACCAATGGTAACTTCAATAACGATATAGGTGTGCCTTTAACTCTACTTCGCTTAACAGAAAAACATCGTTTTGCTGTGATTGAACTTGGTGCAAATCATCAAAATGAAATCAATTACACCACAAAATTAGTTCAACCTAATGCCGCATTGATTAATAATATTGCGCCCGCACATTTAGAGGGGTTTGGTTCTTTAGTGGGAGTTGTTCAAGCAAAAGGCGAGATTTATCGAGGTTTAACAAAAAATGGTGTGGCGATTATCAATGCTGAACATAATCACTTAGATATTTGGCAAAAAGAAATCAGCAATCACGCCATTCAATATTTCAACGGCAAGGATTATTCCGTCAAAAATGTTCAAGGTAACGAACAAGGTTCAACCTTTACGTTAGTTTCTCCGCAAGGCGAAATTGATATTAGTTTGCCTTATCTTGGAGAGCATAATGTAAAAAATGCTTTAGCTGCTACCGCACTAGCGATGAATGTTGGTGCTACGCTTGCCGATGTCAAAGCTGGATTAGAACAACGTTCACAAGTGAAAGGGCGTTTATTTCCTATTCAAGTAACGCCTAATTTATTGTTATTAGATGATACTTATAACGCAAATAAAGATTCTCTCTGTTCGGCTATTGATGTCCTAAAAAATTATGATGCTTTCCGTATTCTATGTGTCGCAGATATGAAAGAATTGGGCGAAAATTCTCTCGCTATTCATCGTGAAGTTGGACAATATATTAATTTGGTAAATTTAGATTTAGTGTGTTCTTATGGCAATGAAAGTGCGGTTATTTCTGAGGCTGTTTTGGGCAAGCATTTTACGGATAAAACTGAAATGGTGGATTTCTTAGTTCCACTTATTGAAAACCAATTACAACAAAATAAAAAAGTTGTGGTGCTAGGAAAAGGCTCACGCTCAATGAAAATGGAAGATGTGATCTATTCATTAAAGGATAAAATTAAATGTTAGTCTGGCTTGCTGAATATCTTGTTCGTTACGAAACCGCCTTTAATGCGATTTCTTATATTACCGTCCGTGCAATTCTTGCATTATTAACCGCACTTTTTATCTCACTTTGGATTGGCCCTAAAGTAATCAAACGCTTGCAGATCTTAAAATTTGGCCAAGAAGTGCGAAATGATGGCCCTGAAAGTCACTTTGCAAAAAAAGGCACACCCACTATGGGCGGTGTGATGATTTTATTCTCTATTGGCGTAAGTACGTTATTATGGGCAAATCTTGCTAATCCGTATATTTGGGTTTGTTTATTTGTTTTATTTGGATACGGTGCAATTGGTTTTGTGGATGATTTCCGCAAGATTACCCGTAAAAATACTGATGGATTGATTGCTCGTTGGAAATATTTCTGGATGTCTGTGGTGGCATTAGTGGCAATCCTTTGGCTTTATTGGCTTGGTCACGACACTGATGCCACCCGTTTAGTGATTCCATTCTTTAAAGACATTATGCCTCAATTAGGTTTGTTCTATATTGTGTTATCTTACTTTGTGATTGTTGGCACGGGTAATGCAGTGAATTTAACCGACGGTTTAGATGGATTAGCGATTATGCCTACTGCGCTTGTTGCAGGTGCGTTTGCTTTAATTGCTTGGGCTACAGGTAACGTGAATTTCGCTGAATATTTGCACATTCCGTATATTAAATACAGTTCTGAAGTAGTGGTGTTCTGTACAGCTATTGTTGGCGCAAGTTTGGGATTCTTATGGTTTAATACTTATCCAGCTCAAGTATTTATGGGGGACGTGGGTTCTCTAGCATTAGGTGGCGCGCTGGGTGTCGTAGCAATTCTTGTTCGTCAGGAATTTTTGCTTGTGATAATGGGTGGCGTATTTGTTGTTGAAGCGCTCTCTGTTATTTTGCAAGTAGGGTCTTATAAGTTACGCAAACAACGCATTTTTAGAATGGCACCGATTCATCATCATTTTGAATTGAAAGGATGGCCAGAACCAAGAGTGATTATTCGGTTTTGGATTATTTCCTTAATGTTAGTGTTGATGGGATTAGTAACCTTGAAGTTGCGTTAATAAATGTTGTGAGGTTCGCTCTTTCAGTTTTTGAAAGAGCGAGCTTTTTACGTTATAAATTGATATTCCCATCAGCAAAATTTAAAACTTATAGTAATTAAGAAGAAATAAAATGAATGCCTATCAAAACAAAAATATTACGATCATTGGGCTTGGCAAAACAGGTCTTTCTTGTGTGGATTATCTCTTATCCCAACAGGCTAATATTCGTGTGATTGATACTCGAAAAAATCCTACTGGTATTGATAAACTTCCTCAAAATATCCCTCTTCATACTGGTAGTTTAAATCAGGAATGGTTACTTGAAAGCGATATGATTGTTATTAGCCCAGGGCTTGCGGTAAAAACACCAGAAATTCAAACCGCACTTAAAGCGGGAGTGGAAGTAATCGGCGATATTGAATTATTCTGCCGCGCAGCGACAAAGCCAATTGTGGGGATTACAGGCTCAAATGGTAAAAGTACTGTGACGACTTTAGTTTATGAAATGGCGAAAGCTGCTGGCGTGAAAGTTGGTATGGGCGGAAATATTGGGATTCCCGCTTTGTCATTGTTGAATGAAGATTGTGAACTTTATGTATTAGAGCTTTCTAGTTTTCAGCTTGAGACAACTTATAGCTTAAAAGCTGCGGCTGCGACTATCTTGAACGTGACTGAAGATCATATGGATCGCTATATGGATTTAGAAGATTATCGCCAAGCAAAATTACGCATTTATCATAATGCTAAAGTAGGTGTGTTGAACAATGAAGATAGGCTGACTTTTGGGGAAAACGAAAATCAAGCGAAACATACCGTTTCTTTTGCGGAAAATAGTGCGGATTATTGGCTAAAAACTGAAAATGGCAAGCAATATTTAATGGTAAAAGATGAAGTGATTTTACCTTGTGAAGAAGCTACATTGGTTGGTCGCCATAATTATATGAACATTTTGGCAGCAACAGCATTGGCACAAGCTATAGGTATTAATTTAGATTCAATTCGTGCCGCACTTCGCCATTTTAAAGGGTTAGATCATCGTTTTCAATTAGCGCATCAAGCTAATGGCATTCGTTGGATTAATGACTCTAAAGCAACAAATGTGGGGAGTACAGTTGCTGCATTGGCTGGGCTTTATATTGAGGGTAAATTGCATTTGTTGCTAGGCGGAGACGGAAAAGGGGCTAATTTTTCAGAATTAGCTGAATTAATTAATCAACCACACATTATTTGTTATTGTTTTGGTCGAGATGGTGCGCTGCTTGCAAAATTTTCATCACAAAGCTATTTGTTTGAAACAATGGAACAAGCGATAGAATTTTTACGCCCAACATTGCAAAGCGGAGATATGGTATTATTGTCGCCTGCTTGTGCAAGTCTCGATCAGTTTGCTTCTTTTGAAAAGCGCGGCGAAGAATTTACGCATTTAGCTCAATATTCAGTCTAATTTAGTCATTAATAAAAATAAGATGGAATTTTTACAGAACATCAAAAAAAATTACGATGAATGGACACGCATCACACCGCAAGGTTTGTTGTATGATCGTGCACTATTTTGGTTATTTGTTATTTTGCTTTTAATTGGTTTAGTGGCAGTAACATCTGCTTCTATTCCTTATAGCTCTCGTTTATTTAATGATCCTTTTTACTTTGCAAAACGCGACGCTATTTATGTGCTACTTTCTTTGCTCACTTGTTATATTTCATTACAAATTTCTTCTTCGCAATGGGAAAAATGGCACGCTAAAATTTTTTTATTTTCTGTCATATTATTATTGCTTGTCCCTTTTATCGGTACATCGGTTAATGGCGCAAAACGTTGGATTTCATTGGGGATCTTAAACTTTCAACCTGCAGAATTTGCAAAATTGGCTTTGACTTGTTTTTTAGCAAGTTATTTCACTCGTCGTTATGATGAAGTGCGGTCGCGACATGTTAGTATTTTTAAACCGTTTATTGTTATGCTTGTATTGGGTTGTTTTCTTTTATTGCAACCTGATTTAGGTAGTACAGTCGTGCTATTTATTATTATGTCTGGGATGCTTTTTATCGTAGGGGCGAAAATTTTACAGTTTGTAGGATTGATAGCATTAGGTGGAATCTTATTCGTTTGGCTAGTATTGACCGCCTCTTATCGGTTAAAGCGATTTATAGGTTTTTTAGAACCCTTTAAAGATCCTTATGGCACTGGTTTCCAATTAACAAACTCTCTTATAGCATTTGGGCGGGGAGAAATTACTGGCGAAGGATTAGGTAATTCAATTCAAAAATTAGATTATCTGCCTGAAGCACATACCGATTTCATTATGGCGATTATCGGCGAAGAATTTGGATTTATCGGTATATTGATTGTTATTCTTTTATTAGGTTTATTAATTTTTCGTGCAATGAAAATTGGACGAGAATCCTTAATGTTAGAACAACGTTTTCGAGGTTTTTTTGCATTAGGTATTGGTTTTTGGATTTTCTTTCAAGGCTTTGTGAATTTAGGTATGGCTCTTGGAATACTACCAACTAAAGGTTTAACCTTTCCACTCGTGAGTTATGGTGGTTCGAGTATTATCATTATGTCCGCCACTATTGGTATTTTATTGCGAATTGATCACGAAAATCGTTTATTTCGTATAGGTCAAGCACGCTTGCGTGATGATTAGAGATAGAAAAGATGAAAAATAAAAAATTATTAGTGATGGCGGGTGGCACTGGCGGTCATGTTTTTCCTGCCATTGCAGTTGCTCAAACTTTACAAAAACAAGAATGGGATATTTGCTGGTTAGGTACGAAAGATAGAATGGAGGCTCAACTTGTACCAAAATATGGTATTCCTATTCGATTTATTCAAATTTCTGGCTTGCGTGGTAAAGGTATAAAAGCTTTGTTAAATGCGCCTTTTGCCATTTTTCGTGCCGTGTTGCAGGCAAAAAAAATTATTCAAGAAGAAAAGCCTGACGCTGTACTTGGTATGGGAGGCTATGTTTCTGGCCCCGCTGGCGTTGCGGCAAAACTTTGTGGTGTACCAATCATTTTACATGAACAAAATGCGATAGCGGGTTTAACGAATAAATTATTAGGTAAAATTGCAACCTGTGTATTGCAGGCATTTCCAACTGCTTTTCCTCATGCTGAAGTAGTAGGAAACCCAGTTCGAGAAGATTTATTTGAGGTGCCAAATCCTGATATTCGTTTCTCGGATCGTGAGGAAAAATTACGTGTCTTAGTGGTTGGTGGTAGTCAAGGAGCGAGAGTGCTTAATCATACTTTACCTAAAGTAGTAGCCCAGCTTGCAGATAAATTAGAGCTTCGTCATCAAGTAGGTAAAGGTGCGGTAGAAGAAGTCAGCCAACTTTATGGCGAGAATTTAGAACAAGTTAAAATAACAGAATTTATTGATAATATGGCAGAGGCTTATGCTTGGGCTGATGTGGTGATTTGCCGTTCTGGCGCATTAACCGTATGTGAAATTGCAGCAGTGGGAGCCGCAGCAATTTTTGTACCCTTCCAACATAAAGATCGCCAACAATATTTAAATGCGAAATATTTATCAGATGTTGGCGCGGCGAAAATTATAGAACAGGCAGATTTAACGCCTGAAATTCTAGTGAATTCTTTAAAAAATTTCACTCGTGAAAATTTATTGCAGATGGCATTGAAAGCGAAAACAATGTCGATGCCTAATGCGGCACAACGTGTAGCTGAAGTAATTAAACAATATTCAAACTAGGGGTTGTGGCGTTTTATAAATAGCCTCAGTCATAAGTATTTTTATATCCAAAAGTGCTAATATTAGAAATAAAAACGTTGCGAATTTTGACCGCACTTTTAGTTGAGTTTTGTCATTGGGAGAAAAGGAAAAATAAATGAAACATTCCCACGAAGAAATTAGAAAAATTATCCCTGAAATGCGCCGTGTACAGCAAATTCATTTCATTGGCATTGGTGGTGCGGGAATGAGCGGCATTGCAGAAATTTTATTAAATGAAGGTTATCAAATTTCAGGTTCAGATATTGCCGATGGCGTAGTCACTCAACGTTTAGCTCAAGCTGGGGCAAAAATCTACATTGGTCATGCAGAAGAACATATTGAAGGTGCCAGTGTTGTTGTTGTGTCTAGTGCGATAAAAGATGATAACCCTGAATTAGTTGCATCGAAACAAAAACGCATTCCAGTGATTCAACGCGCACAAATGTTGGCGGAGATTATGCGTTTTCGTCACGGTATTGCTGTTGCAGGAACACACGGGAAAACGACAACAACAGCAATGATTTCAATGATTTACACCCAAGCTAAACTTGATCCGACTTTTGTAAATGGCGGTTTAGTGAAATCGGCGGGTAAGAATGCACATTTAGGGGCAAGTCGTTATTTAATTGCCGAAGCCGATGAAAGTGATGCGTCGTTTTTGCATTTACAGCCAATGGTATCTGTTGTAACTAATATGGAGCCAGACCATATGGATACTTACGAAGGCGATTTTGAAAAAATGAAAGCCACTTATGTGAAATTCCTGCATAATTTACCATTCTATGGTTTAGCCGTGATGTGCGCTGATGATCCTGTTTTAATGGAACTTGTGCCAAAAGTTGGTCGCCAAGTGATTACATATGGTTTTAGTGAACAGGCAGATTATCGCATTGAAGATTATGAACAAACAGGTTTTCAAGGTCATTACACAGTGTTTTGCCCAAATAATGAACGTATTAATGTACTGTTAAATGTGCCAGGAAAACATAATGCGTTAAATGCAACGGCTGCACTTGCTGTAGCAAAAGAAGAGGGTATTGCTAACGAGGCAATTTTAGAAGCTCTGGCTGATTTCCAAGGTGCAGGTCGTCGCTTTGATCAGTTAGGTGAGTTTATTCGTCCAAATGGTAAAGTACGTTTAGTTGATGATTATGGTCATCATCCAACAGAAGTAGGCGTAACCATTAAAGCGGCGCGAGAAGGCTGGGGAGATAAACGAATTGTGATGATTTTCCAACCGCATCGTTATTCTCGTACTCGTGATTTATTTGATGATTTTGTACAAGTGCTTTCGCAAGTGGACGCATTAATTATGCTTGATGTGTACGCAGCGGGAGAAGCACCAATTGTTGGAGCTGATAGTAAATCACTTTGTCGTTCAATTAGAAATTTAGGAAAAATCGATCCAATCTTGGTTTCTGACACATCACAATTAGGCGACGTTCTTGATCAAATTATTCAAGATGGCGATTTAATTTTGGCACAAGGTGCGGGCAGTGTAAGTAAAATTTCTCGTGGCTTGGCTGAATGTTGGAAGAATTAATGCCAGATGGATTGATTGAAAATCTTAGCATTAGAAAAATATCATCATAAGAAGAAAAACAGGATAAAAAATGAACTTAAAACAAGAAAAAATTGCGGTGTTATTGGGCGGCACATCTGCTGAACGTGAAGTTTCCCTCAATTCAGGTAACGCAGTATTAGAGGCTTTATTAAAGCAAGGTTATGATGCTCATCCTATTGATCCTAAAGAATATAATGTTGCTAACCTTAAAAAGGATGGTTTTCATCGAGTGTTTAATATTTTGCACGGTCGTGGTGGAGAAGATGGCACAATGCAAGGTTTATTAGAGCAAATTGGTTTACCTTACACTGGTTGTGGCGTGATGGCTTCAGCATTGACCATGGACAAAATGCGTACAAAAATGTTGTGGAAAGCTTTTGGTTTACCTGTTGCAGATATGGAAGTGGTTACCCGAGAAACTTTTTCTGAATTAGATCCTCAGTCTGTTGTGGAAAAATTAGGTTTACCATTAATGGTTAAACCCTCTTTAGAAGGCTCTAGCGTCGGCTTAACGAAAGTAAAAGCGGTAGAAGAGTTAAAAAGTGCGGTGGAATATGCGCTTAAATTTGATAATACCATTCTAATTGAAGAGTGGTTAGCTGGCGATGAATTAACTGTGCCTGTGCTTGACAATCAAGTATTACCCGCAATTCGTATTGTTCCAGAGGGCGAATTTTATGATTATGAAGCGAAGTATATTTCTGATAATACGCAATATTTATGCCCAGCAGGTTTAACGCCTGAACGTGAGCAAGCGTTAGCAATATTAGTAAAACGTGCTTATGATGCAGTGGGATGTCGAGGTTGGAGTCGTATTGATGTAATGTGTGATGCAAAAGGCAATTTCCGTTTGGTTGAGGTTAATACTAATCCAGGAATGACTAGCCATAGTTTATTCCCAAAATCTGCAGCGACAGTAGGTATTTCTTTTGAACAGCTTGTTGTGAAAATCTTGGAGCTAAGTGTGTAATGAACATTCTGAAAAGAAAAACGCCACAGAATATTCGTTTTGGAGAACAAAAGCCTAAATATTATTTTCATATTCGGGCTTTTGCGGTGTTGCTTGGCGTCTTTTTTTTACTTGGTGTTTATTTTAATTGGCAAAGCATTTTAGAAAAAATGGATGATAAGCCGATTAGCGCATTTGCACTTGTTGGACAAAATACCTTTACTACCGATAATGATATTAAAGAAAGCCTATTAAAAATGGGCGAATTAAAAGGATTTTGGGGGCAAGATGTGGCACCGATTCAAGCTCAAATTGAGGCTTTACCTTGGGTTAAAGGTGCAATAGTAAGAAAAATGTGGCCAAATCGTTTAAGTATTTGGGTGTCGGAATATCAACCCGTTGCGTTTTGGAATCAAAATCAATTTGTTACCCTTGATGGTATCGTTTTTCAGCTTCCCTCTGTACGTTTAACAGCAAAAAATTTGCCCTATTTGGGCGGGCCCGATTATCAGAGTTTGAAGGTAATTGAGACGTGGAATCAAATTTATGTCAATTTAAAATCAAATAATATAATGGCAAAGGGAGTCAATATTGATGATCGCGGTGCGTGGCAGGTCCAGCTTGATAACGATATTGTGCTAAAATTAGGTCGTGGCGATTGGAAATCAAAACTTGAGCGATTTGTCACAATTTATCCGCAAATTGATGTGCCAGAAAACAAAAAAATAGATTATATAGATTTAAGATATACGGCAGGTGCCGCTGTAGGTATGGTTGATAGATAAAAATAACTGGGTGTAAAAATGGTTAAAGGTGTGGAAGCAAAAACAATAGTAGGTTTAGAGGTTGGCACCTCAAAAGTGGTCGCTGTAGTTGGCGAAGTATTTCCTGATGGTGTAGTGAATGTGCTTGGTGTAGGCAGTTGTCCTTCAAAAGGGATTGATCGTGGCAGTATCACTGATCTTGATGCTGTGGTAGGTTCGATTCAACGTGCTATTGAAGCGGCAGAATCTATGGCTGATTGTCAGATTATGAGTGTGACTTTAGCCATTACTGGAGAGCATATTCAAAGCCTTAATGAAAGTGGTTTTGTGCCGATAGCAGAAAGTGAAGTAACCCAAGAAGAAATCGATTCGGCACTTCATACAGCAAGTTCAATAAAATTACCAGAAGGCTTATCTTTATTGCATGTTATTCCACAAGAATACGCTGTTGATCGTCAGATGAACATTAAAAATCCATTAGGATTACAAGGCGTGCGTTTAAAAGCACAAGTACATTTGATCGCTTGTCATCAAGATTGGCAAAATAACTTAAAAAAAGCCGTTGAACGTTGTGGTTTACAAGTAGATAAAGTCGTTTTTTCTGGTTTCGCAGCGACACATTCTGTGCTAACTGAGGATGAAAAAGATCTCGGTGTGTGTCTAATTGATTTTGGTGCAGGCACAATGAACGTGATGGTTTACACGAATGGTGCATTACGTTTTAGCAAGGTAATTCCTTACGCTGGTAATATTGTGACGAATGATATTGCGCACGCTTGTACAATTTCGCGATCAGAAGCAGAACGCATTAAAGTGAACTATGCGAGTGCATTTTACCCAGCTCGCTTGCACGGAGATAAAAAAATTGAGGTAGCAAGTATTGGCGGTCGTGCGCCTCGTTCATTAACAAAAAGTGATTTATCTTTAATTACATCGGCTCGTTATACGGAGCTTTTAGGTGTGGTAAAAGATGAATTAGATAAGTTAAAAGCTGAATTAGAAGCAAAACATATTAAATTTGAATTAATTGCAGGTGTGGTTATGACTGGTGGTGGAGCACAGATTGAAGATCTTAAAGAATGCGCTTCAAATGTTTTCCATTGCCAAGTACGTATAGCAAGCCCATTAAATATTACTGGTTTGACTGATTATGTGAATCGTCCACAATATTCAACGGTGGTGGGATTATTGCAATATAATCACAGTAATAGTGACGATGATTTAATTTCAGGAAGTGATGATTCTGAAGGAACTTTCTTTGAATCTATTTGGCAAGGAGTAAAAAAAATTGTCAATAAAGTGCGGTCAGAATTTTGATTATTTTAATTTTTCATCTACAATAAAGGGAATTTATATTTTATATATTTAGTCAGCTTATCTGGCAGTAACGGAGAATATCAATGCTATACCCAGAGTACCCTGAGTACGACAATTTTAACGAATCCGGCGCACTGATCAAAGTCGTAGGTGTAGGCGGTGGCGGTGGTAATGCCGTAAACCATATGGTAATGAATATGGTAAAACAAGAAATGGGCGGAACCTTTGTTGGCGAAAATTCATTAACATCAGAAGAACACGGTCGTATAGTATTTTATGCCGTCAATACTGATGCTCAAGCATTGCGTAAAAGCCAAGTTCAACAGACTGTACAAATCGGTGGAGAAACAACTAAAGGTTTAGGTGCTGGGGCAAATCCGAATATTGGTCGTAAAGCAGCTGAAGATGATCAGGATGAAATCCGCAAAATGCTTGAAGGCGCAGATATGGTCTTTATTGCAGCAGGTATGGGCGGCGGCACAGGTACGGGTGCGGCGCCTGTTGTTGCTAAAATTGCTAAAGAACTGGGTATTTTAACTGTTGCAGTAGTGACTAAACCTTTTGCTTTTGAAGGCAAAAAACGTATGCAATTTGCAGAGCTTGGTATTAAAGATTTATCCCAATATGTTGATTCAATGATTATTATTCCGAATCAACAAATTCAAAAAGTTCTCTCTAAAAATGCTAAATTAATAGAGGCTTTTGCTGCTGCAAACGATGTGTTACGTAATTCGGTTATGGGTATTTCGGATATGATTACATCGCCTGGCTTAATCAATGTGGACTTTGCCGATGTAAGAACGGTAATGTCCGTTCAAGGGCAAGCAATGATAGGTTTTGGTTCAGCGGTGGGAGAACCTGGTGCGGGTAGAGCAGAAGAGGCGGCTCGCCTTGCGGTACGTAACGATCTTCTAGAAAAAATAGATCTTTCTAATGCTCAAGGTATTTTAGTTAATATTACTGCTGGAATGGATTTAGTTTTTGATGAATTTAACATTATAGGTGAGACAATAGGTAGCTTTGCTTCTGAAGAGGCGACAGTTGTTGTTGGTACGAGTTTAGTGCCTGAGATGAGCGATGAAATTCGTGTAACTATTGTGGCAACTGGTCTAGGGGAAATTGCAGGAAATGAGCCAATTCAAGTTGTTCGTCAAGGGCTTTCTACGCAGAATATTGAAGGCGAAGGGCGTGTAAACATTGTTCCTGAACTTCATCGTCGTGAATCTGTTGAAGTGTCAAGGTCTGCATCAGAAGAATATCAACGACCGTTAGATAAACCGATTACAGATCGCTTGGAAGCATTTAAGAAAAATAATTTTTTTAATCCTGCACAGCGTAAAGAAAATTAATAAGTTTCAGAAAATACCTAGTAAATGAAGGTAGTAGAATGATTAAACAAAGAACATTAAAACAAAGTATTAAAGTAACAGGCGTTGGCTTACATAGCGGTAATAAAGTGACATTAACCTTACGCCCAGCTATGCCAAACACAGGTGTTGTTTATTATCGTACAGATTTAAACCCAGCAGTGGCATTCCCTGCCGATCCTAATTCAGTGCGTGATACAATGCTCTGTACCGCACTAATTAATGATCAAGGTGTTCGCATTTCTACCGTTGAGCATTTAAATGCAGCTTTGGCAGGGCTTGGTATTGATAATATCATTATTGAAGTTGATGCCCCTGAAATTCCTATTATGGATGGCAGTGCTAGTCCATTCATCTATTTGTTGTTAGATGCGGGAATTGAAGAACAAAATGCAGCGAAAAAATTTATTCGCATTAAAGAATATGTACGAGTTGAAGATGGCGATAAATGGGCTGAATTTAAACCTTATAATGGTTTCCGTTTAGATTTCACTATTGATTTTGACCATCCTGCTATTGGCAAAGATGTACGTAACTATGAAATGAATTTTTCCGCCCAAGCATTTGTTCATCAAATTAGCCGAGCAAGAACTTTTGGCTTTATGAAAGATATTGAATATCTTCAATCTCAAGGTTTAGCATTAGGTGGTAGCCTTGATAATGCGATTGTTCTTGATGATTATAGAATTTTAAATGAAGATGGCTTACGCTTTAAAGATGAACTTGTTCGTCATAAAATGTTAGACGCAATTGGCGATCTTTATATGGCTGGTTATAACATTATTGGCGATTTTAAAGCTTATAAGTCTGGTCACGGTTTAAATAATAAGTTACTCCGTGCTGTTTTAGCAAATCAAGAAGCGTGGGAATTTGTAACCTTTGAAGATAAAGAGCAAGTGCCACAAGGGTATATTTCCCCAGCACAAGTGCTTATTTAATTGTTTTATTGTTGAAAAAGCTATATTTCTGGTGGGAAGTATAGCTTTTTTATTTCATCTCGTGCTTAAATGGCGAATGTACTAAAAGTGCGGTCAATTTCGTGGGATTTTTTATAAGGAAGCATTATGGCATTAGAATTATCTGACATTCGCCAACAAATTACGCAAATAGATCGTAGTTTATTAAAATTACTTTCTGAGCGTCATCGTTTAGCTTTCGATGTAGTGAGAAGTAAAGAGATCTCGCAGAAGGCTTTACGTGATGTCGCGCGTGAGCAGCAACTTTTACAAGAACTAGTGCAATTTGCTGAAAATGAAAATTATCAGCTTGAAGCACAATACATTACTTCAATTTTCCAAAAAATTATTGAAGACTCGGTATTGACCCAGCAAGTCTACTTGCAGAATAAACTTAATGAACAACGTAATCAAAATTTACATATTGCTTTTTTAGGTAAACGTGGTTCTTATTCTAATTTAGCTGCACGTAATTATGCTGCTCGTTATCAAAAACAATTTGTAGAACTAGGATGTCAGTCTTTTGAGCAAGTATTTGAAAAAGTGCAAAGTGGAGAAGCTGATTTTGGTGTATTGCCTTTAGAAAATACAACATCGGGTGCAATTAATGAAGTTTATGATTTACTTCAGCATACTGATTTATCATTAGTGGGGGAGTTGGCGTATCCAATCAAACATTGCGTGCTTGTCAATGATAAAACAGATTTGAGTCAAATTGATACGTTGTATAGCCACCCTCAAGTGATTCAACAATGTAGCCAATTTATTCATAGCCTTGATCGCATGCATATTGAATATTGCGAAAGTAGTTCACACGCAATGCAATTAGTCGCAAGTTTGAATAAACCTAATATTGCAGCATTGGGCAATGAAGACGGTGGAAAATTGTATGGACTTAGTGTATTAAAAACTAATATTGCTAATCAAGAGAACAATATTACGCGTTTTATTGTGGTGGCTAAAGATCCTCGCGAAGTTTCATCACAGATTCCCACAAAGACCTTATTATTAATGACAACTTCACAGCAAGCTGGTGCGTTAGTGGATGCTTTATTCGTGTTTAAAAAGCATCAAATAAATATGACAAAACTGGAATCTCGACCGATTTATGGTAAGCCTTGGGAAGAAATGTTTTATCTAGAAATTGAAGCAAATATTCATCATCCAGATACAAAACAGGCTTTGGAAGAATTAAAAGGTTATAGCAATTACTTAAAGATTTTAGGTTGTTATCCTAGTGAGATTGTAAAGCCTGTGAGTGTATAAAAAAGTGCGGTCAATAAAAATGATGTTTTTATGACCGCACTTTTTATATTTTTTTGTTCCGTTCTAAGGATTTATGTTGAATTTGTACCGTTTTTCCTTTGGCTTGAAAATATTCGCCTAACTGCTGTGCTATATAAACGGAGCGGTGTTTTCCCCCAGTACATCCAATGGCAATCGTCAAATAGCTACGGTTATTTTTTTCTAACATCGGTAACCAAGTATCAATGTAATGACGAGTGAGATAAATAAATTCATTGACTTCTGTATGACTATTTAGAAATTCTGCGACAGGGGCTTCTAATCCAGTCATTGGGCGTAATGTTGGATCCCAATGGGGGTTAGGTAAAAATCGTACATCGAAAACATAATCCGCATCTAAAGGAATCCCATATTTAAAACCAAAAGATTCAACAATAATTTTTAATTCTTTTTCACTATTACCGCGTAAAAATTCGTGTAATCGCTCTGCAAGACTATGTGTAGAAAGATGGGTGGTATCAAGAATAAGATTTGCGTGTTGAATCAATGGTTCAAGATAGCAATATTCTTCATCAATTGCGGCTTCAAGAGATAAATCTTTTAATGAAAGCGGGTGCAAACGGCGTGAATCGCTATATCGGCGAATTAGGGTGGCACGATCAGCCTCTAAGAAAATGATTTTAATCTGATGATGCTTTTGTAATGTTGAAAGGGTTTGCTTAAGAGAATGAGCGGAGTTTGGAATATTACGAATATCAAGACTGATGGCGACAGATGATTGGGATTGAGATAGAATATCAGTCAATTGAGGAAGTAAATCCAGAGGAATATTATCAACACAATAATATCCTGTATCTTCCAATGCTCGTAAGGCTACAGATTTTCCTGCGCCAGAACGTCCACTAATAATGATAATTTCCATAAGTTTCCCCACTGTAATTATTCTTTCACTTCTTCAAATGTCGTTTCTGATTGATCGGTAATTTCAAAAACTTGCCAAATTTCATCCGCACTTTTGGCTGATCGTAATTGTTTCAACACATTTTTATCAGTCAGTTTTTCTATTAATGATGCTAAAACTGGAATGTAGGTTTCACATTGATTTTCTGGAATCAGCAAGGCAAAGATTAAATCCACTGGTTTACCATCAACAGCATCGTAATCAATCGGATTATCGAGTTGCATAAACACTGCGATTGCTTTATCTGATACTGTTACGGGGATTTTCGCTTTTGGCATTGCAATCCCATTTCCTAAACCAGAATTCCCCAGTTTTTCGCGTTCAAAAAGGCATTCAAAACAGGCTTGTTCGCCTTGTTCTGCAAGGATTTGTTCCTCTACAAAATGCGCAATAGACTCAAATAATCGTTTTTTGCTAGAAAAACTAACGCCCTGACGAATATTTTCAGGGCTTAATAGTTCAGTTATTTTCATTTTTATAATTTGAATTGTTCGCCAAGATAAACGCGTTTAACCTGTTCATCGTTCATCACTTGTTCTGGTGTGCCTGTTGCGATAATTTTACCTGCGCCAACAATATAAGCGCGTTCGCAAACATCAAGGGTTTCACGAACATTATGATCAGTAATCAAAACGCCTAATCCTCGGTTACGTAAGTCGGTGATAATTTTCTTAATATCGCTCACAGAAATAGGATCTACACCAGCAAAAGGTTCGTCTAATAGAATAAATTTTGGATTTGCTGCTAAGGCACGTGCGATTTCTACACGGCGACGTTCTCCGCCTGATAAGGCTTGCCCTAAATTATCCCGAATATGGCCAATATTAAATTCTTCAATTAATTCATCTGCTTTTTCGCGACGTTGTTGTGGGGTTAAATCTTTACGAATTTCCAATACCGCCATCAAATTTTCATAGACAGTCAAACGGCGAAAAATCGAGGCTTCTTGCGGTAAATAACCAATGCCACGTTGCGCACGATTATGCATTGGGAGCAAACTAATATCTTCGCCATCAATAACAATTTTACCTTGATCTTGGCGAACAAGCCCAACGACCATATAGAAAGTTGTTGTTTTCCCTGCACCGTTTGGCCCGAGTAAACCAACAATTTCATTAGAGTTTACGGTTAAACTAACATCCGAAACAACTTTACGACTTTTGTAGCTTTTAGCTAAATTCTCTGCAGTCAAAATTGACATAGATTACTTCCCTTTAGCTTGTTGTAATTGAGATGGAATAAGAACTGTTGTTACCCGTGATTTTCCATTACCATTAGCTTTAAGTTGTTGTTTTTTCACATCATAGGTAATAACACTGCCATTAATTTTACTATCAAGCTGCTTTAATTCGGCATTGTTAGTTAATGTTAAAAATTCGTTACCAAGATCATAATGAACTTTATTTGCTTTTCCATCCACTGGCTTACCATTATCTAACTGTTGATGGAATGTGACTGGCGTGCCGAATGCTTCTACCGTTTCTTTTTTCCCTGATTTTTCAGCAGGACGAGTGATGACAACTTTATTTGCTTTGATAACAATAGACCCCTGTGTAATTACCACATTATCTGTGAATGTCACTACACTTTTTTCCATATCTAAGGATTGATTATCCGAAACAATATTTATCGGCTGATTAACATCACCTTTCAATGCAAAAGCTGAACTTGATGCTAATACCATCGTTGCAAGAAAAAGAATTTTATTGCTTACTAACTTCATAATATGTTTTTACCTGTTCCTTTAATGTCGCCACTTGTTGGCGTAAATTTCCGACTAATTTTAATCCTGTAGAACTAAAATTTTTACCCTTAATTTTAACCTGTGTTTCGGAAGTCATATCCTGTGTTTTCAAATTGACGACCGCTGATTCTGTTTCAATGCGTTGCAAACGTGAATCTGATGTTAAATTTTGCGCGACGACATTACCCTCTAAATACAATATTTGATCTTTTGTCAATCTTGCTTGATTTGCACTTAATTTCCAGCTTTGTGTGCTAAAAAAATCTACATTTTGATTGGCATTTTTTTCCTCTTCCTTTTCATTTGATGTTGTGGGATATAAATAAACTAAAGGCGCGGTAAAAAGGGTTTGTTCATTGACTGTATAATGCTCAATTTTATCGGATAAAGCCAAATATTGTTTTTTACCATCAGGGAAAAAAACCGTAGTTTCCATTTTATAACCCACATAATCAGGACTATCTGGCTTTTTCACCAGTTCAGATAAATCTGCGGTTTCCTGATTTAAGGAATAAAACCACGCCAAAGCACAAAGTGCGATAACGCCCAAAATTACATTCCAACGAATATTCATTTTTATTTCAATCACTTATCCACAAAGTGCGGATGAAAATTTCAATATTTTTAATCTTCCAACATTAATACCTTGAGCATTTGATAAATTTCTCGATAGGCTTTCGATGGTTTATTTTGCTCCAGTTCTTTTTGTGCAGAACGAATCAGATTGCGTAGTTGCTGACGATCGCCATTAGGATAATCATTTAATAAATCTGTTAAAGCCACATCGCCTTTTTCCACCAATTCATCGCGCACTTTTTCGATTTTATGCAGCATAGCTTGCTGTTGGTTATGTTTATTTTCGATTTTATCTAAGGCTTCACGAATGGGCTCAACATCAATTCCACGCAACAATTTACCGATATATTGTAATTGACGGCGGCGAGCTTCTTTTTGTAAACGCTGTGCAAGTTCAATGGCATCAAGTAAGGATTCATCAAGTGGGATTTTGGCAAGATTAGCTTTGGTTAAATTGACAATCTTTTCGCCAAGTTGTTTTAAATCTTCCGCATCGCGTTTGATTTCGCTTTTACTCACCCAAATAATTTCTTCTTGATCTTCATCTTCCCAATCGAAAACTTCTTTTTTCTTACGTTTTGCCATTTTTTATCCTTTATAAAAATTGGTGCACATTTTACCATAAACTTTGAAAATAAGATAAAATGTTGAAAATTTTTAATAGGAAAAAATAATGAAAACAGCTGAAAATTCAACCGCACTTTTAAAAGCACAAGAACAAGAATTACGTCAAGCCGTCAGTTTTGCAGTGGAGTTAGCAACGAAAGCTGGCGCAAGTGCAGAAGTCGCAGTCACAAAAGTGAGCGGTTTATCCGTATCTGCTCGTTTGCAAGAAATTGAAAACGTAGAATTTACTAATGATGGCGCATTGGGGATCTCCGTTTATATGGGGCAACAAAAAGGCAATGCTTCTACTTCCGATCTAAGCGAAAGCGCAATTAAAAATGCGGTAGAAGCCGCACTTGCAATTGCAAAATACACTTCACCCGATGATTGCACAGGCCTTGCGGATAAGGATTTAATGGCTTTTAATGCGCCTGATTTAGAACTTTATCATGCTGCTGATGTGGATGTTGATAAAGCGACGGAATTGGCACTTCAAGCAGAACAAGCCGCTTTGCAAGCGGATAAACGCATTATAAATAGTAATGGTGCAAGTTTTAATTCACATACAGGCGTGAAAGTTTATGGAAATAGCCATGGTATGTTGCAAAGTTATTTATCAAGCCGTTATTCCTTATCTTGTTCGGTTATTGGTGGCGTAGAAGATGCCTTAGAAAATGATTACGAATACGCGATCTCTCGTGAATTCGATAAACTCCAATCGCCAATTTGGGTTGGCGAAAATTGTGCAAAGAAAGTCGTTTCTCGTTTAAATCCTCAAAAATTGAGTACACGAGAAGTACCTGTCATTTTCTTAAATGATGTTGCAACTGCTCTTATTTCTCATTTTGCCGCTGCAATAAGTGGTGGCAGCTTATATAGAAAATCAAGTTTCTTACTCGATCATTTAGGTAAACAGGTCTTACCAGATTGGTTCAATATTAGTGAGAGACCACATTTATTACGCCGTTTAGCTTCAACGCCTTTTGATAGTGAGGGTGTTCGCACGCAAGATCGTGAAATTGTCGAAAACGGCATATTACAAACTTATTTAGTGACAAGTTACAGTGGTAAAAAACTCGGTATGCCGAGCACTGGTCATGCTGGAGGTATTCACAACTGGCTTGTTAAGCCAAATTTAACGGGTGGATTGACCGCACTTTTACGTCAAATGGGAACAGGCTTACTCGTAACAGATGTGATGGGGCAAGGGGTCAATATCGTTACTGGCGATTATTCCCGTGGTGCATCAGGTTTTTGGGTGGAAAATGGGGAAATTCAATATCCCGTCGCCGAAATTACTATTGCGGGGCAATTGCAAGATATGTTGAAGAATATGGTTGCTGTAGCGGATGATATAGAGCATCGTTCTAACATCCAAACGGGTTCTATTTTGTTAGATAAAATGAAAATTTCAGGAAATTAAGAATATTTTTGAAATTGAGAATAATTCTTATTGACAATGGATAAATATCTGCTACTATACGCACATCTGTTAAGCGATTGCAGGTTGCTCCAACAGGTAGAGTAGAAAGTAAATTCGTTAGGGTTCAAAAAGGCTGAAGGTTTAAACTTCAGCCTTTTTTTTGTAAAATAGCAAACTATTTTATCCCCTGTCATTTCATAAGGAAACACAATGAAAAAACACCACGTAGATGTTTTAATTTCAGAGAACGATGTTCATGCTCGTATTGCTGAATTAGGTACTCAAATTACAAAATTTTATCAAGAAAAACAGATCGATAGCCTTGTTGTAGTGGGACTTTTACGTGGTTCCTTTATGTTTATGGCGGATATTGTTCGTCAGATAAATTTACCTGTGGAAATTGAATTTATGACTACTTCAAGTTATGGCACTGGTATGACCACGAATCACGACGTTCGTATTACCAAAGATTTGGACGGCGATATAAAAGGTAAACACGTTTTAATTGTGGAAGATATTATTGATACGGGCTATACCTTGGAAAAAGTGCGTGATATTTTGAATTTGCGTGATCCTGCGAGCCTTGCAATTTGTACGTTACTTGATAAACCTTCTCGTCGGGAAGTGGAAGTGCCTGTTGAATGGATTGGTTTTGAAATTCCTGATGAATTTGTGGTGGGGTATGGTATCGATTACGCGCAACGCCATCGTAATTTAGGCTATATCGGTAAAGTTGTTTTAGAAGAATAATTTGATTTTATTGAAAAGTGCGGTTGAAATTTTAAATGAATTTTTAGCCGCACTTTTTTGTATTATTTCATTGCTATTTTCTCGATCACTTGCTAAATCTTTTTACAGCAAATACAGCCGTTATATTGATAATCTTGCTGGGGCAATTTTCTTATTTTTCGGCGACTATTTAGTTTATTCAGGCGTGCTAGCCACTGCAGCCGCATTTTAATTACCAAAAAGTATAAAATATAACGAAAGAAAACTTGTTATTTTTACTGAAGTTGATAGTCTCCAAACACTTTAATCAGTTTTGGAGATTTTTTATGTTATTAGTCAATTTGGCGATATTTATTGCTTTTTTATTGCTGTTAGCACAGCTATATCGCAAAACCGAAAAATTAGGGCAAACGGTATTTATCGGTTTATTGCTCGGTTTGCTTTTTGGTGCGGTATTGCAATCCGCTTTTGAAAAACCTTTGTTAGACGAAACTTTAGATTGGATCAACGTGGTCGGTAACGGTTATGTTCGTTTATTGCAGATGATCGTGATGCCGTTGGTGTTCGTGTCGATTTTATCTGCTATCGCTCGTATCAATCAAACCAGATCATTGGGCAAAGTCAGCGTTGGCGTGTTATCCACCTTGCTGATTACCACCGCCATTTCCGCTGCAATTGGGATTGCGATGGTGCATTTATTTGATGTGTCGGCGGCAGGATTAATCGTGGGCGATCGTGAATTAGCGGCTCAAGGCAAAGTGTTAGATAAAGCAGGGCAAGTGTCCAATTTAACTGTGCCTGCGATGTTGGTGTCCTTTATTCCGAAAAATCCTTTTGCTGATCTCACGGGTGCCAACCCAACGTCCATTATTAGTGTCGTAATTTTCTCAGCATTACTTGGCGTGGCGGCTTTGAGTTTAGGCAAAGAAGATCAAGCACTTGGCGAACGAATTGCACAAGGTGTAGAAACTTTAAACAAATTAGTGATGCGTTTGGTGCGTTTTGTGATTCGCTTAACCCCTTACGGCGTGTTTGCGTTGATGATTAAAATGGCTGCCACCTCAAAATGGGCGGATATTGTCAATTTGGGCAATTTTATTGTGGCTTCTTACGCTGCTATTGCCTTAATGTTTGTGGTTCACGGCATTTTATTGTTCTTCGTTAAAGTCAATCCTGTGGATTACTACAAAAAAGTGTTGCCAACCTTAAGTTTTGCGTTTACATCTCGCTCAAGTGCGGCGACAATTCCGTTAAATATTGAAACGCAAACCGCAAAATTAGGTAACAACAATGTCATCGCCAACTTTGCTGCCTCATTCGGTGCCACTATCGGACAAAACGGCTGTGGCGGCATTTATCCAGCGATGCTTGCTGTAATGGTCGCCCCAATGGTCGGCATTGACCCTTTTAGCTTCAGCTACATTCTAACCTTAATTTTCGTGGTCGCCATTTCTTCATTCGGTATCGCAGGCGTAGGTGGCGGAGCCACATTCGCCGCTATCGTCGTGCTATCTACGTTAGGTTTACCACTGGAATTAGTCGGTTTACTCATTTCCATCGAACCGATCATCGATATGGGACGTACCGCACTTAACGTAAACGGTGCCATGGTGGCTGGCACGATTACGGATCGCTTGCTAAATAAGTAACTGGAAATCAATAAAAAAATCTGCAATTGAGAATTCAGTTGCAGATTTTTTATCGCTCAATACTTTTGACTAAAAAGTGCGGTGGTTCTTTTCAGTGTTTTATAACTTAAATCGATGAATAATTTGATTTGCGGAACCTCGCCAAACTAAACTTGGGTCAGCCTGTTCTTGAATAAATTTCCCATCAATTAATACATCAATATAAGGCAACATAGCACGTTGTTGTTCGTCTAATTCATCTAGCTTATAACCCGTCCAAACCCAGATGTCTTTATCGGGACATTCTTGTTTTACACGTTGCACAAAGGGCAATAATGTTTCTACGTTGAGGGGATGAAGTGGATCGCCACCTGAAAGCGTCAGCCCTTGGCGTTTAATGCGTGTGTCTTTTAAATCATTGATGATTTGTTGTTCCATTACATCATCAAATAATACACCCGCTGAAAATGACCAACTTTTTTGGTTGTAGCAACCTTTGCAAGCGTGCGTACAGCCACTGACGAAAAGTGTGCATCTTGTGCCTTCGCCATTGATCACATCGGTCGGGTAGTATTGGAGGTAGTTCATTTCATAACAATCCTGAAAATGTGGCTTAAATTCTCGCCAAATTCACCGCACTTTTGAATTAGTCTTTGCAATACGGCGGTAATTTCTGCATAATAGCACGCAATCGCATTGCGATATCAATGGAAACCTTCTCGGTCTCTCGCAACGGTGTCTGGTTTACTCGGTCAGGTCTGGAAGGAAGCAGCCAAAGTCGGAATTACTGTGTGCCGAGAAGAAGCTGGGAAGGTTTCCGCCCAACTTCCTTTTCTTATACTCGCTCAATCAATCTTTTAAAGAACCCATTTTCTTTGGTGATTAAACTATTGTAATCGCCTTCTTCGATTAATCTTCCGTTATCAATTACACAAATTTTATCGAATTGTTCAATTGAACTGAGACGGTGAGTGACTATAATTAGGGTTTTATTGTCGGCATGTTGCAGAATTAAACGTAAAATTTGACGTTCAGTTTCGCGATCTAAGCCTTCTGTCGGTTCATCCAATAATAAAATGGGCGCATTATTGAGTAAAATACGCGCTAAACCTAAACGGCGTTGTTCCCCACCAGAAAGTGGACGACCGCCATCTCCCAGCCAAAGATTTAAACCTTTTCCTTCTTGCTCAAGTAATTTACTTAAGCCAACTTGATGTAGTACTTCAATCATTTTTTCATCAGAAATTTTATCCGCACTTGCAAATTGTAAATTTTGACGAAGTGTATCGCTGAATACGTGAACACGTTGAGTTAAAAAACAAATTTGGCGGCGTAATGTTTCTTCTGAATAGGCGGAAATGGGTTTTTCTGCCAATAAAAGCTCACCTTGATTCGCATCATAATTGCGTACCAAAAGTTGAAGGAGTGAAGATTTTCCACTTCCAGTTTTGCCTAAAATAGCAATTTTTTGTCCTTGTTCTAAATCTAATGTAAGATTTTTTAATACGAGTGTTTCTTGTTCGGGATAGGAAAAATTTAAATTCTTCGCAGAAATTAACCGCACTTTTGTTTCAAATTCCTCGTTACCATTAAACTCAACAAGCGGTTTTTGCTCAATGATTTCGGTCACACGTTCTGCTGCAGCAATCACTTGACCTATATGCAAAAAAGCAGCACCCAATGGCATGATGATCTCAAAGGCGGCAAGTGCAGCAAAAGTGAAAAGTGCAATATAAGCCGTGCGATATTCATCTGTGCCAAAATCGGCGTTACTTGCAAACCATAGCATTCCAGAAATCAACAAACCATTAAGAAAGAGAACAAGTGCGGTAGAGAATCCGTTTAATTTTGCTTCTTTAGCTTGATCTTCCTGCCATGTTTTTTCTGTGACTGACATTTTTTCTTTTAATCTATCTTCCGCATTAAATAATAAAAGCTCGGCTTGTGCTTGGATAAATTCTAAAAACTGGGTTCGATAGGTCGCGCGTGCTTGGATTAAGCGTTCGCCAAATTGCTGTCCTAGTCGATAGAAAACAGTTGGGATAATTATTAATAAAATTAACAAAAATAAGCCTAAACCAAGTGCGAGTGGAATATTGATAAAGCTAAGTCCAATCGTTATGGCAATGATTACAAATACAGCAGTGAAAAATGGCGCAAGTAAACGTAAATAGAGGCTATCAAGGGTATCCACATCGGAAACTAAACGATTTAATAAATCGCTGTTGCGATAACGATTTAATACCGCTGGGCTTAAAGGAATGATTTTTTCAAATACTTGTACGCGTAATTTCGACAAAATGCGGAATGTTGCATCATGCGTCACTATTTTTTCAAAATAGCGCATGACGGTTCGTCCGATAGCTAAACCTCGCACACTGGCTGAAGGGTAGAAAAAGTTAAATAGCGTGCCTAGTCCTGCAATGGCTGTAGCGGCTAAAAACCAGCCTGAAACGGTAAGCAAGCTCATGCTGGATCCCAATCCTAAAATCATCAGCACCAAGCCTAAAATAAGCGGAAATTTGGCGAATTTAAATAAACGTATAAATGGAAGTAATGTGCGCATTATTGGATATCCTGTTGTCGTTGAGCGAGTAGTTCAGCAAAGAAACCTTCATGTTGTAATTCGGTAAATTTACCTTGCTGTACTATTTCTCCTCGTTGCATCACAAAAATTTGATCACATTGTTTCAAATCTTCAATTCGGTGGGTAATCATCAGTGTAGTTTGATGCTGACTTGCTTCATTCAATGCTTGTAAAACAAGATTTTCTGATTGCGCATCTAGGCTTGCGGTTGGCTCATCGAGCAGAAGTAAATCGCCTTTGCGTAACAATGCCCGAGCAATGGCAAGGCGTTGCGCTTGACCCACAGAAATGCCTAATCCACCATCTTTTATTTCGTGATGAAGTCCAAGTTTATCGGTAAATTCTTTGGCTTGAGAGCGTATTAACGCTTGATTAATTTCTTCATCGTTGGCTTGAATATTGCCAAGTAGTAAGTTTTCTTTAATTGTGCCTTGTAATAACAATGGATTTTGTCCTACCCACGCAATATGTTTGCGCCAGTCAGCTAGATTACTTTCGCGAAGTTCTTGCCCATTAATTTTAAGAGAGCCCTCATAAGGTAAAAAGCCCAAAATCGCATTTATTAATGAAGTTTTTCCTGCGCCACTTTGCCCTACAAGCGCAACATTGTGATTTGCTGGAATTTGGAAGTTTAACGGCTTGGTTAATGCTGAACCCTGTGTCGAAAGCACCACTAAATTTTCGGCAGAAATTTCAACCGCACTTTCTAAAGAAATTGTTTTTTCATTTTGATGAACGGTTAAATAATCGGATTCTAAAAAATCAACAATAGCATCAGCTGCGCCAATACCCGCTGCGCGGTCGTGGTAATAAGTGCCTAGATCGCGTAAGGGTTGATAAAATTCAGGTGCAAGAATTAAACAAAAGAAACCTGTGAAAAGTGTAAGCGGTGCATTATAGGTACCAAATTCAATTTGACCTAAGTAGCTAAAACCAAAATAGACCGCTATCAGTGCAATGGAAATAGAGGTAAAAAATTCCAATACGGCAGAAGAGAGAAAAGCGAGTTTTAGCACATCCATTGTGGTTTCACGGAAATCTTCAGTGGCATTTTCAATATGCTCCGTTTGTTCAGAAGTGCGGTTAAAAAGACGCAAGGTTTCCAAGCCGCGTAAGCGATCTAAAAATTGGGCACTGAGGCGAGAAAGGGTATCCATATTTTTTTGGCTGTTGTCAGCCGCAGCAATACCGACAATGATCATAAACAGAGGAACAAGCGGTGCGGTAATCATTAAGATTAAGCCTGCCGCCCAGTTCAAGGGAAATACAGCAATGAAAATAACCACTGGAACAATGGCTGAAAGACTTTGTTGAGGCAGAAAACGGGCATAGAAATTATGTAAGTTTTCAACTTGTTCCAACATAATGCTTGCCCAACTTCCAGCTGGTTTTTGATTGATTGTCGCAGGGCCGACAAGATGAATTTTATCCAGAATTTTTTGACGAATATGGTTGCGTAATAATTGTCCGCTTTGGAAACCTATTTTTTCGCGTGCCCATAAAATAATAGCACGCATCCCGAAGCCGATAATTAGCCCGAGAAAATAAGGAATAAGTTCATCACGAGGCACATTTTGTATAATCAATTTATCGAGCAACGTCGCAAGAAAATAAGTTTGTGCGACTAAAATGAATGAAGAAAGCGTAGCTAAGACAATGTTCACACGCATTAATTTTTTGATAGGTTCTTGTTGTGCGCGAAGCCATTTTTGTAAATATTTTTGGCGAAGTTTGTTCATAGTTTTATCGTGATATAGAGAAAGTTCCCCTCTTTAAAAGAGGGGAATTGGTTAGAAGATTTATGCTTCTTGAGAGTCTAAATAGCGTTCTGCATCCAATGCTGCCATACAACCAGTTCCCGCGGAGGTAATGGCTTGGCGATAATTGTGATCCATTACATCGCCTGCTGCGAACACGCCTTCCACAGAAGTGGCTGTTGCATTGCCTTCAAGACCAGATTTTACAACGATATAGCCATTATTTAATTCTAGTTGCCCTTGGAAAATTTCCGTATTTGGCGAGTGACCAATCGCTACGAATAAGCCATCTAATTTGAGTTCTTCTTTCTCGCCCGTTTTTGTATCGGTTAAACGTAAGCCCGTTACGCCCATATTATCGCCCAATACTTCATCTAAAGTGCGGTCAGTATGCAGAACGATTTTTCCTTCTTCCACTTTTTTGTACAAACGGTCGATAAGGATTTTTTCCGCACGGAAGCTATCGCGACGGTGAATTAAATGCACTGTACTTGCAATATTGGCTAAGTAAAGCGCTTCTTCCACCGCAGTATTTCCACCACCAATCACACCGACAGGCTTATTGCGATAAAAGAAACCATCACAGGTTGCACAAGCGGAAACACCACGACCTTTGTAGTTTTCTTCTGAAGGTAAGCCAATATAACGTGCAGAGGCACCTGTTGCGATAATTAACGCATCACAAGTGAAATTTTGTACATCGCCAAAAAGTTTGAATGGGCGAGAAGATAAATCTACGCGATTGATATGATCGAAGACGATTTCTGTCTCAAATTTTTCTGCGTGTTGCAACATACGTTGCATTAAACCTGAACCAGTAGTCATCTCAAAATCGCCTGGCCAGTTCTCAATTTCATCTGTAGTGGTCAGCTGCCCACCTTGTTGCAAACCAGTCACCAATACTGGTTTTAAGTTTGCACGTGCTGCGTAAATGGCTGCTGTATAACCAGCAGGGCCTGAGCCTAAAATTAAAAGTTTTGCGTGTTTGGTATCTGACATAAAGAATCCTTGTTTGTAGTTAAGTAATAATATAATGCAATAAGTTGCATTTTACTGATTATAAACTTTTTGCTTAATAAAGCAGCGAATAAAGCAATCGACGAAATTTATTTGTCAGCGGATCAGCATTGCCCATTGCGCTTAAAATAGATAAAAATTGTTGTTTCACTTCGCCATTCTGCGCGCTTAAATCTGTTTTTAAAATGCCGAAAAGTAGTGTCAGTGCTTCTTCATTTCGTCCAGCTTGATGAAGTTGTACAGCAAGTTTTATTGCAATTTCAGCTGTTGGGTTTTTAGCATAATCAGCCTGTAATTGTTGGATTTCAGGTGTATCGGCTGCTTGAATTTGTAGCTCAATTTGTGCTTGTAATCCGTGCCAACGGCTATCACGATCTTGCAATGGAATTTGATTTAAAATTTCTTGTGCTGGCTCCGTTTTCTTCATTGCAATATAGGTTTCTGCGTAGAGTAGGGCAACATCACTGTTTTTCTTATTAGAAAGTTCCCATGCGTCTTTCAACAATGGCAATGCAGCTTCGTAATTTTCTACTTGCAAGAAATCTAATGCTTGTTGGAATTTTAAATCTTCCTCTTTCGGTAAAATAATGCTTAATCGTTGGATTAATGACGCTTTATCAAGCATGCCTGAAAATGCATCTAATGCCTGTGCTTCTTTAAACAAATAGGTGGTTGGTAATGCTTGGATGCGGAATTGTGCGGCAATCATTTGCTCTTTTTCACAATTTACTTTTCCAAGAATAAATTGTCCTTGATATTGTTCTGCAACTTGCTCAAGTAGCACCAAAAAATCTGCGGATTCTTTATGCGTTGGCGCATAAAAATTGATGACAAGTGGTTTTTCTAAGGATTGTTGCAGTATTTCAGTAAGGTTTTGTTCGTTGATCTCAACGATAAAAGGAAAATCAGCCATGTTTTATCCTTGTGAAAAAATAATGGCTGATTTTAGCAAAGTGCGGAAGATTTTAGAAACGTTTTACCATTTCTATTATTAATCAAGTTTTTTTAAGATCAATTTTCCCATCATTTCAATATGTGCATGCTCTACATTAAGTGCAGGAATATATTGATAAGATTGTCCGCCATTGTTTAGGAAATTTTCTCGATTTTCTTTGTCAATTTCTTCAATGGTTTCTAAACAATCTACGGAGAAACCTGGGCAAACAACAGCAATTTTTTGAATGTTCTGTGTTGCAGCAGATTCTAAAAATTTATCGGTATAAGGCTGTAGCCATTCTTCACGTCCAAAGCGAGATTGAAACGTCATTCCCCATTGTTTTTCTGTTAAGCCTAGCTTATTAACAACTGCAATAGTCGTTTGTTTACAATGTTCACGATAATAATCGCCCATTTTTTCGTAACGCAGAGGAATACCGTGATAAGAAAATAACAAAAACTCATCGGATTTTAACCGCACTTTTATGGAGTCGGCTAAGGCATTAATGTAATTTTCATCAATATGATAAGAATGGATGAAATCAAAAGGCAGTAATCCTCGTTCTTCTTTAAGAGCGTTAGCGAAAGCATCAAATACTGCGCCTGTAGTTGAGCTAGAGTATTGCGGATAAAGAGGCAAGACAATAATTCGCTCAACTTGATTTTTAAGCAAATTTTTCACCGCACTTTGCATTGATGGATTGCCATAAGTCATGGCAATTTCTACTTGAGTATCGATATTTTGATTATCTAAATAGGCTTGTAATGCGTCTTTTTGTTGTCGTGAAATGGCAAGTAAAGGCGAACCTTGTTCTGTCCAAATGGCTTGATAATTTTTGGCGATACGTTTTGAACGCAATGGCAAAATAATGGCTTTAAGCAGTGGATACCATTTGAAACGCGGTAAATCGACCACGCGAGGATCCGTTAAAAATTGCCATAAATAACGGCTAATTGACTTCGGCGTTGGGCTATCTGGCGTGCCTAGATTGGCAAGTAATACGCCGATTTTTGCTGGTTTTGTCATAAATTGATTACGGAAAGGGTTAATCTAGAAACACAACAAAGTTTATTCTCTTCTGTGCGGATGTCAATTTGCCAAACTTGGATATTTCTGCCCAAATTAATTGGTGTGGCTCTTGCAGTCACTTTACCTGAACGAACAGGGCGAAGATGATTGGCGTTAATATCCAATCCAACCGCGGTTTTGCCTTCTTCTAAACAAAGCGAACCCGCAAGGGAACCAATTGTTTCAGCTAAAGCAACCGAAACCCCACCGTGCAACACACCAAACGGCTGCATAGTACGATGATCCACAGGCATTGTCGCTTCAATCCAATCTTCGCCAAAAGCTGAAATTTCAATGCCAAGATGACTAACTGCAGTGTTGGAGCAGAGTTGATTTAAGTTTTCAAGGGTAAAAGTTTTTTTCCAGAGCATTTAATCTATTCCATATTATCAATTATCTTGGCTCCACCCATTTATGGGGGGGGAGCTGCCGAAGGCTGAGGGGGATAAATGTTCAATTTCAACATAAATTGTTTTAGGTACATTATCTTTTTTTAATATTTCATCATTCCAAAATTTTATTTCGCATATCCCTATATCCCCTTCCGCCCTTCGGGCACCTTCCCCCGCAAGCAGGGAAGGCAAGTTTTTAAAACCTCTAATAAGCAGGGGAAGGTAAGTTATCATTATTTATTTTATAACTTCTAATCTTGGCTCCACCCATTTATGGGGGGAGCTGCCGAAGGCTGAGGGGGGATAAATGCTCAATTTCAACATAAATTGCCTCAAGTACATTATCTATGTCTTTTAGTACTTCATCATTCCAAAACCGAATAACTTTATAGCCTTGTGCTGTTAAGAATTTTGTTCTTTCTAAATCATATTGTTCTTGTTCTACGTGCTGAATGCCATCTAATTCAATAACAAGTTTTAATTTTCTACTGCAAAAATCCACAATGTAATGACCAATAATAACCTGTCTATTAAAACGGATACCACAAAAGAGTTTATTTCTCAAATGGTACCATAGTGCATACTCTGCATCTGTCATATTATGTCTTAATTCTGTAGCATATTGGGCTAATCGTTTATTTTTATTTCGCATATCCCTATATCCCTATATCCCCCTTCCGCCCTTCGGGCACCTTCCCCCGCAAGCAGGGGAAGGCAAGTTATCATTCTTTATTTAAATATCTCAAGTAAGGCTTGAACAGGGTGTTTTAACACCACATGTTCATAACGTTTTACCTGACTGCGGCAAGAATAACCAGTTGCTAAACAAAAGTGCGGATCTTTTCCATGTAGTTTTTTATGCCACGATACATCGTAGATTTCTCGGCTCATTTTTTGATTTTGCACTTCATGTCCAAATACACCAGCCATACCGCAACATCCTACTTTTTCTACATTAAGTTGTTGTCCAAATCTTCCAAAAATTTCTTGCCATTCTTTTGGACTGTTCGGCATAAAAGTAGATTCCGTACAATGCGGGAATAAATACCAATCGAAAGTGCGGTCAGTTTTGGCGATGTTTTTTAACTTCTCTTGTAAATCCGCATTTTGTAATCTTTGTTTTAACCATTCGTGTGCGGTGAGAACGTGAAAGTCGCCCCGTTTTTCTTGTAGTGCTTCTTTGTATTCGTCTCGATAAGATAGCACGATGGCTGGATCAACGCCCACAAGCGGAATGCCTAATTTTGCCATTCGATTTAAAAACTCGGCTTGGGTTTTTGCTGTTTTGCTAAAGCGTTTTAAGAAACCTTTAATGTGCATTGCTTTGCCGTTTGGTTTAAATGGCAACAGAATTGGTGTAAAGCCTAATTCCTGCGTAAGCATAACAAAATCGCGTACCACTTTCGCATCATAGTAAGATGTGTAAGGATCTTGCACAATAAATAAAATATCGTTTTTTTCTACCGCACTTAGGTCTTCCAATTCTTCCAAGGATTTGCCTTGATAATGAATTTCCACCAGTTGTTGTTGCAAATTGGGTTCAGAAAGCAAGGGCAAATCGGTCATGCCTAGCGTTTTTTCCACTAATGTTTGCGTGACTTTTAGCTTGGTAAAATAATTAAAGAATTTTGCCTGTTTTGCCATATAAGGCGCTGCGATTTCTAAATTTGCTACAATGTGATCTTTTGCGGGGCGTAAGTAGCGGCTATGATAAAAATGAAAGAATTTCGCACGGAAACTTGGTACATCGATTTTAATCGGGCATTGGCTCGCACAGGCTTTACAAGCAAGGCAAGTGTCCATTGCAGCTTTCACTTCGTGAGAAAAATCATAGTCGCCTCGCCATTTTTGAACTGTATTGCTTAGTCTTTTTACAAGTGCGGTTAGTTTTATTTCTGTTTTACGGAAGTCTAATTGTTCGGACGAAACATTTTCATTCGCCATCAATCGAAGCCATTCTCGAACCATGGCTGCACGACCTTTCGGCGAAAATACACGGTTTTTACTGACTTTCATCGATGGGCACATAATGCTGTGTTCATCAAAATTGAAACATAAGCCGTTTCCATTGCAGTTCATCGCACCCTTAAATTCATCACGCACTTGGATAGGAATTTGGCGATCCTTATCAGCTCGCATCGGCGAAAGAATAGAATAAAGTTCCTCTTTGGAATCCAAAGGTGTACAGATTTTGCCAGGATTTAAGCGATTGTTCGGATCGAATAAGGTTTTGATATAACGAAGTTCGTGCCAGAGTTCTGGGGTAAAGAATTTTTCGCCGTAATGGGAACGCACGCCTTTTCCATGTTCTCCCCAAAGTAATCCACCATATTTAATCGTAAGTTCTGCCACTTCATCTGAAATTTGTTTGAATAATTTCACTTGTTCTTTATCGCATAAATCAAGCGCAGGGCGAACGTGTAACACACCAGCATCCACGTGCCCAAACATGCCGTATTGTAAATTGTGCTGGTCTAATAAAGCGCGAAATTCACTGATGTAATCCGCAAGATTTTCTGGGGGGACACAAGTATCTTCCACGAAAGGAATCGGTTTGGCAGCACCTTTTGCATTACCAAGTAAGCCCACGGCTTTTTTTCGCATTGCATAAATACGTTCAATAGAAGGTAAATCAGAACAAACTTGATAGCCAATAATGTGATCTTGGTTGTGTTCGATTTTTTCATCAAGTGAGCGACAAAGTGCGGTGACTTGGCGGTCTATTTTTTCTTTATTATTACCAGCAAATTCCACAATATTTAATCCGAGGATTGGATCTTTTTCATCTTCTGTAAGAAGTTCATTCACAGAGTGCCAAATAATATCTTGTTTGGCGAGGTTTAAGACTTTGGAATCAACGGTTTCCACAGAAAGCGCATTGGCTTTTACCATAAAGGGTGCATTGCGTAATGCCGCATCAAAAGAACGATATTTAATATTGATGAGCGTGCGATACTGCGGAATTGGCAGAAGATTGAGTTTGGCTTCGCAAATAAATGCGAGAGAACCTTCAGAACCAGTGAGAATTCTCGTGAGATTAAATTCACTTTCATCTTCATTAAAGACATTTTTCAGATCGTAACCCGTTAAAAAACGGTTAAGTTGTGGCAAATCTTTAATGATAGCCGCTCTTTTTTCTTTACAGTGTTGCGCGATTGTTTGATGGAGTCTTTTGCTACTCTCACTTAATTTAAGCGCATCAATGTTTTCTAAAACATCAACAGAATTGACCGCACTTGTATCTAAAATTTCGCCATTTATTAAGACTGCACGTAATGCCAAAACATGATTAGAGGTTTTACCGTATTGCAATGAACCTTGCCCCGAGGCATCTGTGTTAATCATTCCGCCTAAAGTCGCTCGATTGCTGGTGGATAACTCTGGAGCAAAGAATAAACCATGTGGTTTTAAAAATTGATTAAGTTGATCTTTTACAACGCCTGCTTGTACTTTAACCCAACGTTCTTTTACATTGAGTTCTAAAATGGCAGTCATATGACGAGAAAGATCCACTATTATATTGTTATTGATGGATTGCCCATTTGTGCCAGTGCCTCCACCGCGAGGCGTAAAGCTGATTGATTGATATTTTGGTAAATTTGCCAATTTGGTTA
Organism: Haemophilus influenzae; assembly: GCF_019703545.1. Taxonomy (NCBI): domain Bacteria; kingdom Pseudomonadati; phylum Pseudomonadota; class Gammaproteobacteria; order Pasteurellales; family Pasteurellaceae; genus Haemophilus; species Haemophilus influenzae. The sequence continues at coordinate 1,739,131 of NZ_AP018771.1, read as the reverse complement.
TACGCACTATATCAGCAACATTTTTCGGAAAAAGAATCGCTTGTGGAAGTTGTTGGTAAACGCTGTTATCCGTAGCCAGACTTAATCTATCCGAATAATTTGTTGCAATATCCCCCTCAAAATGTTGGCATTGAAGATCATCAAGATCATCAAGATCATCAAGATCATCAAGATAATCAAGTACATATTGTTCAACTTGAGGAATGCGATTTAGATTTGGCAACATAGTATTTAACTCATTTGAAGGTAAAACGGCAGGTTCTTGATAATATCTTAAGGTGCGAACAATGTCGAATTAGATTTTAAGCGTTTTGGGGAGGCATTTTATGGAGTGAATTTAGTCAAGAAAATGATGTTGTTTGATTAAATAATAGTCAAAACACTCAAAAGAATTTGATCTTTTCAATTTTTATAGGATAATAAGTGCACTTTTGAACGTTCCTTTGGGGTAAACATAAGCAAAGGAATTGAATTTGTCAAAAGGTAATAAAGTAGGGCAAATTCAAAACCCTAGTTAAGTGACTGTTTAGAATGTAGCTTTAATTAAAAGTTCAGTATAAACAAGGACACTTTTTTATTACTATTCGATCACTAAATAGAGGACATCAAAATGAAAAAAACTGCAATCGCATTAGTAGTTGCTGGTTTAGCAGCGGCTTCAGTAGCTCAAGCAGCTCCACAAGAAAACACTTTCTACGCTGGCGTTAAAGCTGGTCAAGCATCTTTTCACGATGGACTTCGTGCTCTAGCTCGTGAAAATAATGCAGGTTATCACCGTAATTCTTTCACTTATGGTGTATTCGGTGGTTATCAAATTTTAAATCAAAATAACTTAGGTTTAGCGGTTGAATTAGGTTACGACGATTTCGGTCGTGCTAAAGGTCGTGAAAAAGGTAGAACTGTTGCTAAACACACTAACCACGGTGCACATTTAAGCTTAAAAGGTAGCTATGAAGTGTTAGAAGGTTTAGATGTTTATGGTAAAGCAGGTGTTGCTTTAGTTCGTTCTGACTATAAATTATACGATAAAAATAGTAGTAGTAGTACTTTTGAAAACCTAGGCGAACATCACAGAGCACGTGCCTCTGGTTTATTTGCAGTAGGTGCAGAATACGCAGTATTACCAGAATTAGCAGTTCGTTTAGAATACCAATGGCTAACTCGCGTAGGTAAATACCGCCCTCAAGATAAACCAAATAGTGCACTTAACTACAACCCTTGGATTGGTTCTATCAATGCGGGTATTTCTTACCGTTTTGGTCAAGGCGAAGCGCCAGTTGTAGCAGCACCTGAAGTTGTAAGCAAAACTTTCAGCTTAAACTCTGATGTAACTTTCGCATTTGGTAAAGCAAACTTAAAACCTCAAGCACAAGCAACATTAGACAGCATCTATGGCGAAATGTCACAAGTTAAAAGTGCAAAAGTAGCTGTTGCTGGTTACACTGACCGTATTGGTTCTGATGCGTTCAACGTAAAACTTTCTCAAGAACGTGCAGATTCAGTAGCTAACTACTTTGTTGCTAAAGGTGTTGCAGCAGACGCAATCTCTGCAACTGGCTACGGTAAAGCAAACCCAGTAACTGGCGCAACTTGTGACCAAGTTAAAGGTCGTAAAGCGCTTATCGCTTGTCTTGCTCCAGACCGTCGTGTAGAAATCGCGGTAAACGGTACTAAATAATTTTAGTATTTGTTTAACGAAAGATTAAATACAGCAAAAGGCTTAAACTTCGGTTTAGGCCTTTTGTTTTAAATGAATATAAAACCAAGCATTTCAATCAAGTTTTAACTTGTGATAAAATGCTTACCTCGTTTATTTATAGGGAACATTATGGAAACCTTAGACAAAATCAAAAAGCAAATTAGTGAAAATCCCATTCTTATTTATATGAAAGGTTCGCCAAAATTACCATCTTGTGGTTTTTCTGCTCGTGCATCTGAGGCATTAATGCACTGCAAAGTGCCTTTTGGTTATGTGGATATTTTGCAACATCCAGATATTCGCGCTGAATTACCAACATATGCAAATTGGCCAACTTTCCCACAATTATGGGTTGAGGGAGAATTAATTGGTGGTTGTGATATTATTTTAGAAATGTATCAAGCAGGCGAATTGCAAACTTTATTAGCTGAAGTGGCAGCAAAGCACGCTTAATCACAGTGGAAAAATAAAACCCGCAATAAGCGGGTTTTTTATATAATAAATTTACCTTTCATTATTAAATAATAGATTAAGCAAACTTTAATACCTTAGAAAGTGCGGTAAAAAATTTATCGTTTTCTTCAGGTAAACCAATACTTATGCGTAAATGATTTGGCATACCATAACCAGCAATTGGGCGAACAATTACACCTTCTCGTAACAACGCATCATAAATCGAAGCGGCAGGTTGTTTGAAATCAATGGTTATAAAATTTCCTTTGGAGGGAATATAGTCCAATTGATTTTTTTGACAAAAGTCTTCATAACGTCGCATTTCTACTCGATTATTTTCAGCGACTTTTTCAACAAATTCATCATCATTCATTACGGCAACAGCAGCGGTTAATGCCAAAGAATTACAATTAAATGGTTGTCTAACTCGATTTAATAAATCCGCGATTTCAGGATTAGATACCGCATAACCAATGCGTAAGCCTGCCAAGCCATAGGCTTTAGAAAGAGAGCGTGAAATAATTAAATTTGAATATTTTTTTAATAAACTGAAAGAGTTTACTCGTTCTTCAGCTTTGGTAAATTCCGTGTAGGCTTCATCTAATACCACGATTACATTTTGAGGGACTTCTGCTAAAAAATCTTCAATTTCTTGTGAAGTTAAAAAATTACCCGTTGGATTATTGGGATTAGCAATGTAAACGAGCTTTGTTTTATCAGAAAGTGCGGTCAAAAATCCTTGTAAATTATGCCCCCAATTTTTAGCTGGAATTTCTTTTGCAATTGCATTAATCGCTTTAGTTACTAAAGGATAAACAATAAAGGCATATTGTGAATAAATGATTTCATCGCCTTCTGCTGCGAAAGTGTGAGCAAAAAGTTCTAATAAATCATTTGAGCCATTTCCGAGCGTAATTTGATTTGGTTGAACGCCAAATTTGTTTGCGATAGTTTGTTTTAGTTCAAAGCCATTGGCATCAGGATAACGAGTTAGTTTATCTAATTGTTCAAAAATTGCTTTTTTTGCACTTTCTGGAAAACCAAATGGGTTCTCGTTTGAGGCAAGTTTAACGATATTGGAAATGCCAAGTTCTCGTTCTAATTCTTCAATGGGTTTGCCTGCTTGATAAGGGGATAAGGATTTTACGCCACAATTGGCAATGTTGATGTACTGCATAGTGTTATTTGTAAATATTGATATGGGTTAGTATGAATTTTCAAATAAATTTGGGCGTGGTAAATATGCCCATTGAAAATGTTCTTTAACTATTGAGGAAGATTTTCAGCTTCAAATTTTTTCATAAATGTAATCAGTGCTTCAACACCATCTTGCGACATTGCGTTATAAATAGATGCACGCATTCCACCTAAAACTTTGTGTCCTTTCAAGGCTTGTAAGCCTGCAGCAGTAGACTCTGCGACAAATTTTGCATCTAATTCAGCATTGCCAGTGATGAAAGTCACATTCATTGTTGAGCGGTTTTCTTTTGCTACCACATTGCGGTAAAGTTTGCTCGAATCAATATAATTATAAAGAGTTTGTGCTTTTAGCACATTACGTTTTGCGATTACTTCTAAGCCACCTATTTCTTTAAGATGTTTAAAGACGAGGGAACATAAATACCAAGCAAAAGTTGGGGGGGTGTTGATCATTGAATCTGCATCACGTTGAGTTGCATAATTCCAAATGGATGGGGTTTCTTTACGCGCGTTACCGATTAAATCATCACGAATAATGACTAACGTAATGCCCGCTGGGCCAAGATTTTTTTGCGCACCTGCATAAATTACCCCAAATTTACTGATATCAATTTGACGTGAAAGAATATTTGAAGACATATCCGCGACCAATACGGCATTGCCCACATTTGGTACATCAAAAATCTCCACACCACTGATGGTTTCATTCGGGCAATAATGAACGTAGCCATATTGATCAGCGATATGGCTAAAATCAAGATCGGTAATTCGAGTCTGTTCGCCATTTTCTACGATAGTGATTTCATCAATTTCTGCAAAATTTCTTGCTTCTTTTGCTGCTGTAGCTGACCAATGCCCACTATTTAAATAAAGGGCTTTGCCTTTTTTACCGATTAAGTTCATCGGAATCGCGGCAAATTGACCGCGAGCACCACCTTGTAAGAAAAGTACACGATAGTTATCAGGAATATTGTAAACCTCACGTAGATCTTTTTCCGCTTGGGTAACGAGTTCCATAAAATACTTTCCTCGATGGCTTACTTCCATTACGGACACACCTTGATTGAGCCAGTTTGTAAGTTCATTTTGTGCTTTTTGCAACACTTCTGGGAAAATCATCGCAGGACCTGCGCTAAAATTAAAGACTTGTGACATTGTATTTCCTTGCTTTTTATGAAAATAATGGTGTCTTTTTTATCACTACAAAAATCGATAATCAATGCTTTTTACTGAAATCAAAAAAATTCTTTCTATCATTCATAAAATAGAGGGTAAATTTTGACGATTGATTAAAAAAAAGCTAAATTACGGCACAGTCATTTTATTTATTTTAAAGGGAGTTGTTATGGAAATTGTGAATAAACAATCTTTTCAAGATGTGTTGGAATACGTGCGTATGTATCGTTTAAAAAATAGAATTAAACGAGATATGGAAGACAATAATCGTAAGATTCGCGATAACCAAAAACGCATATTGTTATTGGATAATTTAAATCAATATATTCGTGATGATATGACTATTGCAGAAGTACGCGGAATTATTGAAAGTATGCGTGATGATTATGAAAGCCGTGTGGATGATTACACAATTCGCAATGCTGAACTTTCTAAGCAACGCCGTGAAGCGAGTACGAAAATGAAAGAACAGAAAAAAGCACACGCAGAATTATTGAAAAATGCTGAAAAATAATAGGATAACTAGAGCCGACTGAATCAGTCGGCTTATTTTTTATAAGCTATTCATTGCGTTAATGATTTTAATTTCATCAAAATTGACAATATCTTCTTGGAATATTGTGCGTTCTTGAATTTTCCCTTCTTGTAATAATTTTTCTCGTTGTGTGCCTAAAAGCAATGGCGTGTCTGGCGTGTACCATTTTTTTCCTTGGCGAAAAATTAAATTACCGATGGAACAATCTGTCACTTTTCCATTTTTGATAATCATAATTTCATCACAAGCACCACGTTGAGCAAATAATGTATTAATTAAACTGCGATCTGAATATTTCAAACTATATTCAATGTCATCACAAATTACAGGTTGAAAAGTGCGGTAGATTTTTCGTTGGTATTCAAAATATTGAATTTGTGTGGTTTCGGCATTGTAATCAATGCGGCAGCGAATTAATTGATTTTGTAAAGGCGTTGGAAGTTGAATGAGTGAAAAAAGATTAAAAATTTTCACCGCACTTTTACCATAATATTCACGCAAACTACGTTCATATCGCACTTGGTGTAAATCGATATTTTGAATTTTCCCGTTTTCAATACAAAGGGTTTCAAATAGAGGATACATTAATCCGCACCTTCAATCGGTAAATAGACTTTTTCTAACAATTCTTCATATTCATCTTGCACATTGCTATGAATGGTAATTCCCCCTCCACTATGAAAATAAAATTTTTCATCTACTTGAGAAATAAATCGAATTGCCACCGCACTTTGTAGTGTTTTGCCATCAAATATGCCAAAAATTCCTGTGTAATAACCGCGCTTTTGTTTTTCTGCTTGTTGAATAATCTGCGTGGTTTTTTCTTTTGGTGCACCACTAATAGACCCAGCAGGCAACAGTTTCTCTAAAATATCACCAATTTGATTTTGCCAGTTTTCATTCAATTTTCCGTAAATTTCAGAACTGGTTTGCAGTATTTCGCCTTTCTGGGTTTTGATACGATCGATATAACGAAATTTTTTCACTTGAATGTGTTCTGCCACCATAGATAAATCATTACGCATTAAATCAACAATCGTGTAATGCTCGCGTTGTTCTTTTTCATTTGTGAGTAACTGATTTTCTGCATCGGGCAGAGAGGCATTAATTGTCCCTTTCATGGGATAGGTAAAAATATTGTTGTCATGAATATTGACAAAACATTCAGGTGAAAAGCAAACGAATTGATCTTGTAACCACAATTTATAAGGTGCGTTGGTTTGATGAAAAATTTGTTCAAGTGACAGATTACCTGAAATTTCAGTGGGGTAGGTGAGATTTAATAAATAAGAATTACCTTTTTGTAATTCACTTTGAACAAGTTTAAAACCTTGTTGATAATGCGAGAAAGGCATTGGATGTTTGGTAAAATTAAGAGGGAGAGGCCGTGGAGAAATCGTGCAATTTTTTTTGCCTAAAATATCAAAATAAATGCCTTGTTGTGCAGAATTTTCGAGAGGACAAATCAAGGGTTTTTCTTTTTCAAAATCAATAAGAAAGAAAAATGGCGTGCGTTGTTTGCCATAATGATTAGCCTGTTCAATAAAATGTTGCATTGTGCTTTGTGCCATTTTGCGTAAAATGACCTGATTATAACGAATACCGAACTGTTATGAAATTACTCATCATTAATAATCACGATTCTTTTACTTTTAACTTGGTGGATTTAATTCGAAAATTAAATGTGCCTTATGATGTTTTAAACGTAGAAGATTTGAAAGAAAATACAGCGGAAAATTATAGCCATATATTGATTTCGCCAGGGCCTGATATACCATGCGCTTATCCACAACTTTTTTCCATGTTGGAAAAATATTATCAGCAAAAATCTATTTTAGGTGTGTGTTTAGGGCATCAAACCTTATGTGAATTTTTTGGTGGTACATTGTATAACTTAGAGAATGTTCGTCACGGGCAGAAACGAACATTAAAAGTGCGGTCAAATTCTCCATTGTTTTTTGATCTTCCAACTGAATTTAATATCGGGCTATATCATTCTTGGGGCGTACAGGAAGAAGATTTTCCTGATTGCCTAGAAATCACCGCACTTTGTGATGAAGATGTAGTGATGGCGATGCAACATAAATCTTTGCCAATTTATAGTGTCCAGTTTCATCCAGAATCTTATATGTCAGACTTTGGCGAGAAAATTTTGCGTAATTGGTTGGCGATTCCTCCCACAACTAACCCATAATACCGCTTGCTTATTAAGCAAAAATGCGTATTATAGCCGTCTATACGTCAATACATCCAAATTTAAAAGAAGAAGAGAGAAAATATGTCTAGCTATTTATTTACATCTGAATCTGTCTCTGAAGGGCATCCAGATAAAATTGCCGATCAAATTTCTGATGCAGTACTTGATGAAATCCTAAAACAAGATCCAAAAGCACGAGTAGCTTGTGAAACTTACGTAAAAACCGGTATGGCATTGGTGGGTGGGGAAATCACCACATCAGCATGGGTTGATATTGAGAATTTAACCCGTAAAGTGATTTGTGATATTGGTTATGAACATTCTGAAATGGGTTTTGATGGTCATTCTTGTGCGGTGCTTAATGCGATTGGTAAACAATCTGCAGATATTAATCAAGGCGTTGATCGTGAAAATCCATTAGATCAAGGCGCAGGCGACCAAGGTATTATGTTTGGTTATGCCACCAATGAAACGGATGTATTAATGCCTGCAGCCATTACTTATGCTCATCGCTTAATGGAAAAACAAGCTGAAGTGCGTAAAAGCGGTAAATTAGCATGGTTACGCCCAGATGCGAAAAGCCAAGTTACGTTAAAATATGAAGATAATAAAATTGTTGGTGTGGATGCGGTTGTGCTTTCTACTCAACATTCTGAAGAAGTTAGCCAAAAAGATTTACATGAAGGTGTGATGGAAGAAATTATCAAACCTGTATTACCAAGTGAATGGCTTTCTAAAGAAACAAAATTCTTCATTAACCCGACTGGTCGTTTTGTTATCGGTGGGCCAATGGGTGATTGTGGTTTAACTGGCCGTAAAATCATCGTGGATACTTACGGTGGTGCCGCTCGTCACGGTGGTGGCGCATTCTCAGGAAAAGATCCATCTAAAGTAGATCGTTCTGCGGCTTATGCTGCACGTTATGTCGCAAAAAATATTGTGGCAGCTGGTTTAGCAGATCGTTGTGAAATCCAACTTTCTTATGCGATTGGTGTGGCTGATCCAACATCTATCATGGTCGAAACCTTTGGAACTGGAAAAGTTGCAAATGAATTATTAGTGTCATTAGTTCGTGAGTTTTTTGATTTACGTCCTTATGGCTTAATTAAAATGTTAGATTTAATCCAACCAATCTATCGTGAAACGGCGGCTTATGGCCATTTCGGTCGTGAGCAATTCCCTTGGGAAAAAGTGGATCGTGCAGCAGAATTACGTGTTGCAGCAGGATTAAAATAATAGGCTTGAATTTTTAGTTTGAAAGGTTTATATTGGAAAGGCAACAAGGTTTCTTGTTGCCTTAGTTGGTTTAGGTTGCTACCAAGCTGGGGAGCTAAAGGACAGCAACAAGAACCCGATAATAATCATTAAGATGATTTTTATCATAAGGCTATCTCCTTTCAGAGTTGTTAAACAAAGCTGATCGAGATTGAGTTACTGCCTGACCCGCCAGTCAGGCAATAACGTACCTGACCAACCGCTGGTTATTCTATCATATAAAAACCGCTTATCTAGCGGTTTTTGCTTTTACCGATGACATCAATATCACTCATTCCATTTCGTCATTTAAAAATGCAAGTGCAACGCAAATTGAATCAGTCTTTGCTGCTTGCAGAGGCTTATTTTAAGCGAAAATTTACAATGCCAGAGGTAAATTATGAGTTACGTGGCATAAAGGCAGGCTTGGCTTACCTACAAAAAAATGAAATAAAATTTAACCGCACTTTATTGCAAGAAAATACGGATGAATTTATTCGACAAGTCGTGCCACATGAGCTTGCACATTTGATTGTGTATCAAATGTTTGGTCGCGTAAAACCACACGGGAAAGAGTGGCAGCTTGTAATGAATGAAATTTTTAAGCTTCCCGAAGACACTTGCCATCAATTTGATATAAAAAATGTGCAAGGTAAAACCTTTGAATATCGTTGTGCTTGCCAAACCCATTTTCTAACTATTCGTCGGCATAACAAAATAATGAAAGAAAACATCGAATATTTGTGTAAAAAATGTAAGGGAAAATTAGTTTTTGTCGATGATGAAGAATAATTTTTGTGATATATTTTTTCAGTTTATTCAATAAATAAAGGAGTTATCCAATGAAAAAATCTTTATTAGCAGTTATTGTTGGTGCATTTGCCTTTGCTTCTGTTGCAAATGCGAATATCTATGCTGAAGGCGATATCGGTTTATCTCAAACTAAAGCAAACGGTAGTAACAATACAAGAGTTGAACCTCGCGTATCCGTGGGTTATAAAGTAGGAAATACACGTGTTGCGGGTGATTATACTCATAATGGAAAAGTTGATGGCACAAAAATTCAAGGTTTAGGTGCATCAGTATTATATGATTTTGACACGAATTCTAAAGTGCAACCTTATGTTGGTGCTCGTGTAGCGACTAATCAATTTAAATACACCAATCGCGCAGAACAAAAGTTTAAAAGTTCTTCTGATATTAAGCTCGGATATGGTGTTGTAGCAGGTGCGAAATATAAATTAGATGGCAACTGGTACGCTAATGGTGGGATTGAGTACAATCGTTTAGGTAATTTTGATAGTACCAAAGTTAATAACTATGGTGCGAAAGTTGGTGTGGGTTACGGATTCTAATTTTTAGAATACAAAAATCTTTTTTATAAAACACTTTAATTTAACGGTGATCGTTTAAAACAATCACCGTTATTTATTTTGGGATTATTTCAATACGCTAAAACCCAAAACTTACCCCAGTTGCAGCACCCACACCGTTATTGGTATCAGCAGAGCCAGAAAGGCTAATTACCATATTTGGTTTAGGCGTATAACGGACTCCAGCTGCAACGGCAGATTGTCCTCGATAAGTCCCTGCAGCTACGCCAGTAATTTGGCGGGTTATGCCTCTTATTTTATTCCCCACTGAAACCGAACCCGCAGTGCCTTTCCAAGTTGAAACTAATTTATTTTTAGCTGTTTCATAAGATTTAGTCGCATTGTCAATCTTAGCTTGATTTGGATTAGCTGCGGTTTTCAACTGTTCCATATTGCTTTTTAACCCAGCAACTTCCTCTTTTTTTTCGGCAAATCGTAAAGAATATTACGTAATTCTGCCAAATCAGCATAATTTTGACGCTCTGTTTTATAAGCATTTTCCAATGGCTTAATTTCAAAAATATGTGATCAAGATCACAAAATAAAAAATCCCAACGGAGATTGGGATTTAAAATCACTAAAAATTTTACCGCACTTTATGCTTTGCTTACTTCAAAACGTTCAAATGCCAACACTTTTTTCTCTAATTTACGTAGTAATAAAGTCGCAATGCCTGTGATAATTAAATAGATACCACCCGCGATGCCGTAAATTGTGAGTGCATCATATTCTGTACCATAGAGTTGGCGTGCGTAACCCATAATATCCATAATCGTAATGGTGGATGCTAATGCCGTGCCTTTAAATACCAAAATAATTTCGTTACTGTAAGACGGCAATGCGCGTTTTAAAGCGTAGGGAATTAAGATTTTGAGTGTCTGTAATCGGCTTAACCCTAACGCTGCGCAACTTTCCCATTGTCCTTTATGAATGGCTTTTACTGCACCGTGAAATAATTGGGTGGAATAAGCTGCGCTGTTTAGTGCTAAAGCTAATGCAGCACAGAACCACGCATTGGATAAGACATACCATAATGGGCTGTCAATAATCCATTGAAATTGGCCTGGCCCTGCATAAATTAAAAAGAACTGTACTAACAGTGGCGTGCCAGTGAATAAAGTAAGGTATAAATTAACCGCTCTTTTTACCCATTTGTTTTCCATTGAAAGCAAAAAGGTGAGAAATAATGCCAAACAGAAGGCAATCAGCAACGATACGACTGTAAGCAACAAACTCGTTGGAATCCCTTGTACGATCACGCTTAAATATTCTTGAAACATTATTTCATGCCCCTTTCAAAACGAGTAAAACGCAGCTCTAATTTTCGAATACCAACTTGGCTAATTAATGTCACTGCCAAATAAATTAACGCAGCAATACCGTACCAAGTGAAGGGTTGATGAGTATTGGTATTAATCAGATCCGCTTGGCGCATCAAATCGTCTACGCCAATTAATGAAACCAATGCCGTATCTTTTAGTAATACAAGCCATTGATTGCTTAAACCCGGTAAAGCGTGACGCCATACTTGTGGCATAACAATATGAATGAACGTATAGCTTTTGCTTAAGCCTAACGCCGCACCAGATTCCCATTGACCTTTCGGAATAGCTTGAATTGCGCCGCGTAATGTTTGTGAAGCATAAGCTGCAAAAATAAGAGAAAGCGCAAGCATGCCACAGCCAAATGCACCAAATTCAATGTATTCTCCTGTCAGCATTTCTACTAATTCAGTAGAACCAAAATAGACAAGTAATACAACAATAATTTCGGGTAAGCCACGTAATAATGCCACAAATACTGTCATCGGCTTGCCAACAAAGCGATTTGCTTCAAGCACGGCAAAAATAAGGCTTAAAAATAAGCCTAAGAGCAATGAACAGACCGCAAGCCCTAAAGTCATTAGAGCAGCGGTAAACATTAAAGAAAGAAAGTCAGAAAACATAAATTATTTTGTCATCCATTTATCATAGATTTTTTGGTATTCGCCATTTGCTTTAATTGCAGCTAAACCTTTGTTTAATTGTGCAGCCAAATCTTTGTTTGATTTGTGCATTGCAATACCTAAACCATTACCAAAATATTTTTTATTGGTCACTTTTTCGCCTACAAATTGAATTTCTGGCTCTTTGGAAATCATATCGGAAAGCACTGCGGTATCGCCCAAAATAATGTCAATCCGACCGCTCTTTAAGTCTAAAATGGCATTTTGTAAACTTGCATAGGATTTTGGACTATATTGCTTGGTTTCTGCTACGGTATATTGTTGGAATGTTGTACCATTTTGAACACCTATATTTTTTGCACTTTCTAAGGTTGCTTTGCCTTTAAGAGCAACATAGCTTGCAGAGCTATCGTAATACGCATCAGAGAATAACACTTGTTTTGCACGAGCATCGGTAATATCGATTGCGGAAATTGCTGCATCAAAACGTTTTGCTTTTAAACTTGGAATTAATGAATCAAAGGTTTCGCTCTTGAATTTACAGGTTGCTTGGATTTCTTGACAAATTGCATTCGCCACATCCACATCAAAACCAATAATTTCGCCTTTTGCATTTGTGGTTTCAAATGGTGGATAGCTAGGTTCCATTGCAAAAGTGAGTTCTTGTGCGCTTACAGCAATAGATGATCCCAATAAAATGGCAGTTAATAATGTTTTTTTCATCGTAAGTTCCTTATTTTCTAGTGAGAAAGATAGTGTTTAAATTGTTCCGTTTTTGGATTTTCAAAGCAATCAGCCGATCCCATTTCGATGATTTTACCTTGTTCCATATAGACGACTTTTGTCGCCACTTTTTGCGCCACATTGACTTCGTGGGTCACAATCACTTGCGTAATGCCAGTTTCTTGTAATTCTTTAATAATATCTACAACTTGCGCAGTAATTTCTGGATCTAGCGCAGCCGTTGGTTCATCAAATAATAGAACTTGTGGCTTCATCATTAGTGCGCGCGCTATTGCAACACGTTGTTGCTGACCGCCTGATAAATGCAATGGAAAGCGATCGGCAAGTTGTTCTAAACGTAAACGTTTTAACAATTCCATTGCATCGGTTTTCGCTTCATTTTCACTCACACCACGCACTTTCATTGGTGCTTCAATTAGGTTTTCAATTACCGTTAAGTGTGGCCAAAGATGATATTGTTGAAACACCATTCCTACATCTTGGCGTAATTGTCGGATTGCTTTGGGATTTGCCATTGCATTGGATAAATTAAATTCATTATTTGCAATACTTAATTCACCAGACTTTGGCACTTCTAACAAATTTAATGTGCGAATTAATGTACTTTTGCCTGCACCACTTGGGCCCAGCAACACAACGGTATCGCCTTCTTCTGCTTCAAGGTTAATATCAAATAACGTTTGTGATGAACCGTAAAAGAAATTGAGATTTTTAACACGAATAGCCATTTTTCTTCTCTATGCTTTATAAGATGAAAAAATATTACATTTTTATGCATAATTATGCAAGTGCTGTTAATAAAAAATCCCAAAAAATTTTGGGATTTAAAAAACTCGCTTGAAATCAACCGCACTTTAGGCTTGTTTTGCCATTTCAAACTCAATTAACATCATTAAAATATGAATAACTTTGATATGGATTTCTTGAATACGATCTGCATAACGGAAATGGGGTACGCGAATTTCAACATCTGCTAATCCTGCCATTTTTCCGCCATCTTTGCCTGTCATCGCAATCACTTTCATGCCTTTTGTTTTTGCCGCTTCAATAGCATTTAAGATATTTTTTGAATTACCAGAGGTTGATAAACCGAATAACACATCGCCTTTTTGACCCACCGCTTCAACATAGCGTGAAAAGACATATTCATAACCAAAATCATTACTTACACAGCTTAAATGGCTTACATCTGAAATCGCAATAGCAGGATAACCTGGGCGATTTTCACGATAACGACCCGTTAATTCTTCTGCAAAATGCATCGCATCACAATGCGAGCCGCCATTACCACAAGAAAGCACTTTGCCTCCTTGTTTGAAGCTATTCGAAATTAATAATGCGGCTTCTTGAATTAATTTAATGTTATTTTCGTCAGAAATAAATTTGTTTAACAAATCTTGTGCTTCCACAAGTTCTGCTTTGATTTGATCTAAATACATTGATTGCTCCTTGTTGGGAATAAAATCACAATGGCATTGTATAGCAGATGAAGATTCTTCGCTAGCCTAAATAAAAATTCATCTTTTTTCGATGAAATGATGATTTTTTGCGATTTAGATCGAAAAAATAAGTTTGAGTAGTTGGGGATTTTTCAAGATATGTTTATCTTACGTAAATTCTTAGCCCTTAATTTTCAAAAACACAATGAAATTTTACCGCACTTTGTTACTTTTCTTTGCTAGTTCTTTTGCTTATGCTAACTCAGATTTAATGCTTCTTCATACCTACGATAATCAATCAATAGAAGGTTGGGTGATGTCTGAAAAATTAGATGGTGTACGCGGTTATTGGGATGGAAAGCAATTATTAACTCGACAAGGGCAACGTTTATCACCGCCCGCCTATTTCACTAAGGATTTTCCGCCTTTTGCCATTGATGGTGAATTATTTAGTGAGCGAAATCATTTTGAGGAAATTTCATCCATCACAAAATCTTTTAAAGGCGATGGTTGGGAAAAACTGAAATTGTATGTTTTTGATGTGCCTGATGCAGAGGGCAATTTATTTGAGCGTTTAGCTAAATTAAAAGCGCATTTACTTGAACATCCAACAACTTACATTGAAATTATTGAGCAAATTCCTGTTAAAGATAAAACCCATTTATATCAATTTCTTGCACAAGTCGAAAATTTGCAAGGCGAGGGCATTGTTGTACGTAACCCTAATGCACCTTATGAACGTAAGCGAAGCTCACAAATTTTAAAATTGAAAACAGCACGAGATGAAGAATGTACGGTTATTGCACACCATAAAGGCAAAGGACAATTTGAAAATGTGATGGGTGCTTTAACTTGTAAAAATCATCGGGGAGAATTTAAAATCGGTTCGGGTTTTAATTTAAAGGAACGAGAAAATCCCCCTCCGATAGGATCTGTGATTACTTATAAATATCGAGGCATTACGAATAGTGGAAAACCTCGATTTGCAACCTATTGGCGAGAGAAAAAATGAGCCTATTTATAAATCTGACAAAATGAATTTAATCAATATGGAAACAAGCGATTAATTTTCCATCAGTATATTGTTCCAAGTGCGGTTGATTTTCACGACATTTTTCTGTCGCTTTCCAACAACGAGGATTAAATGCACAGCCTTTTGGCGGATTAATTGGGCTTGGCAATTCGCCTGTCAGTTTTATGCGCTCACGGCGCAAGTTTGGCGACAAACGTGGCGTTGCTGAAAGTAACGCTTTGGTATAAGGATGCTGAGGATTAGAGAAAATTTGTTCTGTTGTTCCTTTTTCGACACAGCGACCTAGATACATTACCATCACTTCATCGGCGATATGCTCTACCACGGAAAGATCGTGTGAAATGAATACGTAAGACAAGCCTAGTTCATCTTGTAAATCCATCATTAAATTCAGTACTTGCGCACGCACGGAAACATCCAATGCAGAAACAGGCTCATCGGCAACAACCACATCGGGATCTAACATTAAACCACGAGCGATGGCAATACGTTGGCGTTGTCCGCCTGAGAACATGTGGGGATAACGATCATAAAATTCAGCGCGCAAGCCCACTTTTTCCATCATCGATAAAACTTTTTCTCGACGTTCTTTGGCGGAAAGTTTTGTATTGATGATTAATGGTTCTTCCAAAATTGAACCAATCTTTTTGCGTGGATTTAACGATGCGTAAGGATTTTGAAAAACTATTTGAATTTTTTTACGACGTAGTGCTTTTGTTTCAGAATCATTTTCTAAAAAATTATGCCCTTTGTAATAAAGTTCGCCTTTGGTTGGTTCTTCAATCATGGTTAGCAAACGCCCTAGCGTTGATTTTCCACAACCTGATTCACCCACGACTGCTAAAGTTTTACCTCGTTCAAGCTGAAAAGAGACACCATCCAACGCTTTTACTTGCTGTGGTTTTGCAAACAAGCCTTTTTTTACAGGGTAATATTTTTTTAAGCCAATGGCATTTAATAATGGCGGATTTTCTTTTACTTCATTCGTCATTATTAAGCTCCTTGATATTCAACTGGATTGCCTTGCTCGTTCAGTGGAGTATGGCATTTTACTTTACGCGAACCGATCTGATGCAATTGAGGTTCAACTTGGCGACAATATTCGGTGGCATAAGGGCAGCGAGGATTTAATAAACAGCCTGTTGGGCGATCGTATTTTCCAGGGACGACCCCTTGTAATGATTCTAAGCGAGATTTTCCCTCTGCAAATTCAGGTAATGAACGTAACAAGGCTTGTGTGTAAGGGTGTTTTGGCTCGCGGAAAATATCTTTTGCGGTGCCTTCTTCAACGATTTGTCCTGCATACATCACGATAATTCGCTCTGCCGCTTCAGCCACAAGTGCTAGATCGTGAGTAATCAAAATTAGGGACATACATTCTTTCTTTTGCAATTCAAGTAAGAGTTCCATAATTTGAGCTTGGATAGTCACGTCCAATGCCGTGGTTGGTTCGTCAGCAATCAATAATTTAGGTCTGCAAGCAATTGCCATCGCAATCATCACGCGCTGGCTCATTCCACCAGACAGCTGATGGGGATAAACATCAATCCGAGATTCAGGATCAGGAATACCGACCAATTTTAAAAGCTCTAAAGTGCGGTCTTTTCTTGCCTTTTTTGTGCCGCCCTCGTGAGTTTTTAACGCCTCCATAATTTGGAAGCCCACAGTATAAGCTGGATTCAAACTTGTCATCGGATCTTGGAAAATCATCGCAACATCAGCACCAATAAGCTGGCGTTTAGCTTTACTCTCTAAAGTGAGTAAATCAGTATTTTCAAATTGCAAGGATTCAGCAGATACACGTCCAGGATGATCAATTAATCCCATAATTGCGAGAGAACTCACAGATTTACCTGAACCCGATTCCCCCACAATGCCAAGCACTTCGCCTTGTGCGACTTGGTAGCTGATACGATCCACTGCTTTAAATGGCGTTTTTTTATCGCCAAAGTGAACAGAAAGTTCTTTTACATCTAATAATGCCATTCTGTTTTCCTATTGTTTGAGTTTTGGATCAAGGGCATCACGCAAGCCATCGCCCATTAAGTTGAAAGCAAGCACCAAAGATAAAATCACTAAGCCAGGAATTGTAACCAACCAGTTTGCCGCTTGCATAAAACCACGTGCTTCTGAAAGCATTGTGCCAAGTTCAGGTGTTGGTGGTTTTGCACCAATGCCTAAGAAACCAAGTGTTGCGAGTTCTAAGATAGCATTGGAAATGCCCATAGTCATTTGCACAATTAAAGGGGCTAAACAGTTTGGTAAAATCACAATAAACATGAGGCGTAAAATACCTGCCCCTGCCACTTTAGATGAAGTCACATAATCACGATTTTTTTCATTCATCATCGCTGCTCGAGTTAAACGCACATAGCTAGGAATCGATACCACGGCGATCGCTAAAGTGGCATTGGCGAGTGATGGCTCTAAAATAGAGACGACTACAATCGTCAAAAGTAAGTTTGGAATTGCGAGCATAATATCAATTAGGCGAATGATAATTGTATCTAGCACGCCGCCATAATAACCAGAAATCAAGCCAAGGCTGGTACCAAAGGCGCAAGATAGTAATACGATGATAAATCCCGCAAAGACGGAAATTCGCGTTCCATAAATAATACGCGAAAGAATATCTCGCCCAATATCGTCTGTGCCGAGTAAATAGGCAGGATTACCGCCCTCATACCAAGCAGGGGGAAGTAAAAGTGCGGTACGATTTTGTTCTGTTGGATCAAAAGGTGCAATATAAGGTGCGAGAATGCTGATTAAGGCAACAATCAAAATAAAAATTAAACCAATTAGCGCACCACGATTTTGTTTAAAGTAAAACCAAAATTCTTGTAAGGGTGTTTTTGGCGCGAAAGTTAAAGGCGTGTCAGACATAATTTCTCCTACAATTAATGACGGATACGCGGATTGACCACGCCGTAAAGTAAATCGACGGTTAAATTCACCACAATAATAATCGTCGCAATAATCAGTACAGAACCTTGTAATACCGGATAATCACGGGCTTGAATGGCATCAATAATCCATTTTCCAATCCCCGGCCAAGAGAAAATGGTTTCTGTGAGAACTGCACCAGAAAGCAATTGACCTACAATTAACCCGACCACAGTGACAACAGGAATTAACGCATTACGCAATGCGTGAACAATAACAATTCGAGTATAGCTTAAACCTTTTGCTTTAGCCGTGCGAATGTAATCTTCGCCTAATACTTCCAACATCGCAGATCGTGTCATACGCGTAATAATGGCAAGAGGAACTGTGCCTAGGACTATTGCAGGAAGAATTAATGATTTCACCGCATTTTCGAAGGCACCTGGCATACCAGAAAGCCAGCTGTCAATGAGCATAAATCCTGTTGGTGTATCGATCCAAAATTCATTATCTAAACGCCCACCTTGTGGCAAACCGAGTTGTGGCGAAACATATAAAATTAAAATCAATCCCCACCAGAAAATCGGCATAGAATAACCTGTGAGCGATGCAGCTGTAACGGTGTGAGAAATCCAACTGTCTTTTTTTACTGCGGCAATCGTGCCTAAAATTATTCCACCTAATAATGACCAAAATAACGCAAAAAAAGCTAATTCAGCGGTAGCAGGAAAAAGCGTAAAAAATTCAGTAAGGACAGGTTGTTGAGTGCGGAACGATGCACCGAAATCCCCTTGAATTACATTGCCAATATAGTGGAAATATTGCTGATAAAGAGGTAAATCTAAACCCAATTGGTGCATCATTTGTTGATGTACTTCTGCCGTTAAGCCACGTTCCCCCATCAGAATTTCCACAGGATCACCGGGAATAAAATGCACAAGGGCAAAGGTAATAAGAGTAATGGCAATAAAAGTAGGGATCACCATTAAGATTCGTTTGAATACAAATTTAAACATTCCATCACTCGTAGATAATAAAAGTGCGGTAAAAATTCACCGCACTTTTCAAAGAAATTAATCGGTAAAAAATATAATACTCTTGAATTCTACCGCACTTTTTCCAATTTTGCCAAATGCGCAATCAACCATTTAATGCCTTGCGCTTGGAACGCTATTTGTAAACGTGTGTTATTTTCAGATCCTTCCACATTAATCACTGTGCCGAAACCAAATTTTTCGTGTTTAACTTTTTGACCCATTTTCCATTCATTTTCGACCGCACTGGTATTCGACAATGAACCGACTTTTGCTAGGTTCATCGCTCGTGTGACTGTCCCTCGTAAACGAATTTCTTGGATACATTCTCTCGGTAATTCTGCGATAAACCGTGATGGTAAATGGCGTTCTTCTTTGGCATATAATCGACGGCTTTCCGCATAAGAGATGGTCAGTTTTTTCTGCGCGCGAGTAATACCGACATAAGCTAAACGACGCTCTTCTTCTAAACGTCCGGGTTCTTCAAAAGAACGAAAACTTGGGAATAATCCTTCTTCTACGCCCACCATAAATACACGAGGAAATTCTAAGCCTTTCGCAGAGTGCAACGTCATCATTTCTACACAAGATTGATGCGGCGAGGCTTGTTCTTCGCCAGCTTCTAAGGAAGCGTGCGTTAAAAAGGCAGTGAGTTCGGTCATTTCTTCCGCATTATCAGGTTTGATAAATTCACGGGTTGCAGTAACTAATTCTTCCAAATTTTCAATATGCACTTCGCCTTTTTCGCCTTTTTCTTGTTGATACATTTCATATAAGCCCGAATGTTTAATCACAAAATCAGTTTGTGCGAAAAGCGGCATTTCTGCGGTATCAAGTTGTAGTGAATTAATTAATTCTTTGAAACGTAATAAGGCTGTTGAGGCTCGCCCTGCCAACATATTTTCTTGTGTTGCGACTTGTACTGCTTGCCATAAGGTAATTTGGAGTTCACGTGTTAAGTTACGCAATATATCTAAAGTGCGGTCGCCAATGCCACGGGTTGGCGTATTAATTACACGCTCAAAAGCCGCATCATCTTGACGATTATTAATCAAACGAAGATAGGCTAACGCATCTTTAATTTCTTGACGTTCGAAGAAACGCATACCGCCATAAATACGATATGGAATTTGACAACGAATTAAAGCTTCTTCAATAACCCGTGATTGGCTATTACTACGATAAAGTACAGCGCAATCATCAAGTTTTCCGCCATGTTCTACCCAATCCTGAATTTGTGAAGCAACAAATTTTGCTTCATCTAATTCATTAAAGGCAGAATAGATGCCCACAGGATCGCCTTTTTCACCCTCTGTCCATAAATTTTTACCAAGACGATCACTATTGTTTGCAATTAATTCATTTGCACTGTTTAGGATATTGGCGGTAGAACGATAGTTTTGTTCAAGGCGAATTGTCTCGGCTTTGAAATCTTTCAAGAATTTTTGGATATTTTCAATTTGTGCGCCACGCCAGCCGTATATAGATTGATCATCATCGCCCACAATCATGACTTTGCCTGTTTTTCCAGCAAGAATTTTAATCCACTTATATTGAATTTTATTGGTGTCTTGAAATTCATCCACCAAAATATGCTGAAAACGTTGTTGATAACGTTGCAAAATTAATGGTTTTTTCTCAAATAATTCATAGACCCGAATTAATAATTCAGCAAAATCGACCAACCCTGCGCGATCGCAAGTGTCTTGATAGATCTGATAAATTTTAATCCATTCACGTTCTTGGCGATCATTAAAATCTTCAATATCATTTGGTCGCAAGCCTTCATCTTTTTTGTTATTGATGTACCAACAAGCCTGTTTAGGCGGAAAAGCTTTTTCATCAAAATTATGTAATTTTAATAATCGTTTAATTAAACGAAGTTGATCTTCTGAATCTAAAATTTGGAAATCTTGTGGCAATCCCACATCTAAATGATGAGCTCGCAATAAACGATGGGCAATGCTGTGGAAGGTTCCAATCCACATACCAAATAATTGATGTTGTGCGTGTTTGGCAAGGGTAGATTGAATACGATGACGCATTTCTGCTGCGGCTTTATTGGTAAACGTCACCGCCATAATGCTGCCTTCAGAAATATTTTCGACCGCAATTAACCAAGCAATACGGTGCGTCAATACACGCGTTTTGCCCGAGCCTGCACCAGCTAGCACTAAGTGATTACCAAGAGGGGCTGCTACGGCTTCGCGTTGTTTATCGTTGAGTCCGTCAAGTAATTCAGAAATATCCATCATAAACTATCTTTAATCTGTTTAAATTTACAGTTATTATAGTCCCATCTATCTTGTGAAACAATAAGATTTGTGAGTATATCAAAAGTAGGGTAGAACATTTTAAGAATAATATTAAGCGGGATTCTCCTATATCCTTAAACTCAACATCAAAACCATATGCTTTGAAAGCTATTTTTATACTATTTATAAACAAACTTTTAATTCGTTTACCTCTCATTCCTAAAATGCAAGGTTTCTCATTTTTCCAAAAATACCCATGATGAACAATAATAGTATAGGAATGTTGTTTAATGACTTAATCAATACTTGATTTGCTAGGATTCCTGTAATGATTTTATAAACATTTGCTTTTCCTTCTACTTGCACGCCATTTTACGCATAGTCGGTGATTTTGTCCGAATTAAGTTTTAGGTTAAAAAGTTACTCAAATTTAATGTTATTCATAATTAACACAAATAAGAAAGAGTGAGATACGGTACAAAATTCCAAAAAATGGTTAGCACAAAGGAATGGGAGAAGTGTGCTATCCAAGTTTCATTATGATCACTCTCTAAAGTAGAAAACGTCATATACTAAATTATATACTGATCAAAAAATAATATTTCCTTCTATTACTCAATACCAATCAATTTATGTGTTTGTAAACTTAGCTGCCATTTAGGTTTATTTGAACGTTGATTCAATTGACCAAGTAAAGTGATAGTCTCAAGTAAATTCATTTTCCCATCAATTTCACAAGGTGAAAGATAGTAATTCTTTGCTTTTATTTTTTGCTCGATCAATTCACAAAATGATGGCATATTACTGTCCATTACAATACGTACTTCATTTGCAAATGGAATGCAACGCTTTTCATACTTATGAGCATAAAGGCTCTTAGGACTCGTCGCAATATAATCTATTTGTGCAGGAATTGCTTTTAGACCATTGGTTTCAATTGCAAGAAAATAGCCATCTGATTTAAATTGCTCAAGTAAGTATTCAATTTTTGGTACAATTGTTGGCTCACCACCTGTGATGATAATATTCTTTGACGAAAATGACCGCACTTTTTCTAGAATTTGTGATACAGACCAGCGTTTAAAATTATTATAAGGTGTATCACACCAAGGACAGTCTAGATTGCATTTACCAAATCGTACAAAAACACTTGGCATTCCCGTATTGAAGCCCTCCCCTTGCAGACTTTCAAAAATTTCGACTATGTTAAAGTTCGGTTCAAAATCATGATATTTTTCCATCAACATTTACTCCTGATACTCGCAAAATGAAGTTGGGGTTTCCCATAAACGAATGGATGATATGGACAGTTGTTCATCATGTTTTAAACGATTAAAAATAAAACGAGCTATTTCTTCTGCCGTAGTTCTAAAGGGAACACCAAAAGTTTTTGAGTTTAACTTTTGCAATAGAGTGGCAATTTGGCTTTCTCGCTCATTGGTTTGATCATAAATAAAGGCGTGATCCATCGGATCTAAAATAACTTTTTTCACAATAGACTTTAGATCTGAAAAATCAATGACCATTGCTTTTTTTGCACCTGATTTATATAAGTCACCCGAAATTTCAACTTGTAATTTATATGTGTGTCCATGTAAATTTTGACATTTCCCATCATGACCATCTAATAAATGTGCCATGTCAAAGCTAAATTCTTTGGAAATTTTAAACATTTTTTCTACCTTTTTGAGTCAAATATTTCTTTAGACCTTTATTGCGTAAAATACAGCTTGGGCATTTTCCGCATCCACCTTCGATGCCTTCATAGCAAGTGTGAGTATGTTTTTGTACATAATCTAATACGCCTAATTCATCAGCAAGTTGCCAAGTTTGGGCTTTAGTGAGATACATTAATGGTGTTTTGATATTGAATTGATAATCCATAGCTAAATTTAATGTGACATTCATTGACTTGATAAACACATCTCGGCAATCTGGATAACCGCTGAAATCTGTTTCACATACGCCAGTGATAATATCTTGAATGCCTTGGCCTTTCGCATAAATCGCTGCATAAAGTAAAAATAGGGCATTGCGACCATCAACAAAAGTGTTTGGCAATTCACTCTCTTTTTGCTCAATATGCGCCTGTTCATCCATTAATGCATTATGCGTGATAGCTTTCATAACAGATGTATCAATCAAGGTTTGTTTAATGCCGAGATCTTGCGCAATGGCGCGCGCCTTTTCTAACTCAATAGCATGACGCTGCCCATATTGAAAGGTAATGGCTTCTATGTTTTCTTTGCCGTATTCAGCAATAGCTTGGAATAAACAAGTCGTGGAGTCTTGTCCACCTGAAAAGATGACAATCGCTTTACGATCGTGGTTTGGATTGAAAATATTCATATTTTACCTAGTTTTTTATTGTAGGAGGTTTGCGAACTACGGGGGGTATTCTAGTGGGGAAGTTCTATTTTAGCAAGACAAGTGAAATATTTCGTTGGATGTGAAGTCGTTGTGCTACAATTCGCAGGTTTTTAATTTAGCAAAAAGGTTTACTTATGAAAAAATGGTTGTTGATTATCGCAGGCGCGTTGATTATTTCAGCTTGCGCAAATAAGGATGTGTATTTTAACGGTGCAGAAGGTTCGCATTCAGGTGTTAAATTTGATAAAGATTCTCGCCAATGGGGATTGAATCAATAAAAAAGTGCGGTTGATTTTTAACCGCACTTTCGTTTTTCTATTGGTAGAAATTATTCCACTTTCACAATCCAGCCTTCAGGCGCTTCGATATCACCGAATTGAATGCCTGTTAATTCATCATAAAGACGACGGGTAACAGGGCCTACTTCAGTTTCTGAATAGAATACGTGGAATTTTCCGTTGTGTTGAATGCCGCCCACTGGGGTAATCACCGCCGCTGTACCGCACGCACCCGCTTCTACGAATTGATCGAGTTGATCGATATACACATCGCCTTCAATAGCTTCCATACCTAAACGCTCTTTTGCGATATGTAAAAGAGAGTATTTAGTGATACTTGGTAAAATAGATTCTGATTTTGGTGTGATGAATTTATTGTCTTTTGTGATCCCAAAGAAGTTTGCCGCACCGACTTCTTCAATTTTTGTGTGAGTTTTTGGATCTAAATAGATTGCATCCGCAAATTTACGTTCTGGCGTACCTTGTTCTGCGGCTAATTCGTGTGGAAGTAAGCTTGCTGCGTAGTTCCCGCCCACTTTCACACCACCAGTGCCCATTGGTGCAGCACGGTCGTAATCAGTCGTGATAAAGTTTGATGGAGCCAAACCACCTTTGAAGTAAGCACCCACTGGGCAACAAAAAACAGAGAAAATAAACTCTGGTGCCGTTTTCACGCCGATATTTTCGCCCACGCCAATTAAGAATGGACGTAAGTATAAGGTTGCACCAGAACCGTAAGGACCCAACCAATCTTGGTTAGCTTTAACCACTTCTTTACATGCACGCACGAATAATTCAGTTGGTACGCGTGGCATTAAAAGACGGTCTGCGGTACGTTGCATACGCTCTGCATTTGCTTGCGGGCGGAATAAGTTGATTGAACCATCTTTGCAACGGTAAGCCTTTAATCCTTCAAAACATTGCTGACCGTAGTGAAGAGCGGTTGAACCTTCGTGAATATGTAATGTGCTATCTGTAGTGAGTTTTCCTTCGTCCCATTTGCCATCTTTCCAGTGAGCGATGAAGCGGTAATCTGTTTTAATATAACTAAAACCAAGGTTATTCCAGTCTAAGTCTTTCATTTTACTTCCTTAATATTATTTTTTGAATGAAATTTCGCTTAATCTACACCATTCCTGAAGTGATTTAAATAATAAATTCTCGAAATGATGCAATTTTTAGCCAACTAAAAAGGAATAATGAAATTTTGGAAACAGGGCAGGAAATAAAGATATAGTTATGCTAAAATCGGGATGAAAAAAACGCCACTCAATGAGAGCAGCGTTTAACCAAATCGGTTTAATAATATACAGGAAGTAAATGAGTAACAAATTGTTACTCAAGTTCGGTTTCCCGAACTATATGCAAACACAACATCATACTTAAGTCTGAAACTCATTAACTAGTAAGGAATTACCAATCATTAAGTATGGTTGTATTGTAAGGAAAAGGGTAGGAAAGGACAAGTGACGTTTTTTTATTTGAGGTATTAGAAAAACTAATTTGAAATAAATCTTGTCCATTATAGACGAAAATTTTATAAATGGAAATACTTATGTATAAACGTTTGCCACCATTGAATTCACTAAAATCTTTTGAGTCGGCTGCTCGTTATTTAAGTTTTACTAAAGCAGCAGATGAGCTTTGTGTTACACAGGCGGCGGTTAGTCATCAAATTAAATTATTAGAAGAATTTTTAGGGATTGAATTATTTAAGCGAAAGAATCGTTCTTTAGAATTAACGGAGCTTGGTAAAGCTTATTTTGTTGATATTAATAAAATTCTGCGTCGCTTAAATGAAGCAACAGAGCGATTGTTGATGTTAAAAGCAGATCCTCACTTAAACATTAGTGTGCCACAAACTTTTGGTATCCAATGGTTAGTGCCACATTTAAGTGAATTTAATCAGCTTTATCCGCAAATTGAGGTTCGTTTAACAGGCGTGGATCAAGATGAAGGTTTGTTAAATAAAGAAATTGATCTTGCTATTTATTATGGTTTGGGAAATTGGCAGAATCTTCAAGTAGATCGTCTTTGCGAAGAAAATTTATTGATTTTAGCCTCACCTGAATTGCTAGCAGAAAATCCAATTATTCAACCTGAAGATTTAAAAAAACACACATTAATTCACATTCATACCTGTGATAATTGGCAAGCGATGGCAAATCATTTACAGTTAGATGATTTAAATATTCAGCAAGGGCCGTTATTTAGCCATACATTTATGGCGTTACAGGCGGCTATTCACGGGCAAGGCATTGTATTAGCTAATCGCTTATTAGCCTTGCAAGAAATTGAAAATGGATCATTGCAAGCAGTGTTGCCGACTAATTTGCCTGATCCAAAATCATTTTATGTGGTCAATCATCTTGATCGCCTTGATGACCAAAAAATTCAAGCATTCCGTCAGTGGATTATTAACTCAATTAAACAAGAAGAAAATGAATAAACTCGCATTATATTGTCGCCCAGGTTTTGAGAAAGAAGTCGCCGCAGAGATTACCGATCAAGCAAGTCATTTAGGTGTATTTGGTTTTGCACGAGTACAAGATAATTCGGGCTATGTGATTTTTGAATGTTATCAACCTGATGAGGCAGATCGCCTTGCCCGAGACATTCCTTTTAATCGTTTGATTTTTGCTCGTCAGATGATGGTTATTTCCGATTTATTGGAAGATTTAGATCCCGCTGATCGTATTAGTCCCATCGTGGCGGCGTTTAAAGAATTATCACAACAACTTAATTTTGCTCAATCTAGCGAGCTTTTTGTAGAAACTGCAGATACAAATGAAGCGAAGGAGCTTTCCACTTTTTGTCGTAAATTTACCGTGCCTTTACGTCAGGCATTGAAAAAACAAGGTTGGCTTTCGGCAAAGGCGAGTCAAAAGTGCGGTCAATTTTTACATTGTTTTTTTGTAAAACCGAATTGCTGTTATGTGGGATATTCTTATGTGGATAATCATTCCTCCCATTTTATGGGAATCCCTCGTTTAAAATTTCCTGCAGATGCACCGAGTCGCTCCACGTTAAAACTAGAAGAAGCTATTTTGACTTTTATTCCGCGTAAAGAAGAGAATAAACGTTTAAATGAAAATATGATTGGCGTTGATTTAGGGGCTTGCCCTGGTGGTTGGACGTATCAATTAGTCAAACGAGGTTTATTTGTTTATGCTGTTGATCACGGAAAAATGGCGGCGAGTTTGCATGATACGGGGCGCATTGAACATTGCGCGGAAGATGGTTTTACATTTCAGCCCCCAAAAAGGAAAAAAGTAGATTGGTTAGTCTGTGATATGGTGGAACAACCAAGTCGTATTTCTTTATTGATTGGTAAATGGTTGTTGAATGGTTGGTGCCGAGAAACCATCTTCAATTTAAAATTACCCATGAAAAAACGTTATCAAGAAGTGATATTATGTTTAGAAAACTTGGCTGTTATGTTGGCTGAGCAGAATTTAAATTTTGATATCCAAGCAAAACATTTATATCACGATCGTGAAGAAATCACGGTTCATATAGCATTAAAACCTTGAGTGAATTGTTTTCATAACCAAAAAGGACGTCGCGAATGAATTTACACGAATACCAAGCAAAACAACTATTTGAGCATTATGGATTACCCGTAAAAAATGGGGCGGTCTGTCAATCTGTTGAGGATGTCGATTTGGTACTGGCTCAACTTTCTGGCGATAAGTGGGCAGCGAAATGCCAAGTTCATGCTGGTGGGCGTGGTAAAGCGGGTGGCGTTAAATTGGTACAGGATGTAGAGGAAGCGAGAGCTTTTGCAGAAAAATGGCTGGGACAACGTTTAGTCACTTTTCAAACGGATAAATTGGGTCAGCCAGTAAACCAGATTTATTTTGAAGAAACTTGCGATATTGATAAAGAATTTTACTTAAGTGCGGTTGTTGATCGTGCCTCTCAAAAAGTGGTGTTTATTGCTTCTCCTGCTGGTGGAATGAATATTGAAGAAGTCGCGCAAAATACACCGCACTTACTCCACAAAGTCGAGATTGATCCTTTATTTGGAGGATTGCCTTATCAAGGCCGTGAATTGGCGTTTAAATTAGGGTTAAGTGATGCACAAAACAAACAGTTTACCGATATCTTTATGGGCTTATCTCGTTTGTTTTTAGAAAAAGATTTATCTTTAGTGGAAGTCAATCCGCTTGTTCTCACTCAACAAGGCAATTTGGTTTGTCTCGATGCCAAAATATCTGTCGATGATAACGCTTTATTTCGCCATAAAGATTTATTGGCACTGCAAGATTTAACTCAAAATGATGCCCGTGAAGCAGAAGCTGAAAAATTCCAGTTAAACTATGTGGCTTTAGAGGGCGATATTGGTTGTATGGTAAACGGGGCTGGGCTTGCAATGGGTACCATGGATATTGTGAAACTCTATGGTGGGAAGCCTGCGAATTTTCTTGATGTGGGTGGTGGTGCAACGCAAGAGCGGGTTGCTGAAGCGTTCAAAATCATTTTAACCGATCCTTCCGTTAAAGTGATTTTAGTGAATATTTTTGGTGGCATTGTTCGTTGTGATTTGATTGCTGAAGGCGTGATTGCTGCAGTAAATGAAGTGGGCGTGAGAGTGCCTGTGGTTGTGCGATTAGAAGGAACGAATGCTGAAATGGGTCGCCAAATTTTAGTGGAAAGTGACGTTAATATTCTTACCGCACAGAGTTTACAACAAGCCGCAGAATTAGCCGTGAATGCAGCAAAAGGAGAACACTAATGGCGATTTTAATTGATAAAAATACCAAAGTGATTTGCCAAGGTTTTACTGGTGGACAAGGGACTTTTCATTCTGAACAAGCATTGGCCTACGGAACGCAATTAGTCGGTGGCGTATCGCCAAATAAAGGTGGAACCACTCATCTTGGTTTACCTGTATTTAATACAGTTCGTGAAGCTGTCGAAAATACGGGGGCAACAGCGACGGTCATTTATGTGCCAGCATCATTTTGTAAAGATGCCATAATTGAAGCCATTGATGCAGGGATTCAGTTAATTGTCTGTATTACTGAAGGTATTCCTACATTGGATATGCTTAAGGTAAAACAAAAATTAAATGAAACAGGCGTTGTGATGATTGGGCCAAATTGCCCAGGTGTGATTACGCCTGATGAATCTAAAATCGGCATTATGCCAGCTCACATACATAAAAAAGGTAAAGTGGGGATTGTTTCTCGTTCTGGAACTTTAACTTATGAAGCAGTAAAACAAACTACAGATGAAGGCTTTGGACAATCGACTTGTGTGGGTATCGGGGGAGATCCTATTCTGGGTTCTAGTTTTATTGATATTCTCGAAAGATTTCAACAAGATCCCGAAACAGAAGCCATTGTGATGATTGGCGAGATTGGCGGCTCTGCAGAGGAAGAAGCGGCAATCTTCATTAAAGATAACGTCACTAAACCAGTGGTTGCCTATATTGCGGGTATCACTGCGCCAAAAGGCAAACGGATGGGGCATGCGGGAGCCATTATTAGCGGCGGAAAAGGTACTGCAGTAGAAAAAATTGCAGCGTTAGAAGCCGCTGGTGTGACCTGTGTAAAAAGCCTTGCTGAAATTGGTGAAGCCTTGAGAAAGCTATTAAAATCATCTAAAAATTAACCGCACTTTAGTTTGACAAGGCGTAGATTGATTCCCTGCACCTTTATTTTTATATGCTCGCCATTATAAAGTGAGTGCAAAACTGCTATAATCAGCGCACACTTTTTAAGGAAGAAACACATGAGCCAATTTTTCTATATCCACCCTGAAAATCCACAAGTGCGCTTGATTAATCAAGCCGTAGAGATTTTACAAAAAGGCGGTGTGATTGTGTATCCAACGGATTCGGGATATGCCTTGGGCTGTATGATGGGCGATAAACACGCAATGGATCGCATTGTAGCAATTCGTAAATTGCCTGAAGGACATAATTTTACCTTGGTGTGTAGCGATTTGTCGGAACTTTCAACTTATGCAAGGGTAAATAATACCGCTTATCGTTTGATTAAAAATAATACGCCAGGGCGTTATACTTTTATTCTTACGGCAACGAAAGAATTACCGCGTCGTTTAATGACATCAAAACGTAAAACCATTGGTTTACGCGTACCAGATAATAAAATTGCTTTAGATTTGCTTTCAGCCTTAGGCGAGCCGATTTTATCTTGTTCGTTAATGTTGCCGAATGAAGAACATACTACGCAATCCGATCCTGAAGAAATTCGTGATCGTTTGGAACACCAAGTGGAGTTAATTATTCATGGTGGATATTTAGGGCAAGAGCCTACAACAGTGGTAGATTTAACGGAAGAATCGCCAGTGATTTTGCGCGAAGGAAGTGGGAGTACTGCTCCTTTTATTTAACTTATAGACGCTTGTGAAAGCGACCTTTCCATTATTCAAGGAAAACAATGAAACCTAGTCAAAAACAAACTCAAAGACAACCGCACTTTTCCAAAGATTCAGCAAAGAAACGTGATTTTTCAGCTAAAAATGACAGACGTTCAGTATCTCGTACTGCTCGCATAGAAACAGCAAATACGAAAAAAAGTGCGGTTAATTCTGACAACAAATTTTTAGCGAAGCCAAAATCGAAACCTGTTGTAAGAGCCTCGAATCAATCCAAAGCAGAGGGCGAAAAATTACAGAAAGTTTTAGCGCGTGCAGGACAAGGCTCTCGTCGTGAAATTGAAACGATGATTGCCGCAGGCCGAGTGAGCGTAGAGGGTAAAATTGCGACTTTAGGCGATCGTATTGACGTACATTCTGGTGTGAAAGTGCGTATTGATGGTCAAATCATTAATCTTAGCCACGCACAAAAAGAAATTTGCCGTGTATTAATGTATTACAAACCTGAAGGCGAACTTTGTACACGTAGCGACCCAGAAGGGCGTGCGACCGTGTTTGATCGTTTGCCGCGTTTAACGGGATCTCGTTGGATTGCGGTGGGGCGTTTAGATATTAATACATCGGGTTTATTGCTTTTTACCACTGATGGAGAGCTGGCAAATCGCTTAATGCACCCAAGTCGTGAAGTTGAACGTGAATATTCTGTGCGTGTATTTGGTCAAGTGGATGATGCGATGTTAGCACGTTTACGCAAAGGCGTTCAGCTTGAAGATGGCCCTGCCAATTTTAAAGAAATTAAATTTACAGGCGGTGTGGGTATTAACCAATGGTATGATGTAACCTTGATGGAAGGACGTAATCGTGAGGTGCGTCGTTTGTGGGAATCCCAAGGTATTCAAGTTAGCCGATTAATTCGTATTCGTTATGGAAATATCAAATTAATGAAAGGTTTGCCTCGTGGTGGCTGGGAAGAAATGGATCTTGAAAACGTCAATTATTTGCGTGAATTGGTGGGATTACCTGCTGAAACCGCAACGAAATTAGATGTAAAACAGGCAAGTCGTCGTCCAAAATCTGGGCAAATTCGTAAAGCGGTGAAACGTTATTCGGAGATGAATAAACGTTATAAAAAATAAGGACTTTTTTATGAAAATGCAGCAATTGCGTTATATCGTTGAGATTGTAAACCAAAATTTGAATGTTACAGAAGCTGCAAATGCACTTTACACATCGCAGCCGGGTATCAGTAAACAAGTTCGCCTCTTAGAAGATGAATTAGGTCTGGAAATTTTTGAGCGTCATGGCAAACATATAAAATCAATTACACCAGCAGGGAAAAAAATTATTTCGATTGCACGCGAGTTACTTGTTAAAGCGCAAGGTATCCGTGCCGTTGCCGATGAATATACTCAGCCAAATCACGGTGTGTTACGTATTGCGACAACAAACACTCAGGCACGTTATATGTTGCCAAGCGTGATTGAACGTTTTTCTAAAAAATACCCTGATGTGAGCTTGCATATTCATCAAGGTTCGCCAACACAAATTTACGATGCTTTAATGTCAGGTGAAGTGGATTTGGCAATTACCACTGAAGCACCTTATTTATTTGATGATTTAGTTCAGATTCCATGCTATTGGTGGAATCGTGCTGTGATTGTTACGACAGAACATCCGCTTGCCAAAGTGAAAGAACTGACCATTGAGGAATTAGGCAAATACCCACTTGTGACTTACACGTTTGGTTTTACGGGTGTTTCTGATTTAGATTACGCATTTAATAGTGCAGGCATTTTACCAAATATAGTTTTTACGGCTACCGATGCTGATGTTATTAAAACTTATGTGCGCTTGGGTTTAGGGGTGGGCATTATGGCATCTATGGCACATACGGCATTAGATACGGATCTTGTGCTGATTGATGCAAGCCATTTGTTCCGCCCGAGTATGACGAATATTGCATTTAAACATAGCACGTTCTTACGTAATTATATGTACGATTTCATGGAATATTTTTCACCGCACTTAACTCGTAGTGTCGTAGAAAAAGCCGAGCGTTTGCGTGATAACAATTCAGTGAAAAAATTATTTGAAGGCATTGAATTGGAAACAAGATAACAATGTATAAATGAAGTGCGGTTGAAATTTAATAAGAATTTTAACCGCACTTGAAAGATTAAAACAGATCGTGATATTTCACTAAATCCTTACGCTGAATAGTAAATACGCCTAGTCCGCCATTTTTAAGTTCTACCCATTCAAATGGTACATCTGGATATTGCTCAATTAAGCTAATCATACTATTACCCACTTCACACACCAACACGCCATTTTCAGTTAAGTAATCTGGTGCTTGTTTTAAAATTTGTTTGGTAATGTTTAAGCCATCACTGCCAGAACCTAAGGCTAACTCTGGTTCAAAATGGAATTCTTCTGGCATATCGGCGAGATCTTCTTCATCCACATAAGGTGGATTGGTCACGATAAGATCGTATTTTTGTCCCAAAGTATTTTCAAATAAGTTTGATTGAATCGGGAATACGCGATGCTCTAATTGATGGCGTGAAATATTGATCTCTGCGACATTAAGTGCATCAACCGATAAATCTACCGCATCTACTTCCGCATTCGGGAAAGCATAAGCACAAGCAATGGCAATACAACCGCTGCCTGTGCATAGATCGAGAATATGATTTGGTTCTTGTGAAATTAAATCTTCAAATCGATCTTGAATTAAAGCACTAATTGGAGAACGTGGAATAATGGTTCGTTCATCGACATAAAATTCGTGACCGCAGAACCAAGCACTATTTGTTAAATATGCCACAGGTACGCGTTGTTCGATTCGGGTTAATACAAGTTGAATTAAGGTTTCTTTTTCAGATGGGGTTAATCGACTGTTAAATAATTCGGTAGGTAAATCAATGGGTAAATGTAAGCCACTTAAAACGAGTTGCAGGCTTTCATCCCAAGGATTATCGTGCCCTTGCCCGAAGTAAATATCAGATCGATTGAGAATGCTATACGTCCAACGCAGAAAATCTTGGATGGTTTGCAGTTCGTTTGCAACATTATCTTCCAAGATAGTTGCAACTAATTCTTGGTTATGTGAGGTTTCCATCGCATTTCTCCATAAAAGTGAGTAGAAAAGTTAGCATAAAATTAGGTATGAAAATTTGGCGTAGTTATACCACAGATGAGAATGTAGAACTATGATATGATACGCAAAATTTGAAATTAATGAGAAAAAAATGCAAGACGAATTTGATTTATTCCGAGCGGAAACCAAAGGCATTAAGCCAATTAAACAAGATACTTTTGTTGCCCCCCGCCAAAAACGTGATCAGAAAAAAATAGAATTGAAAGAATTACGAGTTAAAGAAGATACATTGTTCTATTTTTCTGATGAATATGAGCCATTACTGAATGACAATGATGGTGTTGTGAAATATTTACGTGATGGGGAAGATTCCCATTTATTAAAACAACTTCGTCGTGGAGATTTTTCGCCAGAATTGTTTTTAGATTTACACGGTTTAACCCGTGAACAAGCTAAGCAAGAATTAGCTGCACTTTTACTGGCTTGTGAAAATGAGCATGTTGATTGTGCCAGCATTATGACGGGCTATGGCACCTTTACATTGAAAAAACAAATTCCACGTTGGCTAGTACAACATCCTAAAGTGCGGGCATTACATCAAGCACCAAGGGAGTGGGGCGGTGAAGCCGCAATTTTGATTTTGGTCGATTTGTAAAAAACGTTATAAAAAATACCGCACTTTTACTGCTAGGGCAAAGTGCGGTATTTTCTTTTATGTTTTTACTTGAATTATTGTGTTGCTTGAATTGCGGTTAAGGCAATTGTGTACACAATATCATCAACTAAGGCACCACGAGATAAGTCATTGACTGGTTTGCGCATACCTTGAAGCATTGGGCCAATAGACACTAAATCTGCAGAGCGTTGTACTGCTTTGTAAGTCGTGTTACCCGTATTTAAGTCAGGGAATACAAATACCGTTGCTTTACCTGCTACTGGTGAATTTGGTGCTTTAGAGCGAGCCACATCTTCCATCACTGCCGCATCGTATTGTAATGGGCCATCGATTAATAAATCAGGGCGTTTTTCTTTCGCAATACGAGTTGCTTCTTTCACTTTTTCTACATCAGCACCGCTACCAGATGTACCTGTTGAGTAAGAAATCATCGCGACTTTTGGATCAATACCAAATGCTTTAGCAGAATCTGCTGATTGAATTGCAATTTCAGCAAGTTGTTCTGCAGTTGGATCTGGGTTTACCGCACAGTCACCATAAACAAGCACTTGATCTGGTAATAACATAAAGAAGATAGAAGAAACGATTGAACTACCTGGTGCAGTTTTGATGATTTGCATTGGTGGTCGAATGGTGTTTGCAGTCGTGTGGACAGCGCCAGATACTAAACCATCCACTTCATTTGCTTCTAGCATCATTGTGCCAAGTACCACAGTGTCTTCTAATTGCTCACGAGCTGCGGTTTCAGTCATACCTTTCGCTTTACGTAATTCAACTAAACGATCAACATAGTTTTCACGAACGTCAGCAGGATTGATGATTGTAATGCCTTTACCTAATTTAACACCTTGTGCTTCTGCAACACGTTGAACTGATGCAGGATCTGCTAAAAGTACACATTCAGCAATGCCACGTTCTGCACAAAGTACAGCTGCTTTGATTGTACGAGGTTCATCGCCTTCAGGAAGCACAATACGTTTTTTCGCCGCACGAGCAAGTTCAGTTAATTGGAAACGGAATGCAGGTGGGGATAAGCGAGGTAAACGGCTAGAATCTGCAACTAAATTATTGATAAAGTCAGCATTAAAGTGTTGGCTAATGTATTGTTTAATATTTTCAATACGTTCTTTGTCATCAACAGGCACTTCAAGATTAAAGCTTTGTAAACTTAATGCCGTTTGCCAAGTATTGCCTTCAATACGGAAGATCGGCAATTTTGCTTTTTCAAAAGTAGGTTGGCAAAGTTTATTAATTTGAGCATCAATTTTATAACCGCCTGTTAATAAAATACCGCCGATTTCAATACCATTTGACGCTGCGAGAGTGGCTGCTACAAGCACATCTGGACGATCTGCTGAAGCGACTAATAAACTGCCTGCACGGAAATGCTCAACCATATTTGGTAAACTTCTTGCACAGAAAGTGATACCACGAATACGGCGATTGATTTCCCCTTCATTAATGATTGATGCACCTAAATGTTTGACTAAGTCGATTGCTCGTGTAGCGATTAAATTTGCATTCCAAGGCACACAAGCTAATAACTTGATGGCACTACCTGCAAATAATTTGTTTACTTCTGTTTCGCTAATATGATTGTGTTGGAATGAATCAAAGATTTCGGCAAGATCGGGGCGTGTACGACCAGATTCATCAACGGGTGCATTAAATTTGTTTACAACAACACCTAAAAGATTTGGATTGTTTTTACCACCAAATAAAGAGGCTGCTGCTTCTACACGATCTTTTAATTCGGTTGGGGTTTCAGTTGCTGGCGCTGCAACTAATACGATTTCCGCATCTAATGCTTGTGCAATTTCATAGTTGATACTGTTTGCGTAACCGTGTTTTCTTGTGGGTATTAAACCTTCAACTACAACGATATCATTATTTTTGGTTAATTGTTGGTGGTTAGCTACAATTTTTTCTAACAATACGTCAGACTGATTTTGACCAATTAATGATTCTGCCACGCTTAACATAAAAGGTTCGGCAGTTTCAAGGCTAGTGCTAGTGCGAATAATAGAAGTTGTGCGATCCAATTTATCTTCGCCAGTGCTTGGTTGAGAAACTGGTTTCATAAAAGCAACTTTTGTGCCTTTTTGTTCGAGAGAGTGGATTAATCCAAGACTAATGCTAGTTAAACCCACGCCTGTACTTACAGGGATAAGAATAATCGTGCGAGACATAGTTAAACCTTAATATGTATATATTATAAATAAAAACTGCCGAAAAATTCGGCAGCTTGTTGTTAAATTAGAAACAAAGTTTTGCGGTATCTTGTGCGATAACCAATTCTTCGTTAGTTGGAAGAACAATTGCTTTAAATGCGGAATCATCAGTGGTGATTACACCATCTTTACCAAAACGTGTGGCAAGATTTCGTTCGTGATCGATTTTAATGCCAAATAATTTTAAGTGATTTAAGGCTAATTCACGAACGTGCGCTGAGTTTTCGCCAATACCACCAGTGAATGCAATTGCATCTAAGTGATCATCGCCCAACACAGCCATATAAGCACCAATGTATTTCGCTAAACGATAGCTATAAACATTTAAAGCACGTCTTGTTTCTGGTTTAGATTCATCATCGTAGTTATCTTCAGCATAACGGCAGTCGCTTGTTACTTCAGTTAAACCTAAAAGACCTGATTTTTTCACTAAAGTCTCTTCGATTTGATCCATAGACATACCTAGTGTTTTGTATAGGTAGAATACGATTGCAGGGTCAATATCGCCACAACGCGTACCCATTACTAAACCTTCTAGCGGAGTTAAGCCCATTGAAGTATCAATACATTGACCGTTACGCACAACAGAAACAGAACCACCATTACCTAAGTGACAAATAATAGCATTTACTTGATCTGCAGGTTTGCCTACATATTTAGCGACTTCACGAGAAACGAAGTAGTGACTTGTGCCGTGTGCACCATAGCGACGTACGCCGTGCTCTTTATATAAAGAGTATGGAAGGGCATAAAGGAAGGCTTCTTCAGGCATAGTTTGGTGGAATGCTGTATCAAAAACTACCACGTTTTTATCTTTTAAGTGTGGGAATGCCTTGAATGCTTCGCGAATACCAATTAAGTGAGCAGGGTTGTGAAGTGGCGCAAATTGTGCAGCATCTTCAATTCCTTTAACAACTTCATCTGTTACGATGACAGATTGAGTGTATTTTTCGCCACCGTGAACGATACGATGACCAATTGCCGCGATAGAATTTTTAAGCTCATCATTCAGAATGTTAGATGCGATAAAATTAAGCGCTTCAGTATGCGCTGCACCTGCGCCTAAATCTGCGTTACCTTTCTCTCCATTGAGTTTCCATTTGATACGTGCTTCAGGTAAGAAAAATGCTTCGGCTAAGCCAGATAATTTTTCTTCCCCTGTTGCTGGATCAAGAATTGCAAATTTGAGTGAAGAACTACCACAGTTAAGGATAAGAACAAGTTTTGACATAGGAACCCTATATTTGATTGAGGTTAATAGAAATCCATCATCTAAGATGGTTTGAAAAATCAGACATAGAATACACCTTTTGATGAATAAAATAAATTCATCGGTAAGGAAAAAATACAAACTTTATCGTATTTTTTGAAAAATTAAACTATTTTTACTAAAAATAGACTTAAAATAGCGTATGATAAGTGCGGTCAATTTTTGAGGTGTTTTTATGGCATTTTTTTCCATTTTTAAACAGGGGCAAATTTATCTTAATACTTGGCCGCTGGAGGCGAAGTTAGGCATTATTTTCCCTGAAAACCGTATTATGAAAGCCACGAGTTTTGCACAAAAATTTATGCCTTTTGTTGCTGTGTTTGCAATTCTATGGCAGCAGTTTTATGCAAAAAATGATTTGATGGCATTTTCTATCGCAATTTTGACCGCACTTTTTGCCTTGCTTATTCCTTTTCAAGGTCTTTATTGGCTTGGTAAGCGTGCCAATACGCCGTTAGAAAATCAAAGTGCGGTATGGTTTTATGATATTTGCGAACGTTTAAAACAACTACATGAACCCTTGCCTTTTGTGCAAGAAAAACCGACATATCAACATTTAGCGGAAGTCTTAAAGAAAGCTCAAAGTAAATTGGAACGTGCTTTTTGGCAGGAAATTTAGTTTACGCAAACGTTTTCTTTTTGGCTTTATTTTTGTAGAATAGCTCGGTCGTTTTAAACGGCCGTTTTTCATTGAGAGATTTTTTAATGATTGATTACATTATTATTGGCATTATCGCTTTTTCCATTCTTGTTAGTTTATTACGCGGTTTTGTTCGCGAAGTGCTTTCACTCGGTAGCTGGGTTGTGGCATTTATTGTTGCAAGTCAGTTCTATCCTTATCTTGCTGCTTATCTTACGCAAATTGAATCAATGTATATTCGTAATGGAACTGCAATCGCCATTTTGTTTGTTCTGACTTTAATTGTGGGTGCCATAGTAAATTATGTGATTAGTCAATTAGTGGATAAAACGGGTTTAAGCGGTACTGATCGCGTATTAGGTGCAGCTTTCGGTTTAGTGCGTGGTGCGCTGATTGTGGCTGCGTTGTTATTTTTTATGGATACTTTTACCAATTTTGAACAAACTGATTGGTGGAAAGAATCTCAATTAATACCGCACTTTGGTTTTATTATTGAATGGTTCTTTCAACAACTTCAGGCGAGTTCAAGTTTTTTAACTCCAACGCTTAATCAATAAGGAACACAAAATGTGTGGTATTGTCGGTATTGTTAGCCAAAGTCCGGTTAATGAATCTATTTATGCAGCATTAACCCTTTTGCAACATCGTGGACAAGATGCGGCAGGTATTGTAACGGTTGATGATGAAAACCGTTTTCGCTTACGTAAAGCTAATGGTTTAGTCAGCGATGTGTTTCATCAAGAACATATGCTACGCTTGCAAGGACATGCTGGGTTGGGGCATGTTCGCTATCCTACAGCGGGGAGTTCTAGCGTCTCAGAGGCACAGCCTTTTTATGTGAATTCTCCCTATGGTGTCACTTTGGTGCATAACGGCAACTTAACCAACTCAGTGGAGTTAAAAGAAAAGGTCTTTAAAACTGCTCGCCGCCATGTAAACACTAATTCAGATTCCGAACTTCTTCTTAATATTCTCGCCAATCACCTCGATCACATTCCTCAAGATCACCTCGATCCACAAGATATTTTCTATGCTGTTCGTAAAACTCACAAGGATGTTCGCGGTGCTTATGCTTGTTTAGCGATGATTATTGGGCATGGTATGGTTGCGTTTCGTGATCCTTTTGGCATTCGTCCTTTGGTGTTGGGTAAACGCGAGGAAAATGGCAAAACCGATTATATGTTTGCGTCTGAAACAGTGGCTTTAGATATTGTAGGTTTCGAATTTGTGCGTGATATTGCTGCAGGTGAAGCCGTTTATGTGACGTTTGATGGCGAGCTTTATTCACAACAATGTGCTGAAAGTGCGGTGTTAAATCCTTGTATTTTTGAGTATGTTTATTTTGCACGCCCAGATTCAACGATTGATGGCGTCTCTGTTTATGCTGCGCGTGTTCACATGGGCGAAAAACTTGGACAAAAAATTGCAAAAGAATGGGCTGATGAAATTGATAATATTGATGTGGTGATTCCCGTTCCTGAAACTTCAACAGATATTGCGTTACAAATAGCTCGTGTACTAGGGAAGCCTTATCGCCAAGGATTTGTGAAAAATCGCTATGTTGGCCGTACCTTTATTATGCCAGGACAAGCACAGCGTATTAGTTCGGTTCGTCGTAAATTGAATACCATTAAAGCTGAATTTAAAGATAAAAACGTGTTATTGGTAGACGATTCTATTGTTCGTGGCACAACCTCTGAGCAAATTGTTGAAATGGCTCGCTCAGCTGGCGCGAAGAAAATTTACTTCGCCTCGGCTGCCCCAGAAATTCGTTATCCGAATGTCTATGGTATTGATATGCCGAGTCGCGATGAGCTGATCGCTTATGGACGAAATGTTGATGAAATTGCACATTTGATTGGCGTAGATAA
This sequence comes from Haemophilus influenzae, assembly GCF_019703545.1. Lineage (NCBI taxonomy): Bacteria > Pseudomonadati > Pseudomonadota > Gammaproteobacteria > Pasteurellales > Pasteurellaceae > Haemophilus > Haemophilus influenzae. The sequence continues at coordinate 1,699,127 of NZ_AP018771.1, read as the reverse complement.
ATTAATTTTCCAAGATCTGACCGCACTTACTGAATCTGTTCAATTGGAAAACCCAGCCATTCAAGGTTTTGATTGTTCTGTTTTCACAGGCGAATATATTACAGGCGATATTAGCCCTGAATATTTAGAGAAAATCGCAACTCAACGCAATGATAACGCAAAGAAGAAACGAGAAAAACAAGCATCCAATCTTGAAATTTACAATGAACAATAAATGCTAGGCATTTAGAGGGATAAAAATCATCGTATTAAAAGTGCGGTGATTTTTTTATTTGTTTTTTAGGATATCTTTTAGATAGTTTTCGCAATCAGCATATTGAAATTGGAATCCAGCGTTAAGTAATTTTTCAGGTACAACATTTTGACTTTCGAGTAATAGATTTGCTCGCTTGCCAAGAATGAAATGTAATAGCCATTTTGGAATGGTTGCAAAAGCAGGACGTTTTAATAGTTGAGCTAAAGTGCGGTTAAATTTATGCTGTTTTATAGACTTGGGGGCAGCGAAGTTAAACGCCCCTCTGCATTCTGAATGATCGAGTAAAAATAAAATGCCGTTTACCATATCTTCCAAAGCAATCCAAGGGAAATATTGCTCTCCCTTGCCCAGTTTACCGCCAAGTCCCCATTTGTATAAAGGCAACATTTTAGCAAGTGCGCCACCTTTTGTAGAAAAGACCATGCCTGTTCTAATCAAACAAACTCTAGCATGTGCTTGTCGTGCAATATTTTCCCAATCTTGGCATAATTGTGCAGTGAAGGTTTTTGCTGTTTTGCTTGTTTCGGTAATTTTTTGTTCGTCTTGATCGCCGTAAATTCCTGTTGCTGAACCTGAAATAAAAATTGGGTATTGCTGATACTGATTGATGAATTCAACCAGTTGAGTAGTGAGGCTTAAACGACTTTCTCGTAAAATAGATTTCTGGTTTTTCGACCAAACTTTATGAAAAATTGGCTCGCCAGCAAGATTGATGATGGCATCAAACTGTTCTTGTGAATTAAGTTGGGAAAGTGCGGTAATAAATTTGATGTTTTTGTGCTTTGAGAGAGTGTGCGGCGAACTTGAGCGCGTTAAGATCGTCACTTGTTCATTGCGTAAACAGAGTTGTTCGACAAGTGCTTTGCCGATAAGTCCTGTTCCTCCCGTTAATAGAATATTCATTACAATGTGTTTTCAAATAAACGTTGGATATTTTGCAATAATTCGTCGATAGGTTTATCGTTTGTGGGCGTGACAAAAATAGTATCATCGCCTGCGATAGTACCTAAAATGCCTTCTGATTTTCCAATGGAATCAAGTAATCGTGCGATTAATTGAGCAGCACCGGGCGTCGTTTTTATTACGATTAACATCGCATTGTGATCAACATCTAAGACAAGATTTTTTAATGGACTACTGGTATTGGGAACACTTAATTCATTTGGTAAGCAATAGACCATTTCCATCTTGGTATTACGGGTGCGAACCGCACCAAATTTGCTGAGCATTCTTGATATTTTTGATTGATTAATACCAGTAAAGCCTTGTTTTTTTAAGGCATCGACAATTTCACTTTGAGAACCAAAGCGTTCTTGGTTGAGTAATTCTTTAAAAGCGCGAGTTAAATTCTCAGTCATCTTTATTTTTCAATAGTCAAAATTTGCATAAGAATTGCATAAAAATTCACTTTCATCAACTGAAATATGAATAAGAACGAAGAGAAGAAAATATTTATCTCAGAAATGTGAACTAGATCATAGAATGATATTTCTCTATTTGTAATTGTAAGATGAACATTTTAAAATCAGTCTGTTTTAAATTAACTAACACATAAGGAGTATTTATGAAAGTTGCTGTATTAGGTGCCGCAGGTGGTATTGGTCAAGCATTAGCGTTATTACTAAAACTTCAGTTGCCAGCAGGTACCGACTTATCATTGTATGATATTGCCCCTGTTACCCCAGGTGTTGCAGTGGATGTGAGCCATATTCCAACGGCAGTGAATGTGAAAGGTTTTTCTGGTGAAGATCCAACTCCAGCACTTGAAGGTGCGGATGTTGTATTAATTTCTGCTGGTGTTGCACGTAAACCTGGTATGGATCGTTCAGATTTATTCAATATTAATGCAGGTATCGTGCGTGGTTTAATTGAAAAAGTCGCGGTTACTTGTCCGAAAGCATGCGTTGGTATCATCACTAACCCAGTAAATACTACTGTTGCAATTGCGGCTGAAGTGCTGAAAAAAGCAGGCGTTTACGACAAACGTAAATTATTTGGTGTGACAACTTTAGACGTGTTACGTTCTGAAACCTTTGTGGCTGAATTAAAAGGTTTAAATGTTTCTCGTACAAGCGTTCCTGTTATTGGTGGTCACTCAGGTGTGACTATTCTTCCATTACTTTCTCAAGTTCAATATGCTGAGTGGAATGAAGATGAAATCGAACCATTAACAAAACGTATTCAAAATGCAGGTACAGAAGTGGTCAATGCAAAAGCGGGGGGCGGTTCTGCAACCCTTTCAATGGCGCAAGCTGCAGCACGTTTTGCGCGTTCTTTAGTGAAAGGATTAAGTGGCGAGACAGTGGTTGAATGTACTTATGTTGAAGGTGATGGCAAATATGCTCGTTTCTTCTCTCAACCAGTTCGTTTAGGCAAAGAAGGTGTAGAAGAAATTTTACCAATTGGCCCATTAAGCAATTTTGAACAACAAGCTCTAGAAAATATGTTGCCGACTTTACGTGCAGATATTGAATTAGGCGAAAAATTTATTAATGGTTAATCATTAAAAAGTAAGGGGAGCATTAGCTCCCTTTTTATGTTTCGATAAAAAAGCCACCATTTGGTGGCTTTTGTTTGTATCTTTATTATTTCTGACGCATTGCAGGGAACAAGATCACATCACGAATTGATGGTGCATTTGCATAAAGCATCGCTAGACGGTCGATACCTAAACCTTCCCCAGCTGTTGGTGGTAAGCCGTGTTCTAGTGCAACAACAAAGTCTTCATCTTTAAACATCGCTTCATCATCGCCCGCTTCTTTCGCAGTCACTTGTGCATCAAAACGTTCATTTTGATCTTCTGCATCATTTAATTCTGAGAAACCATTACCGATTTCACGACCACCGATAAAGAGCTCAAAACGATCTGTAACATCTGGGTTTTCATCATTACGACGTGCAAGTGGCGAAATTTCCGCAGGATGAGCCATTAAGAAGGTTGGTTGAATTAAGTGATGTTCAGCTACTTCTTCAAAGATTGCGTTCACAATGCTGCCTAAACCCCAAGATTTTTGTACTTCAATACCTAAGCGTTCTGCCGTAGCTTTTGCACGATCAAAGTCATATAAATCTTCTTTTACGATACCTTTGTCAGCACCATATTTAATGGTTGCATCGTGTAACGTAATACGTTCGAATGGTTTACCAAAATCAAATTCGTATTCGCCGTATTTCACAATAGTCGTACCAAGAATATCAATCGCTAATTTACGAAGCAGTTCTTCGGTGTTATCCATTAAATCGTGGTAATCTGCATAGGCTTGATAATATTCAAGCATAGTAAATTCTGGATTATGACGAACAGAAACCCCTTCATTACGGAAGTTGCGGTTTAATTCAAATACTCGTTCAAATCCACCAACGACCAAGCGTTTTAAATAAAGTTCAGGTGCAATACGAAGATACATATCAACATCTAATGCGTTATGGTGAGTGATAAATGGACGAGCAGACGCACCACCTGGAATCACTTGTAACATTGGCGTTTCCACTTCCATAAAGCCTTTAGAAATGAAATATTCACGAATACCCGCGACAACTTTAGAACGAATAATAAAAGTGCGGCGAGATTCTTCGTTAGAAATTAAATCTAAATAACGTTGGCGATAGCGAACTTCTTGGTCGGTTAAACCATGGAATTTGTCTGGTAATGGGCGAAGAGCTTTAGTTAAAAGTTGAACTTCCGTAGTTTTCACTGTGAGTTCATCAGTTTTTGTTTTAAATAAAGTGCCTTTAACGCCAACGATGTCACCTAAATCCCAGTTACCTACATCTTCAGCATAAACACCTTCAGGCAAATTATCGCGTGCAACGTAAAGCTGGATTTTACCGCTCATATCTTGAATAGTGATAAAAGTTGCTTTACCCATTGCACGGCGAGTCATAATACGACCAGCAACTTGTACTTCAATGCTTTTTTCTTTTAAGATTTCCCCGTCTTCTGCATCATATTGATTGTGCAAATCTTGCGCGAGCGCATCACGACGAAACTTGTTTGGAAATGCATTACCTTTTGTACGTAATGCGGCTAATTTTTCACGACGAACGAGCATTTCGCCATTGAGATCTAATTCTTTAACTTCTTGTTCTGACATATTGTTTACCTTTTTTATAAATTAATAAGAAATTTTTATTTTCTTTGTTTACTTTAGGAGCTGTCGAAGACTAAAGGAAATATATTATCGAAAGCCCCCTTCCGTTGCTTCGCGCCACTTTCCCCCGTAAACAGGGGAAGGCAAAAATTTTATAATCCAGCCTTGAGACTCGCTTCAATAAATCGATCTAAATCCCCGTCTAATACGGCTTGCGTATTACGGTTTTCTACGCCAGTACGTAAATCTTTAATGCGTGAATCGTCTAATACGTAAGAGCGAATTTGGCTTCCCCAACCAATGTCCGATTTATTATCTTCCATTGCTTGCTTATCCGCATTTTTCTTTTGTAATTCAAGCTCATACAATTTCGCTTTTAATTGCTTCATCGCTTGATCTTTGTTTTTGTGCTGTGAACGGTCGTTTTGACATTGCACTACAATACCACTTGGCATATGGGTAATTCGCACCGCACTTTCAGTTTTGTTTACGTGCTGCCCACCTGCTCCCGACGCTCGATAAACATCAATACGTAAATCAGCAGGATTGATTTCAATATCAATATCATCATCAATTTCAGGATAGACAAATGCTGCACTGAATGATGTGTGACGACGGTTATTGGAATCAAATGGACTTTTACGCACTAAACGATGAATCCCCGTTTCTGTTCGTAACCAACCAAAAGCATATTCTCCGCTCACTTTAATCGTTGCTGATTTTAATCCTGCTACATCGCCGTCAGAGACTTCCATTAGTTCTGTTTTAAAGCCTTTGCTTTCTGCCCAACGAAGATACATACGCAGCAACATTTCTGTCCAATCTTGAGCTTCCGTACCGCCAGAACCAGCTTGTAAGTCCACATAGCAATCGCAAGCATCATGTTCGCCACTAAACATTCGACGGAACTCTAATTTTTCGAGTTGTTGTTCGAGTTCATCTAATTCAGCGACCGCTTCATTGAAGGTGTCTTCGTCTTCTGCTTCGATGGCGAGTTCTAACAACCCATCGACATCTTCTAAACCTTGTTCTAAATTTTTGATGGTATTTACAACTTGTTCTAAAGAAACCCGTTCTTTACCAAGCGTTTGAGCTTTATCTGGATCATTCCAAACATCTGGCTGTTCTAGTTCCGCATTGACTTCTTCTAAACGCTCAACTTTGGCATCGAAGTCAAAGATACCCCCGAAGCACCGAAGTGCGGTCAGATAAATCGATGATTTTATTTTTTACAGGATTGATTTCAAACATAATAAATTCACTGTGTGATAAATTGTGGAATTATATGCTATTTTCTGATTTTTGGATAGTTTGACCTTGCAGAAATTAGCAATCTCTCTATAATTTTAGACTTTCTCACTCAAGCTAATTTAGGAACAAAAAATGAAGAAAATTTTTACCGCACTTTTGTGCGTGGCTGCGGCTAATGCAATGGCAGATGATGCGGCAATTAAACGCAAATTACAGTCTTTTAATGTATCAAATATTGTTATTAAATCTTCGCCGATTTCAGGCATTAGAACGGCTGTCACGGATCAAGGTATACTTTATGTGAGCGAAGATGGAAAATATCTTTTTGAAGGTAAACTTTATGAACTCACAAATAATGGCCCTGTTGATGTAGCAGGTAAAATTTTAGTGGATAAACTTAATTCTTATAAAGACGAGATGATTGTTTATCCTGCGAAAAATGAAAAACACGTAGTAACAGTATTTATGGATATTACCTGCCATTATTGCCATTTATTACATCAGCAATTAAAAGAATATAACGATCTTGGTATTACTGTGCGTTATTTAGCTTTCCCTCGCGCAGGTATGAATAATCAAACGGCGAAACAAATGGAAGCGATTTGGACGGCGAAAGATCCCGTTTTTGCTTTAAATGAAGCAGAAAAAGGCAATTTACCAAAAGAAGTTAAAACGCCAAATATCGTGAAAAAACATTATGAATTAGGTATTCAATTTGGTGTACGAGGAACACCAAGTATTGTTACCTCAACTGGTGAGCTTATTGGCGGTTATTTAAAACCCGCTGATTTATTAAGAGCACTTGAAGAAACAGCACAATAATTTTATAATAAAGAGCAAGGGGCAGTTGCCTACCCCTTGTGTTTTAATAGTCGGTATGCTTAATATGCTGGTGGGCAAAAAAGCATTAACAACACAAAAATTATGATATAAATGCATAATTTAGGCATCATTAAAATCCTTAGCTGACACAATAGTTAGACTAATGGTCAGTAGGGCTTTTAACCCCTGTCAGCATTCAGGGTTAAAAGCCCTGAGCAACAGGAAAAAGTATAGATAAAAGAGCTGTTGATTTCAACAGCTTTTTGCTTTTAGGTATGAATTAATATCCAGTGAAAAAACTTATCAAACGCCGTGAAATTCCAATTGGAAACTCTGTTTCAAACCATCCCTTATTAGATCGCCTTTATCGCGCTCGTCGTATTCAAAACACCAAAGAATTAGACCGCACTTTGAAATCAATGCTCAATCCAAATCAATTATATGGCATTGATCAAGCTGTAAATTTATTAGTGGAAGCCTATCAACAAAAGCAAAAAATTGTGATTGTTGGGGATTTTGATGCTGATGGTGCAACCAGCACAGCATTGAGTGTGCTGGCTTTAAGACAACTTGGCTTTTCTGATGTGGATTACCTTGTGCCAAATCGATTTGAACAGGGTTATGGCTTGAGTATTCCCGTGGCTGAAATGGCAATTGAAAAGGGCGTTCAGCTTTTAATGACGGTGGATAATGGCGTTTCATCTTTTGACGGTGTGGCATTTTTGAAAGAAAAAGGCATTCGAGTTTTAGTCACGGATCATCATTTACCCCCCGAAACTTTGCCGCCAGCCGATGCGATTGTTAATCCTAATTTAAGTCAGTGTCATTTCCCTTCAAAATTCTTGGCAGGTGTGGGTGTGGCATTTTATTTGATGTTAGCCGTACGAGCAAAATTTCGAGAACTCGGTATTTTTACGGCAGAAACACAACCTAATTTTACTGATTTGCTCGATCTGGTGGCACTAGGCACCATCGCAGATGTTGTGCCTTTAGATCAAAATAATCGTATCCTTGCTTATCAAGGTTTAATGCGTATCCGTGCTAGACACTGCCGTCTCGGTATCATTGCGTTGGCAGAAGTGGCTAACCGTAACGTAGAGCAGTTTACTTCAAGTGATCTCGGTTTTTGTATTGGGCCGCGTTTAAATGCGGCAGGGCGTTTAGATAATATGTCGATTGGGGTAGAACTTTTGTTGGCGAACGAAATGTCAAAAGCCAGAGAATTAGCTTTAGATCTCGATCAGCTTAACCAAACTCGTAAAGAAATTGAAGCGGGTATGAAGCTTGAGGCAATAAAAATTTGTCAAAATCTTACCGCACTTTTTAAAGAGTTACCCTATGGTATTACGCTTTATCAACCTGATTGGCATCAAGGCGTATTAGGCATTGTGTCATCAAGGATTAAGGATCAATATCATCGTCCAGTGATTGCCTTTGCACAAGATAGTGAGGGAATTTTGAAAGGTTCAGCTCGTTCTATTGAGGGGTTACATATGCGCGATGTTTTAGAGCGTATTCATTCGCAACATCCTAATATAATTTTAAAATTTGGCGGACACGCAATGGCTGCTGGGTTGAGTATTCGAGAAGAATATTTTGCCGATTTCCAATATCTTTTTAATCAAACCATTGCCGATTGGCTTGATGAAGAACATCTGCAAGGCATAATTTGGACAGATGGCGAACTGAATTCAAATGAATTTAATCTTGAAACGGCAGAGCTGATAAAATCGGTAGGCACTTGGGGACAAGGGTTTCCTGAGCCTTGCTTTGATGGCGAATTTAAAATTTTGGATCAGCGCGCAATTGGGCAAAATAAAAATCATCTAAAAATGTTGCTAGAACCGAAACAAGGCGGGGTTTTATTAGATGCGATTGCGTTTAATATTAATACAAGATTGTATCCTGATCTTTCAATTAAACAGGCTCGTTTAGCCTATAAATTAGATATTAACGAATTTCGTGGCAATCGTAGCGTACAATTATTGGTAGATTATATTGAGCCGATAGATGAGTGATAGAATGAAATTAAAAGGGTTATTGGCATTTTGTTTGCTTTTTTTATCGTCGTTTGTTTTAGCAGAAGTCAATCAGAAAGAATTTTCAGTGCAAAATTCTCCGCACTTGCCATCAAGGGACACAATCTATTTTGAAGACGGGCGTGATTATTTTTCTTATAAAGAACCTATCGAACAAGTGTCTCGAACCGATAAAAAAATCCGCATTCAATTCTTTTTTGATTACGATTGCCGCGTATGTTCGTCAGCACAAGATATTTTAGAGCTTTATAGCCAAATACGCACATATAAAGTTGTGTTGGAACAATATCCTATTGCAACTGCCGATAGCCAGTTTAGCGCACGTATTTTTTATACTTTGCAAGCATTAAGTGCGAGCGAATTATCCAATGTTTTGTTATTTGAAACTTCAGAAAAATCCCGTTATACAGAATTGTCTACAGCAAATAAAATTCAGCAATGGGCGGAAGAACAAGGGCTAGATAAGCAGTTATTTATTCAAACTGAAAATTCACAAAGCGTAAAAGAACAGATCCAAAATGCGATTGAATTGACGGAAGAATATGGTGTTTTTACCTATCCTTACGTTGTCATTGGTGGAAAATATGTACTCACTGCAAGTACGCTTTATAATGATGATTATAGCGTAGCAGTGTTAGATTTTTTGGTAAATAAAATAGAACAGGAACAAAAACAATGAAAATAGGAATTGTTGGTGCAATGGCACAAGAAGTCGAAATTTTAAAAAATTTAATGGCTGATAGAACGGAAACTCGAGTAGCAAGTGCGGTCATTTTTGAAGGTAAAATTAACGGTAAAGATGTTGCATTATTGCAATCAGGCATTGGAAAAGTGGCAGCTGCCATTGGCACGACGGCATTATTGCAATTAGCCAAACCAGATTGTGTGATCAATACTGGCTCTGCAGGTGGGGTAGCAAAAGGCTTGAAAGTGGGGGATATTGTGATTTCTGATGAAACACGCTATCACGATGCGGATGTGACAGCTTTTGGCTATGAAAAAGGGCAGTTGCCTGCTAATCCTGCGGCATTTTTATCTGATAAAAAATTGGCAGATCTCGCTCAAGAAATTGCAGAAAAGCAAGGGCAATCGGTAAAACGTGGTTTAATTTGCTCTGGCGATAGTTTTATTAATAGCGAAGACAAAATTACACAAATTCAAGCAGATTTTCCGAATGTGACGGGGGTTGAAATGGAAGCCACAGCGATTGCGCAAGTTTGCTATGCGTTTAATGTGCCTTTTGTGGTGGTTCGAGCTATTTCTGATGGCGGCGATGGCAAAGCAAGTATATCTTTTGAAGAGTTTTTGCCATTGGCGGCGAAGCAGTCTTCCGCATTAGTGTTAGAGATGATAGATAGACTGTAGCCATAATCTTTTCATAAGATCACAAATTTCATAAACATTATTGAAAAGGCATAGCTTATTAGCTATGCCTTTTTATATGAACCTATTAGAATTTATAGTTTAAGCTCAGAATATAAGTTCTTCCACGTGCAAAGTTATAAAGTACAGTTTTATCTTTTCCTCCACCTTCACAAATATCATCTTTTTTACTACAAATTGAATCATTTAAACTTGAATAATAACGTTGCGAAGCCGCATCATTTCCAGCATCTAATGGATCAACATAACGTTTATCTAATAGATTTTGTACTTCCGCTTTAATAATCAAATCTTTGATTGGTTCATAGCTGACGTGTAAATCTAAAATAATCGGTTGTTTTTTAATCTCTTCTGTTTTTTTCACGGCATAGTAAGTTCTTTCACCTGAAGTATATTTTTCATAGCGAGAGCCATTGATATATTCTTCTTCAATTGTCGCACGTTTACTTTTTCCATAATAACGAGCTGCCATACCTAAGGTTAATTTTTGATCAAACCAACGTGTACCAAGCTCTAATCTGCCGTAGTCTTTTGGTAGCATTGAAACACGAGATAAGCCATAACCTTGTTTCAAAATGTCTTCTTTTGAAGCATTATTCGGACGTGGGCTGGCATCGGCATAATTGGTTGGCTGATTAGTACGTTGATAAGCGTAAGAGACATTCGCAAAAAAACGTCCCATATCATAATTAAGCTCTAACTCAGCACCGCTTTTTTTCACGATAGGTTGATAATTTTGATGTGCGATATTAAAGCGAAAACCATTACTGCTTGCCCACGTAGGTACAACGCCATTTCTCCACCAAACACCGTAAACATTATGGATATAGTTTTTAATAAAGCTACGATAACCCACTAATTTGATGCCTAGCACATCGTCTTGAGTGAATAGACCTTTTTTATAAGTATTAAAGCCTAGTTGATAGGTGTCAGATTGTTCAGGTTTTAATGCCGTGTTTACCCCTGCATCAGACACTTGAGAGAAAAACATCTCTTGAATATTCGGCATTCTGTGTGTGCGTGAATAAGTGAAAAATGGCATAAAATAATCGCTTAGCTCTGCACTTAATGTAGCGGAATGATTGAATGCCTTTTTATGCCCTGATTTATGCAAAATCGGTTCCGCTCCATTTTCATATCCAACATACTCACCATTAAACGCATAATGGATAAAATTCACGCTGTAATTTAAATGATAAATGCCTTTAGAAAGTGCGGTATCAAAATACACCGTTTTAAATTTTTGCTTGCCAGAAGGTTGTAAAATCACTGAACGTTGGGGTAGTAAACTTCGACTACCTTTAAATCGTCCTAAATTACTGTAGTTACCTCGATCATGTGAAGGATCATCATAAAACAAACTTAATTCTTCTGGAAAACGGTTTTTACTGTATTCATTGGTAAAATAGTTAAAACCTAATGTGGTTTTTAAATCGATTTCTTTTGGCAATAAGAAGGTATAGCTGTTATTTATATCAACAATATTTGCGACATTTTTGGTAATAAGTTTGTCTGCCACTTGCCAGCCAGCAAAAAAACCACCTTTAGGATAAATGGTTTTACCAATGTTATGTGCAGCCATTAAATTAAGATCGAGATAGTTGTTATTATTGAAGTTATAATTGACTTGGTAATTACGGTTTTCAATTTTGCGAGAACCAATTTTATTATCAAGGGTACGTATTTGTGCCCCTAAGGTATGGCGATCATCGCTATATTCAAATTTTAATAAATGGCTACGTGAACGAGATTGCAAACTGCCTGGCTCAATAGGTGCGACACTATATTGATCTTTATTGCGTTCAAAGCTTTTATCAGTTTCTGTTATGTCTTTTTGTAATTCTGCAATTTCTGATGGATTTTTTTTCTCTGTATAAAGTTTTTCTAAAATGTTCTTTTTTTCAGGCTTTTCGTACCATTTTTTGCATGCATCATCGCCAAGATTTTGTGTCGAGTCAGCTAACTTGGGGGTGGGGAGATTACAAGACCAATGGTTTTTGCTTAAATCAGGAGTCCACTGTCCAGCTTGGTTTAAAACATAACCTGCATTGCGGAAATAGGCTTCTTTTTCTTTAGCAAGAATATCTTGCCCTAATGATGCTAATCGTTCTCCGCCACCGATACGATAATCTTGTGAAACTTCACGTTGGCTATAACCATACACCACGCCTACATAGCCACCATTATCAAGCCATTTTCTGCCTGCGGCTGTCGTCATAAAATTGGATTTAGTGGCATTGCTTCCTGTCATTCCTTTCAGAATAATGCCGAATGGTTTGTCATCAGTAATGACATCATTAACGCTTAATGTTCTAAAATTAGCACTGCCTGCTAACGCATTTATACCGCTTGCTCCCGAAAAGTTACTTTTATTAACATCTACACCTGCAATAAAATTAGGATCGATTGCCGCACCAAATTGAGAACTTCCGCCTGATTGACCAGAGTCTAAGGCTGTAGAATAAAAAGTCTGTGTTACACCATCAACCATCGTATTGACACGACCTAATCCATTTTCGCCACGAATATTTACAGAAACCACACCCGAGCCTTTATCTTGTTGAGTAAATGCCCCAGGAATGCTCCGAATCACTTGGTCAATGGTTTGTGTTTCCTTAAAGACATTTTCACGCGTACTTTTGGCTTTGGCTTCAGTGAAAGGTTTTTTATCGTTTGATATAACTTTTTCCACTACATCAATTTGTCCTAATGTTTCTTCGGCTTGAGCTTGTGTAATCGTCATACCGATCGTATTAATTAGGCCAAGTGTAATTAAATTTAATTTTATAGCTTTCTTCATTATAGTTCCTATTTATTTTTGAGAAATATTACGATTATCCATTTTATAAGAGGGATTTCAAGGAATGATTTAATAAATTTAATGAAAATACCTAAAAAAATAATGAAAAAAATTAATTTTTTAGAGAGAAAATACGTTTAGAAGATAGAGAAAAAGAAAGTTTAGTTTTTGCGAAATGGATAAATTTATTCGCAAAATCAACCGCACTTTAATGGGTTGAAAATCGTTTTTGATAGTAGAAATATAAAAGAGAAAAATAGGAAATGACCGCAAAAGTGCGGTCATTTTTGGCGTGAATTTTATAGATTATAAAATAAAGGTACTAAGAACAGCGCACCAAGTGCGGCAATGATACCGTAAATGATCATAGGTATAATGGTTTTCTTAATAATTGTGCCTTCTTGGTTTGAAATATTTAACACTGAACTTACCGCTACAATGTTATTTATACATACCATATTCCCCATTGCCCCACCAACAGATTGTAAAGCAAGAACAAGTGCGACAGAAATGCCTGTTGTTTCTGCGGTAGAAAGTTGAACACTACCAAATGTTAGGTTGGATACGGTATTTGAACCTGAGAAAAAGGATCCAATCGCGCCTAAGAAAGAGGAGAAAATAGTCCAGTTACTACCAGAAATTTCAGCAAAAGTTCTACCTATAATTTTTACCATAGAATGTTCGCCACCCACTAACATTAGGTTTACCATCACTAAGGCACCAATTAAGGCAATAAATGGATTTTTAGATTGTTGTAAACTTGATACAAAAATCTGTTTAACATTTGAACTGGAAATTTTAAAGACAGGAATCGCAATTAGTACTGTAATGACAAATGGAATCAATGCGGGTACGTAAAGAAGTTTATAGCTTGATGAAACATTTGAGCCAAAAATATTTTTTAAGCTAAAGATTAAACCTTTGCTAATTTCAAATAATCCTAACGAACCTAATGTGGTTGAGAACCAAACAGTTGCGTCATTCATCATTGCTTTGAATGGTAATTGATGAATACGAGTTACAATTAAAAATGCAATAAGTAAACCTGTAGGGAATAATGCTTTAACTACTTCTCCCGTACTTACCGCATTATTATCAAGGGTATTTGTTACTTTTGCTAAACCAATATTGCGATTAGCAGCCCATACAGAAATAAATAAGCCGATTGCCCCCCCAACGAGTGATGGAAATTCGTAATTGACTTGAGCAATCAAGAAATAAGGTACTACGCAACCCAGTACGCTAATATAGATAAATACGATGTTTTTACGAATATCATCCCAATTTACTAAGATACGAAGTGCTAATAATGGGATAATAAGTGCAGCAATGGAGTGTATAAATGCTGTAATAGACCCAATTTCTAAAATCATATCTTCTGATAATTTTAAAGCACCAAAACCAAACCAAGTTGGTGTACCTACCGCACCAAAGGATACGGGAACTGAGTTCATAATAAGTGCCAACATCGCCACTTTTAATGGATGAAAACCTAATCCCACTAAAATAGGTGCAGCAATTGCCGCTGGTGTACCAAAACCACTTGCTCCCTCGATCATAAAAGCAAACGCCCAACCAATAATCATTAATTGTGCAACGGGATTTGGATTAATATTTCCTAGCCATTTTCGCATAATATTTGTTGCGCCTGAAATTTCAGAGAAACGGTTAAAGAGAATCGCACCAAAAATTACTGTAATAGGTGTTTGTACCGCAACAATTGCAGAAACAACATTTGCACTAATAGTAACAATATCTGTATTAAAGTGTAAAAGATGAACGCCCATAACTAATGTCGCAATCCAAGGTAAGGCAACATAAGAAGGTAGCGCGTTTCTTTTTACCATAAGATAAATCAGTAAAACGATAGGAAAAATACTTAGAATAAAAGACAGCATAAAATATCCTCAGAGTTAGATTAAAAGATGTGGTTATTTTATGGATTTATATGCAAAAGCATATACCTATTTTAAGAAAATGTGATCAATATCTCATAAAATTTAACATTTTATTTTCATTTTTTACATTTTTATTACTATTTGTGTTTAGTTATAGCATTAATAGAAGAATATGGAATATGATAAAGATTGTTTAATACCATATTAACATTAGCAGGATTACCAAATTCTCACTATAATGCGCAAAATTTTGAGAATGAAAGGATAATTTGTATGGGAATGATTATTACTGTTGATGGTCCTAGTGGTGCTGGGAAAGGGACGCTTTGTTATGCGTTGGCTGAAAAGTTGGGCTATGCTTTTTATTGATAAAAATCTCCCCTTTTAATCGAGGAGATTTTTATTATTCTTCTTTAAATTCTTCCATCATTTCTTGCGCTTTTTTTACCATATCTTCTGAACCAACAAATAGTGGAACACGTTCATGAAGTGCGGTTGGTTCGATATCTAAAATTCGACGATAACCATCTGTTGCGACACCACCAGCTTGCTCCGCTAAAAATGCAATAGGATTGCCTTCATATAATAAACGGAGTTTTCCATTTGGATAGTTGGTTGCACTTGGGTAAATATAAATGCCGCCTTTTAATAAGTTGCGGTGGAAGTCTGCTACAAGTGAACCAATATAGCGAGATACGTAAGGGCGATGAGTCGCTTTATCTTCTTCTTGGCAATATTTAATATATTTTTTCACACCTTGTGGGAATTTGAGGTATTGCCCTTCATTGATGGAATAAATTTTGCCCTCTTTTGGCATTTGCATATTTTCGTGGGAAAGACAGAATGTACCGATTGATGGGTCATAAGTAAAACCATTCACACCGTGACCAGTGGTATAAACCAACATTGTTGATGAACCATAAACAATATAACCCGCCGCGACTTGTTTATTACCTGGTTGCATAAAATCTTCTAAGGTAACAGGTGAGCCAATAGGGGATACACGACGGTAAATGGAGAAAATTGTACCGACGGATACGTTTACATCAATATTTGAAGAACCATCAAGGGGATCCGTTAAAATAATGTATTTTGCATTACGGCCACGTTCTGTATCAAATGCGATAAAACTTTCTTCTTCTTCAGAGGCAAAACCAGCCACTTCTTCACGTGCCATTAATGCCGCTTTCATCGTGTTATGGGCGAATAAATCGAGTTTCATTTGACTTTCGCCTTGTACATTTTCAATACCAGATTGACCGAGAATATTTGTTAAACCTGCTTTGTTAATATCTCGATGAATAATTTTCGCTAAAAGACGAATTGACGACAAAATACCACTCAATTCCCCTTTAGCATTTGGGTATTCTGCTTGGCGTTCAACGATAAATTCACTCAATGTTTTCATAATTTTCCTTTTAGTTTTTCATAATGCGTAAGTTAATTATAGGAAGTTTGGAGTGTAAACTCTAATGGCAGATTATCAGAATGGGATCTTTATCACAAAAAATTCACATTTATTACTGCAATTTTTAGAAACTATCGCTTATTTTTGAATAAATTTTGGAGTGTTTTTATGCATTTGCGCTCCAAATAAACTTGAGCTACCATAACCGCACTTTATTAAGCCAAAAGGTAAAAAATGAAAATTGCATTAGGCATTGAGTATAACGGGAAAAATTATTATGGTTGGCAGAGACAAGAAAAAGTCCGCAGTGTACAAGAAGAATTAGAAAAGGCACTTTCTTGTATTGCGAATGAAAAAATTGAAATATTTTGTGCGGGTCGAACGGATTCTGGCGTAAGTGGAACGGGGCAGGTTGTTCATTTTGAAACCAATGTGATTCGTCCTGAGAAAGCTTGGGCTTTTGGCACTAATGCTCATTTACCTGATGACATTGCAGTGAGTTGGGCAAAACAAGTTGATGATGAATTTCACGCCAGATTTTCCGCAACAGCACGCCGTTACCGTTATATTCTTTATTGTAATAAATTACGCTCTGCAATTTTAGCGGGAGGAATAACACATTGTCATTTAGATTTAGATGCGGAAAAAATGCATCAGGCAGGACAATGTTTACTTGGCGAACATGATTTTTCCTCTTTCCGTGCAGCACAATGTCAATCCCATACCCCTTGGCGTAATGTGCATCATTTGAATGTGTCTCGTATCGGGCAATATATTATTGTGGATATTCAGGCGAACGCTTTTGTGCATCATATGGTGCGTAATATTGTGGGAAGTTTGATTGAGGTCGGTGCTGGAAATCAGCCGATTGAATGGATGCAATGGCTACTTGAGCAGAAAAATCGTCAGCTTGCTGCACCAACAGCAAAACCCGATGGATTGTATTTGGTTGATGTGATTTATCCGCAGAAGTTTGATATTCCTAAACGCCCAATTGGCCCTTTATTTTTAGAGGATGGTTTATTAAATCGTACTTTGAAATAAAGCGTAATTTAATCCTTTAAATAACCATATCTGTAAAAAAGACCGCACTTTAAAAGTGCGGTCAATCTTAAGTGAATTTTATATTAATTTTGATATTCCATAGTTCACTAAAAATCCACCAACCACTAGCCATAAATAAGTTAGTATTCCTAAAACAAACGGTTTTAATCCTGCCTTTTTGATTGCGCTTGCTTGCGTCGTTAAGCCAAGGGCAGCCATTGATGAAATTAATAAGAAAGAATCGATTTCAACTAATAAGTTTACGAGTTCTTTTGGTAATAAATCAAAAGAATTAAAAATCGCAACACCAATAAAAAGTACAGCAAACCAAGGAATTGTAATTTTGTGTGACGTATTTTCTGATACTCCATTACTACGTGTTAATAACCAAGAAAGCATTAATAAAAATGGTGCGAGCATCATCACTCGGATCATTTTGGAAATGACGGCAGTATTCGCCACGATAGGATCAATATTTTCCCCAATAGCATACACTTGAGCCACTTCGTGTACACTAGAACCAACATAAATACCGAATTGATGGGCGTTAATTAAATCTTGTGACCAAGTGTAGAAAAAGGGGTAAGTAAAAATAGCAAGCGTCCCGAAAATGACCACTACGGCAATCGCTACTGAAACTTTATGAGATTCTGCTTTGGTCACAGGCTCTGCCGCCATAACCGCTGCCGCACCACAAATACTACATCCTGCTCCAGTGAGATAAACCAATTGTTTATCCATTTTTAGATAACGAATGCCTAAAAGTGCGGTAAAAAAGAAGGTTGAAATTAGCATAATCGCATCAGTGACAACAGCATTTAATCCTACATCGGCAATATCGCCAAAAGTGAGGCGGAAACCATACAACACAATGCCAGTGCGAAGAAGCGTGCCTTTGGCAAATAACACGCCTTTTTCCACTTGTGTTGAAAATTGCGGGTAAATGGTATTGCCGATTGCCATTCCCAGCAAGATGGCAATAATTAAAGCACTGATATGATAATGATGGGAAAAATCAGTGTTTCCTAAATAGTTAGCAAGTATAGCGATAATCGCAATAAATATAAGTCCGAAATAAAAGGGACGAGTGTTCATTTTTCCTTTCCTTAGTGAGTGTTTTTGTCTTTTACCCAAGCGGTTTCATCTAAAATTTTGCCAAAATAGCTTTCGACTAAGCGACGAGTAACATCAGTTTGTGGATCAGTAAAAAGATTTTGAGGGCTGCCATATTCAATCATTTTTCCTTCATCCATTACGATAATCGTATCTGCAATATGTTTAATTACACCGAGATCTTGCCCTACATAAATATAAGAAATACCTAAACGTTGCTGCAGATCAAGGGTTAAATTAAGCAATTGAATACGTACAGAAGCATCTAAATTGCCAATTGCATCATCTATAATAATTATTTCAGGTTCTAAAATCAGCGCACGTGCCAAAGCGACACGCTGTTTTTGGCTAATAGAAAGATGCTTAATATTGAGATTTGTGTAATCAGGATAAAGCCCAACAAGAGAGAGGGTCTCAAAGATTTTTTCATTACGTTGTGTTTCTGTCCAATCTGTCGCTAGGCTTAATGGTTCGTCTAATATTTGTCCAATATTTAAACGTGGATTAAATGCAGAGTTGGCATCTTGGAAAACCATACGAATATGTTTAGCTCTAGATTGGGCATCCTGATATTGTAATTCTCGATCATTAAATAAAATTCGACCAGAAGTTGGCGGAATAATACCTGCTATCATTTTCACTAGGGTTGATTTACCAGAGCCATTATTGCCAATGATTGCAAGTGTTTGTTTACGTTCAAGGGTAAAACTCACTTTATCCACTGCATTGAATTGATTTCGACCAAATAAACTGGCGTGACCTTTAAAAGTTTTAGTTAAATCTTCCACTTGTAATAAGGGCATTATTCATTTCCTTTGCAATTAAGTATAAAAGGGGTGGCGGTTGTTTTTTCTTTGAAATTTTTTTCTCGTAAATTAATAGGATAATGACAAGAAAATTCGTGTTGTTTTATTTTCAATCGTCTTGGTTTTTCCATACATTTTTTTTGTGCAAAAGGGCATCTTGGGCCAAGACGACAGCCAATTGGCATTTGCTCTAAAATAGGCGCGGTGCCTTCTAACGTACCCAATTTAGTTTTAAACCCCAAAGGTTGAGTAAAATCGGGTACTGCATTAATTAAGGCTTGGGTATAAGGATGATGGGGACTTTCGATTAATATTTCAGTCGGGGCAGATTCGGTATTTTGCCCACAATAAAGCACTGAAATTTGATCGCACCATTCACTAATACTTTTAATATCGTTACTCGTAAGTAAAATTGTTGTTCCCTGATTTTGGTTCATACTGGAAAGTAAACGAAAAACTTGTAGGGCAGTGGTTGATTCTAATGTATTTGTTGGTTCATCTGCGATTAATAAACGTGGCTGATTAGCGACAGCCATTGCGATCATAACTTTTTGTCCTTCGCCTTCTGTCAGTTCGTTAGGATAGCTTGCCATAATATCACGATGATCTTTAATTCCTACGCGATGTAACAATTCAATAGCACGTCTTTTTTTCCACCCAAACCATTTCCACCATTTATTTTTAAATGTCCAATTAGGAATATTTTGGATGAGTTGTTTCCCTATTTTTCGACTTGGATCAAGGCAAGATAAGGGATTTTGGAAAATCATGGATATTTCTTTACCCACTAACTTTCGGCGTTTATTAGGACTGAGTTTAAGTAATTCGATATCGTGAAAACGAAAGCGATCGGCAGTAATAATCCAATTTTCTTTGATTGCATTACAAATGACTTTAGCGATTAAGCTTTTTCCTGAGCCTGATTCGCCAACTAATCCACTGATTTCCCCTTCGTTAAGGGAAAGATTGACGCCATCTACAATTTTTATACGTCCATTGGAGGTTTGAATTTCAATATTGAGGTTACAAATGTCTAAAAGTGCCATAGGCTATTCTTGATGTTGATTGATGGTTTTAGTTAAGCCATTGCTAAAAATAATGCTTAATAAAATAGTAAAAATAATTGCAAAGCCAGGGAGTAATACCGTCCAAGGTGCAAGATAGAGTAGTTCTAAAGAATCTCGAATCATTGCGCCCCATTCTGGGGTTGGTCGTTGTGCGCCAAGGGAAATAAAACTTAACGCACTAATATCCAACACGGCTATAACAAAAGCACGAGCCACTTCTTGAATATAAATAACAGTAATATTCGGTAAAATAGTGCTTTTTAATAATTCCCAGTTAGAAATGCCTTCAAGTTTTAACATCAGCACATAATCTTTTTTCAATTCTTGTTGAATGGCTTGATAAATTGCATGGATGAAATACGGCAATATCGCTAAGAGTGTTGCGAACATTGCATTCCATAAACTTGGTTCCATTAATGTTGAAATAACAATGGCAATTAATAGAATAGGTAACGATAAAAAAGCATCAAAAATATGCCCGACAAAACGAGCTTTAATACCTTTCAGTAGTCCTGCAATAATTCCTAGTGCGCCGCCTATTATTGCCACTGAAAAGACAACCAGTAAAGCAGAACCTAAGGTATAACGAGTACCCATAATTAAACGACTTAATATGTCGCGACCTAAATCATCAGTACCAAAGAAAAAAGCAATTTTTCCTCTATCTACCCAAGAAGGAGGCATTAATTCTTGCCCAATAAATTGTCGATTATCAGCATAAGGTGCAAGATAACTAGCAAAAAGTGCGGTAAAAATTAATGCGATTAATAAATAAAAGCTAAAAAGTGCGATGGTATTTTGACGAAAGCGTAACCAAATTTGAAAGATTGAGGTGCTTTCGCGGAATTCATCAGGTTCTTTATTTTGCATACCAACCTTTCTTTTTAAATGGATCGAGTATAAAAGTGAATATTTTAGTGAATGTATCAATCAAAATAATACATACACCAATAACAATTACACCTGCGGCAATGCTGTTGTAATCTTGTTCATTTACGGCATTAATTAACCAACGACCAATGCCAGGCCAACCTAAAGCCGTTTCTACCAACATACATTGCGTTAATACTAATGTGAATACACGTGGTACTTGTGGAACAAGTAGGGGAAAAGTATTACGGAATACGTATTGATGGAGAATTTTCCATTTTGACCAACCCCGTGTTGTCGCTACTTTAGAAAAATTTTGATTCAAAATATATTCTGCTCGTTGATGAATAATGCGGATAATTTCCATTGTTGGCAAAATACACAATACCAATGTTGGTAAGGCTAAATGTTGCAATATATTTTGTACGATTTTTGTACGATAAGGCACTTCCATAAACCACATATCAATAACAGGAAATCCCGTAATGGATTTAATTTCGTAAAGCAAATTATATTGTCCAATAGCGGCAATTTCCCAATGTGAGAGCGCGGCAACGTACAGTAAAATAGGGGCTAACCAAAATATTGGAATAGATAGCCCTACATAAGATAAGCTCTGTAAACTTTTTGCAAAAACTTGTTCAGAATTGACCGCACTTATAATGCCAAGTGGCAAACCAAAAATAAATGCCAAAAACAATGTAATGAAACAAAGTTCCAATGTGGGAGGAAGAACCGTAAGAATAAGGTTCATTAATGATTTTCCACCGTTATAGGTAATGCCAAAATCACCTTGTAACAAGGTGCCTAAATAATGGAAATAGCCGATATAAATGTTTTGTGTAACAAGATTCGCATTAAGAGGATCGCGCAATAAAATGACAAAGCCTAATAGCGATAATACGAGTAATAATAATGCCACCCACAGAATATGGCGAAGAGCCGACCATAACATTAGTGTTTCTCCTGAATAAAATATAAAGTGGAAAAATCTAAGCTACCAAAAGGCGTCATTTTTACTCCTTTCACACGACTATTTGCGACTAAAATTCGTTTTACATTGGCAATAGGAATAATGGGTAATTCACGTAAAACGAGTTCTTGGGCTTCATTATAGGATTTTGCGCGTGAACTTAAATGTGAGGTGGTAATGGCACGATCCATAAATTGATCAAATTCTTCATTACACCAATTAGATAAATTAGTGAGTTCATTTTTTGTTCCACAGCTTAAAATTGGACGCATAAAACCATCAGGATCAAGATTACCAGCTAACCAACCAGATAGAATCAAATCATAATTTTCCGATTGATTGCGTAATTGCGCAGTTAAAAATGGACGAGTTACGGCACGCACTTTAACTTTCACACCCGCTTGAGCTAAATCCCATTTTATCATTTCAGCCATTTTAAAAGGTGCAGGATTATAGACTTGTTCTTCATTAATTACCCATAAATTTAACAAAAGGTTTTTATCTGCTAATTTATTTTTGGCGATTTTGGGATTGTAATCAAACTCAAATTCTGGCGTATTGACACTTGAAGCCCAAGATACTTCAGGAATAATGTTATTCGCCACTGTCGCAGTATTGTGATAGATGTTGTGAATAATACGTGCGCGGTTCAAACTTTGTGAGATAGCTTCTCGAATGGTGCGATCCTGCATCAATGGCTTTTCAAAATTGAAGGCAAGATATGCCAAATTCATTCCGTCAGTGGATTGCATATAGTAGTGCTTATCGTTGCTCTTTAATAAGCCAATTTGGCTCACTTCAGGATAAGAGGCTATTTGACATTCATTATTGAAAAATTTGACGAGTCGCCCGTTTCTATCAGTAGATAAATCCACGATAATATTTTGAATTTTTGCTTCTTTTTTCCAATAGTTTTCGTTACGCACTAAGCGAACATATTGGTTATATACATAATCTTTTACTTGATAAGGCCCTGTGCCTACTGGGTGGGTATCTAATTGAGTAAGGTTGTCATCTGCGCTTAATTGATAGGCATATTCTTGTGAAAAAATAATGGCATACTGGCTGGCAAGATGCGACAAGATGGAGGAATCTGGCTCAAATAATTCAATTTTTACTTGATAAGGCGAAAGTGCGGTCACAGATTTGATTTTTTCGTTAAGTTTAATGCTATCAAAATAAGGAAAACGCACTTTTCTTGCTTGTTCGTGAAACACTTTATATTGTGGGTTACTATAGGTAACATTCGCCTCAGCTAAGGTTGGTAAATAAGTATTATGCCCTAATACACGATTAATCGAAAATACTACGTCTTCAGCGTTAAAATCACGTGTTGGGGTAAACCAAGGGGTTTGGTGAAATTTTACGCCGTGACGTAAATTTAATAAAATTTCTTTACCATCAGCTGAAATGGAATAAGATTGCGCCAGCATTGGTGTTAATGTTGCACTGTGATTTTTTATATCAAATAATTTGTTATAAATTTGTTCCGTGACCACATTCATACTGGTTCCTGCATCTGCCGTTTGCGGATTAAATGAAAAACCTGAAGCGTGGGTGCAATAAGTTAAGCCATTTTCAGTTAAAAATGTTGGAACACTTGGCGCAGCCTGTAATTCTACACTTTGGATTATACAGAGCAGAAAAGATAAAAATCTCAGATTTAGACGTAACATAACAAATGCATTGTGATAAATTATGTGTCAAATTGTAAGGCATATTAGTAAAAATGGCTAGGATATTGAATGTTTAATCGGGTTCAAAAGGAAATCAATCAAATTATTAATCGTGGTTTTGACCGCACTTTGCGCTTGGCGGTGACGGGGTTAAGTCGGAGTGGAAAAACGGCGTTTATTACAAGTTTAATCAATCAACTTCTCTCCATTAATCAACATTCATCACAGAATTTGCCCTTGTTTGAAGCAGCGAGAAATGGTTCAATTTTGGCAGTCAAACGAGTATCCCAACAAGATCTCAGCGTGCCACGTTTTGATTATGAAAGTAATTTAAATGATTTGTCACAAAATCCGCCTCAATGGTTTCAATCTACTCGTGGCGTGAGTGAAACGCGTTTAGCAATTCGTTTTCAACGCCAATCTGGCTTGCTACGTCATTTGAAAGAACGAGGCACGCTTTATCTGGATATTTTTGATTATCCGGGAGAATGGCTGCTCGATTTGCCGTTGTTAAATTTA
Organism: Haemophilus influenzae; assembly: GCF_019703545.1. Classification (NCBI taxonomy): domain Bacteria; kingdom Pseudomonadati; phylum Pseudomonadota; class Gammaproteobacteria; order Pasteurellales; family Pasteurellaceae; genus Haemophilus; species Haemophilus influenzae. The sequence continues at coordinate 1,675,111 of NZ_AP018771.1, read as the reverse complement.
GATTTTCAACAATGGTCACAAGAGCAAATCAAGGTCACAACTGGCGTTCGTGCAGAATTGGCGCAAAATTGGCTTTCCATGTTGCAGAATTTGGATTTAAGTGCGGTCGCAAATGAAGATGTTTTAGCCAAGATAGCGAAAAGTTATACGGATTATTTACATCAATGCAAAGCGCAAGGCATGCAATTTATTCAGCCTGGGCGATTTGTATTGCCGAGTGATTTAGAGGGCGCGCCCGCATTACAATTTTTCCCATTAATTCATCTTTCGGAAGAACATTGGCAAACCTTGAAAAAAACAGCCAAATCGAATAGCTATTTTGCCGTGCTGACAAAACGTTATAATTATTATCGCAATAAAATTGTGAAAGGTTTTTACGAAAATTATTTTTCTACCTTTGATCGTCAAGTTATTTTGGCGGATTGTTTAACGCCTTTAAATCACAGTCAGCAAGCCTTTTTAGATATGCAAATGGGCTTAAATCAGTTATTTAATAATTTCCATTATGGCAGCAGAAATTTTCTTCATCGTTTGTTTTCTCCGCAAATTGATCGATTAATGTTTGTTGCGACCAAGGCGGATCATATTACTCGTGATCAAATTCCTAATTTAGTGAGTTTAATGCGCCAAATTGTGCAAGAGGGCGGTCGCCATGTAGAATTTGAAGGAATTGATACGGAATATACCGCCATTGCGGCTGTTCGTACCACAAAGCAAGTGATTGTGAATCAGCAAGGAAAAGAAATTAAAGCAATTCAAGGGATTCGTTCTATTGATAAACAGCTGATTACACTTTATCCAGGAACGGTGCCAAGTAAATTACCAAGAGCAGAATTTTGGCAAAAACAACCGCACTTTGATTTTGATAGTTTTGAACCTCAGCCTTTAGAACAAGGCGAAACTATTCCTCATTTGAGAATGGATGCTGTTTTACAATTTTTATTAAGTGATCGATTTGAATAAAAAAGTGCGGAAAATTTTCCGCACTTTTTTCATCCTTCTAGCCCGTATTGCGCATCCCAGCCGCGATACCTGTGATGGTAATCATCAATGCTTGTTCCACATCGGGATTGACTTGCTCTGGATTTTCACGGAAACGGTGGAGCAATTCCACTTGCAGTAGATTGAGTGGATCCGTGTAGATATTACGTAATGCAATTGAATCTGCAATCCAAGGTAAATCAGACATCAATTCACTTTGGTGAGAAAGTGAAAGCACAGTTTGAATATCATCTTCAAGTTGCTTACGTAAATTTTCACCTAAATACCAAAGCTCTTTTTTCACTAATCGTTGATCATATTGTTGGGAAAGCCAAGTATCCGATTTACTAAAGACCATTTCCAACATTCCGATTCGCGTTGAAAAGAACGGCCAGTTTTCGCACATTTTATGAATAATATCGCCTTTGCCTTGTTCAATAACTTGACGAATAGCTGCACCAGCCCCTAACCAAGCTGGCAGCATTAAACGGTTTTGCATCCAAGCAAAAATCCACGGGATCGCACGTAAACTTTCCACGCCGCCATTTGGATTGCGTTTTGCAGGGCGAGAGCCAAGCGGCAATTTGGAGAGCTCCTGTTCTGGCGTCGCACTACGGAAATAAGGCACGAAATCTTTATCGGCACGCACCACACCACGATAAATATCGCAAGAAATCGTGGAAAGCTCGTCCATTATAGTACGCCATTCTGGTTTTGGTTCTGGTGGCGGTAAAAGATTTGCTTCTAAAATGGCGCTGGCGTAAAGATCAAAGGTTTCTACTGCTACTGCGGGTAAACCCAGTTTGAAACGAATCATTTCGCCTTGTTCTGTTACACGTAAACCATTTTTTAAGGAACGAGGTGGCTGAGAAAGTAATGCCGCATGTGCTGGCGCACCGCCACGACCAATTGTGCCACCACGTCCGTGGAATAAAGTGAGTTCAATGCCAAGTTTTTCTGTTAAATTTACTAAGGCTTCTTGCGCACGGTATTGTGCCCAAGAGGCTGCCATCATTCCCGCATCTTTTGCTGAATCCGAATAACCAATCATTACCATTTGACGATTATTGATCACGCCACGATACCAACCCACATTGAAAAGTTGAGTCATCACTTTTTCGGCTGCATCTAAATCCTCTAAGGTTTCGAATAATGGCACAACAGGAATATGATATGGCACGCCAGCTTCTTTTAAGAGTAAATGAACGGCTAAAACATCAGATGCACTGCGCGCCATCGAAATAACATAACAAGCTATTACACCTTGTTTTTGTTGAGCAATGACTTTACAAGTATCTAAAATTTCTTTGGTTTCAGGCGATGGCGTCCAGTTTTGCGGAATCAATGGACGGCGAGAGCTTAATTCACGAATTAAGAAAGCCTGTTTATCGTCTTCCATCCATTGAGAGTAATCGCCCAAACCAATATAGCGCGTGATTTCAGCAATGGCATCGGTGTGACGGGTGCTTTCTTGGCGAATATCCATTTGGGAAAGTGTCACGCCAAAACAACTAATACGGTGCAAAATATCCAACAATGAACCATTTGCAATAATGCGCATACCACATTGAATTAAAGATTGATAACAATCGTAAAGCGGTTCCCACAGTTGATTATCTTCCAAAATAATCTCGCTTTCGGAGACTCTTGGTGTGCGATTAGATAAGTGATCATCAAAATAAGCTAATGTTGCTGTAAGTTGATTGCGTAAATTTTTTACTACGAAACGATAGGGTTCTAAATGTTCGCCGTATTTATCACGAAATTCATCGCTACATTTCATCATTGAAAGTTCATCGGCTAATTTGCTGATGTCTTGTAAGAATAAATCCGCCGCTTTCCAGCGGGCAAAATAAAGTACTTTTTTGGTAATTTGTGCGGTAACAAATGGATTTCCATCACGGTCGCCGCCCATCCAAGAGGAAATACGCACAGGTTTTAATCCCACCGACAAATCGTAACCTAAAAATTCACGGGCGGTTTCGTTGAGTTGGCGTAAAAACTCTGGCACTGCTTGCCACAAACTGTTTTCTAACATCGCAAAGCCCCATTTCGCTTCATCAAATGGTGTTGGACGAACAGTACGAATTTCGTTGGTATGCCATGCTTCAGCGATTAAACGAAGTAATAGACGCTCAATAATATTGCGTTCTTTTTCCGTTAAATCATGATGTTCTAGCTTGCTTAAACATTTATTGATTTCAATGTGTTTATGAATTAATGAACGACGTGTTGTTTCTGTTGGATGTGCGGTCAGAACAAGCTCAATTAATAATTTTTCGACGGTTTTATGCACCTCTTCCACTGAAGCATTTTGTTCTTTTAAGCGTTTGAAAAGTTCGCTTAAGGATTGAGAAGAACTTTGTGCAAGAGAATGTTCACGGGAAATTGTTTGATATTGTTCTGCTATGTTAGTGAGGTTTAAAAATTGGCTGAAAGCACGTGCGACGGGAATAATATTTTCATTAGAAATACTACCTAGCGTATCGAGCAATGCTTGTCTTGCTTTATCATCGCCAGCACGAGAATTACGAGAAAGTTTACGAATGTTTTCGATTAACTCGAGAATATCCTCGCCCTGTGCATCATTGATGGTTTCTCCGAGAAAACGCCCTAACATACTAATGTTATTGCGCAGAGTACTGTACTCTTGTGTCATAGGAACTCCTAAAAGTAAAAAATAAAATTTGTCAGTTGGCGATAGGTATAACTAAAAATAGGGTGGAGGGCAAATGCTATTCAAGGAAACCTTGAAGATAATCAAGAAAAGCTAAAAAATAGCTAAAAAAGAACCGCACTTTTTAGGGATTGTTTAAAAAGTGCGGTCTATTTTTGCTAAGTTTATAAAATCGATTTAACGGATTTTCGAATAATAAGCTCAGGGGTTATATCAATACGACTATATTGTTGAACACCTTCATCTTTGTGAGTAATTCGTTCTAACAGAATATTTACTGCCTGTCTGCCTAAACGTAGTTTTGATTGATGAATGGTGGTTAATGGTGGCGCATAGAAACGTGAGGCGTGAATATCATCATAGCCGATAATTGACATATCCTCTGGCACACGCAAGCCTTTTTCTGTTAGCGCTGATATTGCACCGAGCGCCATCACATCGTTACAGCAGAATAGGGCGGTTGGTAATTCCTCTTGAGTTAGTAAACGATTCATACATTCATAGCCATCTTCAGGCTCAAATGCACCCTCTAGTACCCAAGACGGATTGATTGTTAATTTAGCTTCTTCCATTGCTTTTTCAAAGCCTTGATAACGCGTTCTTGCGGTAGTTTTATTGAGTTCGCCGCAGATAATCCCGATTTTTTTATGACCGCACTCTATAAGATGTTTGGTTGCTAAATAACCGCCATCAAAACTATGATCATCAATCACATCGGTATTGGCATTTGGGCCCCAATCCATTACAACCATTGGAATAGTGGAAAATGATGAAAGTAAATCCAATGAATCCTGAGTATATTCAGAACACATTACAAGCAAACCATCGACCCTTTTTTTTGCCAACATTTCTAAATGATTTTTGACTTTTTCAGGATCATTTTGTGTGTTACACAAAAATAAAGAATAACCTTGTCGATAGCAATGTTCTTCAACAGAATGGATTATTTCGGCAAAATACGGAGCTTCACTGGTTGTCACAATCATACCAATGGATTTGGTGGTATTGACTTTTAAACTGCGTGCCACAGCACTAGGGGAATAATTAAGTTGTTTAATTGCGGATAACACCGCTTCTTCCGTATCTTTTGCAACGAAACGGGTTTTATTAATTACGTGAGATACGGTTGTGGTGGACACACCAGCCATTTTTGCCACATCTTTAATTGTTGCCATATATTTAAATCCCTAAAAAATTTTTCCTATTATAAAGGTTTGTTGAGAATTTAGTCATCTTTATTGCAAATTTTTTATAAAAAGAAGTGATTTTTTCGTATTATTCTTGCTAGAATGTCTGCGTTATTTTTTTATGAGGAGAACAAAATGAGCGATTTTGGTTATGCAATGATTATGGTTGTTTTTAGTATGTCTGTTGTCGTGGGGCTTGCACTTTCAATCTTTTAATCAAACTAACTTTTTATTATCACCGCAGTTTTGTTTCTACAAAGTGCGGTGATTTTTTTCGGTGTTTTGCTTGCCCGTTTAAAATATGGTAAAACTAATGCCGTTTTATTCACAACGTATATAGGAAGTTCTATGTCAAATTTACAAGCAATTATTGAAGCGGCATTTGAAAAACGTGCAGAAATTACACCAAAAACCGTTGATGCAGAAACGCGCGCGGCAATTGAAGAAGTGATCGAAGGATTAGATTCTGGAAAATATCGTGTAGCCGAAAAAATTGATGGCGAATGGGTAACACATCAATGGTTAAAAAAAGCGGTATTGCTATCTTTCCGCATTAACGATAACCAAATCATTGATGGTGCAGAAACAAAATATTACGACAAAGTGGCATTAAAATTTGCGGATTATACCGAAGAACGTTTTGCTGAAGAAAGTTTCCGTGTTGTGCCTTCTGCAACGGTGCGTAAAGGTGCATACATTTCTAAAAACTGCGTATTAATGCCATCTTATGTAAACATTGGTGCTTACGTTGGCGAAGGCACCATGGTAGATACTTGGGCGACGGTTGGTTCATGCGCACAAATTGGTAAAAACGTGCATTTATCGGGTGGTGTAGGAATCGGCGGCGTGTTAGAACCATTACAAGCTAACCCAACCATTATCGGCGATAACTGTTTTATTGGCGCACGTTCAGAAGTGGTTGAGGGTGTTATCGTTGAAGATGGTTGTGTTATTTCAATGGGCGTATTCATTGGTCAATCAACCAAAATTTATGATCGTGAAACAGGCGAAATTCATTACGGCCGTGTACCAGCAGGTTCTGTGGTGGTATCAGGTAGCCTTCCATCAAAATGTGGAAAATATAGCCTATATTGTGCCGTGATCGTGAAAAAAGTGGATGCAAAAACTTTAGGTAAAGTAGGCATTAACGAATTATTACGTTCTATCGAAGAATAGTAAAAAATAATAAAAAAAGACCGCACTTTTAAAAGTGCGGTCAGAAATTTAAAGCAATTAAGCTGCGAACGGATCACGTAAAATCATGGTTTCTACACGATCAGGGCCAGTTGAAAGAATATCAATAGGTACGCCAGTCACTTCTTCAATACGTTTAATATAGTTAATACAGTTTTGTGGCAATTTATTTACATCTGTGACGCGGAAAGTATTTTCTTTCCAGCCAGGTAATGTTTCATAAATTGGTTCTACACCATCCCAATCTTTCGCCGCTAACGGTGCATATTCAACGATTTCGCCATCTGGCATTTTGTAAGCAACACAGATTTTTACTTCATCAAAACCATCTAATACGTCTAGTTTAGTCATACAGAAACCAGAAATAGAGTTAAGTTGGATTGCACGACGAATGGCGACGGCATCAAACCAACCACAGCGACGTGGACGACCTGTTACCGCACCAAATTCGTTACCTTTACGCGCAATTTCAGCACCCACATCATCAAATAATTCAGTTGTGAATGGGCCACCACCTACACGAGTACAGTAAGCCTTAATGATACCAAGTACATAATCAAGATTGCGTGGGCCAAAACCAGAACCTGTTGCAACACCACCAGCCGTTGTGTTTGAGCTGGTTACATACGGATAAGTACCGTGGTCAATATCTAACATTGTCCCTTGTGCGCCTTCAAATAAAATATGTTCGCCATTTTTGCACGCAGTATCAAGAATTGTAGTGATGTCTGCCACCATACCAGTGATTACATCGGCAATTGCCATTACATCATCTAAGGTTTTTTGATAATCGACAGGTTCAACCTTATAGTAGTTCACTAATTGGAAATTATAGTATTCAAGGATATTTTTGAGTTTTTCGGCAAAGGCTTCTTTATTAAATAAATCGCCTACGCGTAAACCACGACGAGCCACTTTATCTTCATAAGCTGGGCCAATACCACGACCAGTTGTACCTATAGCTTTTTTGCCAAGGGCTGCTTCGCGCGCGTGATCCATAGCCACATGATAAGGCAGAATCAAAGGACAAGCTTCTGAAATTAATAAACGTTCACGAACTTTAATACCTCGGCTTTCAAGTTCGCCCATTTCTTTCATTAATGCTTCAGGCGAAACCACAACGCCATTACCAATTAAGCAAGTTACGTTTGGATGTAACATACCAGATGGAATTAAACGTAATACGGTTTTTTCACCATTGATAATAAGTGTGTGACCTGCGTTATGACCGCCTTGATAACGAACTACGTATTTTACGCGATCCGTCAAAAGATCAACGATTTTTCCTTTACCTTCATCGCCCCATTGTGCGCCTAAGATAACAACGCTTTTTCCCATAATTTCCGCCTTTTATTCGGTTAAATTAGTCAAATGAACAGCCGTTTACTTTACTCTTTTTCGGCTTTAATCTCAATGATATAAAAGAAAAAGTGTGGTGATTTTTCACCGCACTTTAGGTTTAAATTTTATTCAAATAAGGATTTGTGTAACGAGCGTACAATTTCATCAGAATGTTCACTTTGTACTAACATACAAACATTGTTGGTACTTGCCCCATAACTAATCATTCGCACATTATAAGATTGAACAGTATCAAAAATACGTTTTGCCACACCTGAAGTGATATGCAGATCATTGCCAATTAATTTTTCACGTTCTGTCGTTTTTACACCATTTGCTAAAGCTACTAATAAATTTGTTACACCAGCTGATGCAGAAAGCACAACTACGCGTGTATTGGGATCGGCAATGACAATTTTTGCACAAGCTGTCATCGCATCGTGGTTAGCAACAGATGTTCCGCCAAATTTGGCGACTGAGAGATGGGGCATAAGATATTCCTAGATGTTGTGTTTTTTTTAGAATAGTGGGTATAGAAATAACGATTTCATCATTTTTTGTCAAATAAATTTTAATTAACAAATAAATGAACGCATAAAAGAAAAAATAGGATTAGGAAAAATTTGGCTGTTGAGAAAGCCATATAAGTTGTTTAAATGAATAAAAAATAAGTGATATGCTTCATTAATAACCAAACAAACATAAAATTACTTTTTTTGTAAAAAAGTATTTGACGAGGATCATCAAAATTAGCATAATACGCCCCGCAAAGCCGATATGGTTAAGCAAATTAAGTGATGGCTACATAGCTCAGTTGGTTAGAGCACAACACTCATAATGTTGGGGTCGCAAGTTCGAATCTCGCTGTAGCCACCAAATTTGCGGGACTGGCGAAATTGGTAGACGCACCAGATTTAGGTTCTGGCGCCGAGAGGTGTGTGGGTTCAAGTCCCTCGTCCCGCACCATTTATCGCTTTGTAAGTCAAATAGTCGTTGGGGTATCGCCAAGCGGTAAGGCACTGGGTTTTGATCTCAGCATTCCTAGGTTCGAATCCTAGTACCCCAGCCATACTATCAAAAAAGTCTTCTTTATATCCAATCAAAGATTTATCTAATTGGGGTATCGCCAAGCGGTAAGGCACTGGGTTTTGATCTCAGCATTCCTAGGTTCGAATCCTAGTACCCCAGCCATATTTTCAATATCTTCGTAATAACTTGCAAAAATCGTTATTTGATCAAAAATTAAAGTTTAGATATTTATTGAGAAACAATGAATATGTAAGAAAAAAGCTAAGATGAATGTCTTAGCTTTTTTGTTATTTTATTTAAATGCGTGAACTAGAATTATGCGCGTTTGAAGTCAATGTGAACCAATTTTGGTTTGAATGGGTGACGTTGCATTGCTTGTACTTTAACTGCAACTTCTTTACCACCGATCACTAAAGTAATCACTTCAGAATAGAAAGATTCATGTGCTTGCGCGTTGTTTAATTCATCGTGGTTTAAGATGATTGAAACGGGTTCTTCGCTGCCACCATAAACGATTGCAGGAATTTGACCATTATGACGCAGGCGGCGGCTCGCACCCTTACCTTGCGCAGTACGAACTTCAGCGTTAAATTTAAATGCCATTTTAATGTTCTCTTTAAATTAATGTTAAAAGAAAGAAAATTGCAGGCGACCCAGCAATTTTCCTAAAAACCGCTCAAAGACAAACCTTGAGAGCGGTGGATTATAGAATATCCTTATTTTCAAATCAAACTTTTTTCTAGGCTTTTTGATTTGAAAAGATTAAAATGTGAACCAATTTTTTATCACATCTATTAATATAATAAAAAAGCAGGAACAAATGGAATTTTTAATTGGATTTTTTACTGAATATGGTTATTGGGCTGTTCTTTTTGTTTTAATTATTTGTGGATTTGGTGTACCTATTCCAGAAGATATAACATTAGTTTCAGGTGGTGTCATTGCGGGGCTTTATCCAGAAAATGTCAATTCTCATTTGATGTTACTGGTTAGTATGATTGGTGTGCTTGCTGGCGATTCCTGTATGTATTGGCTTGGTCGAATTTATGGCACGAAAATTTTACGTTTCCGACCAATACGTAGAATCGTAACATTACAGCGTTTAAGAATGGTGCGTGAAAAATTCAGTCAATATGGCAATCGAGTACTGTTTGTTGCACGATTTTTACCCGGTTTACGCGCTCCAATTTATATGGTATCAGGTATTACACGCCGTGTAAGTTATGTTCGTTTTGTTTTAATAGATTTCTGTGCTGCGATTATTTCTGTACCTATTTGGATTTATCTTGGGGAATTGGGGGCTAAAAATTTAGATTGGCTACATACACAAATTCAAAAAGGTCAAATTGTGATTTATATATTTATTGGGTTACTTGTACTATTCTTTTTTTGGAAATGGAAAAAATCTAAAAAATCAACGCAATAATAGAATAATAAACGGCTAAAAATATTTCTATTTTTAGCCGCACTTTTTAATTTTCTTCTTTATTTTCTTTAAATAAGCCTGATGCACCCTCCGAATAATCTCTAGGCTGTTCATTTTGAGATTTATCTGTTGCAGTAATTAACTGTTGGGTAAATAAACCTTTTTGATCTTTTTCGCCCAGTAAGTTATTGGAAGAGGTTGCGTAGTGGCGATAAAGTTTTTGATAATCGTTAATTAAGGTTTTGAATAACTCAGCACTTTCTGCGAAATGTTTTTCGATTTGCGCCTTTTGTGTATCAAGTTGGGTTTTAACTGTTTTTAATTCAGCTTCTGTTTTAGCTTGATGTTTTACGGAGCCTTTGGTTAAACGCACAATAATGTAACCAATAAATAATCCAACAATAAAAGCGATACCAATTGCTACCCAAATTTCATTGGTCAAATTTTCCATAATATTCTCCTGTTTATTCGGCTTAAAAAACTAACAAGTTGCAATAATAACAATTTCAACTTTCCAACGAGGATCCGCTAATTTAGCTTCCACTGTCGCTCGACTTGGTGGGCTAACATGATCGACCCATTCATCCCAAGCTTGATTTAATTGTGCATAATCTTTCATATCAGCTAAGAAAATTTGCGCAGTTAAAATATTTCTTTTATTGGAGCCAATTTCTGCTAACAATTTATCAATTAAACCTAATACTTCTTTGGTTTGTTCGTAGGCATTTTGCTCGATGGTTAATTCTGGAACTTGCCCTGCAAAATAGGCGAGGTTGTTATGAATTGAAACTTCACTTAAACGTGCACTGGGTAAAATGCGTTGAATTGTCATAGGGTTCTCCTTTGGGGTGTTTTCTTCTATTCTAAATAGCCTTTACTGCTTTGTAAAATCCTCTTTACTAGGCTAAAATATCCGACAATTATTCTCAATTATTTAATTATTATGAAACTGCTTATTTCTAATCAGCACGGTGCTATTGTTATGGCATTGGTGCCTTTTATTTACGGTATGTTGCTTGCTAATCCAGTATGGGCACACTTATTTTTATTATTAGGATGGTTTTCGCTTTATTTGATGACTTATCCTTTTTTGAATTTGTTTAAAGGTAAAAATTTTGAGTTATATAAAAAATGGTCTGTGATTTATTTTGCTGCCGCCGTGATTTTTGCGATTCCCGCGTTAATTTATAATTGGCAAGTGCTTTATTTTATGTTTGCCATGTTACCGTTTGTTGCGGTGAATATTTATTTCACCAAGAAAAAAGATGAGCGCAATTTATGGAATGACTTGGCAGGGATCTTAATTTTTGCTCTAGCTGGAATGGGATCCTATTACTTTTCTGACCGAACTTTTGATGAAAAAATACTTTGGGTGGCGATTTATCCAACATTATTTTTTATTGGAACAACACTTTATGTAAAATCAATGATGCGTGAACGAAAAAATCCACGTTATTTTTGGGCATCAGTGATTTTTCACTTATTATGTGCGCTGATTTTTGTGGTTTCGCAACAATTTATTTTAGCATTAGCTTTTGTGCCTGGATTAGTGCGAGCCGTTTATTTGCCCACTAAAAAGCTTTCTGTTATGCAAGTTGGACTAATCGAATTTGCGATTACTGCCGTGTTTTTTATTTTACTTTTAGTAGCAACCTTGTAAATGAAACTGAAGTTATTTTTTCATATAGTATTACTTTGTTTTAGTTTGCCTATTTGGGCAATGAAAACCGTTGATGTTACAGCGAGTCCGAAAATGGATGATCAAGCAAGAATGAATTTGGCACAAGAGTTTGCCAATAAACAACAATGGATCGACGTTTTCAATATTATGTATCCAATGGCGTTAGAAGGAAATATAACGGCTCAAAGCAATCTAGGTATGTTATATAACCTTGGGCGTGGCACGGTGAGAGACTATGAAAAGGCTTATTGGTGGTTTAGCGAAGCGGCAGAGAAGGGCAGTGTGAAAGGGCTAAATAACCTTGGCGTTATGTATCTACGTGGCGATTACGTCAAACAAAATACAGAGCAAGCCATTAAGCTTTTTGAACGTACAGCTCGAGCTAAAGATACGGATGCGATGATGATGTTAAGTAATATTTATCGCTTACAAAACCAACCTGAAAAATCATTAGAATGGCTGAAAAAAGCGGCTGAATTAGGTAATCAGGAAGCAAAACAGCGTTTATCTAGTCAGCCATAATCTAAAAGTGCGGTTATTTTAATCGCACAAATTTCACGCCACTATGTTGCAATAGCAATTTCATTGGATCTTCATCATTCGAGACTGTTTTTTCACGTAATTCAATTAATTTCATCCGTAAATGGGCGAGTTCGTGAATCCTTGTTGCCACCTCTTTAATGTGTTTATCTAACACACGATTAATTTCTTCTGCTTGTTGTTTGGAGGCATTTTCTAAATTCAGTAGGCTTTTTATTTCACTTAATGAAATATCTAAATTTCGGCAGTTACAAATAAATGATAAACGTTGCAAGTGTTCTTCATTATATTGGCGAAAATTGCCTGAAGTGCGTTTTGGGGGCGGGATTAAACCTTGTTGTTCATAATAACGAATGGTTTCTACGGTACAGCCTAGGGCTTTAGCAAGTGCTCCAATTTTCATCAATTTCCTTAAAAAATGACTTGATTCTAAAGTTACTTCATATTTTATCATACGCCTAGATTTTCTTAAACAAACAAGGAGTATCCAAAATGGAATTGAAAAAAATCGCTGTGGGATTAACCGCACTTTTAGGTATGTCTGTTGCTAACGCACACAATGTTTGGCTTGAGCCTGCTTCATCGCAAGATGAATACGTGGTGAAATTTGGACATGAACAAACTGAAACCTATCCAGAATCTAAACTTAAATCTATCCAAGCCTTAAATTCGCAAGGCAAATTAACTGCCGTTGATTACCAATTCAGAAATGGCGAAGCCTATCTTATGCCTAAATCAGATTTAGTTTTCGTTCATTTCGATAATGGTGTATGGTCAAAATTACCAAGCGGTAAATACGTTGAAAAAACAAAACGTGAAGAACCAACAGCAGAATTTAGTACCAATCCTGTTAAATTTGGTAAAGCGATTTTGAAATGGGATGCTGAATCTTTCAAATCTCATCAACAAGCTTACGAATTGATTCCTCAAGAAAAAGCACAAGCGAATAAACCGCTTTCTATCCTTGTTTTACATAATGGTAAACCCGTTCAAGGCATTAAAGTGGGTGTGAGTGAAGATGCACCGTTCAATTTAACTAATGAAAAAGGTATCGCTCAATTTACGCCAACTAAAGGCTTCAACAAAGTATGGGCAGAGTTTGAGGAAAAAGTAACAAATAATGCGGATTACGATCGTCGAACTGTGGAATATATGCTAACTTTTGACGCACAATAATATGGATTTGGGATGAAAAAATTTGCTTTTTTAACCGCACTTTTTGCGGCTTGCTATCTCCCGAATGCTTATGCCCACGCACTTTATGTGTTTGCCCAATATGATGGGCAAACACTCTCTGGCAAATCCTATTATTCTGATATGACCCCAGCAGCTGAAACTTATTTAGAAGTTTTCCGCTCAGGTGTTTCTGATCCCGTTTTAACTGGAAAAACAGACCGCCAAGGTGCATTTAAGCTTTCTATTGCTGATGTGCCACACACAACCTTAAAAGTGGTGGTGGAAGGCGATGAAGGACACCGTGCGTCAGTGGTTGCCGCTCATACCTCTGCCGAAAATCAAAGCGGTGCAGATTTAATGCTGCTTCGTGAAGATATTGCACATTTAAAAGATAAAATTTATTTGCATGATATTTTAGGTGGAATCGGTTATATCGTTGGTATTGCTGGACTTATTGCTTTACGTAATGCGCGTAAAATTAAACAAGGACGTATTTAATGCATTTATCTGAAGGCGTGTTACATACGCCTATTTTATTAGCTGGCGCAGTGCTTGCTGTTGCGGGCATTGCTGTGGGGTTACGTCGTTTAGAATCAGAACGTTTACCGCTCACCGCACTTTTTGCCGCTGCATTTTTTGTGGCAGGAACCATTCATGTGCCTGTAGGAATTGGTAGCGTGCATTTAATTTTAAATGGTATGGCTGGTTTATTCCTTGGGTGGGCTGTTTTTCCTGCGTTTCTTATCGCACTTTTATTGCAAGTCATCTTCTTTTCTTTTGGCGGATTTGCCGTGTTAGGTGTCAATCTTTGCGTGATGGCAATACCAGCTGTGATCGCTTATTATCTTTTCCGTTCTCGTTTACAACCGCACATGGCATTAAAAGATCGCTTATTAGTCGGTATTGGTGCTGGCGTTATTGGCGTTGGCGGGGCAGGCGCGCTTGCTTCTTTTGTGCTGATGTTAGATGGTGGAAAAAGTTATCTGAATCTTGTTTGGCTCTTGCTAGTCTCTCATCTTCCGGTATTTATTTTGGATAGTATTATCAGCGTAGGGGTGATTACCTTGCTTGGTAAAATGTATCCTGAAGTCATGAATCGTACCCAGAATGTCTCTTAATGAAAATTCATCGCTTATTTCAACCGCACTTTAGGTTGATTTATCTGTTTATCTGGGGGCTAATCATTAGTGGATTGAATGATCTTACTTGGCTTATCTCCCTTAATGTGCTTGCAGTTTCTCTCTTTTTTATTTCACTGCAGCTCAGTCAAAAATCTTTTTTGCCTTACCTTAAACGTTGGTTTGCTTTAGTCATTTTTATTGCTTTAATGTGGGCAACATTAAGTTGGCAAATTGGAGAAAATGGCATTGAACTCAATTTTCAAGGCATCGAATTAGCAGAAAAATTAAGTTTACGGACTCATTTATTGCTGATTTCTCTTTGGCTTTTTTTGTGGAATATTAATGATGCAGTACTTGTTCAAGCCATTGGTAAATTGCCTTTGCCAGAAAAATTAATTCAACTTTTTGTGCTGACTGTACGTTACATTGCACTGCTTGGCGAACTGCGTCAAAAAATGGATATTGCCATGCGAGCTCGTGGATTTCGTCCTGGGCTTAATCGCCGAACCCTTTATGTGACGGCTCAAAGTGTCGCTTTATTATTGATTCATGCTCTGCTGAAAGCTGAAACTGCGCAAATGGCGTTAAAATGTCGTGGTTTTCAGTTCGGCAAAAAGAGAGAAAAATAACATGTTAGCTGTAAATAATCTTTATATAGAACGCAATGGTAGAGCGATTATTCAAGATTTGAGTTTTACCTTGGAAGGTCAAAAACGTCTTTTCGTACAAGGGGAAATTGGTTCAGGAAAAACCACTTTACTCCTTGCTTTGTTGGGATTTGTTCCTGTAACCAAAGGGGAAATTAAACTATTTGACCAAGTTTGTCGTGAAGAAAAAGATTTTGCACCCTTTCGTGGCACGATTGGTATTTGTTTTCAAAATGCCGATGATCAACTTTTTGGCCCAACAGTGTTGGATGATGTTGCCTTCGGGCCATTAAACCAAAATATGCCTAGAGAGCAGGCATATCATATTGCAGAGCAGCAATTAGAACGTCTTGGTATCACAGGTTTAAAAGATCGTATGGTGCATACCCTATCTGGTGGTGAGAAAAATTTCACGGCACTTGCGGGTGTTTTAGCGATGCAGCCAAAAATTTTATTATTAGATGAACCCACCAATGGATTAGATCGAAAAAACACTGAAAAATTGACCGCACTTTTGCGTGAGCTTTCCTTACCCATTTTGATTTCATCCCATCATCATGGATTTATTAACGAATTAGCCACAGAAATTATTAGATTTACCAACAAATGAACCATTGCCGAGAATTTATTAATGATTAAATAAAATTAAAGCCTTGATAATCAAGGCTTTATTTTTTACTTACAATATTTTAGAGGATATTATTTCTAACCCTATTAAAGCACTTTCACAATGCTTTCACATAAATAGCGAATATTATCTTCAGTAATACCAGCCACATTGATACGACCAGAACGAACAGCATAAATTGCAAATTCTTCTTTTAAGCGATCCACTTGTTCCCCTGTTAATCCACTGAAAGAGAACATACCGTTTTGTTCAATGATAAAGCTGAAATCTTGTTCTGCACCATATTCTTTTAATAACTGAACGAATAAATGACGCATTTTTTTGATACGTTCACGCATTTCAGTTAATTCATTTTCCCACTCTTGGCGAAGTTGAGTGTCATTTAATACTGTTGCTACAGTTGCGCCGCCGTGAGATGCAGGGTTAGAGTAGAGTGTACGAATAATTGATTTCACTTGTGTTAATGCGGTTGATGCAATTTCTGCATTTTCAGCCACAAGAGTAAAGGCGCCTACACGCTCATTGTATAAACCAAAGTTTTTCGAGAATGAACTCGCTACTAACAATTCTTTGTGGTTTGCCGCAAAAGCACGCAAGCCATAAGCATCTTCATCTAAGCCATTGGCTAAACCTTGATAAGCAAAGTCAAAGAGCGGCAACCAGCCATTTTTTGCTGAAAGTGCGGCTAATTCTTGCCATTGTTCAGGGGTTGGGTCAATACCAGTCGGATTATGGCAACAACCGTGTAAAAGCACCACATCGCCTTCGCTTGCTTGGCTTAAATCTTCAAGTAAATGATCCCAATCAAGGGCTTTGCGTTCAGCATCATAATAACGATATTCACGAATTGTCATACCGACGGCATTGAAAATCGCATTGTGGTTTGGCCATGTTGGTGTGCTGATCCAAACATTTTGTGCTTTAGTTTGACGTTTAATAAATTCTGCCGCAATGCGTAATGCGCCTGTTCCGCCTAAACTTTGTACTGTTCTCGCACGATTAGATTTGATGACTTCAGAATCTTTACCGAAAAGTAACGCTTTTGTTTGTTCGTTATAATCCGCAATACCATCGATAGTCAGATAATTTTTCGTTTTTTCCTTATCAAATAAGCGTTTTTCTGCTTCTTTCACTGCACACATAATTGGGGTTGTGCCTTGCGCATCTTTATAAACGCCAATGCCCAAATTGATTTTATTTTCGCGAGTTTCGGATTTGAATGCTTCGCCTAAGCCTAAGATTGGATCGGCTGGTGCCGCTTTAATATGTTCAAACATAGCTTTTCCTTATGTATCAGTTGTGTGGTGGATAATTTTATACTTCAGCCGTTTTATTTTATCAAGAAAGATTTTTATAAAAATTAACCGCACTTTGATATTTTTAAATATTCATCAAAAAGTGCGGTCATTTTTTACATTATTTTAGTTTTTCAACCGCCCAATTTAATCCCGATTGATAATCTTCGGGTAATTCAGCGCGAAGTTTTTCTAATTGTTGAATAATGACTGCTTTATTGGGATGAGAAAGATTGATATGCCCAACCTTACGCCCAGCCCTCACTTCTTTACCGTACCAATGAAGTTGTGCAAAAGGTATATTAAGCCATTTTGGATTATGGTTTGTGCCAATTAAATTTACCATTACACTTGGGGCAAAAATTTGTAAGTCAGGTGTTGGCAAATCAAGTAGCGCGCGTAAATGTAATTCAAATTGACTAATAGCACATCCCAGTTGTGTCCAATGTCCACTGTTATGTACGCGAGGCGCAAGTTCGTTAATTAGTAATTTGTCGCCTACAACAAAACATTCCATTGCCATCACACCCACATAGCCTAATTTATCCATAATTTTGCCGAGCATTGTTTCAGCTTGTTTTTGTTGTGCGGATTGTTGAGGAAATGCACTATCAACCACACTGTAACGCAAAATACCATTTTGTTGCAGGTTATGCGTAACGGGATAAAAACGCTTTTCGCCATTTTTAAATCTTGCGCCTACAATAGAAACTTCATAATCGAAAGGAATAAATTTTTCTGCGATCACTTCACCAAATAAGTCATCAGTGATGTCCGCTTTGTTTTCATCGCTGATAATCCATTGACCACGCCCATCATATCCGCCTGTTCTACGTTTGACGACAACTTTCTCGCCAACAATTTGGAAAACATCATTCCATTGCGTTTTATCTTTTAATAAACACCAAGGCGAGGTAGAAAGATTGAGTTCATCAAGTAAGGATTTTTGCGTAAAACGATCGGCCAATAATCCAAATACATGTTGATTGACGAAGTTTTTATGATTGCCGAGTAATTCAGTTAAAGGCATTTTTTCCCAGCGTTCAATTTCTGCCGTGATGATCGCATTTTCAGGTAAGTCAAAAACTGGCGCATTGAAGGCTAAGGGTTCAACATAAATATCTAAAGGTGTGCCTGCGTAACCTAACATTCTGCCGAGTTGTCCGTTGCCAAGTACATAAACCGTTGGGTATAAGGTGGAGTTTTGCATAATATTTCTCGTTAAATTTACGAAAAAAACAACCGCACTTTAAAAGTGCGGTCAGATCTAAAGATGTTTTTATGTGCGTGGATCGGGATTGTCCAGTACAGCACGAGTTTGGCTTTCACGGAAAGATTGCAAGCGTGAAAGCAATTCTGCATCCCAACTTGCTAGAATTTGTGCGGCTAACAATCCAGCATTTGCGGCACCCGCAGGGCCAATTGCTAATGTTCCGACTGGAATCCCTTTTGGCATTTGCACAATTGAATAAAGGCTATCTACGCCACTTAACATAGAACTTTTTACTGGCACGCCCAGCACTGGCACAAGGGTTTTCGCTGCGATCATACCAGGTAAATGTGCCGCACCGCCAGCCCCAGCAATAATCACTTTGTAGCCATTTTTTTGTGCATTTTCAGCAAATTCAAAAAGTTTATCAGGCGTACGATGAGCAGAGACGACTTCCACATGATAAGGTACTTTTAATTCATCTAAAATCTGAGTTGCCTCTTGCATGGTAGCCCAATCGCTTTTGGAACCCATTACAACGGCAATTTGTGCAGTGTTTGACATGCTATTTTCTCAATTTTCTAATTAAAAACGTGGCATAGAATAGCATAGATTACATATATTGAGCAAACGTTTGCCAAATGGCTTTTATAGGAAAATACCATTGCAACTTTAAGGATAAAATTTTATCCTAAGCACAATTTTTATAAGAATAGGTCAAATTATGTTAGATCGTAGGGTGGGCTTTAGCCCACCATTTTTATTCATTTAGCCCACCGTTTTTTATCCATTTAGCCATAACAAAAGTGGGCTGAAGCCCACCCTACAACTAATTAAAAACGTGGCGTAGAATAGCATAGATTACATATATTGAGCAAACGTTTGCTATTTATGTAAGTATTAATGGGGATTATTTTATAATTATTTGATTTTTAAATTTTAGTAACTATACTTGATACCAAATTAATGGGCGATAGTTTATATGGGACGAACTGAAAAATTATTAGATAAGCTCGCACAATCAAAATCTACATTTAATTGGAATGAATTAGTTTCTTTGTTAGCTCAACAAGGTTATGAAAAGCGAGAAATGGCAGGCTCTCGAGTGAGATTTTATAATAGAACACTCGAACATACGATTTTGTTACACAAGCCCCACCCTGAAAATTATATTAAAGGCGGTGCTTTAAAGTCAGTGAAAGAATCATTAAAACAGGTAGGTATTCTATGAAGTTATTAAATTATAAAGGTTATGTTGGCACGATTGAGGCGGATTTAGAAAACAATATATTATTTGGCAAACTTGCTTACATTCGTGATTTAGTGACTTACGAAGCAGAGTCATTATCTGAGCTAGAAAAAGAATTTCGTCAATCTGTTGATTTATATTTACAAGATTGTTTGGAATTAGGTAAAGAACCGAATAAGCCTTTTAAAGGTGTATTTAATGTACGAATTGGCGAGGAATTGCATAGAGAAGCTACGATCATAGCAGGCGATCGTTCTCTTAATGCTTTTGTTACGGAAGCGATTCAAGAAAAAATTTTTCGTGAAAAACCAAGTTTAAGATAACAAAACGTATTTACATTTTCTTTCATCAAAAGTAGGTCAAATTATGTTAGCCAAAGCAAAATATAGAAAAGATTACAAACAACCAGATTTTACGGTCACAGACATTTATTTAGATTTTCAACTTGATCCTAAACATACTGTGGTAACCGCAACCTCAAAATTCCAACGCTTAAATAATGAAGCGACTTCTTTGCGTTTAGACGGGCATAGCTTCCAGTTTTCTTCTATTAAATTTAATGGCGAGCCATTTACTGCCTATCAACAAGATGGCGAGAGTTTAACGCTCGATTTAAAAGGTAAAAGTGCGGAAGAATTTGAACTTGAAATTGTGACCTTCCTTATGCCAGCTGAAAATACTTCATTACAGGGGCTATATCAGTCTGGCGAAGGCATTTGTACGCAATGTGAGGCGGAAGGTTTCCGTCAAATCACTTATATGCTTGATCGTCCTGATGTGTTAGCGCGTTACACAACCAAAATTACGGCAGATAAAATTAAATATCCATTCTTACTTTCTAATGGCAATCGCATTGCAAGTGGCGAATTAGAAGATGGTCGCCATTGGGTGGAATGGAATGATCCATTCCCAAAACCAAGCTATTTATTTGCTTTAGTGGCGGGGGATTTTGATTTATTACAAGATAAATTTATTACTAAAAGTGGCCGTGAAGTTGCGTTAGAGCTTTACGTGGATCGCGGTAATCTTAACCGTGCAACTTGGGCAATGGAAAGTTTGAAAAAAGCGATGAAATGGGATGAAGATCGCTTTAATTTAGAATACGACTTAGATATTTACATGATCGTTGCCGTCGATTTTTTTAATATGGGTGCAATGGAAAACAAAGGGTTGAATATTTTTAATTCTAAATTTGTATTAGCCAATCCACAAACGGCAACCGATGAGGATTATCTTGCCATTGAAAGTGTGATTGCACACGAATATTTCCATAACTGGACAGGCAATCGTGTGACTTGCCGTGATTGGTTCCAATTAAGTTTGAAAGAAGGCTTAACGGTTTTCCGCGATCAAGAATTTTCTTCTGATACAGGTTCGCGTGCTGTGAATCGCATTAATAATGTGAAATTTTTACGTACCGTGCAATTTGCCGAAGATGCAAGCCCAATGTCACACCCAATTCGCCCTGAAAAAGTGATTGAAATGAATAATTTTTATACCGTAACCGTATATGAAAAAGGGGCGGAAGTGATTCGTATGTTGCACACTTTATTAGGGGAGCAAGGCTTCCAAAAAGGGATGCAGCTTTATATTGCTGAAAATGATGGCAAAGCGGCAACCTGTGAAGACTTTGTTTCTGCGATGGAACGAGCAAATAACCTCGATTTAAATCAATTCCGCCGTTGGTATAGCCAATCGGGTACACCAGAATTATTGATTAGCGATGCTTATGACGAAAAAACGCATACTTATCGTTTAACGGTTTCACAATCCACACCGCCAACCGCAGATCAAATGGAAAAAGTGAATTTACATATTCCATTAAAAATCGCACTTTATGATGCGAATGGCACGAAACAAATGTTACAACATAATGGCGAATTGTTGAGTGATGTATTAAATGTTACTGAAAAAGACCAAGTCTTTGAGTTTCACGGCATTTATGGTCGCCCAATTCCAGCATTATTATGTGATTTCTCCGCGCCAGTAAAACTTGATTATGATTATAAAACGGAGCAGTTATTAGGCTTGCTTAAATTTGCAGGCAATCAATTTATCCGTTGGGATGCGGCACAAATGCTATTTGCGCAAGAATTACGTCGTAATGTTGTGCGTTTCCAACAAGGCGAGGCACTAGAAATTTCGCCTGAAATTTTAACCGCACTTTCTTATGTTCTGAACCATTATGAGAAAGATATTGAACTGGCAACATTAATTCTCACACTGCCGAAAGAAATGGAATTTGCGGAAGGTTTCAAAACCATCGATCCTGATGGTATTTCAGCAGCAAGAGCATTTATGCAAGCTCAAATTGCAGAATCTTTAAAAGATGATTTCTTGCGTGTTTATACCCATATTCGTCTTGATGAGTATCAAGTTACGCAACAAGACATCGCCTTGCGTGCAATGCGTAATCTTTGCTTAACTTATTTGGCTTATACTAATTTGGGTAACAACCTAGTACAAAAACACTACAATAATGCGAATAATATGACAGATACATTGGCGGCATTAAGTGTTGCAACTAAAGCGGCATTACCTTGTAGAGATGCGTTGTTAGCTGATTTTGAACAAAAATGGCAGCACGATGGATTAGTAATGGATAAATGGTTTGCATTACAAGCCACTCGCCCAGATGAAAATGTGTTGGAAATTATTCAGTTATTAATGGATCACCCAAGTTTTAACTTCAACAATCCAAACCGTTTACGTGCATTAGTAGGTAGCTTTGCAAATCACAATTTAAAAGCATTTCACAACGTAAGCGGTTCTGGCTATCGTTTCTTAACAGATGTGTTAATCCGTTTAAATGAAAGTAATCCGCAAGTGGCTGCACGTTTAATCGAGCCATTAATTCGTTTTTCTCGCTTTGATGCTCAACGCCAAACCTTGATGAAACGTGCTTTAGAACGCCTAAGTGTCGTAGAAAATCTTTCAAAAGATTTATTTGAAAAGATTGAGAAAGCGTTGCAGTAACACTTGATGATGTGAGAATAGGCTTTATGCCTATTCTCTATTCAATTACCGAATATTTTTAAATGAACTAAAAATTTTTTGACTGCAAATAATTTTCTACCGTATCTACAATGGCTTGCGTTTGAGGATCGATTTCAATATTCACAATATCGCCCACTTTACGTTGCCCCATTAAGGTTCGTTGCAAAGTTTCAGGGATTAAATTTACACAGAATTGAGTGTCTCTTACTTCGCCAATAGTGAGGCTAATGCCATCTACCGCAACAAATCCTTTCGTTAAAATATATTTCATCACATCCGCACTTGGCAGTTCAAACCAAATTTGTCGGTTATTTTCACTAGCGATAATATCTGAAATTTTTGCGGTGCAATAAATATGACCAGATAATAAATGTCCGCCAATTTCCGTTCCCATTTGCATAGCACGTTCGATATTCACATAATCGCCCACTTTTACTGTGCCTAGATTTGTAATTTTTAAAGTTTCTTGCATCAGATCAAAGCTAACCAGATCGCCGTTAATTTCAGTTACAGTTAAACATACGCCGTTATTTGCTACTGATGCGCCAATTTCCAGATCTTTACGCATTTCAGGTGGTAATTTTACTACTTGTGTTCTAAAATTAGCCTTTTCTTTAATGGAGTGGATAGGGGCGGTGCCTTGGACAATTCCAGTAAACATAATTTTTTCCTTTTCTAAAAATTTTTAGCAGTATATCAAATTTATGAATTTTCGTCTTTTATCTCAATACCACACTGATATTAAAAAGTTGATTAAAATTTCCTTGCCTATTTTATTAGCGCAAATTGCACAAAACTCAATGGGATTAGCGGATACCATTATGGCGGGGCGAGTGAGTTCCACTGATATGGCAGCCATTTCTATTGGTGCTTCAATTTGGATGCCATTGATGTTTTTTGGGCAAGGTTTATTGTTGGCATTGCCGCCTACAATTTCTTATTTGAATGGTTCAGGCCAACACCATCGCATTGCACATCAAGTTCGCCAAGGCATTTGGCTTGTGTTAGGCGTGAGTATTCCTTTAGGTTTACTGATTTATTTCTGTGAAATTCCGCTGCAATATATGCAAATGGAAAGCAAAATGTCAGATTTAGCACGCGATTATTTACACGCGATGTTGTGGGGATTGCCAGCTTATTTGATGCTGATTAATTTTCGTTGTTTAAATGATGGGATTGAGAAAACCAAGCCTGCGATGGTCATTACCTTTTTAGGTTTATTGATTAATATTCCGCTTAATTACATTTTTATTTATGGAAAATTTGGTATGCCTGCTTTTGGTGCGGTGGGCTGTGGTATTGCGACAGCTATTGTGAACTGGGCAATGTGCTTAATGATGATTTTCTATTCCTACACGAATACTCAAGAACGTTCACTAAAAGTATTTAGTCAATTAATTGAAATGCCAAATCCGAAAACACTTAAAAAATTACTGCGTTTAGGATTACCCATTGCCATTGCAATTTGTTGCGAAGTGGCGTTATATGCACTTACGTCCTTAATGCT
Organism: Haemophilus influenzae; assembly: GCF_019703545.1. Lineage (NCBI taxonomy): Bacteria > Pseudomonadati > Pseudomonadota > Gammaproteobacteria > Pasteurellales > Pasteurellaceae > Haemophilus > Haemophilus influenzae. The sequence continues at coordinate 1,651,225 of NZ_AP018771.1, read as the reverse complement.
TTCTCCGCTGGGTGCAACTATTGTGGCAAGCCATCAAATTACGCTGAATACTAGTTCTTTTATTTTTATGTTCCCTATGTCGATTGGTATGGCAACGACGATTTTAGTTGGACAAGCATTGGGTGCAGGTTCTCCACAAAATGCGAAGAAAATTGGCTATGCCGCATTATTATTAGGGCTAACTGTGACAATTGTTACTGCATTAATTACGATTTTTTTCCGTTATGAAATTGCATCGATCTTCGTGACAGATGAAATTGTCATCGCCATGGCAGCAAATCTATTATTATTTGCCGCACTTTATCAATTTTCAGATACCATTCAAATGGTGGTTGGTGGTATTTTACGTGGTTATAAAGATACTAAAGTCATTTTATACATTACCCTTTTCTCTTATTGGGTAATTGGTGTGCCACTTGGTTATACGCTAGGTCGTACAGATTGGCTTGTGCCACACATTGATGCGAAAGGTTTCTGGATTGCCTTTGTGGTCTCGCTCACTTTTGCGGCATTCTTACTTTCTTTGAGAATGAAAAAAATGCAAGCTATGAACGACAACGCTATTTTACAACGTTTAGAAAAACTTAAATAAGGAACTTTATGCAACTTCCAGCTTTACAATCGGCAAAATTAATTCGTCGTTACAAACGCTTTCTTGCGGATATTGAACTACCAACTGGTGATGTGATGACAATTCATTGCGCCAATACAGGTGCGATGACTGGCTGCGGTGAAAAAGGCGATACCATTTGGTATTCACATTCTGATAGCCAAACCCGCAAATATCCCCATTCTTGGGAGCTCACACAACTTGCAAATGGACAACTTTGTTGTATCAATACGCATCGTTCTAATCAGCTTGTCTTTGAAGCATTGCAAAATAAACAAATCAAAGAATTAGCAATGTATGATGAAATTTATCCTGAAGTGAAATACGGCGAAGAAAATAGCCGAATTGATTTCTTACTAAAAGGCGAGGGTTTGCCTGATTGTTATGTAGAAGTGAAATCAATCACGCTTGTAAAAGGTAATTTAGGTATGTTCCCCGATGCGGTTACTACGCGTGGACAAAAACACGTTCGTGAATTACTCGCAATGAAAAAACAAGGTCATAGAGCAGTGGTGCTATTTGCTGGGTTACATAATGGGTTTGATCGTTTCAAAATCGCAGAATATATTGATCCTGAATATGATCGCTTATTAAAAGAAGCAATGGAACAAGGTGTTGAAGCCTATGCTTATGTGGGACAATTTGAAATTTCTAATGAAATTCCTACCGCACTTTCTTTGATAGAATCGGTGCCTTATATAAAATAATATTTTTTTGAGAATTATTTTCATTTATTTATTGACAACATTATTGATAACAATTATCATCTAATCATTCCAACAACAATATTAGATAATCACTCCAACATTCCCGCCTATTTCCCCACAAATAGGCGTTTTTTTTATTCACAAATCGCCAAGAATCCCTATAATAAAACCTTTCAAAAAACATAATTAGGAAGTAATAATGACTGACATTAATACCGTTCTCGCGGAACTAAAGCGTGGTACTGATGAAATCCTTTCAGAAGCGGATTTAATCGAAAAACTGAAAGAAAATCGCCCATTAAAAGTAAAATTAGGCGCAGATCCAACCGCACCAGATATTCATTTAGGACATACTGTTGTATTAAACAAATTACGTCAATTTCAACAACTCGGTCATGAAGTCTATTTCTTAATTGGCGATTTTACTGGAATGGTGGGCGATCCATCAGGTAAAAATGCGACTCGTCCTCCGCTCAGCCGTGAAGATGTATTGCGCAATGCGGAAACCTATAAAGAGCAAATTTATAAAATTCTCGATCCTCAAAAAACCAAAATCGTCTTCAACTCTGAATGGTTAAGCAAACTTGGTACAGAAGGTATGATTCGCCTTGCAAGCAACTACACTGTTGCACGTATGCTTGAACGCGACGACTTCAAAAAACGCTTTGGCAACAACCAACCCATTGCCATCCATGAATTTATTTATCCATTACTGCAAGGCTACGATTCCGTTGCATTAGATGCAGATGTGGAACTAGGCGGTACAGACCAAAAATTCAACTTACTTGTTGGTCGTGAATTACAAAAATCAGCAGGCAAAAAACCACAGGTTGCGATTACACTCCCATTACTCGTTGGCTTAGACGGCGAGAAAAAAATGTCTAAATCACTTGGTAACTATATTGGCGTAACGGAAGCACCAAGCGATATGTTCGGTAAAGTGATGTCAATTTCTGATGAACTCATGTGGGATTGGTATAACCTTCTTTCATTCCGTCCATTAAGTGAAATTGCACAATTAAAATCGGAAGTAGAAAACGGCAAAAATCCACGTGATGTAAAAATCTTATTAGCAAAAGAATTAATTGCACGTTTCCACAATGAAGAGGCAGCAAACGCTGCAGAACAAGAATTTATTAACCGTTTCCAAAAAGGCGCAATGCCTGATGAAATGCCTGAATTTACGTTTTCTGGCGAAATTGGTTTAGCCACCTTATTAAAAGAAGCTGGTCTTGTTCCTTCCACTTCTGAAGCGATTCGCTCTGCTCAACAAGGCGGTGTAAAAATCAATGGTGAAAAAGTCGATAACGTAAAAGATAATGCACCGAAAGGCACAAATGTTTACCAAGTGGGTAAACGAAAATTTGCGCGTGTGACTGTGGAATAAAATAGATAAAAAAAATACCGCACTTTGGCAATAAAAGTGCGGTATTTTTTATTGAAATTTTAATTTAGTTAAACATCGCAGAAATAGATTCTTCGTTGCTAATGCGGCGAATGGCTTCTGCCAGCATGGAAGAAAGCGTAAGCACGCGAACTTTACCGATCGCTTTTATTTCTTCTGATAGAGGAATCGTGTCAGTAACTACAACTTCATCAATGGCATCGCTGGCTAAATTTTTGGCTGCTGCACCAGAGAAAACGGCGTGAGTTGCATAAGCAAAAACACGTTTTGCACCACGTTCTTTTAATGCTTCTGCCGCTTTACAAAGCGTACCGCCAGTATCAATCATATCATCAACCAAAATACAATCACGATCTGCAACATCACCGATAATATGCATCACTTGTGCTACGTTTGCACGAGGGCGACGTTTGTCAATAATAGCCATATCCGTATCATTTAATAATTTAGCGACAGCGCGAGCACGTACAACGCCGCCAATATCTGGGGAAACAACAATTGGATTTTTAAGATCAGATTTTTTCAAAATATCGTGAATTAAAACTGGCGAACCAAATACGTTGTCTACGGGAACATCAAAGAAACCTTGGATTTGTTCTGCGTGTAGGTCACAGGTTAAGACACGGTCAATACCAACAATTGAAAGTAAATCTGCCACAACTTTAGCGGTAATAGGCACACGAGCAGAACGAACACGACGATCTTGGCGAGCATAGCCGAAATAAGGAATTACGGCAGTAATACGACCAGCAGATGCGCGACGTAACGCATCTACCATCACAACCAATTCCATCAAGTTATCATTGGTTGGCGCACAAGTTGATTGGATGATAAATACATCCGCACCACGCACATTTTCATTAATTTGAACTTGAATTTCTCCATCGCTGAAACGAGCGACTGTTGCATCGCCTAGTGAAATATATAAACGTTCAGAAATACGTTTTGCAAGTTCAGGTGTAGCATTACCCGCGAAGAGTTTAATGTCAGGCATTTTATAAAACCTCAGGTTTAGATTGTCGATGAGTATGAGTTGATGATAGCTGCTTCAACATTGCGTGCAAGGGAGACACATTGAGTCCTTTAGCGACGAAACCAAAAAATGCTTCTGGTTTTTTTCTAAATACCGCTTGCGCTTCTGCTTCATGATCAAATTCAGCAAAAACACAGGCTCCCGTTCCTGTTAATCTTGCCGGCGCATATTGTAGCAACCAGTTTAACGCTTTTTCAACGTTTGAATAATGATTTATCACAACTTTTTCGCAATCGTTTTTATAAGGTTCACTCAAAAGTTGTTCGAGGGATTTTTTCGGTGTATTACGTGGTAAATTTGGATCTTGAAAGATGACAGCCGTCGATATTGAATCATCGGGTTTTAATATAACAAACCATTTTTCGGCAGGTTCACAATAAGTGATTTTTTCCCCAACGCCTTCAGCAAAAGCTGCGTGTCCATGTACAAATATTGGCACATCCGCGCCTAATGTTAATCCCAATTTTGCTAGTTCATCAATGGATAAATTGGCTTGCCATAAATAATTTAAAGCGACTAATGCGGTTGCTGCATTGGATGAACCACCACCAACACCGCCTCCCATTGGAAGAATTTTATCTAAATGAATATTCGCACCCAATTGAATATTGGCTTTTTCTTGTAAAAGTTTTGCGGCTCGATAAATTAGATTATTTTCCGTTTTTAGATTTGGAATTTCTGGCGTTAAAACAATTTGATTATCTTGTTCCCGAATACTAATGTCTAACCAATCGCCAAAATCTAAAAATTGGAAAAGCGTTTGTAATTCATGATAGCCGTTCGGCAATTTTCCATTGATATAAAGAAATAAATTCAGTTTGGCTGGGCTAGGGAAGCGTAATGGCTGCCCATTTGATTCTGTTGTATTTTGGCAAAGTGCGGTAGAAAATTGATGTGATTTCATTAATGTATTCATTAGTAAATCCACTCGTCTACGCGAATTTTTAAGGTTTGTTTCGTGCTGTCATTTTTCAGCAAAATATTTTCAGGCATCGAATTATTTGAGTGATAGGTTAGATAATCTGCCGTCCATTGAGAACCATCCACATGATAAGTAAATGCACCAAGTAAATGGTTGGTGCCAACTTGATAATCTGCATTCATTGCTGGTTGGCCTTTCAACCAATAAACTAAATGTTCTAAAGGAATGTCCATTCCAATGATCTCTTGTAATAATTGTTTCGCATTGGCTGCAGATTGTTGATTACCGTTGTTATCGGAAATTGTCATCCCGCTTTGATGCATTTGAATCAACAGGGTAGATTTACTGATTAAAGAATAGAGTTTAAGCGTATAAGATTTTGGATTTTGGTATTGCCATTCAAAGCGGCTAGAAAAACGTTCTGTAGGACTGATATAACCAATTTGTCCTTTGGCTTGATAGGATTGAATTTTTTGAATCTTTTGTAAATGTTGTTGCCATATCGCATCCGTTTTATCAATGTATTGTACATTAGTAGGACGTTCCATATCTAATGTGCAAGCGGTTAGAATCGCAGTGACAAAAAGTGCGGTGAGAAATTTAAACGTTTTCATATTATTCATCAAGTTAATAAGCTCGCATATTTTAAGGATTTAGTTTAATTGAGTAAAGTTACTTTTATTTGTTAATTTGTTGGGTAATTCGTTTTTGTTTGTTTAACCGCTAAGATTCTTCGTTTCGTTAATTCATTTTTGATTGCTTGTTTCTCAAATCCATCGGCAATAACTTGCTGTACATCTACTTCATTTGCCGTATGTAATAACTGATTGATGTAATCTATTTGTGGATAGTCTTTAGTTTCAAAACCAGTTCTACCTCGAGTATCAGCTAGACATACTTGTAGAAATTCTTGAAAGCGTTGTGGTTTTCTCCACACATCAAAACGATTAAACAGCGTTATGACGGTTTCAGCTCGAAGCTCAAAGGCTTTGTGAATATGCGTGTGAAATTCACAAGTCAGTTCTGCAAGTTCTTGAAAATAACTTGGAACCTTCAAGCGTTTGCACAATGATCTAGTCGGTTTTATGCCAGCTTGTTCATGCCCATAATGATGAGGAAGAATATTTTGAGGTGTAAGAGCCTTGCCAAGATCATGACAAATAGCCGCAAAACGAACCTCACTTTTATTTAGGATAGGGTTATTTTCAGTCAAATTAACCGCTTGTTTTAATACCAACATGGTATGAATAAAACTGTCCACTTCGGGATGATGTTTTACTGGATTTGGCACCCCATGAAGGGCATCAATTTCAGAAAATAAAACGCTTAATGCGCCTGTTTTATGTAAGGTTTCAAAATAAATTTCAGGATTTTTTTCGTTTAAGGCTTTTTCTGTTTCTAGCCAAACGCGTTCCGCCGTGAGATGTTGTAATTCTCCCGATAGGGCAAGTTCTGTCATTAGAGCTAATGTTTCCGAGGCAATTTTGAAACCGAGAGAATGATAACGGGCTGCAAAGCGTGCCACGCGCAATACACGTAAAGGATCTTCTGAAAAAGCGGGAGAAATATGGCGTAAAATTCGATTTTCTAAATCTTGTTTTCCGCCATAAGGATCGATAATTTCACCGTCTTCGCTTTGAGCCATCGCGTTAATAGTGAGATCTCGTCGAATTAAATCTTGTTCTAATGTGATTGTTGGGGAGAAATCACAAATAAAGCCAGTGTAACCTGCGCTAGATTTACGTTCTGTTCGGGCAAGCGCATATTCTTCTTTTGTTTTAGGATTGAGAAAAACCGGAAAATCTTTGCCTACTTGCTGATAACCGAGAGAGAGTAGCGTAGCGGGGTCTGTGCCTACCACAATCCAATCACGATCTTTTACTGGTAACCCCAATAATTGATCGCGAACAGCCCCTCCAACCAAATAAACTTTCATTCGTGATTATTCCCAGCCATCACGACGGCGACGTTTTGGTAACACATAAGGAATGAGCAAGCCGAAGAGTAAGCCTACGCCTAATACTGAACCGCCATAAATAAACCATTGGATCGCAATTTCTCGTTTACCTGCATCAAGTATCGCTTCTAAATCACGATTTTTATTTTTGGTCATTTCAAGTTCACGTTTCAATTGTGAATTTTGTTCTAAAAGATCCGCACTTTGTTGCTCAGCTTGTTTGGTTCGACGTTGCATTTCGACGGTACGCTGTTGCCAATCGCCATCTAAACGACTAAGTTTTAAGGTTAATTCTTGGACTTGCGCTTTTAATTTTGGATTTTCTTCTTTACTACTTGGCGTGCTACTTAAGTCTGAATTTAAAATCCAAGCTTCACGATTTTTATTGTCGCGAATGAGTGTGTATTTGCCTTGGCGTTCTAATACATTCACCGCTTCGCCTGCTTGAATTGAACCTGCAATTTTAAATTGTTCGCCAGCACCACGACGTAAGAAAGTACTTAAATTTTCAGTAACATATTGGGTTTCCGCATAAGCAACATTTATTGATGTACTTAAAAGTAAAGATGAGATTAAGGCTTTATAGATCTTTTTCATTTTTTCCCCTTAAACATCACAACAAAAGTGCGGTTAAAATTAACCGCACTTTTTATTGAGATCAATTAATTAAAGATAGTTCTTAGCACATAGAAAATAATAATGGCGAAAAATGCGCCTGCTGGTAATGTGACAATCCAAGAACTAATGATGTTTCGGATAACCGTTAAATTCAGTGCTGCGATACCACGTGCAAAGCCGATACCTAAAATAGCTCCAACAAGTGTTTGTGTTGTTGAGATGGGTAAGCCTGTGCCTGATGCCACGACAACGGTCATCGCTGTAGCAAATTGAGCAGCAAAGCCACGGCTTGGCGTTAAATCGGTAATCCCAGATCCAACAGTCGCCATCACTTTTTGTCCCATAGTAATTAAGCCTACTGCAATACCTAATGCACCTAGTGGTAAAATCCACCAAGTTAAGGCTCCACCTGAAACAATTTTACCGCCTTCATTTACAATAGAGACCACTGCAGAAAGAGGGCCAATTGCATTGGCTACGTCATTAGAACCGTGCGCAAATGCCATCGCACAAGCGGTTAATAACATTAAAATACTGAAGACTTTTTCTACTGCACCAAAAGTGCCTTTGTTTGCTGATTGAGTGAAGGTTTTGCTTTTAAAATAGAAATGGAAGAAAAACATTCCGATAAGACTGATGGCAAGTGAAATGATTAAAGTTTCACTGTTTGAAAGATTTAAGCCTACGTGTTTTAAGCCTTTTTTCATCGTCACGATACAAAGTACAAATACGGTTATCCCCATATAATAAGGGCCATATTTTTTTGCATTTTTTAGTGGTTGTTCGGTATCAAAAATAAGTTTTTGCGTACTTGCAAAGATTGCATAAGCCAAAATACCCGCAATGACAGGCGTGACAAACCAGCTACCAACGATGCTGCCAATCTTTGACCAATCTACAGAACTAGGGCCAATCGTAATACAGGCAAATCCAATAATTGCACCAATAATAGTGTGTGTACCAGAAACTGGCCAACCCATTTTGGTTGCAATAAATAACCAAGCACCCGATGCAAATAAGGTTGAAAGCATACCTAGAGCTAAAATATCTGGCGTATCGACAAATTGCATTGGATCGATTACACCACTTTTAATGGTTTGTGTTACTTCACCACCTGCTAGATAGGCACCAGCAGATTCAAAAATTAATGCGATAATAATTGCTTGTTTGGCGGTTATGGTACCAGATCCTACTGATGTTCCCATTGAGTTTGAGACATCATTCGCTCCAATTCCGAACGCCATAAAAAAGCCAAAGGCTGCTGTGATCCACACCAACCAAGAACCATATTGACTAATAATTTCCATAGTTTATTTCCTATGTTTTGTTGATTATGAACGCGCGAGCATTAATTCAATGCGCGAACCGACACGTTGTGCTTGGTCAGCCAAAACGCCAACCCATTCAATAATTTTATATAAGAACATTACATCAATTGGATTATAACGGCTTTCGATGGTGTAAAGCATTTTACGCAATTTGATCTGCATTTGGTCTGTATCATCTTCAATTGAATCAAGTTCTTGAATCATATCATTGACTAATTTGAGTTCACGGCCTTTAAAACCCGTTTCTAATAGCTTATCCATTTCTTCTATTACTCGGTGAGCTTGATGAATAGCATCTAAACTTCGTTTTACGTAATGTAAGAATTCTTCTTGCATTTCTTCAGGAATACCAAATTGACGACCAATCATACGGCCTGCAATATCTTTGGCATAATTGGCAAGTTTATCTTGTTGCGTGACTAATTCTAAAAGATCAGTACGATCGATAGGTAAGAATAAACCACGTGGCAATTTCAATCGAATTTCACGTTTTAAACTATCTGCTTCGCGTTCACATTGAGAAATTTCTAAGCGTTTTTCTTCCGCTTGTTCCCAATTCTTTGAGAAAGTAGTTTGAAAAAAAGGAATCAAAAGATCGCTACATTCGGTCACTTTTTCAGAGTGTTTTTGTAACGGTTTGAGAGGCGAATGGGCAAATAATCCGAGAATATTATTCATTGCCATAAGTGATTTACTCCAAATTAAGGGGTTAAAAATTCGTGCGCATATTACCCGATTTTTGTTGATAGTTAAAATTTTTCAAAAAAATTTGTAAGAAAAAAGGTTTATCTTCGACTAAGTAAGCAACTGGGTAATATTTCCTAGTGTGGTAAGATAAGTAACTCAATACACTTTTCGCTTTAAAAGCGAGAAAATTTGAAAGGTAAAAAAATGAAGGATTGTAAGATGCAAGGTATCGGCAGTGGCGTAAGTTTATTGATTTTACGCTTTTTTCTCGCGTGGGAATTTTTTGAATCAGGATTAGAAAAATGGAATGGACAAAATTGGTTCGCTGAAATACAAGATCGTTTTCCTTTTCCATTTAATCTTATTCCTGCCGATATTAATTGGCACGTTGCAATGGGATCAGAATTAATTTTCCCATTCTTGCTGATATTTGGGGTACTAACACGTTTTAGTGCATTAAGTTTAACGATTTTAATCTCTGTCGCGTGGTATAGCATTCACGCCGATTCAGGTTATAACGTATGTGATAATGGTTATAAATTACCATTAATTTATGTGGTGACTTTATTAATCTTAATTACGCAGGGAGCGGGGAAACTCTCTTTAGACACGCTTATTAAGAAGGTTTATCCAACTAAAAGCTGGTTGAAATTTCTCTAATTATTTATTCAAAATTCAAACTCTAGGAGATTATTCAAATGAAAAAATTAGCAACATTAACAGCATTAGCAGGTGCATTAACGATGGCAGTAGCGACAGCAGCACAGGCTGAATCAAAGTCAAGCAGTACTGATAATACAGCAACATCTTGTGTGGGCGATAAATGTGTCAAAACAAAAGCTGCAGAAGGTAAATGTGGTGAAGGCAAATGCGGTGCAGACAAAGCTAAATCTGCTGAAGGTAAATGTGGCGAGGGTAAATGTGGTGCGAGCAAACCGAAAGCTGCTGAAGGCAAATGTGGCGAAGGTAAATGCGGTTCTAAATAAGAATAATAATTATGCTGGCGTAACAATTTATGCCAGCTTTTATTAAAAAGGAGTTAATTATGAAATTACAAGGCGCTGGACTAGGTTATCGTCGGAATTTAGCTGAGGATTTTTTACAACTTCCCTCAAATAACGCTATTCAATTTATTGAAGTCGCACCAGAAAATTGGAGTAAAATGGGTGGAATGGCACGTTATCAATTTGATCAAGCAGCAGAAAGATTTCCGTTAGCAGTACACGGTCTTTCACTTTCTTTAGGTGGGCAAGCACCACTTGATCGCGAATTACTCCGTAATACGAAAGCATTAATTAATCAATATAATTCGTCTTTCTTTTCTGAACATTTAAGTTATTGTGAATGTGAAGGGCATTTATATGATTTATTACCTATGCCATTTACAGAAGAAGCAGTAAAACACGTTGCACAACGAATACGTGATGTGCAAGATTTCTTAGGATTACAAATTTCATTAGAAAATACTTCTTATTATTTGCATTCTCCTACTAGCACAATGAATGAAGTGGAATTTTTAAATGCTATCGCACAAGAGGCTGATTGTGGCATTCATTTAGATGTGAATAATATTTATGTTAATGGTGTTAATCACGGATTGCTTGATCCTTATATCTTTTTAGATCAAGTTGATGTTAAACGTGTTAATTACATTCATATTGCAGGGCACGATGAAGAACATTCTGCTGCACAAGTTGTAGAGAATTCAGCAAATGAATCATTTAATAAAGTAAAAGGAGCATATCGCCATTTACCTGAATTATTAATTGATACACACGGAGAAGCTGTAAAAGGCACTGTATGGGATTTACTCGAATATGCCTATCAACGACTACCTACGATTCCTCCAACATTATTGGAGCGTGATTTCAACTTCCCACCATTTGCAGAACTTTACGCCGAAGTTGAGCATATTGCACAATTACAGCAAAAATACGCTCACACAGAGGTAATGTCTTATGCTGCCTAAGTCATCATTGAAAGAAACTCAGCAAGCATTGGCAAATGCTATTCGGTTAGGTAATGCAGATCCTTTAAATGGTTATGCTGCAAGCCGTTTAGCGGTATATACACGTTTAGTTCGTAATAATGCTTTTGGTTTTATTGATCGTTGTTTTGTTGAAGCACCATTGCATATTGAGCCAGAGTATTGGAAAAATGCTAAAGAAAATTTTGTGCAAAATGGTAATGCCCATTCTCCTTATTTCCAAGATATTGCAGGAGAATTTCTCTTGTTTTGTCAAGAAAAAGAGATATTTGATACAAATATATTGGCATTGATGGATTTTGAAAATACACAATTACTCGCAGAAGTTTCTTTAGCCAAAGTGCCTGAAAAATTTGAGTGGAATAGACATAGCGTAATGCAATTATCTGGTGCAGCTTATTTAAAAAGTTATGACGTTGATTTTTTATCAAGTGACTTTAAACAATTTGATGATACGCCAATTCAAGTTATTGTATGGCGTGATAGTGATTTTAGGATTCAGCAACAAATCCTTTCAGAGTTAGATTACTGGTTGTTAAGTTATCTACAAGAACAACCAAATTCATTAGAAAATGTTTTGTCTGCTCTTAATACAATGGTTGAAGACAGTACCTCAATAATCCCATTATTAGAGCAAGTATGGATGAAATGGGTTACATCTGAAGTAATTTACCCCGAACAAAGATAAAATTTTTGAAAATGCTGAGTAAGATGAAAATATTCATATTTTCATCTTACTTATTTTAATTGACATTTCACAATTATTGCTAATTTAGATTAGTAAATATTCACATTTTAATCTGGCTTTGTTATTTAAAATTATCAATATTATCCGATGAAATCTGTTTATGTTTTTCGGATTATTTTTTTATTTAAAAGTCGCAATATTTTAATCACAATAAATAAAAATTCATTTATAGCTATTTAATATGTAAAGTAAAACACCACAAAAATCTTGATTTATTTCTATTGTATTGTATATTTAACCAGTTAATTTAAATGGAGAATATTATGTTACAAGAAATTGAATTAAAATTGGCGATTTCGCCACAAATAGGTATTGAATTGCCACAATATCTTGCAAAATTTACGATTTTAGAACATCAAAATTTATTTTTGGGTAACACCTATTATGATTATCCCGATCATTTTCTTGCTAAACAAAAAATGGGGTTGCGTATTCGTCAAGAAGATCAAGAACTTACATTAACGCTTAAAACTAACGGCGAAGTTGTTGGTGGATTGCATAGTCGTCCAGAATATAATTTACCATTAACCGAAAAAGAAACGCCAACCAATGCGCAATTAAGAGAACTTTATTCTTTTGAACAATTACCTAGTTCTACACTACAACCTATTTTCTCCACAGATTTTAACCGCACTTTTTGGTTAGTTGAATTTCAACAATCCAAAATTGAAGTGGCATTCGATCAAGGCAAAATTATTGCAGGCGAATATGAACAGCCTATTTGTGAAATTGAATTTGAATTAAAATCTGGCAATGTGCAGGATCTTTTTGATTTTGTGGAAACTTTGCCTTTTGAAAGGGATATTTATTTTAGTAGTGCAAGTAAAGCGAAGCGTGGTTATTTGTTAGGTTCAAAACAATTTTTGACGGATTGGCTCAATAAATGGCGTGATTTTTTAAAAGAAGAACGAGAAGAAAGTGCGGTAGATTTTTGTGCAAAATTTAATTCTGTGTTGAAAATGGAACAGAAACTTTTGGAAGAAACCTTATCATTTTCTCCCGTACTTTTTAGCCAAGATTTTATGAAAACAGTGGAGCGAGTCGGGGCATTTTTTAATCTTTATCATTATTATGATGAAAATGGGAAAATCTTAGAAGCGGTGGCAACAGAAAAACAAAAAGAAACGCGCTTACCAGCTTTGTTAGAAAGCAATCAGAAAATCTTTGCTGAAATCCGTGATTTGATTCGTTTTCATAGTGAAACGAAAGACAATGAAAAAACTATTGAAAAATTGACCGCACTTTTGAAAAGTCGAGTTTATTTTGAGCGAATGATCAAATTAATGGAATTATCTTATGACCTAGGGTAGGTATACCCTAGGCTAATCTCAGTGCTACTCCGTTGGGGTAGTTTGATGTTCCTCAAAGGGGGAACCACTATAACTATAATTAACCGTGGGTATACTTACCCACGGGAAGTTATCCACGGCAAATACGGAGAATAAAATGGCTAAAGCCCCGAAAACAGCTTATGTATGTAACGATTGTGGTGCGGAGTTTTCTCGTTGGCAAGGGCAATGTTCCGCTTGTAAAGCGTGGAATACAATCACGGAAGTGCGGTTAATTTCCACGGCAAAATCAAAAAATGATCGTTTTAGTGGTTATGCGGGGGAAACTCAGGCAAAAATTCAAACGCTCTCTGAAATTAGTTTGCAAGAAACGCCTCGTTTTTCCAGTGGTTTTAGTGAATTAGATAGGGTTTTGGGCGGCGGGATCGTACCGGGGAGTGCGATTTTAATTGGTGGGCATCCTGGTGCAGGGAAAAGTACATTGTTACTACAGGTTATGTGTGGTTTGGCAAAAAATATGACCGCACTTTATGTAACGGGAGAGGAATCATTACAACAGGTTGCGATGCGCGCAAGCCGATTGGGATTACCAAATGATCAATTAAAAATGTTGTCAGAAACCTCTGTGGAACAGATTTGTAATTTGGCGGATCAATTAAAACCACAAATTATCGTGGTAGATTCTATCCAAGTAATGCATTTGGCAGATATTCAATCATCGCCAGGAAGTGTGGCACAAGTGCGTGAATGTGCTTCTTTCCTCACCCGTTATGCGAAAACTCGCCAAGTGGCGATTATTATGGTTGGACACGTCACGAAAGACGGAACCCTTGCAGGGCCTAAAGTGTTAGAGCATGCCATTGACTGTTCATTGTTATTAGAAGGCGAAGCCGATTCTCGTTATCGTACTTTGCGTAGCCATAAAAACCGTTTTGGTGCAGTCAATGAATTAGGTGTATTTGGAATGACAGAGCAGGGTTTGCGCGAAGTGAAAAATCCATCGGCGATCTTTTTAAGTCGTGGTGATGAGATTACATCGGGCAGCTCCGTTATGGTGCTTTGGGAGGGTACTCGTCCTCTTTTAGTGGAAATTCAAGCCTTGGTGGATCATTCAATGCTGGCAAATCCTCGCCGTGTTGCGGTGGGATTAGAGCAAAATCGCTTAGCGCTATTACTGGCGGTTTTACATAGACACGGAGGTTTGCAAATGGCGGATCAAGATGTTTTTGTAAATGTGGTTGGTGGTGTAAAAGTCAGTGAAACCAGTGCAGATTTAGCTTTGTTGCTTGCGTTAATTTCAAGTTTCCGTAATCGCCCTTTGCCGCAAGATTTAGTGATTTTTGGCGAAGTTGGATTAGCGGGAGAAATTCGTCCTGTGCCAAGTGGACAGGAACGTATTAGCGAGGCTGCAAAACACGGTTTTAAACGTGCTATTGTTCCTTTTGGTAACAAGCCGAAAAGTGCGGTCGAAAATATGCAGGTTTTTACTGTGAAAAAACTCACGGATGCGCTCGCTGTGTTAGATAATTTATAAAAAATCATCGCCTACTGAAAATGAAAGGAAAATTCTGTAGAATAGTTGTTCCTTTTTATGTGCAAAGAAATAAAGAAAATGGAAAAAAAACGAAATAAAGCATTGGATGCGATAGATATAAAAATTCTGAATGAATTACAACGCAACGGTAAGATTTCCAATATCGATTTGTCGAAAAAAGTGGGGCTTTCGCCAACACCTTGTTTAGAGCGAGTTAAACGTTTGGAAAAACAAGGTGTGATTATGGGGTATCGCGCACTGTTAAATCCAGAATTATTGGATGCGCCATTGTTAGTGATTGTTGAAATTACATTAGTACGGGGTAAGCCTGATGTGTTTGAAGAATTTAATGCAGCGATTCAAGCGTTGGAAGAAATTCAAGAATGCCATTTGGTATCGGGCGATTTTGATTATTTATTAAAAACTCGTGTGGCAGATATGGCGGAATACCGAAAATTGCTAGGCACGACATTGTTACGTTTACCAGGTGTAAATGACACGCGCACTTATGTTGTGATGGAAGAAGTAAAACAAACCAATTTCCTTGTATTGAAATAATATGATTAAACAAATTACAGAACGATTTACGCCAAGACAGTATTTAGCGGAATTTTTGCTGGGATTAACCGCACTTTTTGGACTTTATTTGATTGTTGCTTGGTCAAGTTATACGCCCCTTGATAATTCTTGGGCAACAGCCAGTGCGTATGGAAACACAATTAATAAAGTAGGTTCATTTGGGGCGTGGATAATCGATCTTTTTTTTGTTTTTTTAGGTTATGTTGCCCATATTATTCCTTTCACCGCTTTTCTCGTGCCTATTTATTTATTGAAAACAAAAGCAGTTAAACAGCTTTCCTGTACTCGAATTATTTTACGTAGTTTTGGCTTTACCATGCTGATTATTGGGCTTTGTGTAGTGAGTATGTTGCTTTTATCAAGTAATACTTTTTATTTGAGTGGCGGCGTATTAGGCGGATCGCTTGTTGTAAATTGGTTTTATCCCGTATTAGGTAAATTTGGTTCAATTTTAATTGGTTTTGTGCTTGCTTTAATTGGTTTTATTTTTTGTTCTGGCGCATCATTAATTCGATTAATTGTTGCATTTTATCATTGGCTAACAATGAAAAATGAGCAATCAGAAAATGCCAAACAAGAAAAATCAACGGAAGAATTAGAGCAAATTGTGATTGTAAAATCAGATCGTTCAGAAACAGAAAATCTAGATCAAAATTATCTCAATGTAGAACAAAATAGTGAGATTGAAACTCAAAAATCATCTTTAGAGGCAGAAGAAAGCTCAGTTGAGCAACCTTCGCATTTAATTAATATTCATGGTTTAAATCCAGAGGTTTCTATAAAATCAGAATATGAACTTGCGAACGAAGAAAATGAAAAACCGCAATTTTCTTTTGGGTTTGATTCTGAAAGTTTGCCTAGTGTGAATTTATCGAGTGATTCAGATGAACAAAGGGTAAGCAAAAATGATTTTGTCGCAGCTTGGAATAAGCCTGTAAAAACAGTTGTTCAAGAAGATTTAGTAATTAATCAAAGTGCGGATGATTTTACTCAAGTTTCTTTGCTAACAAAAGATGAAATGCCAACAGTTTTATTAAGACCCAGTCATGAATCTTTGAATACTGAAATGGTAGATTTAGAAAAAGATGGAGTGAAATTTAACCTATCCTTACAGGATAATATGGAAGCCGTTCAATTAGACAAAAATCAAGAGCCTAATTATAAAGGTTATAGCGGTAGCTTGATTCATCCTGCATTTCAACAGCAAACAACAAAACGTGAAAAACCGAGTACACCATTACCTAGTTTGGATTTGCTTTTAAAATATCCGCCAAATGAACAACGCATTACACCAGATGAAATAATGGAAACCTCACAGCGTATTGAACAGCAATTACGCAATTTTAATGTAAAAGCCAGCGTAAAAGATGTGCTTGTTGGCCCTGTTGTTACGCGTTATGAATTAGAATTACAGCCGGGTGTGAAAGCATCAAAAGTCACGAGCATCGATACCGATTTAGCAAGAGCATTGATGTTTCGTTCTATTCGTGTGGCAGAGGTTATTCCAGGTAAACCTTATATTGGTATTGAAACCCCAAATCTTCATCGTCAAATGGTGCCATTACGTGATGTGTTAGATAGCAATGAATTCCGTGATAGCAAGGCAACTTTACCTATTGCTTTAGGTAAAGATATTAGTGGTAAACCAGTCATTGTTGATTTAGCAAAAATGCCACATTTATTGGTAGCAGGTTCTACGGGATCAGGTAAGTCTGTTGGTGTGAATACGATGATTCTAAGTTTACTTTATCGTGTTCAACCAGAAGATGTGAAATTTATTATGATTGATCCTAAAGTCGTCGAACTTTCTGTTTATAATGATATTCCGCATTTACTGACACCAGTTGTAACGGATATGAAAAAAGCCGCTAATGCGTTGCGTTGGTGCGTAGATGAAATGGAACGTCGTTATCAGTTGCTTTCAGCTTTACGCGTACGAAACATTGAAGGCTTTAATGAAAAAATTGATGAATACGAAGCAATGGGAATGCCTGTGCCAAATCCAATTTGGCGACCGAGCGATACGATGGATGCAATGCCACCAGCGTTGAAAAAATTGAGTTATATTGTGGTTATTGTCGATGAGTTTGCTGATTTAATGATGGTAGCGGGTAAGCAAATCGAAGAGCTGATTGCACGGTTGGCACAAAAAGCGCGAGCTATTGGTATCCATTTAATTTTAGCCACACAACGCCCCTCTGTGGATGTGATTACTGGTTTAATTAAAGCAAATATTCCAAGTCGCATTGCCTTTACGGTGGCAAGTAAAATTGACTCACGCACTATTCTTGATCAAGGGGGGGCAGAAGCCCTTTTAGGGCGTGGAGATATGCTTTATTCTGGACAAGGTTCATCTGATTTAATCCGTGTACATGGAGCCTATATGAGTGATGATGAAGTCATCAATATTGCCGATGATTGGCGAGCACGTGGTAAACCTGATTATATTGATGGAATTTTAGAAAGCGCAGATGATGAGGAAAGTACAGAAAAAGGGATATCAAACGGTGGAGAATTAGATCCACTCTTTGATGAAGTAATGGACTTTGTTATTAATACTGGTACAACTTCAGTATCTTCTATTCAACGTAAATTCAGCGTAGGTTTTAACCGAGCAGCGCGTATTATGGATCAAATGGAAGAACAAGGGATTGTCAGCCCAATGCAAAATGGTAAGCGTGAAATTTTATCGCATCGTCCAGAATACTAATTTAAAAGGAAAGTAAAATGAAAAAAACAACCTTAAAATTTGCCGCACTTACCTTACTTGGTTTGAGTAATTTGGCATTGGCTGATGCGGCAAGTGAATTACAAATGCGTTTAGCTAAAGTCGATGTATTAAGTGCAGAATTTGTGCAAACAGTGACTTCTGGAAGTGGAAAAAATGTTCAACAAGGAAGTGGCAAACTTCAAATTAAACGCCCAAATTTATTCCGTATGGAGACTAAAACCCCTCAAGAAACCCAGATTATTTCTGATGGTAAAACCTTATGGTTCTACGATCCATTTGTGCAACAAGTGACCGCACAATGGGTAAAAAATGCGGTAAATAATACTCCTTTTGTTTTGCTTACCAGCAATGATAATAGCCATTGGCATCAATATACGGTAACACAACAAGCGGACACCTTTGTGTTAAAACCAACTTTATCCACAAGCAACATTAAGCAATTTGATATTCGTGTTGATGCTAATGGAATATTGCGAAATTTCAGTACGACAGAGAAAGATGGTCAAACCAATCTTTATGTTTTACGTAATATCACTAATCAAACCTTGTCTGATAGCTTGTTCCAATTCAAGCCAGAAAAAGGCATTGAAGTTGATGATCAACGCAAAAAATAATGAATGATTATTTGAAATAAGGGCGTAGAAATACGCCCTTCAATTTTGTGAGAAATAAAAATGTCTAACCTCAATTTTGATTTTGTCGAAAATGATTTTCGCCCACTGGCGGCCAAGATGCGTCCAACGAGTCTAGAACAATATTTTGGGCAAAGCCATTTAATTGGCGAGGGCAAGCCACTGCGAAAAGCTATCCAAGCTGGCCATATTCATTCTATGATTTTGTGGGGCCCGCCAGGTACGGGGAAAACAACCCTTGCAGAAATCATAGCACAACGTATTAATGCAGAAGTAGAGCGAATTTCTGCGGTGACGAGTGGTATCAAAGAAATTCGTGAAGCGATTGATCGTGCAAAACAAAATCGTCTTGCGGATCGTAAAACTATCTTATTTGTGGATGAAGTCCATCGTTTTAATAAAAGCCAGCAAGATGCATTTTTACCGCACATTGAAGACGGAAGCGTTATTTTTATTGGGGCGACAACAGAAAATCCCTCTTTTGAGCTAAATAATGCGTTGCTTTCTCGTGCCCGAGTGTATGTGCTGAAATCACTCACAACGGCTGAAATTGAACAAGTTTTGCAGCAAGCTGTAGAAGATCCTGAACGAGGATTGGGTAAAGAGCGGTTAATTTTAGAAGAGAATTTACTGCAAGTGCTTGCCGAATATGTTAATGGGGATGCACGATTAGCCTTGAATTGCCTCGAATTAATGGTGGATATGGCAGATGAAATGGAAAATGGAAAGAAAATTGACCGCACTTTATTAAAAGAAGTCTTAGGCGAACGTCAAGCGAGATTTGATAAACAAGGTGATCGTTTCTATGATTTAATTTCTGCGCTACATAAATCTGTTCGAGGTTCTGCTCCAGACGCTGCACTGTATTGGTATGCAAGAATTTTAACGGCAGGTGGCGATCCTTTATATGTCGCGCGCCGATTACTTGCCATTGCTTCAGAAGATGTGGGAAATGCAGATCCTCGTGCTATGCAAGTTGCATTGGCTGCTTGGGATTGCTTTACTCGAGTGGGGGCTTATGAAGGAGAGAGAGCCATCGCCCAAGCCATTATATATCTCGCAGTAGCGCCAAAAAGTAATGCGGTTTATACTGCATTTAACACAGCAAAACAGCAAGCGAAAGATTTGCCCGATTACGATGTTCCACCACATTTACGCAATGCGCCAACTAATTTAATGAAAGAGCTTGGCTATGGGGCTGAATATCGTTATGCTCACGATGAACCTAACGCTTATGCGGCAGGCGAAAATTATTTCCCACCTGAATTAAAAGATACTCAATATTATTTTCCAACGAATAGAGGTATGGAAATTCAGATTAAGGAAAAACTAGAACGATTACGTGAGCAAGATAAAAGTACGGTGAAAAAACGGTATAAATAATATTTATTTAGGATTTTTTTAGAATGGAATGAAAGTGCGGTTAATTTTAAAAACCTTTTTGAAATTGACCGCACTTTGGGTTGCCTGTTATAAACTATTAATTTTCTGATTGGTTATGTATATTTTTGCCATTTCTTCTAATTTGTTTACATCATCTTTATCATTAAAAATTGTTTTTTCATTTACAATTTTTGTCAAAATTAATTTCATTTCATTGTGGTTTGAAGGTTTACAATAAGATAACACTAAATTTGCCCATTGAGTTATACGATCATCTTTAATGTAATTTCCCCAAAGTTCAGTTAGAATATTTTCAGGAGTTTCTAAAATAAATTTTTTAATTGCAAGAATATTGTTCTCTACTCTCTTTAATACAGCAGAACAAAGATGTGTTTCACCACAAGTATCAGTTATTTTTTGTTGCCCTCCTGCAGAAAACTCATCTCTTAAACTAGTGTTTATTACTCCATGTTTAGTCACTAGCCATAGTGCGAATTTATCATATTTATTTCTAGGATTTCCTAAGATCGTTTCAGGGAAGAAAGCATATGCTTGAGCAATTAACATATCTCGCTCATATTTTTCTATTACCTTCCAGTGTCTAACTTTGGGAGGGGCAATATCATCTAAAACATTGTTTGAAGTCCACCATAAACTTTCACCTTCTATTAATAGAGATTTATAGTATTTAGCTACAGGAGTTATTGGATTATCTAATTCTCGGAGAGAATCATATGTGGTCTCCATTTTTTCAAATATGCTCTCCCCCTTTTCTAATAACATATCTATTTTATATCTAGGGTAATGGGTTACAGCTATATCACATAAACACGACTCATATGGTTTGGATAGGAATTTAATATTTCCACCTAATTTACCAAATGTTAAGAAAATTTTTTCTATATTTGGAATTCGTGTAGACTCAAGAATAGAACTGCCAATTGAAGTCCATTTATCTCCTTGTGTACTTTTTACTTCAATACCATAATATTGACTAGCTACAATGTCTGGAAAATGTTTCCCTGATACTAAACTAATAGTGTCTTCGAAAGGAGTATTTTGAGCACAATAACAAATAGCCTCATATACATCTTTTTCTAAATCAATACCACTACGTTTCTTATAGTATGCAACCCTATTTTCTGCATCATGATTAAGAAAATTATCGACTCTATTCATTAATGACGTGAATTCATGTAAAGGTGGATACTTATTTTTAGAGAAAATCATAAATAAATCCTATTTAAAATAAAGATTCCATTTTTTTTCTATATTTTTAGCAATATTATAAGCTAATATACATGGTACCGCATTGCCAATAATTTTATAGGCATTACTGGCTGAAACAGAAACGTTTTCTGCTGTTTTAGGTAAAATAAATTGGTATCTATCAGGAAACGTTTGTAATCTAGCACATTCTCTTATAGTAAGACGACGTTCGAGCATGCCTTTAGATAATTCGTTAATATATTTCCCTCCATGCTCTATGCTTAGCCTACGATATTCAATATTACCATGATGTTCAGATCGGATTGTTGGGCCAACAGAATTAAGTTTAATTTCAACCTGCCCTTGACAATGGTTTCCCATATATTTGGCTTTTGAATATTTTTGTTGAGAGGGGTCTTTGCTAAAATTGGGTTCTTGTAGATTTATAAATGCATCGGCGCATGTAACAACAGCTTTCAAATTTTCTTTTCCATGAGTTGGGGGAGGATATGGATTGTAATCCTCAGCAATATTTTCTTTTTGTAATTCTTCTAAAGCTTTTTTATTTAGCGCATTTTTTTTAAAACCAAAAAAAATGACACGCTCACGTGATTGAGGAGCTCCATAAAACTGAGCATTTAATACTTGAGCTGGTACAACTAAGTATCCTTCGTCACTAGCTTGACCAAAATCATGTTCAATAATTTCTTTTACATCTTTAAGGTTCGTTAATCCTTTTACATTTTCAGCTATGAATAATTTGGGTTGAGTTATAGATATTACTTCTCTCATCCACATGTATAATTGTCCTCTATTTTCAATTGAGGGTTCATCTATATTTGATATTTTTCCATGATGATTTTTGTGAGAATCAAATCCTAATCGTTTTCCGGCTACAGAAAAATCTTGACAAGGAAATCCACCTGTTAATATATCAATGCCTTTTGGGAAAATATTGTGAGTTTCCCGTTCTTTTTTTACAAGATCAACAATGCTTTCTAAGTGGTAGATTTCGTTTGCATTCGCTTTTTGGTCTAAGAAATAAGAAACCCATGCTGCTTTAGCATCAGGTTTAATATCATTAGCAAAAATTGTCTCAAAAGAGGTGGGCGAAACGGTAACCCATTCATTTTCTGTGGAGCTGATCCATTCAGGGTGGAGCTCCTCATTAATAGATTTTTTTAGACAAGAGAAATTACCTTCAAATCCGATATCCATTCCCCCACAACCTGAGAATAGAGATATTAGTTTCATTTATCCCCCGAAATTACATATGGAAATGCGTTTAGATATTGATAAAAGTGCATTTATATCCTAATTAGAGTTAATGTTAGAACAATAGTTATAAAGATTTTTTCCAATCATATATATTCTTCTAACAGTTTAAGACCATAATAATCTAGTTTGGAATTATAAGTTAAAAGTATGATATTGTAAAAATACTCTATTGATATACAAAGTGCGGTTAATTTTAAAAACCTTTTTGAAATTAACCGCACTTTTTTACTTAATTTTTTAAGCAAATCTTTTCAAATTCATTGAAGAATGTAGGAAAGGTTTTGGCAGTACATTTGGGATCTAAAATCGTCACTGGTGTGTTTGATAGTGCGATTAGAGAAAAACACATTGCCATACGGTGATCGTTATAGGTCTCAATATTGGCGTGTTTAAATTGATTGAGTGGAAGCGGTTGAATACGAATAAAATCTTCGCCTTCTTCGATTTCTGCACCGATTTTACGTAGTTCGGTTGCCATAGCTGTTAAACGATCTGTTTCTTTCACACGCCAGTTATAAATATTGCGAATGATGGTTTCGCCGTTGGCAAAAAGTGCGGTGGTTGCAATCGTCATTGCGGCATCTGGAATGTGGTTCATATCCATATCAATGCCATTTAATTCAGCGTGTTCGGCTTGGATAAAATCCTCTCCCCAAGTGATTTTTGCCCCCATTTTCTCTAATACATCAGCAAATAAACGATCGCCTTGAATTGAGTTTTTGCCAATGCCTGTTACTTTCACTTTCCCTTTAATTGCTCCAGCTGCGAGAAAGTAAGAGGCTGATGATGCATCCCCTTCTACCAAATATTTATTAGGCGAAATATAGGATTGATTGCCCTTAACTTGAAATTTTTGGTAGTGATGATTTTCAACGTGAACACCAAAATCTCGCATCATTGCAAGGGTAATGTCAATATAGGGTTTAGAGACTAGTTCACCGATAATTTCTATTTCTGTGTCATTTTCTGCAAGTGGCGCAGACATTAAAAGTGCGGTCAAAAATTGAGATGAAATTGAACCATCAATTTTGACTTTTCCACCTTTTATCCCTTTGTTGCGAATTGCGAGCGGAGGATAACCCTCATTCTCTAAGTAGCGAATATCTGCACCCGCTTGGCGTAATGCATCGACTAAATGGAGAATTGGCCGCTCTTTCATCCGAGGCTCGCCAGTTAAGATGATTTCGCTTTCGGTTTTTCCTTTTAAGCAAAGTGCTGCGGTTAATGGACGCATTGCCGTCCCCGCATTACCAAGAAAGAGAGAAAGATTGTCCTGTATATTGAATGCTCCGCCCAATCCCTCTATTTCACAAATAGTTTTATCATCAGACAGTTGATAGCGTACGCCCAATGCTTTGAGGGCGTTAAGCATATGTCGAATATCATCGCTATCTAATAAATTGGTTACTTTTGTTGTGCCTTTCGCTAAGGCGGCTAAAAGTAATGCGCGATTCGATAAACTTTTAGAACCTGGTAAATTAATTGTTCCTTCAACCGCACTTATTGGTGCAAGAGTAATTTTTTCCATTACAACACCACCGTTTTATTTTTATAAACAAAAATTCTATCGTGTAAAGCGAGATCAAGGGCGCGACTTAACACGGTTTTTTCCACATCACGGCCAGCACGCATCATCGCTTCTGCATTATAAGTATGATCCACATTAATCACATTTTGCATAATGATTGGGCCTTGATCTAATTCGTTATTAATAAAATGTGCCGTTGCGCCAATAATTTTTACACCGCGTTCATAGGCTTGTTGATAAGGCTTGGCACCAATAAAAGCAGGCAAGAATGAATGATGGATATTAATCACTCGATTTGGATAACGCGCGACAAATTCAGGGTTTAGCACACGCATATATTTAGCGAGAACAATATAATCTGGCGTATATTCATCAATTTTTTCTGCCAGTAATTTGTCGTGTTCTACACGGGTTAAGTTTTCGTGGCTAACTAAATGAAATGGAATATTAAAACGTTCAACAAGTTCACGTAAATTATCGTGATTGCCGATGACTGCCGCAATTTCTACATCAAGCGCACCATAATAATTTTTCATTAAAATATCGCCAAGGCAGTGAGCTTCTTTTGTGACTAAAATTACAATTCGCTTACGTTGGGTGCTAATTAATCGACAATTCGTTCCTTCGGGTAAGCTATATTTTAGATCTTCTAATAAAGTAGCTTCGTTAAAAATACCTTCCAATTCTGTACGCATAAAGAAATGCTTGGTTTCAAAATCTACAAATTCATTATTATGCAGAATATTTAGTTGATGTTTGTAACAAATATTAGTTATTTTTGCGATTAAGCCTTTATCATCAGGGCAATCAGTGAGTAATATTTTTTTTTCGATCATAATGTTGTGTGCTATGTTTAGATAAAAAAATAGAACCCATAAAAATGAGTTCTAGTTTCGAATAAAAAAATTAAATTTCGAAATCAGATAATGATTTACCTTTGTTCAATGCATTTTGAATTGGACGTGGTGTGCGACCTTGACCCGTCCAAGTTTTATGCTCACCATTTTCATCAATAAAGGCATATTTTGCAGGGCGTGGAGCACGTTTTGCTCGAATTGATACAGTTTTTGTGCCAAAAATTTCGTGTAATTCTTCAGGTGTAATACCTTCTTTTTCCATTAATTCTTTATATTTAGCTAAACGCTCTTTTCGCTCTGTCTCTGCTTTAATTAATTCTGCTTCATTAGCACGTTTTTCTTCGATAGCTGTTTGTAATTTTTCTAGGGCATTTTCTGCTTGTTCTAACGTTAATTCACGTACAGCTGCACGTAAACTACGAAGATTTGTTAAACCTCTTACTAATTCGTTCATAATAAACCTCAATAAATAACATTAAATGTGGGAAAATTTAATTTAATAATAGAGAAAATAAAATTTATTGTAAATATCTATTATTAAATAAATGGTCGAAACAGATATATTTTTTTGTGTTTATTTTCTTTGTATTTTTATTCAAGTTTATAAAATTTTTATAAAATCTGTTGGCATTTTGTTTGTTTTACGGTAATCTCTCCAATCACTACAAAAGTAGAGGCGCAATTATTATAAGTATTTTTTCAGAGTGGATAACGAAGAAGAAAAAAGAAAGGAATAGTTGCCGAAATCAAATAAAAGTCGTTTTGTTTGGTTGGTGGCGTACTCGAAAGGGGCGACACTGTCATAGTTTTTCTGATTAACTATGGAGTGCTACGGTTGTTTTGGTCTTATTCTGTCCTGTGCTTTCCGTTCTCTCCATTAATTATAGGTATTATTTAATGGAACTTATTGATTTTTCATCATCTTTTTGGTCAATCGTCCCTGCTTTGTTGGCGATAATTTTGGCGATAGCAACTCGCCGTGTTTTGGTTTCCCTTAGTGCGGGGATTATTATTGGATCATTAATGTTAAGCGATTGGCAAATCGGCAGCGCATTTAATTATTTGGTAAAAAATGTGGTTTCTTTGGTTTATGCCGATGGTGAAATCAATTCAAATATGAACATTGTTTTGTTCTTATTATTGCTTGGTGTTTTAACCGCACTTTTAACCGTATCAGGTAGTAATCGTGCCTTTGCTGAATGGGCGCAAAGCCGTATTAAAGGTCGTCGTGGTGCTAAATTATTAGCGGCATCATTGGTTTTTGTTACTTTTATTGACGATTATTTCCATAGTCTCGCTGTAGGCGCAATTGCTCGTCCTGTGACAGATCGTTTTAAAGTTTCTCGTGCGAAACTTGCTTATATTTTAGATTCAACGGCAGCACCGATGTGTGTAATGATGCCAGTTTCCAGTTGGGGCGCATATATTATTACTTTAATAGGCGGTTTATTAGCGACTTATTCGATCACGGAGTACACACCAATTGGTGCATTCGTAGCAATGAGTTCAATGAACTTCTATGCAATTTTCTCCATTATTATGGTGTTTTTTGTGGCATATTTTTCTTTTGATATTGCTTCAATGGTGCGTCACGAAAAATTAGCTTTGAAAAATACTGAAGATCAGTTGGAAGAAGAAACGGGTACAAAAGGTCAGGTGCGTAATCTTATATTACCTATTTTAGTTTTAATTATCGCTACAGTTTCAATGATGATTTACACGGGTGCAGAGGCATTGGCTGCGGATGGCAAAGTGTTTAGTGTTTTAGGTGCATTTGAAAACACCGTAGTAGGGACATCTTTGGTTGTAGGTGGATTCTGTTCAATTATTATTTCTACTTTATTAATTATTCTTGATCGTCAAGTGAGTGTTCCTGAATATGTACGTTCTTGGATTGTGGGAATTAAATCAATGTCAGGCGCAATCGCAATTTTATTCTTTGCTTGGACAATTAATAAAATAGTAGGCGATATGCAAACAGGTAAATATCTATCTTCTCTTGTGTCTGGTAATATTCCAATGCAATTTTTGCCTGTTATACTTTTTGTTCTTGGTGCAGCGATGGCATTTTCAACAGGTACGAGCTGGGGAACATTCGGTATTATGTTGCCAATTGCCGCAGCAATGGCAGCGAATGCCGCACCAGAATTATTGCTTCCTTGTTTATCTGCAGTAATGGCAGGGGCTGTATGTGGCGATCATTGCTCGCCAGTGTCGGATACAACAATTTTGTCTTCAACGGGTGCGAAATGTAATCATATTGATCACGTTACTACTCAGCTTCCTTATGCTGCCACAGTTGCAACAGCGACTTCTATTGGTTACATTGTGGTAGGGTTTACTTATTCAGGTTTAGCTGGTTTTGCAGCAACGGCAGTTTCATTGATTGTCATTGTATTTGCAGTTAAAAAACGCTAAAACTGTGATCTCATTCAAAAATTTGAATAAAAAATAATATTTTTACTATTTTATAAAATGCGGCATTTTGTCGCATTTTTTTATTTTTATTGATGGAAAAATTTATAAAAAACTAAATTTTCATTTATATTTGGTTTTTTATATTTTTTTAATTGATTTTTTTGTTGTTTTAGTGGCTAGACAAATTTTTTTTACTTTGTATTATGTGAAACATTGACATAATCTGTTCGTATTTTTAAAAGTGCGGTGAATTTAAGGAGTGAAAAATGAAGAAGTTATCTGGCGCAGAGATGGTGGTTCAATCTTTACGTGATGAAGGCGTAGAGTATGTATTTGGTTATCCCGGAGGCGCGGTATTAGATATTTATGATGCAATTCATACGCTGGGTGGTATTGAACATATTTTAGTTCGCCACGAACAAGCTGCGGTGCATATGGCGGATGGTTACGCACGTTCAACGGGTAAAGTTGGATGTGTGCTAGTGACTTCGGGGCCTGGTGCAACAAATGCTATCACTGGTATTTTAACGGCTTATACCGATTCTGTGCCTATGGTTATCATTTCGGGTCAGGTTATGAGCAATTTAATTGGCAGTGATGCTTTCCAAGAATGTGATATGCTGGGTATTTCTCGTCCCGTTGTGAAGCATAGCTTTATTGTCAAAAAGGCGGAAGATATTCCATCTACTTTGAAAAAAGCCTTTTATATTGCGTCTACAGGTCGCCCTGGCCCTGTTGTTGTGGATATTCCAAAAGATACTGTAAATCCTAATTTTAAATATCCTTATGAATACCCAGAATCTGTCGAGTTACGCTCTTATAATCCCACAGTAAATGGGCACAAAGGCCAAATTAAAAAAGCGTTAAAAGCACTTTTAGTGGCGAAGAAACCGATACTTTTTGTCGGTGGTGGCGCAATCACTGCTGAATGTAGTGAGCAGTTAATTCAGTTTGCACAACGCTTAAATTTGCCAGTGACTTCATCGTTAATGGGATTAGGGGCTTATCCAAGTACAGATAAACAATTCTTAGGTATGTTGGGTATGCACGGTACTTTAGAAGCTAATACGGCAATGCACGAAAGTGATCTTATTTTGGGGATTGGCGTTCGTTTTGATGATCGTACAACAAATAATTTAGAAAAATATTGCCCAAATGCAAAAGTGATTCATATTGATATTGATCCAACCTCGATTTCTAAAAATGTTCCAGTCGCGATTCCAATTGTCGGAAATGCGAAAAATGTATTGGAAGAATTTTTGAGTTTATTGAATGAAGAAGGCTTGAGATCGCAAACAGATCTTGAAAGTTGGTGGCAAGAAATCAACCAATGGAAAGCAAAAAAATGTTTGGAATTTGACCGCACTTCTGGTGTGATTAAACCGCAACAAGTCGTGGAAGCGGTATATCGCCTCACGAAAGGACAAGCTTATGTGGCTTCTGATGTAGGTCAGCACCAAATGTTTGCTGCGTTACATTATCCATTCGATGAACCGCGTCATTGGATTAATTCTGGTGGTGCAGGCACAATGGGTTTTGGTTTTCCTGCGGCACTTGGTGTGAAATTAGCTCATCCTGAAGGAACAGTTGTTTGTGTTACTGGTGATGGAAGTATTCAAATGAATATTCAAGAGCTTTCTACCGCAACGCAGTATGGTATTCCTGTTGTCATTATTTGTTTGAATAATCATTTCTTGGGAATGGTAAAACAATGGCAAGACTTGATTTATTCTGGTCGTCATTCACAAACCTATATGAATTCCTTGCCTGATTTTGTGAAATTGGCTGAATCTTACGGTCACGTAGGAATAAAAATTGCTACCCCCGATGAACTTGAAAGCAAATTGCAAGAAGCATTCAGTATTAAAAATAAATTAGTCTTTGTAGATATTAATGTAGATGAATCTGAACACGTTTATCCAATGCAAATTCGTGGTGGCGCAATGAATGAAATGATTTTAAGTAAACCTCAAGAGGAGACAAACTAATGCGTAGAATTTTATCTGTTTTACTCGAAAATGAATCGGGAGCATTATCGCGTGTTGTTGGTTTATTCTCTCAACGTGCCTTTAATATTGAAAGTTTGACGGTTGCGCCAACGGATGATCCAACGCTTTCTCGAATGACTATTGAAGCAGTGGGCGATACTCAAGCATTGGAGCAAATCGAAAAACAACTCCATAAATTAGTGGATGTGTTTAAAGTGGTTAATTTAAGTGAACAGGAATATATAGAACGAGAAATTGTTTTAGCGAAAGTCAGAGCCGTGGGGTCATCTCGCGATGAAATTAAACGATTAGCCGATATTTTCCGCGGTCAAATTGTAGATGTCACACCAAAGTCTTACACAATTCAATTAAGCGGTACAAATGATAAAGTTGATGCGTTTATTTCTGCATTGAAAGAAGAAACCACATTGTTAGAAATTGTTCGTTCTGGCTTGATTAGTGTATCTCGTGGAGAAAAGAATATTCTTTAAAGTAGGGGCGTAAAGTGCGGAAATATTTTAATAGAATTTTACCGCACTTTATTATAAATACATTTGTTTTTTATAAAAAAATCGTGACCAAGTTCACAAATCTAAAAATATGTATTTGCATAACTGATAGGATTTCTTTATTCTGAACCCACTAAAAACAAGTGCTATCTTAAATAGCCGACATCTATTTTGCTTTCCGAGTAGTGCCCCATTGGGGCACTTTTTTTATGCTTATTTACAGAATAAAAAATCCCTTTCGTGAGAAAGGGATTTTAATTATCTAAATTACATTTTTTCTACGGTTTTAATACCGAGTAACTCTAAACCTTGTTTTAAGGTTTTTTCCGTTAATAATGCCAATTTCAAACGGCTTAATTTTACGGCCTCATCTTCAGCATTTAAAATTGGGCAATGTTCATAGAATGATGAGAATATGCCAGCAAGTTCGTATAAATAAGCACAAAGCACGTGTGGTGTGCCTTCTTTTCCGACAGTTTGCACCGCTTCTTCAAATTGGAGAAGTTTAATTGCAAATGTTCTTTCTTTATCATCTTCAAGCGTTAAAGGTGCAGCTAAAAGTGCGGTCGAATTTATATCTGCTTTATTAAAGATCGAACGAATACGGGTGTAAGCATATTGCATATAAGGCGCAGTGTTACCTTCAAAACTTAACATATTATCCCAATCAAAAACGTAATCCGTGGTGCGGTTTTTGGATAAATCTGCATATTTTACCGATCCAATACCAATAGCCTCAATCACAGCTTGTTTTTCATCATTAGATAAATTGGTATTTTTTTCATTAATTAATACAGTGGCGCGTTCGATGGCTTCATCTAATAGATCGGCTAATTTTACCGTGCCACCAGTACGAGTTTTAAATGGCTTGCCATCTTTACCAAGCATCATCCCAAAGTTTTTATGCTCTAACGAGAAACTGTCTGGTACATAACCTGCTTTACGAGTAATTAGCCAAGCTTGTTGCATATGTTGGCTTTGGCGAGTATCTGAAAAAACAAGGGCGCGATTAGCTTTTAATGTTTCATAACGATATTTTGCTGCAGCTATATCAGTTGTAGTATAAAGGAAACCTCCGTCTTTTTTCTGAACGATTACGCCCATTGGGTCTCCTTCTTTATTTTTGAATTCATCCAAATAAACAACTAATGCACCATCATCTTCCACAGCTAAGCCTTGTTTTTTAAGATCTTCTACAATGCTCGGTAACATAGTCTTATAAAGACTTTCGCCCATTACATCTTTTTCGGTTAAAGTCACATTTAAGCGATCATAGTTATGCTGATTTTGTTGCATAGTAATATCGACTAAACGTTTCCACATCGCTCGACAATATTCATCTCCACTTTGTAATTTCACGACGTAATTACGCGCTTTTTCTGCGAATACTTCATCTTCATCGTAATGTTTTTTGGCTTCGCGATAAAAGGCTTCAAGATCTTGCAATTCCATTTCACTGGCGTGTTCGTTTTGCATTTTTTCAAGATAAGCAATAAGCATTCCGAACTGAGTTCCCCAGTCGCCTACGTGGTTAGCGCGGATGACATTGTGACCTAAAAACTCAAGGGTTCTGGCTACAGCATCGCCGATTATCGTAGAGCGTAAATGACCTACGTGCATTTCTTTTGCTACGTTTGGAGAGGAATAATCAATCACAACTGTTTGTTTATTGGTAGCTTGAATACCTAAATTTTTGTGGGAAAGTGCAGCTGAAATTTCAGTTGTTAGCCAAGTTGGATTTAAGAAAATATTGATAAAACCTGGGCCTGCGATTTCTAATTTTTCTGCAATATCAGATAGTTGAAGATTATCTAAAACTTTTTGAGCAAATTCTCGTGGATTTAAACCTAATTTTTTTGCTGCAGCCATAATACCGTTGGCTTGATAATCGCCAAATTGTGGTTTGCCTGATTGACGAACAAGCGCATCACAAGATTGATCAGCACCTGCAATAACCATTGCTTGTTTAATTTTATCGGATAGAATAGATTGAATATTCACGTTTTTTCCTATGTTCAAATTGAATAATAAAAATAATCGGTTATGATACCGTTCTTTGTATATTTCTCAAAGGGACAAAATGACAAATTTACAGGAAAATTTGACCGCACTTTCAGCAGATTTAGCAACATTTGAAAGAAAAATTCAGCATTTAGCCAAAGAAATGACAATAGATCTGTCTCACTATGAAATCGATCATCTTGCATTACGGGTAAATAGTGAGCAAAGTGCTAAAAATTGGCTGATACTTTTATTAAAGTGCGGTAGAATTTTATCTGATAATATTGTTAATGGTCGTAAGATTTATCTTATTGAATTAGAAAAACCAGTTAAATTTGCCAATCAATTTGTGGATATTATTGAACTTCCACTTCCTAAAAATAAAAAATATCCAATTGAAGGTTGGGAACATATTGAGATTGTAGTGCCATTTTTACCGAATGAATCGATAAATGAATGGATTGACCGTGTTAATATGTATTTTTTATGGAACAAATTAACTCAATTAACCATTAAAGTGAGCGAGCCTAAGGTGGATGGGGAAAGATTACCAAATCCATCTATTGCAGTAAGTTTTACGGATAAAACAGTAAATCATACTTGCATTAAGGTTCATCCTTATTCTATTAAAAAAATACTTGAGGTTTAGTAAAAATGAATAAATTATCACTTGCATTCGTTGTTTTAGCAACAGTAGGCTTGAGTGCTTGTTCTTCTTTTCAAAAAGATGAAAATGCTTAAAGGTCAAATCGTTTTTAGCCAAATGGAAGGCGAAAATCTTAAATTAACTATTCGTAAAAATGATTGTTCTGGTAACCAGCAGAAAGGAGAGGAAGTTATTATTGTGCATAAGTATGATTCAACTCTTGCTGTTGGGGCTTGTGTGACGGTGTCTAATAATAGCCAAGTAAAGAATATTTCATCATTTTCGCCAAGAAATCCATTTTAATTCTTAAATTAAGGATATAGATATGAAAAAGAAAACACTAGCATTAGCTATCTTAACTATTTTTAGTGTGGCTGGATGTACGAATACAGATATTTTTAGTGGCGATGTGTATAGTGCATCTCAAGCAAAGGAAGCTCGTTCAATTACTTATGGTACGATTGTTTCTGTGCGTCCTGTTAAGATCCAAGCTGATAATCAAGGCGTAATTGGTACTCTTGGTGGCGGTGCGTTAGGTGGTATTGCGGGTAGTGCAATTGGCGGTGGTCGTGGTCAAGTTATCGCAGCAGTAGTTGGTGCGATTGGTGGTGCAGTAGCTGGAAGCAAAATCGAAGAGAAAGTAAGTCAAGTAAACGGTGCTGAACTTGTAATTAAAAAAGATGATGGTCAAGAGATCGTTGTTGTTCAAAAGGCTGACAGCAGTTTTGTAGCTGGTCGCCGAGTTCGTATTGTTGGTGGCGGCTCGAACTTAAATGTTTCTGTGCTATAACTAATAGCATTAAAGTCTAATATGATTAATCAGTGCCTTAACTTAGTAAGGCACTGATTTTTTATAATTAAACTCATTTAAAATATATATTTATCGTTTATCTAAGATAAATTTAAAGGACTAAATTCTAATTTAGTCCTTAGACAAACTTGGAATTTGTTCCTCCCCTTTCTGAACACTCCATCTAAAACATAACATAACATAACATAACATAACATAACATAACATAACATTTATTTTTCTGATAAATTTTTTTATAATCTTAAAATTTTGCTTTAAATCAAATAATTTAAGATGATATTTAATAAAATGTAAGAGTGAAGTTATAGTATATTTATCTAAGCTCATATACATCTCATAAAGTATACTTTTCAACACTTTATTACTTTTATCCACATGATATATTTCTAGCAACGACACACTATTAATTACTTTTATATCTATACCTATCTTATTAAGGTAATATGTAATATTTTCCCTCTTTATCTTTTTAGCTACCTCATTTTGCTTATGATTATAAACTGATGATGTTTGGTTTCCATGTAGTCTATATTGTACCAATGCTTCAGGATAATTAGCTAAACAACCAAGCCTACTAACCTCTGACCAAAACTTATAATCTTCTGCATACGGATAATCTTTATTAAAGATTAATTTATGCTCTCTATATACATTTGCTCTCATAATCATAGTATTGTTATGTATCGGATTATAGAAAAGCATAGCTTCACAAATCTCATTATGTATCAATGGATTTTTCCATATATCTCCAGTTTTATATTGAGAACCGATAATTCCACATTCTTTTTCTACAATAATCTCTAAGTATGATCCCATTGCTGTAATATGATCATTTTTCTCTAGATAGGTAACTATTTTCTCAATCCACGATGGTTTAGCTATATCATCAGCATCCATTCTCGCAATATATTTACCTGAAAAACAACCAAGACCTATATTCAAAGAATTTATGAACCCTAAATTATATTTATTACTAATAATTTTTATCCTTTTATCTAATTTAGATATTTTTTCTAAATGAGACAAAGTCAAATCTGTTGAACCATCATTGATAACTATAATTTCTAGATTTTCATAACTCTGATTAATAATGGATGAAATGCTTTCATCTATATATTGCTCAGCGTTATAAGCACAAACAATAACCGATACTAATGGAGGATTTTCCATATAAGCTCCAATTTTACACTCTTATTTAAATTATTTTATACGTTATTTAAATAACAAAAGGATATGCATAGATAACCAGTTAAAACTCTCCTAAATTAATTGTTTTACAATAGAAATTTGAGTTTTTTAAATCACTGTGATTAAAACGCCATTCATATTCCTTTAAAAATAGCTTAAGAATATCATAACCTCTGTAGAAATTCATATAAACAATACTACCTTGTTTACCTTTTCTCGAATAATCGGTAACAGTGTTGCAGATTGCATATTCATAACCACCACGGTGTATACTTTGCCATTTCGTTTCAAAAAAAAAATTAGGAAGTTTTTCCAGCTTCTCCTTGACCAAGTTTACCTTTCAGAGCACCACCAAAATAGCTTTCATTCGCTTGAATTTCACTTTCAAACATTTCCATATGTAGGCTGCTTTGAGTGATAAATAATGGTAGACGATGAAAGTAATAAGCTGAAGTTTATTTATATTTACCAACTTAGCTGCAGCTAGAGCTGTCACACTTGTCAGAAATATCTCAATAAGTTTATTTTGCTTATATTGACTTAAGCGACTTTCTCTCATTTGATTATCTTAACCTAAATAGAGTTTTTAGTCGTTATCTGTGACAGCTCTAGAATTATTCAAATCCAAATAATTAACGCCATGCTTTAAATTGATTGATTAATCCATTTGTTGAACTATCGTGGCTTGCGACTTTTTCAGAATCGGTTAATTCAGGAAGAATTCTGTTTGCAAGTTGTTTGCCTAGCTCTACGCCCCATTGATCGAAGCTAAAGATATTAAAAATCACACCTTGTACGAAGATTTTGTGTTCATACATAGCAATTAATGCACCCAAGATAAATGGCGTGATTTTTTGAACGAGAATGGAATTAGTTGGCTTATTACCCGTAAATACTTTAAATGGAACGATATTTTTTACATCATCCAAAGATTTACCCGCTTTTATAAATTCAGCCTCGACTTCCTCTTTTGTTTTTCCGAATGCTAATGCTTCTGTTTGTGCAAAGAAGTTTGAAAGCAATTTATTGTGATGATCCGCCAATGGATTGTGGGTTTGGGCTGGTGCGATAAAATCACAAGGAATTAAAGTGGTACCTTGATGAATTAATTGATAGAACGCATGTTGTCCGTTTGTACCAGGTTCTCCCCAAATAATAGGGCCAGTTTGATAATTATTGATAATATTACCATCACGATCTACATATTTCCCATTTGATTCCATATTACCTTGTTGGAAATAGGCTGCGAAGCGATGTAAATATTGATCATAAGGTAAGATCGCTTCTGTTTGCGCACCAAGAAAATTGGTATTCCATAAACCAACTAAGGCTAAAGTAGTTGGGATATTTTGTTCGATTGGAGCAGAGCGGAAATGTTTATCCATTTCATGCGCGCCATTTAATAACTCTTCGAAGTTTTCAAAGCCAATGGATAGTGCAATTGAAATACCAATGGCTGACCATAAAGAATAACGACCGCCAACCCAATCCCAAAATTCAAACATGTTATTGGTATCAATACCAAATTTTTCTACATCTTTAGCATTGGTTGATAATGCTGCAAAATGTTTTGCAACCGCACTTTCATCTTTCGCAGCTTTCAGTAACCAATCACGCGCACTTTGCGCATTTGTCATGGTTTCTTGAGTTGTAAAGGTTTTCGATGCCACTAAGAAAAGAGTGGTTTCTGGATTGATTTTTTTTAAGGTTTCTGCAATATGTGTACCATCCACATTTGAAACAAAATGCATATTTAGATGATTTTTATACGAGCGAAGTGCTTCAGTTACCATATAAGGGCCTAAATCAGAGCCACCAATACCAATATTCACAACATCCGTAATCGCTTTGCCTGTATAGCCTTTCCATTCACCAGAAATAATACGCTGACAGAAATCTTTCATTTTAGTTAGCACCGCATTGACTTCAGGCATGACATCTTTACCATCTACAAGCACTGGAGTATTAGAGCGATTGCGAAGTGCGGTATGTAGTACAGCCCGATTTTCAGTACGATTGATTTTTTTACCGGTAAACATTGCTTCTTTTGCGCTATCAAGCGCGCATTCTTGAGCAAGTTGGCGAAGATGTGAAAGGGTTGTTTGATTGATGTTGTTTTTGGAAAAATCTACAAGAATTTGGTTATTAAATGTTAAAGAATAATCGTCAAAACGATTTTTTTCTTGTTTAAATAAATCTTGGATTGTGGTGTTTGATAATTCAGCTTTATGTGCTTCGAGAGATTTCCACGCTTGGGTGTGAGTTGGGTTAATATTTTTCATAGTATTTCCTTTCATTAAAAATAATTGAAATTTTAACCGCACTTTCTGGGATTTTTATTAGGGAAAATGACTCCCTCTGTTCAAAAAATGCAGTGATTAATCAACATATTCAGTTATAACACGTGGTGTTAATTTTGTAATTAGCTCGTAGCTTAAAATGCCTGTGAATTTAGCTACGGTTTCAATAGGTAATTCCTTGCCCCATAAAATTACTTCATCGCCTACCAAATCTTGGCTATCTGCGCCTAAATCAACAGTGAGCATATCCATTGACACACGTCCAACAATTGGTACAAGACGGCCATTTAAATAAACAGGCGTACCTTCTGGCACATCGCGCGGATAACCATCGCCATAACCCATTGCGACCACGCCAATTTTGGTATCTCGTGGACTTGTCCAAATACCGCCGTAACCTACAGGATCGCCTTGTTTATGATGGCGAACGGCAATTAATGACGAGGTTAAATTCATCACTGGCGTTAAGCCAAACTCTTTACCGATAGTATCAGTTGGAGAAATGCCGTACATAATAATGCCTGGGCGGATACATTCTAAGTGAGATTTTGGCCAGAAAAGAATGCCGCCAGAAGCTGCGATAGTGCGTTCACCTTGTTTATCTTTTGTGGCGGATAAAAAACGATTGATTTGAAGTTGGGTGTAATCTGATTCTAGTTCATCGGCTCGGCTGAAATGGCTGACAAAGCCTAAGTGCGGTTGAATTTGAGGGAGTTTTTTCAGTTCTTGATAAAAATAATCCACTTCATCAAGAGCAACGCCTAAACGGTGCATTCCCGTATCTATTTTTAACCAAACTTTAATTGGACTTGGTAAATTTGAACGTTTTAAAGCCTCAAGCTGTTCGTGATTGTGTACCACGGTTTCAATATTATTAACGGCTAGAATAGGCAAATCTTGTTCATTAAAAAAGCCTTCAAGCAATAAAATCGGTTTAGTAATGCCGTTTGAGCGTAATGCTAAAGCCTCTTCTAAACGCGCTACCCCGAAGCAATCGACGCTTTGTTCTAAGGTTGAAGCAACGAATACAACGCCGTGACCATAAGCGTTTGCTTTAACCACAGCAATAATTTTGCTATTTGGTGCTTTTTGTTTAATTATTTCTAAATTTTGTTTTAAGGCGTGCGAGCTAATTTTCGCTGTCGCCGGTTTTACGTTCATTATTTTTCCTTAATAATCATCTCGATATTCACGTTGTTCAGCGAGATTGTCGAAGCGTGAGAATTGTCCATTAAATTTTAACCGCACTCGACCAATTGGGCCGTTACGCTGTTTACCGATAATAATTTCTGCAACGCCTTTATCTTCCGAGTTATCGTTATAGACTTCGTCTCGGTAAATAAACATAATCAAGTCTGCATCTTGTTCAATAGAGCCTGATTCACGTAAATCTGAATTTACAGGGCGTTTGTCTGCACGTTGTTCTAAAGTACGATTTAACTGAGAAAGGGCAACTACTGGCACTTGTAATTCTTTGGCGAGTGCTTTGAGGGAACGAGAAATTTCTGCGATTTCTAGTGTTCGGTTATCTGAAAATGCGGGTGCGCGCATTAATTGCAAATAATCCACCATAATCATACTTAATCCACCATTTTCACGATAAACTCGGCGTGCGCGCGAACGAACATCGGTAGGTGTTAGACCTGAAGAATCATCGATAAAAAGATTATTTTTTTGCTTGAACATTCCTACTACGCTGGCAATTTTGTTCCACTCGATTTCATCTAAATTTTGACCTGTTCGGATTTTAGTTTGATCAACGCGAGCAAGGGAAGCGATCATACGCATCATAATTTGTTCTGCTGGCATTTCTAAACTAAATACTAAAACGGGTTTTTCACTTGCCATTGCGGCATTTTCGCAAAGGTTCATAGCGAAAGTGGTTTTACCCATTGACGGACGTGCCGCAACGATAATTAAGTCAGAAGGTTGTAAACCTGCCGTTTTTTTATCAAGATCAGTGAAACCTGTCGTAATGCCCGTTACACCTGAATGATTTTCAAGTTTGCTTAAAATATCGATTTTTTCAATGGTACTTTCTAGCACATTGATCACATTCTGCGGGCCTTCGCTAGAAGTTGTTCGTTTTTCTGCAATCGCAAATACTTCACGCTCAGCTTCATCAAGAATTAATTTGATGTCTTGACCTTTAGGAGAATAGCTATTTTCAGCAATGCGATTCCCTACCGAAATAAGTTCTCGTAATATGGCTTTCTCGCGCACAATATCTGCATAAGCCAAAATATTAATCGCGTTCGGAGTATTATTAGAAAGCTCTGCTAGATAGGCAAATCCACCTACTTCATCGCTGACACCGCGGCTTCTTAAGGCTTGATCTAGCGTAATTAAATCAATAGGCGATTGATTACGCATTAGATGTTCCATTTCTGTAAAAATTAGACGATGCTGAAAAGTATAAAAATCGTCAGCAATCACACGTTCAGCAATGCCATCCC
This sequence comes from Haemophilus influenzae, assembly GCF_019703545.1. Taxonomy (NCBI): domain Bacteria; kingdom Pseudomonadati; phylum Pseudomonadota; class Gammaproteobacteria; order Pasteurellales; family Pasteurellaceae; genus Haemophilus; species Haemophilus influenzae. The sequence goes on along the minus strand of NZ_AP018771.1, from coordinate 1,611,886 downwards.
AATGTTGATTGCTCAGCATGATGCCACCCAACACGGCTTGTTCAGCCTCAATTGAGTGCGGAGGAATGCTAACTTGTGCTGTTTTTTTGTCTGAAGATTTGATTTGAGGTTGTGATGCCATAGGACTTATTTCGATACTAGAATGTCGCCTATGATACCGCAAATATCTATTGGATTTAAGTGAAAAGTGCGGTGAAAAAAGGAAATAAAAAACGGTGGAAAAATCCACCGCTCTTTCATTTTAACGTATTTAGATTGTTGATTATTCAACAATTAATGTGCGACATACGTTAGTTTGTGTCGCACCTTGACCACCTTGGGTTACCAGTACTAAATCGCCAGTAGATAAATAACCTTTTTCTTTTAATGATTGAAGTGCTGCTTTTGCACCTGCTTCTGTACGACTTTCTTCACCGTGATAAATTGGTGTTACACCGCGGTATAGTGCACAAAGGTTTAGGGTTTCTTGATTACGAGATAAAGCAAAGATTGGTAAGCCAGAGCTAATGCGTGACATTAATAATGGAGTACGGCCTGTGCTAGTTAAAGTGACGATTGCCGCTACACCTTTCATGTGGTTTGCTGCATACATTGCAGACATCGCAACAGATTCTTCAATGGTTTCAAATTCTTTATCCATACGGTGACGAGAAACGTTAATGCTTGGCATTTTTTCTGCACCTAAACATACGCTAGCCATTGCTGCCACTGTTTCAGAAGGATATTGACCTGCTGCTGTTTCTGCAGAAAGCATAACTGCATCAGTTCCATCTAATACTGCGTTTGCAACGTCCATTACTTCAGCACGCGTTGGCATTGGGTTACTAATCATTGATTCCATCATTTGAGTCGCTGTAATTACAGCACGATTTAATTGACGTGAACGACGAATTAATTTTTTCTGTACACCGACTAATTCAGGATCGCCGATTTCTACGCCTAAGTCACCACGAGCAACCATAATTACATCGGATGCTAAAATAATATCGTCCATGGCTTCATCATTAGCAACGGTTTCTGCACGTTCAACTTTAGCAACGATTTTTGCATTTAAACCTGCTTGTTGAGCAAGTTCACGTGCATAATTTAAATCTGCACTTGAACGAGGGAAAGAAACGGCTAAGAAATCAACACCAATACGTGCAGCGGTAATAATGTCGGCTTTATCTTTTTCTGTTAGGGCATCCGCAGATAAACCGCCACCTAATTTATTGATACCTTTATTATTTGATAATGGACCACCAACAGTAACTTCAGTGAAAACTTTTGCACCATCAGTTGATAATACTTTTAATTGAACACGGCCATCATCTAATAAAAGAATATCGCCCGGCACAACATCTTGAGGAAGCGTTTTATAGTCTAAACCAACGGATTCTTGAGTGCCTTCGCCTTTTGGTAACTCTGCATCAAGAATGAATTTATCGCCAATGTTTAAGAAAATTTTACCGTCTTTAAAAGTAGAAACACGAATTTTAGGACCTTGTAAATCACCTAAGATTGCCACGGTTTTACCTAATTTTTTCGCAATAGAACGTACACGTTCAGCACGTCCGATATGGTCATCAGGTGTACCGTGAGAGAAGTTCATACGAACTACGTTTGCGCCCGCTGCGATAATTTTTTCAAGATTGTTATCACGGTCAGTTGATGGGCCCATAGTACATACAATCTTCGTTCTTCTTAGTCTTCTAGACATTATTTACTCCGTCAATAATTACAAAATTTTAAAGGTGTTATTTTACTTCGCTACATATTAGCCAGATAAAAAAATCGGTGCACATTATACGCTTAAAACTTTTGGAAATCAAAAACGGCTCAGTTATTTAAGCTGGTTTTGTTTACTTTTTTGCCAGTTATATCGGGTTTTAAGAAAAATACTTGTGTTCAAGTTAAAAATATCTATAATCACAACTACTTCACACAGTGCGACTATAGCTCAGTTGGTTAGAGCACCACCTTGACATGGTGGGGGTCACTGGTTCGAGTCCAGCTAGTCGCACCAAATTTTCTTTTCAATCCCTCTCAATCCATATCAAATAAAATTAAATTTCCTGGTAAATCAAGGTATTATCTGCTTTTATAAAGTCAATCTATATCAATCTATATTAATCTAACTCACTTTTTTGGTATTATATTTGGTAATATGATTTTGGATTTTTAGGTGTCGTAATACCAAAATTCATAAAAAAATTAAAAAATCACGCTTACCAAAATTATTTTCGTAATACCAAATGGGGAGGGAGGATGGCTGTATTAGTGAAACCATTAAGCATTACAGAAATCAATAATGCTAAACCTAAAGAGAAAGACTACTCACTGTCTGATGGTCAAGGTCTTTTCTTGCTCGTAAAAATGAATGGTTCGAAAATTTGGCGATTTCAATATTATAAACCAATTTCTAAAAAAAGAACTTTAATTAGTCTTGGTGTTTATCCTGAGATTTCATTGAAAGACGCTCGAGAGATTAGGGATTTATATCGTTCTTTGTTGGCGAAAAATATCGATCCGCAAGATTATCGTTTACAGCAAGAACAAAAAGCCATCCAAGAACGTCAATTTACCTTGAGCGAAATGGGGAAGGAATGGCTATACCTAAAGAAAAATGAAGTTGATACTGGTCGATTAAAAGAAGTGACTTTTATTGATATTGGGAAACGGTTAGAACGTCACTTGTTTAAAGTGTTGGGGCATTATTCTATTAGTGAGATTTCCGCTCCTCTTGCTATTGAGAAATTAAAACCATTAGAACGAGCAGGAAAATTGGATACATTGCATCGTATTATTGGTTATTTAAACCAAATAATGATTTATTCGGTTAATAGAGGGGTAATTAATTATAATGCAACCGCAGATATTGGAAGGGTATTTATTCGACCAATAGCTGAAAATAACCCTACTATTCGCCCAGAGCAATTACCTAAATTGTTTGAAGATTTGCAGAATAGTACCCTTGAAATTGAAACTCGTTGTGCATTAGAGCTACTACTACTTACCGCAGGTCGGGCTGGGGCTATTACTCAATTAGAATGGGGAAATGTAGATTTCGAAAACAGCTTATTGAATATACCGAAAGAAAAAATGAAGGGGCGACAAGGTAAAGTACAAGATTTTATCTTGCCATTATCCAAACAAGCTGTAACGATTTTGCGCTTGTTACAGAAGTTGAATCGTTGCAATAGTAAGTTTGTTTTCCCTAGCAAAAAAAATCCAAGACAGCCTATATCGAAAGAGACGCCAAATAAAGCACTTGGACGGATCGGTTATAGGAATATTTTGACCGCACATGGTTTACGATCTGTTTTTAGCACAGCTATGAATGAGGCCGAATTTAACAGTGAGATTATTGAGGTGTGCTTGGCACATTTTGAATATTCTTCCGTTCGTGGCACATACAATAAAGCAAAGTATATGCCACAACGGATCGAATATATGCAGTGGTGGGGGAATTTTGTAGAAGAGGCATCTGATGGGAAAGCATTAATGGGCTGCTAAGATGAATAGCAACCTGATTCAATTCTTTCAATGTAGTCATTTATTTGTGCATCAGTCCAAAAATTATTCCCACCGACTAGATGAGGCTTTGGAAAATTGGGGTCGTTTTTTATCCTTCTATAAATTGTTGGTGTGCTCATATCTAATAAAGCAGAAACAGTTTTCAAATTATGTAATTTTCTTGTCGTAGATTCCATATTTCCTCCAATAAAAAACCGCCCATAAGGGCGGTTATAAATATTCTGTGCTTACGCATACCATTTTTCTAAGTTTTCAAACTCCTTGACAACATCATGATAACCTAACGAATTTAATAGATCGCATAGGATTTTATCCGCTTGGTTATGCGCCACTTCTTTATCAGGATTTGATTGTAATGCCTTTAATTTATCTGCTATGTTCGCCGATGTTTCATCGTTTGGCGGTTTAGGCAAAGGCATCCAGTGCTTAATGTTATAACCAACATACCATTTAGCATCTTTCATAAGAAAGTTCATGCTTACACATTGAGTTTCAGCATCGAAAACTAAACACTTAATGCCTGGTTCGGGTAAACTCTCGGTGCATTTAATCCATCCATTGTTTTCACTCATTTTCGTCCTCTAAAATTGCTTTGCGTTTTGCTTTAATAATCGGCGTAACCACCCGTTTAATCGCTAGTTGCAATTCGTCTATAAAGTCCTCATCCTCCATATTGTCAAATGCAATACCCATCAAATTCGAATCAACTGCATTAAATAATTTGCGATAACCATCGACCTCATTAAACACTCCTCCCTCCCAGTCTAATCGCACGATATTTCCGCCTAACACTTGCGTACTTTTTGATATTTCGAGTTGATCACGTTGGTAGTCGTCCATTTCGACTTCAATTGTCATGTGGACTTTTGTGGTTATTTCATTGTTCATTTTCTGTTCCTTTTCCTTTGTAACTTGGATATTCAGATCTCAAAATCCTCTACAATAAACCAAAAGTTGTCACCTTTTTTGGCTTTAAACGGCTTAGGCAGTGTAACAGTGATTGTGTTGGATTTTGGTGCGGAGTCTTTTACAAAAAACCATTCCATGGTCAGATTAGCGAGCCATGGTTGGATAGTATCGTCTTCCGGCTGCATCACAAACTCGCCGTTTTTAGTCTTAGCGATAACTTTTAGTGGTAAATCAGGATTACCATCGCATAGCACTAGCAAATCTTCCTTGTAAGCCTTTTCCAATACTTGTTCTGACGTTAGTTTAGGTTCTTCCCACATTCCGACAATATCAGATGCATTATCAACATTATCTTTATACGCTCGCCCATTTATAGCCCAAAACATATTAGGGACTTCAATTATGTTATCCGCTTTAATAATATAACCATGTAATGGAAATTCGATTTTTTCACCGCTATCACAAACGTAACAGTCAGGGGTTTTATGACCAATATAAGCCTTTCTTCCACTTCTTAATACAACAGGCTCGCCATTTAAAGCCGCATCTAAGTTAAATTCTTTCATTTTCTTTCTCCTAAAACAAAAGGCGCTCACTTGGAACGTCTATTGGGTTTGTTAAATATTGATTTACTGCCTTATAAATATCTATGATTAAATCTAGTGGGATGTTCGATCGCTCGTTATATGATTTTGAAAAATCCTGAAATCCCATAACTGGAGGCAATTTATTGTTGCTCTTTAGTCTTAGGTTGATATTACTTTTAAAGCGGGTTGGTTTACGCAGTGGATAACCATAGCAATGGTAATGTGCCAGATTGTCAAACGGTATAGTAAAATTCAAAATATCGTTAATATAATGCCAAATCTTACTGCTTGCTGGATTTTCTATTACATAAACTTTAGGCTTATATCGTTTGATAATTTCTATTGTGTTATAGATACAAAGCTCACCATTAATGCGGTTTAGGAAAGAGCGGTCATACTTAAATTGCACATGAGGTAGATCATAATCTGCTCGTCCACGCACGGTAAATTTAGACAATTCACGATTTACTGCACCAGTTTCCTGTTTCCAACTTGCATTACCTCCCCACATCGCACTAGCTACTGACCAACTCTCACAAGGTGGACTAGCTATAATCAAATCAGGTTTAGGCAGTTTATCAAGCTCATCAAATAGCTTGTTATCGCCAAACATACGACCATAATCAGCCAGATTAAGATTGATAAAGTGATTATTTTTACACTCAATATCCATGCCGATAGGGTATATTTTGACTGACTGACTGACTGACTGACTGACTGACTGACTGACTGACTGACTGACTGACTGATTAAATAGCTCCGCACCTTGCGTGTAGCAACCATTACCACTGTCAAATAAAGCCCATACAATCATCTTTCCCTCTGTTTTAAATCAATTACTGGCAACACAGGCACAAGTGGTTTTGCTGTTGTGCCAGTTGTTGATGTACTACTGCGGTTTTCATTTATCCAGTCGGCTAATTCACTCCAAGCAGCTAAATCTTTCTTAAAGAATTCATCATTGCGTAGATGATGATATTCTTTGATAAAAAATTTCACTTCGCCCTTAATTTTTTCTCTTGTATGGCTATCTAGCACCGCCCAATACTCTTTAACATCGTGGATGCAGATTAAAACAGGCGTTCCGTTATCGTGTAGGCTGTCTCTAACATAACGGTGTATTAATGTTTGGAATTTATGTAAGGGGATTTTGATGTTAATTTCATTCATTTTCGCCCTCCTTTTTTCTTATGGTGTTTAAAGTGCGGTCGATTTTCACGGAGTTTTAAATTGTCTTGTCGGATTTGTTCCACTTTAATTCTTAGGCGGTAATTATCGCTTTCAAGCTCTTTAATACGTCTTGATTTAGCAAGATTTTCATTGCCTAATTTTTCAAAATGATATTTATTATTTTCGATTTCCTCTTTGAGGATTTTTCTAGCGAGGGATTTTAGTAGGTTCATTGTTTTTCCTGATAATAAAAAAGCCCGCCTAAGCGAGCTGGGTTGAGGGCGATAAAAAAGCCACTGTAAAATACAATGGCTTTCTTAGATAATACTTGATTTAATCGGTATACCGATTTATAATAATCTCACTTTCAAGGGGATGCTTGAAAGTGAGCGTGTGGCTTAATCCCACGTTACGAAGAAGGAAAATAAAATGTTAGTTCGCATTTTCCTTATCGTTGTCTTACTACTAATTAGCTTTCCTGCTTATTAATAGGTAACGATAATCTGGGGGAAGTACCAGTTCCCCCAGTTCTTCAAAATTATGGGCTATAAAGATGAAATTGTCAATCAACGAAATTAAAGCGCGTTCAGATGAAAAACGCGGTGTAAAATCGAAATCTTACAAGTTGCCATTAGCAACCATCGCTGAAATTGAACAACTCAGTAAACAACACGACATTCCACAAAACCAACTGATTATTCAGGCGGTTGAATTGTGGAAGCAATCTCGTTAAATGAAGCCGCCTATTTAGCGGCTTTGATTTCTTCAGAGGGTTATACAAGCTATCTTTCCCTCTAAAACGGAATATCATCATTAAACCCATCTTGTTCTGCTGCTGCGTTTAATGGGTCAGGTTTTTCTTTGTCTTTGCTTGGCTGTTGTGTTTCACTGCTTGCCTTACTGTCTAGCATTTCAAAGGATTGTGTTGCTACTTTAAGTGCGGTGCGGTTATTGCCGTTTTGGTCTTGCCAGCTTTCCTGTACTAGTTTTCCTGTTACGCAGATTTTTGAGCCTTTTTGCAGATATTGTCTTGCTACATCAGCAGAATTGCCATGCACCACAATAGGTATCCAATGCGTACGTTTAACTGTATTGCCTTGTCTATCTCGGTAATCATCGCTGATAGCAAGATTAAATGTGGCAATTTGCCCGCCATTTTGGAATTGGCGGATTTCTGGGTCACTGCCTAAATAACCGACTAATATCACGGTATTGGTATTACGTGCCATTAGCGCATCTCCTGTATAAGTTGTTGATAATATTCTTGAGCAATTTCTACTCGTTCTTTGATTTTCTCGATGACTTTCTCATCACGTTTAATTGTGACCGTCGTGATACGCTTTTCTTGGGGGATTTGCTCAACCAAGTCAATGTATCTGTTTGGATCGTCATAGCTTGATAATTGGTCGTAAGGGGTAGGGAGGAGGACAAAATCAATTTGCGCCTCACTACAATCCCATAGCCACATATAGCCTTGCATTTGTGCGTCATACCCAGCTTTTTTCGCTTTTTCTTCCGCCTCATCAGCAAAAAAAGGGTGTGAACCAATATCCCAAGAACATTTAGTGTCTATGATTAATCTTCGGCTTGGCACATAAATATCGCACTCGCCTGTAATCCAATCGTTTTCGCGTCTTTCCGTGTTCTTTTTAAGTGGCAAGCCACGTTTACGGCCGCTTAATTTAATGGCTTGTTCTTCCAGTGCGATGCCTTTCTCGGTGTATTTATTCCCCTCAAAATCTTGATAGCCAAACAGGTCATATTTCACTATCTTTCTCACCGCACTTTTAGCGGTAGCAGATATTCCGTTACCGCTTTTAGGTTTTGCCATTAAATCAGCCAAGCCAGAGCATCTAGCTTTCAGCTTGTACATTTCCATTCTCAATCGCCTCCAACTCCGCAATCTGCTCTTGGCTAAATTCATACGCCCCACTATCACAAAGTTCTTGTAGGGTGGTTTCGCCGTTAGCAATGCTTTGTTTGCATTGTTCGAATGTGGCTTCATCAACAACCGCTAAAAATTCCGCCTCTTGAATATTGTCGGTGTAGTTGAATTCTTGATTTTCTACATCTTTCACAACGGCTTGGTCGGCTAATACGGCTTGTTGCATTTCAACAGAGAGCGGGGCTTGTTTTGATAGCAATAACTTAGTTACAGTTTTTAATGCCATTGCCTCGAAGTTATCGTGCCATACACCATAGCCTTTTTTAAATGTTTGGCTGTAGCGTTGAGCGTGTTTGACGATGTCATCGTGACTCATATAGAGTTCAGCCGAAAAATCGTTTACCAGTCTAAAATAGGCGTAATAGCCGATTGGGTTTTCGTTTTGCTCGGGTTCTTGCTCCCAGTCGAACTCAAAACCATTGATGAAATCTTTTTTGATAAGTTGCTTTTTGTACACAGGCAATGCGACTAAGCGTTTAAATTGACCACTACGTTGTGCCAGTTGGATAAAACCTTTATAACCAATTTGGAATTGTGCTTCGGTTTTCTTTTCTTTGTTGTTTCTGAAAGGGACGATGTAGGCAAAGCCTAAGCCATTTTGTAGTGGCAAATTCAGTGTAGCCGCCATACAAGCTGCGTTAAAAATACTCATTGGGTCTGCTGTTTTAAGCATTGCATTGCTATTGGCAATTTGCATAACACTTGTTGCAAAGGTTGCCGCATTTTTGCCAACAAGTTCCTTAATCTTATTTTGCACATTCGCACTTTCAAAAAATGTTTTAAGTGCAGGCGTCTGTTTATTTTGTTGATGTTGGACTTGGTTTGTCATCTCGCCCCTCCATTAATCTGGGTCATAATCATTCATTCTGTCGTGCAATTCACGCTCAGCGATTTTCTTAATCGCCTCTTGTCTATAAGGCTCATAACTTGCACCGCTACCAATAGCAAGCCAGAAATTATCGTTATCACACAACATTTCTGTGAGTTCGTGATAATGCGTTTGGTCGCCTTGTTGTAAATCATTGTCGATTTCCGTGGCGACTTCATCTAAGGCGATTTCATAGCCTGCTTGCCAATCCACTTTACGTTGGTAAGCGGCATCGAGTTGAGCGTAGTAATCAGCGTAAGGTTTCATTGTTTTGCTCCTAAAGTGCGGTTAATTTCTGCTTGTTTTTGTGCGGTGTAATCCTGCAGTTCTTTTTCTGTTGCCAGTGTAAGATTGGGCGGTAAACATACGCCGTTTTCATATATGCCCCCTTTCAGTTCACACTGTGTTTCTGCTTGGATTTGTTGGCTTAATTCGTTATCGTGCCAATCGGTGGGGTGGGCATTGGCGTGTAGGCTAATTCCGCCTACAATCAGGGCAATAATCAAGGCGGCGAGAAAATAGCAGATTCTGTTTAGCCATTTTTCACTGCCATTCATAAAGTGCGTGAAGCTTTGTTTTTCTTGGAAGAATGCGGATTTTGAGCGTTTCATTTTGGGTTTCCTTGAATTTTGGGTAAAAAAATACCGCACTGAGTGCGGCGTTAGATTTCGAAAAATTCCATTTTCTTTGGGTTAAAATGGCGTATGCGTTTTAGTATGCGCCAATTTGTCATTTGATCAAATTTAAAACCACTTGTAATTCGTTCAATGATTTTATGCATATCACGAATTGTGGTGCGATATTCATAGGCTTGGTCATAAATTGACGGCGCATAACTTGAGCCTATTTTTTCCATTGCCGGATAGAGTGCTTGGAAGGTTTCCATATTACGCATAAGCACAAACCACGCCCACGCCATTGTTTGCAATTCGTGTTCGGTAAATTCAAACGTAAATGTTGTCGGTTCCTGCGTGGCAATATTGGGGGATTGATTTTCTTCCATATCTTTCTCTTTTTTACGTTGATTTATGCCTTCTTTGAGTTTTACAAAGGCGGAAAAGGTGGGTTTAATTTCATCATTGAGTTGGTGATACTGTAATTTCTTTCGCCAAGCCATTTCAACGCGTGAAATTAATTCGAGATTTTCAAGGGTGCAATTTCTTGAATTGCCGTCTTTGTAATCAATAATATGTCCACGCGGAATTTTTCTACCGGCTTTGCGCCAGAGATAATGCGATTTCCGTTCATAACGTTTAATGCTTGCTTTTATTAACCAACATTTTGCATTTTCACAATATCGCTCAAAGCCAATCGGTTTTAAATTTTCACCTTTCTCAAATCGACCGCTTCGTCCGGTTAGCCATTGTCTCTTCACGCGCAAAACCTTTAACGCGTGTGGATTAAATGGTTTATTGAAATAAACTTCCATTTTTTGAGCCAAGATTCTTTCATTTAACGTGCAATTCGCTTTAATGAACGCAAGTTCTTCTTTGCTGTAACGATTGGCATGCTTAAGGCTTGGAATATTGTGTTTCTTTTTTAATTTATAGAAAACATTACGATTTATTAATAAATCAAACTGTTGCTGAAACAATTTAATTAGATCAGATGGCTTTTTATCCCAATGTAAGCGAATAAACGCAATATGTTCATCGGTGAATTTAAATCGTTCCGCATTAGAGGTCATCGCCTTGCGCCTTAGATATTCTTAGAAAATCAGGGGATTCTCTTTCAATTTGACGATTTTCAAACAATGTCATTGCTTTAAGCGAAATCGCATTGCTTGCGATAATATTTGCCGCAATGCCTGATACGGAATTGGCACGTTTAATTTCTCGATTAAGTTCTTCATCGGTTAAGTCTTCATCAAGCAGTTTTTCTAACTGGGAAAATAAATGATTGTTTAAGTCTGTGATTTTATTTTTCATTTTAAATACTCTTAAAAAACCGCCCTTTCGAGCTGTAACTGGAGTAGTGCAATCAGTCTATGCTGATTTTGTTGAGATGTTATCAAAACGCTTTGAAGCATTAGATGATAGCGTATCACTTCCTCATATTCTCAATGCTTATAAGAATCAATCAGATAAATAGCATCACAAATTGATTTGGCTAGTTTATCTGGGGGAAAATTAGTATTTTTTGCTGCACTTTCTAATACAGCCTGTTTGATTAGTTCTTTATCGTTATCAGATAGGCTGTTTTCTTGTTTTTCTTCCATTTTTAACCTCGTTTGTTTTATTGTTACCATTTCAAAACACACTTCATCTATCATTCGCAACGGTTTCACGTGCCGTTGTGTCTCTGTACTAGCAAATGTGTTTTGAAATATCCACATTGGGATATTCGCCTGCTTGAGCTCCACTTTCGGCAACTGCACCGTTTTTCACTGGCTTTGCATGGGCAGACTTTAAAACTCACTCTTCACTAAGTAGGTTAGGGCTTTCAATCTAACGACCGCTTAGCACCGTTGGGCTTCCGTCTGCGCTTCCGCCGAGTGAGTTTCTTTAACCAAATTGTTTAAAATTTGTGATGAAAGTCACTGACTTACATAAACTTTTTAGCTATTCTTGTAATCAACCTTGATACTTTCGATAGCGGATTTTCAGGAATGTAAACTGAAAGGTGAATCTCGCCGTCAACAGTACCTTGGGACATTGCTTTTAGCTTTTCTTCCGCTTCTTCGAATGAATGGGCGTAAACATCTGTCGCCCACCTTTTGCCGTCGAAGTAATAAGAAATCGCATAGCGTTTCATTTCATCTTGCATAAGGAATTACCTATATGTATTTTCAAATATTTAAAGGTGTAAATAATCAGTGGTATTGGCGACTAAAAGCCGCTAATCACGAAATTTTTGTCTAGAATAGGGTGGCTTTTTTTATGCTTGTAAGGCTCAAGCCGAGGCTATCGTATTAATTCTCTTACCCCTAGTCTGCGCTTCTGCATTGCGTGCACGGTGTTTGTGCCAGCAGGTTTACCTTTGTAGTGGTGGTAGTTGGCGATGTCGATAAGTTGTTCTTTTTGGCGGTTGGCTGCAAATTTAATTGCGCGGTCCACCGTACTTTCTTTTTCTACCATTTTTTCAAACGCGGCATTAATGCGACGTTGTTTATCGAACATTCTTTCTAATCTGCCCGCTTTACCACGTTGTAAAATTTCGCCTTTTTCGGTGAATTTGCGTGAACCTGCATCACGCTTTACGATGATAGTTGCCATAGTTGGCTCCTTGTTTGTGTACCATTTTTAACCGCGCTTTAATGTGATAATGCGCTTAATCTGTCAGATTCCGCAACGCTGTCGCCGTCAAATCGATTTCGGCTGCATTAAGAGAAAAGTGCGGTTAAAAATGGCGTTATCTTGATTGCCTCAGCCCCACGCGTTCAAGTTACACATTATTCCCAATGTTGATGTTGGTTCGTGGGTGATTCGATTTGTTAAAGAGCAATTAAAATTTTTATTCAAGACCTTCTCAAAGGGCTTAGTAAAAACTTTAGGCGATAAACTTAAGTGACTGTTCTTATTTTTCTTCTTCTTTTATTAAATCCCACTGCCGTCTCTGCTTATCTCTCGGCTTACGCCTGCTATTGCGGTGGGTACATTTTTAAATATGTGCTACAACTTGTTTTGCCTCTACTTCAACTTCATCCATAATCAGATTTCTGAAATCTTCATTAGTCATAAACAAATCTGCTAAGGCTTCTAAGGCTTTTCCTGTTTTCTCTGCGTAACGCTCTAACACTTCGGTAATGAAAAAGGCTTTTAATTCTGCTGGGCTATTAATGTTCATGTTGGGTTCCTTATGGGTGTTTTGTTTTGATGTGTGTAGTTTAGTAAAGGCTAAACAATTTGTAAATGGTTTATTTAGTAAAAATTGAATAAATTTATATAAAATTTAGTATTTAGTTGATTTTTAAAGAAATAAATTTTCAAGAAATGTGCTTGATTGCTTGTTTTTTAATCAATTACAAGTAAAGTTTGAGTTTTTAGGTGTGTTTTTGAGATTTTTGCGATGCCGATCGCAAGTTTTGGTAGCGATAATTGGTTTAAATTGAGATTGGTTTATTATGCCTCTGCCGATAAGGAGTGCGAATTATGAAAGAAAAATTTAAAAAATGGCTAATCTCTTTGGATTGTGAGGGGATTAATGGTTTAGGGATTGATGAGATAGTGTCGCGCCTAGATGATGAGTTGAGAGTGGTGCACGCTAATGAGCAGGAGAGGATTGTGCTAGAGGAGTTGATCGCAGCGTTTAACGAGCAATAAAAAACCGCCAGTTAGGCGGTTTTGGCAGAGTTAAATTATTTTGTGTGAATAGCTTTAAGCTCAATATGTCTGTAGTCTGTTTTGTCGCCTTTTTGTGTCGAATAAAGAACAACATCGGCTTTGACGGACTCTTGCTTGGATAATACGGTTAAATCCATTGTGGTCGGTATATCAATACGCACCCGCTTAGTAAAGATACCATCAATAAAACCATACCAGCCTTTATCGTAGCTATCGCGGTCGGAAGCTCTGATATTTAGCGTAATATCTTTTAGATCAACGCTTTTTTCTTCGCTTTGTGCAACATATTCTGTCGGGGTTTGTTCTACAAGTTCCGTCGGGATTGTTACATTATTGTCGCTAAATGAAATTGAGGTGCTACCGTTCTCTTGTTTTGCTGGGTTTATAAATCCTATAGCGCTTTTCGCAAGTGTTTTTTTGTTTACTGGGCTTTTTTCGATCATGGTTTTAAATTCATCGGCAGGCACGCCAACGGCACCTGCGCTGCTCACAATTACGTTATTATAACTGCCAGACACGTTAACATTAATATTTTTCGCAGAATCGGTTGTAACATAATGCCACACCCCAAAAGCCGCTATGCCAGCTAACACCGCTCCGAATACACCTACTTTCATTTTGTTCTTATTAACGAATTTATTTATTTGTTGATCTACATCATCTTTGTTTTCGTTGTAGTATTTTACTTCTGCATGGATTGTTTCAATCATGCTGCCTTCTCTTACTTCGGACACTTTAAGATCAATGCTTTTAACCTTAACGCCCAAGAGATCGGATAACGCACCCTTGGTTTGTTTAGTCAATTCCTCCAAAGATTCAAGTGACTTTATCAAGTCCTTTATGCGTATTCCACCTGTTGTATTGTACTTAATTTGTTCTTCGATTGTAAAAGATAAAATTCCTTCACTCATTTAATATCCTTAGGCGTGATTTCGCCAACTGTTAGCAAAAAATCCATCTTTTCATTTAGGTGCTCCATGCGCTCGAGGATTAGTTTGTTTTTCTCGCTCTTGTTTTATTCTTTGTGCTACCGCGCGCATGCTTGCCCCTTTGACCTTTTATAACGTTGCAACATCAATATGGATTGTCTTGATAAACCGACCAACAAATTTTGCAGTTTGGCAGATCTCGTCTGTTATATCTTGTGGATCATAGTCCTTGTTGTCTGAGAGCAATCTATACCCGCCACCAACAAGTTTTTGTATGCGTTTGATAAATAGTGCACCATCTATCGCAAAAGCATAAACGCCGTCTCCGTTGTAATAATCAATATTGGTATCCAAAAACACCCAATCACCCTTACGGATTGTTGGCTCCATACTATCTGTTGGCACGTTGACAATCTTAATGCCGACGGCAGACTTACGACCGATGATCTGCAATAACCCCTCATCAGACAAAAATAGACTTGATACTATTTCGGGGTAGTCCGAGTTTTCAAATCCGGTCAGCCCCGCCGCCGCTCTAACGTCCAAGTAATCTATTCGGTGTTTGTAATTTCCGTCTAGTTCTGATTGCGCTATTAACTGGCCGCCATGTGTAATTTTATTAGCGGTCGTAATTGATACTGTACCGCCGCTAAATTTAGTGTTACTCAAATCAGTGTTGGCTATGCTTGGGTTGTCTAAAAACAAATCAGGGATACCATGATCACGCTCTAATCGTCTAGCGGCTTTCTCGCCAAAAGATTCCGTTTTGCCGCTTATTAACTGCGAAATAAAGCTCTTATCTTTCTCCGGTAGCTGTTTGTCGGAAAACCATATTTTAAGGTTTGCCCGTCTTATTTCCGCCATTTGCGATCTTATTTGTTTCATACGCCCTCCGTTTTTTTGATTTTATTTAGCATTAACTAAATAAGCAAAAACTAAATATTCTTGACAAAATACTAAATAAAAACTAAACTCACTTTAGTTTTTACTAAATGGTGGGATTTATATGAGTTTAAAAGCATATTTTTCCGATAAACCTCGTGGATTTCAGGCTGATTTCGCAAGAAAAATTGGTATTGCTCCATCATTTCTTTCGCAAATCATTTCTGGCAAATCAAAAGCACCTCCAAGCGTGGCGGTTGCAATTGAAAAAGCCACGAAAAGACAAGTTAAAAAATCTGAAATCCTACCTGATGTTTACGGAATTTAATTTAACAAGACCAACGGAAAAGAAAACCATAAAAATAAGGCAAAAATTATGGCAATGAAGAAAGTCATTATGGAAATGATTGAAAAGATACCTGGCGGCAAAAGTGCGGTTGCAGGGTTTCTCGGATTTTCGGAGGCGGAATTAAACAATCGTCTTTATCAAACAAAGGGACAGCGATTCAAAAATGAAGAATTAATTGCGATTCAGCAAGAATATGGCTGCACGCAATTTATTGATGAACTATGCCGTTTGGCTGGTGGGCGTTTTGTACCTGATGTAGCAGAGAATGAATTAGACAAGGTTGAGCTTGCTAATTTACAACTGCACGAGCTTTCCGCACGAGGCTTGTTATTTGCTGCATTAGAAACAGCGTTAGAAGACGGCGAAATCACTTCGAAAGAAGAAGACAAAATACGTCAAGCATTGAGTAAACATTTGGCAGCGACGCAACATTCGATTGAATGTGCGATTGTGTTACACAAGAAATAAAAAAAGCCACGAGGAGATTTCGTGGCTAATTCATTAAGGAATATACAGATGAATCAATTATTAACGATTTCGAAAGAAAACACAAGCACTTTGACGATGAGTAGTCGTGAAATTGCGGAATTAATCAATAAAAACCACAGCGATCTGTGTCGTTCAATCGAAAGACTTATCGCAAAAGAGGTGATTTGGGGGTATCAGCCAATGGCTTACACCCATCCACAGAACGGTCAGACTTATTATGAGTACCATCTAACCAAACGAGATAGTTTAATTGTTGTTGCTCAGAATTGTCCTGAATTTACTGCGGCAATTGTCGATCGCTGGCAAGCGTTGGAAAATCAACAAAAACCAACCGCACTTATTCCGCAATCTTTTTCTGAGGCGTTGATGTTAGCCGCTCAGTTACAAGCAGAAAAAGAGCGTAATGCGCCTAAAGTCGCTTTTGTTGATCACTATGTGGAAGTAGGGACGAGTAAATCATTTCGTGAGACGGCGAAGATTTTAAAAATGCCTGAGCGTGCATTAGTCAATCGCTTGGTGGAAGATAAATATTTGTATCGTCAATCTGGCGTGCTTTTGCCTTATCAATCGGCACGCACCAAAGATCTTTTTACGGTTAAAACAGGTACCGCTGAACACGGTCACAATTACACACAGACACGTGTAACAAGCAAAGGCATTGAATTTATTGCGTCACGTTATGCTTCGGAGTTGATGTTATGAGTATGCGATTAATGGTTCAAGCAATGAATTGTAAGGTTGGTAATCCTGCTAGAAAACTTGTGCTTTTAAAACTGGCTGATAATGCCAATGATGATGGAATTTGTTTCCCAAGTTATCAATACATTGCCGATAAATGCGAGATGACCCGACGTAGTGCAATCAATCACATTGAATATTTAATCAAAATGGGATTAGTAAGCAAAAAAGAACGTAAAAATAAAGATGGTTCCATCTCAAATTTATACTTTTTACACCTTGAACAAGGTAGTGAAAATT
This sequence comes from Haemophilus influenzae, assembly GCF_019703545.1. Lineage (NCBI taxonomy): Bacteria > Pseudomonadati > Pseudomonadota > Gammaproteobacteria > Pasteurellales > Pasteurellaceae > Haemophilus > Haemophilus influenzae. The sequence continues at coordinate 1,594,981 of NZ_AP018771.1, read as the reverse complement.
TTGCACTGGGTAGTGAAAATATTTCACTAGGTAGTGAAAATTTTGCACTAGGGGGTAGTGAAAATATTTCACCCAGAACCAGTCACTCTTTAGAACCAGTCAATGAACCTAAAAAAACTACGCAAAAAAGCGAAGCCGAAATGTTGCTTGAGCAGTTCGGTATTACCGGACAACTGGCGAAAGATTTTATCGCACACCGCAAAGCCAAAAAGGGCGTCATTAATCAAACGCAACTCAACCGTCTGCAAAAACAGGCGGACAAGGCTGGGATTTCGATTTGTGAAGCGGTGGAGATTTGCATCGAACGCAACTGGCAGGGATTTAACGCATCTTGGGATTGGCGTGATGAGAAACTGCGACCAAATTCACCGCACTTAGGGCAATCACACCCCAATAAACCCAAATTTGACGATACGCAGACAGGCTGGTCTGCAGGAATGAATTTCACAGTGGACGGTACGCAATGGAAAATTCCATAACACAAGACCAAATTAACACGCTCCCGCCAGAACGTGCACAGCGTGCGGAAGAGACGATTAACTGGCTCTTTCAAGAGCTTAAATCGATTTTTCCTGGTTGGCGTGCAGCCTTTGAAACCGAAGCGGATTATCTTTCTGCTAAAAAAACTTGGTTGCGTGTATTGGTACGAGAAAAAATTACGAGACCTCAGTTGGAGAACGGGCTTTATGAAGCAGAAAACTCTCTTGATAAATTTTTACCTAGCGTAGGGTTGTTTGTGTTTTGGTGCAAAGCCTATGACTACCACGAATTGGGCTTACCGAATGAAGCGGAATTATACCAACGTTATCAAACTTTCTTAGGCTATGCCAAATTCAATCGGGATGAATTTCAATATCGTTCAAAAGTGGAATTTTGGTTGCTTAAAAATCTGTACGAAAAGTGCAAGAAAAAATCGGAAGAGGACACGTTGAAAGCTATTCCGAAATTACTCACAGAAGCGGTAGAAAAAGTGCAGTCGAATTTTCCTTTTGAGGATGTTCCGAAAATGATTCCAGCAAAACCAAGTTTTTACGATAAAGCGAAGGCTGATAAAGCTCGAGATAGCTTGATGACAATGATGAAAGGGAAAGGGGCATTGCAATGACAGGACAACAATTTGATAAAGATACATGGCAAACACCGTGCTATGTATTTGAATGGCTATCTCAACGTTTCGGCTGGTTCGATCTTGATGGTTGCGCTACAGCCAACAACGCCTTGACATGTCACTATATCGGCGAGCCTAACTCAGATAATGATGAGCATCAATCAATCGCAGATGACTTTCTAATGCCGATTGATCAAATGTTAGATGTATTGTTGGATGAAGTCGCAGAACGTTTTTCGGCTCCGTTAAGAATCTATGTGAATCCACCTTATTCCAACGTTACACCATATCTACAACGTGCGAAAGAATTATGTGATGCTGGTTATTTAGTCGTGATGTTACTCAACAATGATAAATCTACTCAATGGTATCAAAACCATATTCAAGGCGTGGCAAATGAAGTGATTGATATTACAGGTGGTCGAATTGCATTTATCAACCCTGTAACAGGAAAAGAAATCAAGGGGAATAGCAAAGGGCAAATGGTCGTAGTCTTTGATCCAACAATGGAAGACTTTGTCACACGTTCAATTAGCCTTGATTTTATTAAAAAGGTTAGTGGGTATATCCGCATGGAGAAATAGGTTAATGGCTTGTAGTGTTGATGATATTAAAAAAGCACACGGGAAACGAACTGAAGGGCGGTTAAAAATTCAGATGATTAAGTTACAAGGCGGTGTGCTTGCGCCACTTGATGAACTGGAATCAGAAGAATTGAAATCATTAAAAAATGGCGAGCAGTATGAAATTGAAATCATCCGTACACGCAATCCCGCTTTCCATCGTAAGGTGTTCGCCTTTTTTAAATTCTGTTTTAACCATTGGGCTGCAGATAAAACAGAATGGGCTCACTTTGATGAGCGCAAGCAATTTGACACCTTTCGTAAACATCTAACGGTATTGGCGGGATTTTACGAATCTACATACAACATTAAAGGGGATTTGCGGATTGAGGCGCAATCCTTGAGTTATGGGAATATGGAGCAAGCAGAGTTTGAAAGCTGTTACAAAGCGTTAATTAGTGCAGCAATCAAGCATATTTTTAACGATACAACCGATGAAAATACGTTAAATCAGTTGTATGCGTTTTTTGGGTAATTATTGCCGTAGCTCTTTTTGTGAGGCAATCGCTAAAAAGTGGCTGCGGTCTTTGTAGATTGGATTGCTTGCAACACGGCTATCAATACGTTTGATAAGGTATTCAGGCAAGCTGATATTAATACGGTGGCGTTTGCCTTGATATGCGGAAATATCTACATCAAGCAACAACCAAGTATCGCAATAGTTGAAATCTTCTTGCGTTTGGTAGTGACGATAGCCTTTATCTTGAAGTTCGTTGATGTCTATTCCGTCTTCAAACATCATTTCTAAGATGGAATGAATGGCATCAGTCACCTGCGTTGGGATTTCCTCAAGGGTATCAGCGGCACTAAAGCAGGAATATTCTTCAGTAAATAATGCTGGCACCGTAATGCCGTAGGCTTCATTTTCGTTTGTTGGGGTTTCAATGCCGATAGTGAATAACATAGTCGCTCCTTGTGGGTTAGCTCGGCAGAGCTATAGAAGCCCTGCCGATTTTTTGATGGATCTTAATGTGCCGATGGGTACGTGTTGTTTTGGATGCGGTACGGGGAACGTCTTCCCTGTGATGGGCGATTGCCAGATTTGATGATCGCCTTTACCGTGCCTGACAAAAGTACAACCTGCACTTTTAAGTTCCTTGATTAAGTCGCTGGATCGCATGCTTCCTCCTTGTCGTCTTAATCACGATAAATTATACACAAGCATACACACAAGTAAAGGATGAAAATGAAATTAAATGATGACGAGATTTTAGAGTTAAAAATCGTACTTTTTATTGTGGCAGTTTGGGTAATGTTTAATATGGTGTTTGGCTAATGGCTAAAGAGTATAAATGCAAAGTTTGTGCCCAACCGTTTGTAAAAACCTTTAGCTCAACTCAAAAAGTTTGCTCACCTGAATGTGCGATTAAATTAGCCCGAGATAATGCACAAAAAGCGCAAGAACGAGCGGAAAAGAAAAAACAAAGGGAACGTAAGGATAAATTAAAAAGTCGCTCAGAATGGTTAAAAGAGGCTCAATCGGTCTTTAATAAATTTATCCGTTTACGAGATAAAGACCAGCCTTGTATCAGTTGCGGTCGGCATCATCAAGGGCAATACCATGCTGGACATTATCGGAGCGTTGGGGCGTGCCCTGAATTAAGATTTTGTGAGCTCAACGTACATAAGCAATGCGCCCCCTGTAATGACCATAAGAGCGGAAACATCATCGAATATCGAATAAATCTCGTCAATAAAATCGGTGCGGATAAGGTAGCTTGGTTAGAACGGCAAGACCACGAACCGAAAAAATACACCATTGAAGATTGCAAGGCGATTATTAAGTATTACAAGACAAAAATTAAAGAGCTAGAGGAATAAATGCGTAAATTTAGCGAATTATCAGAACTAACGATTGAACAAGAAGAATTTGTTGACCGTTATATGTATCAATGGGGTGCTTGGGTGCGCAGCGGTAGGCTTGATAAACCGCAATTAAATATTATTGCAAAACTAATGCAATCAGTCATTCCTGCAGAGCCAAATGAACCAATTTGCGATGACTCAACAGGAATGATGATTAGCGAAGTTATTGAGAGATTTTTCCTTAAAAACGACCGCACTTTACACTATATCGTATTTTCCTATTATGTTAATAAAAGCACTATTAATCATATAGCGGTTAAACTCCGTGAAAACTGCGGAGAGATAAAAATGCAGCCGTGTGCAGGCAAGCCAGATATTCGCATTCCAAGCCTTAAAACGATGATACGGAATGTTGAAAAAGAGCTAAAATTAGCGAAGGCAATAATTCACGAACTTCTTGTAACTGGGTTTGTTATTCTGCGAACTGGACGACAAAATGCAAGAAATATCAAAATTACTTATTGACAAACCTTGTCATCTTGTCCTATCATTTAGATGTAAGGTGGTCGTTGTGTAAGTAATGTTCACCGAATAAATTTTACAGCCCTGATCGGAAACGGTCGGGGCTTTTTGTTTACAGTAATAGCTCCTTACCTTGTTAGACTTTATTGCGCGAGAAATCGCACGGGGTAAGGCCATCTATCACAAGCTCACGTTAATACGTGGGCTTTTTTATCAGCCCTGTAAATGGGTGGAGTGTAAAAATGTTAAAAGATGCAGGAAGCCAAAGTATTTTTTGGTCTGGCTTTGGTGCGTTCTGGGCAATGTATTCATTTCAAGAATGGCTGGCTATTATGGGGCTTGTTATAGGTTTAATAAGTGGTCTCGTGAATATGTATGCTAAATGCCAAGAAGGGAAAGTTAGAAAAAATGAAGAACGGCGTGCAGAAGAAATACACCGTGTGAAAATGAAACGATTGTCTTTAGGATTTGATGATGATTTTGACAAAAACTAGGAAAGCTCTTGGTGTTTGTTCTGTGATTACGGTAATGGGATTAATGTATGCTCAGTTCGGTAACGAGCTAAGATTAAGTCCTGTAGGTGCTGAAATTATTGGGAATGCCGAGGGTTGCAGACGTGATCCGTATCAATGCCCTGCGGATGTTTTGACCGTTGGAATTGGTTCAACTGAATATGGTGGTAAGAAAATCAATCCAAAATACCGTTACACAGATTTGGAAATTGCCGAACGTTGGAAGAATGATATTGTGATTGCTGAACGATGTGTGAATAAATATGGTAATGGCGAGATGTTACCGCAATCGGTATTTGATTCTGCGGTGTCAATCACTTTTAATGTGGGTTGTGGGGCAGTAAGCAAATCTACGATGTTTAAATATCTTCGAGCAAAACAATATGAAAAGGCTTGTGGCGAATTTCCTAGATGGGTGTATGCCAGTGGTAAAAAATTAGCAGGTTTGGTGGTTCGCCGAGAAAAAGAGAAAGCATTATGTTTAGCCGATTTGAAACTGCCATAAAATTGACCGCACTTTGTTTGATTTTGGGCTTGTGCGGTTGGACTTGGTTTCAATCTCAGAAGATAAGTAGTTTAAAAGCCGAGAACCAAGCTCAAGCCCAAACTATTCAGCAACAAGAAAATGCTAATAAATCATTGAGCCTTGCGTTACAACAAGAGCGTGATGCCGTTATTGCTCAACAAGAGCGTAATGATGAAATAGAAAGGATAGCAACAGAAAATGCTGAATCAGTTAAAACAATCATTAAGACTCAACCTTGCGCTCACACTCGTTTGCCTCAGTCTGTTCTTGACCGCTTGTACAAATAAAGTCACGACTAAAGCAGAATATATTTATCCGCCTCAAGCCTATACCGCACCTTGTGTTAAAACAGCATTTACTGGTGAGACATACGGTGATGTAGTCATACAGCTTGTTAAGGTAACAGCAGAGCGAGATAAGTGCGCAAGCCAGGTAGATAATCTCAATAAGTGGATTAACCAAACCAAGACCGCCAATTAAAGTGCGGTCTTTTTTTATCAATAAAAACAACAGGAGCAATTATGCTAACAATTAAAATCATCCAAGACGGTGTAACGTCAATCACCGAGAGTAATAGCTTTGTATTTTACGATGAGACCTCTCGTGAGTACAAAGAGATGCTCAGATTGGCGGACAAACTAAAAGAAAAGCCGACCACACTTAACGGCATCTACTACACCCAGCCAATGTACGGCGACCAAGAGTGCAAAGAGGTTATCCGCGAGGAGTCAATCTACTGCTCAGCTCGAAACAATCCAACAGATAAAATCATTGGTATGATGATTGATTTTATACCGGACGACGAGCACGGCGATCAAGGCATTGAGAAAGAGATTGCATACAGCTTAATTGGCACTGGAGATCATATCTACGTTACCAATGAGCAAGGTAAGACAGTATTTAATATTTAAATCTTCAATAAAGGCGGCTGACAAGAGTCGCTTTTGTTTTATATGCGCACATATCTCAGCTATCCCCCCGCTCTAAAAATCTCGGGGTTATATCTAAGCTATGTAATGTAAATATTACAAATTAAATAAATTAGTGTGAGTAAGTCAGGCTAGAAAAGGTACTCCTGAGGGGATACCCCTTTCCACGGGGTTTCGGGCTCGCGGTTTTCGACAGTTTTTTAGGTTTCTAGTCATCATCATCTTTTCCCTTTTTTGGGCATTTTAACGGTCTCGGCTATGGATAATTTATACGACTTAAAACTCAATATAAATCAGATCGCCGAACTGGTCGGAATGCATCGGCAAACCGTGTCACAAAGGCTTGCAGGACTAACGCCAGCTATTGGCAGTAATTCCAAATTAAAGCTCTATACGCTATCTGATTTAATCAAAATCGGACTTGCCGAAAAAATGACGGCTAATGTTGATAGCTTGTCACCTGTTGAGAGACGAGCATTTTGGCAAGCGGAAAACGAAAGACTTAAATACGAGCGAGATACAGGCGAACTGGTGCCATCATTTGAAGTTGCTCAAGAGATGGGATTTTTGGCTAAAGCTGTTGTGCAATCACTTGATACATTGCCAGATATTTTAGAGCGTGATTGTGCGTTAACTCCAACACAATTAACTCGTGTAATACAGGTGATTGATGATGTTAAATCGCAAATGTCATTACATATACAGGCTGGCGATAATAAATCAGAGGAGTAGTCATGTTTGCATCAGCTAAAGATATTAGGCGAGATATTGCAAATCTACTTAAACCGCCTCGCCGAATGAAAGTATCGGAAGCCGTAGCGGAATATATGCGAGTGCCAGTTGGTGGGGGTAACTCTGTTAAATGGGATAAAGATACTACTGCATATATGTTAGATCCGATGGACTGCCTAAACTCTCGTGAGTATGACGCAGTTATTTTTGTTGGGCCAGCTCGTACTGGTAAAACAATCGGATTGATTGATGGCTGGATAACCTATGCGATTATTTGTGATCCGTCAGATTTCCTCTTGGTGCAACTTACACAAGAGAAAGCCAGTGAGCATAGCCGTAAACGTTTAGACCGCACTTTTAGATGCTCACCTGAGATTGCAAAAAGATTAAGTCCGCGTAAAAACGATAACAATGTCCACGATAAATATTTTAGGGCAGGTAATTTATTAAAAATTGGCTGGCCGTCAATCAACGTATTGTCATCATCAGATTATAAATACGTTGCATTAACCGATTACGACCGCTGGCCCGATGATGTGGACGGTGAGGGCGACGGATTTAGTTTAGCGTCCAAACGTACGACTACATTTATGAGTGCGGGTATGACACTTGTAGAGAGTTCGCCAGGCAAGGATATTGTTGATATAAAACATCATCCCAAAACGACTCACGAGGCCCCGCCAACAACTGGGATTTTATCTTTATATAACCGTGGTGATAGACGCAGATTCTATTGGCAATGCCCACATTGCAAAGAGTGGTTTGAGCCATCAATGGCAAATATGGTGGGTTATCGTAATGATACTGACTATGTTAAGGCAAGCGAAAACGCTCGATTGCAATGCCCTCATTGCCAATCTCTCGTAGCTCCTGACAAGAAACGCGCATTAAACATCGGTGGCAAGTGGTTAAAAGAGGGGCAAACGATAGATAAAGATGGTGTGATACATGGCGAGGGCAGAAACTCCCGTATTGCGTCATTTTGGCTAGAAGGCCCTGCCGCCGCTTATCAAACATGGGCGCAATTAACTTATAAATTACTCACTGCTGAACATGAATTTGAAATGACTGGCAGTGAAGAAACGCTAAAGGCAGTAACAAATACAGACTGGGGATTGCCTTATTTACCACGCTCCGCACTTGAGCAACGCCGAAGTGATGAGCTGATGGAGCGGCGAGAAGATACAGAAAAAAGAACGGTACCTTATGGGTGCCGTTTTTTGTTGGCTGCAGTTGATGTACAGGGTGGGCGGAATCGCCGTTTTGTCGTCCAAATTGTGGGATATGGCGAAAACAGCGAACGGTGGCTCATTGATAGATACAACATTAAATCATCAATGCGGAGCAATTCAGAGGGGGAAAGCCTACCAATTGATCCGTCCGCCTACCCTGAGGATTGGGATTTACTCATCAGTGATGTGCTTAATAAGCAATATCGTATTGAGGGATTAGACGGCGGAGTCATGCCAATCCTTGCAATGGCGGTGGATAGTGGCGGTGAGGACGGTGTAACAGATAACGCCTATAAGTTTTGGCGTAGATGCAAACGAGATGGCATATCAAAACGAGTGTATCTCGTTAAAGGTGATAGTACCAAACGCCAAAAAATGATTTCTCGAACTTATCCTGATAACACCTCACGGTCAGATCGTCATGCTAAAGCACGAGGTGATGTGCCGCTATACCTACTTCAAACAGACCAACTCAAAGATCGCATTAGTAACGCACTAAGCCGTGAGACTATCGGGGCTAACTATATCCATTTTCCGTCGTGGCTTGGCGAATGGTTTTTTGATGAATTGACCTATGAGGAGCGAGGACAAGACGGCAAGTGGCGCAAACCTGGCAAAGGTAATAATGAGGCGTTTGACTTATTTTGCTACGCCCATGCGATTGCTATTTTGCGAGGTTATGAGCGTATTAAGTGGGGCGATGAGGACAATGTCCCATACTGGGCAAAACTACCTGGATTAAATCCTGATGTAATCCGAAAAGAGACAACAGCACCGGAAGAAGAAACTGAAAGTGCGGTAGAAATTGAACAAGTAAAACCGCAACCGAAACCCAAACCAAAAAGTAATTGGTTAAACGGTGGCGCAAGCAAGAAAAAAGGTGGGTGGCTGTGATTTACGACAAAGACGAGCTTGAAGAAAAAATCCGAGCTCTTGATGAAAAGATCGAAAACGCCCAAAGCCAAGTTAGTTTTAATGGGCGATCGGTATCTTACCAAGTGTCCGAATGGACAAAACAACGTGACCGCTATCAACAAATGCTTAATGAGTTATTAGCGGAAACAAGACAGCGCGTTAAACGCCACAGAATCAAATATGCGAGATTTTAAACGATGGGAATATTAGATAAAACAATTGCCGCAATCTCGCCTAAATGGGGCGCACAGCGAGCAAAAAGCCGATATGTGATGAATGCATACGAGGCAGCAATGCCAAGCCGTACACATAAGGCAAAACGCGAAAGCCAAGGCGCTAACGTATCAACCAAACAAAGTGCGGTCAGTTTGCGAGAACAGGCTCGGGCATTAGATCAAAATCACGATATTGTGATCGGGATTTTGGACAAGATGGAAGAACGTGTTATTGGCTCACGAGGTATCCACATTGAACCACAGCCGATGAATTTAAACGGTGATGTGAATGAAACCTTAGCTGAACAGATTCGCAAAAAATGGGCAGAATGGTCTATTCGTCCTGAAGTGACAGGGCAGTTTACTCGCCCTGAACTTGAGCGGATGTTGTTACGCACGTGGCTCCGTGATGGGGAAGTGTTTATCCAACTCGTGCGAGGCAGTGTAGCAGGTCTCAATCACAGTACTAAAATCGCATTTAGCCTTGAGGCATTAGAGCCTGATTTTGTGCCGATGAATACCCTTGATACAGCAAATTTAATTCAAGGGGTAGAGCTTGACGCATGGCGTCGTCCTAAGTCGTACCGTGTTTACATGGACAACCCCCAAGAAAATAACCGCACTTACGGGCGAGTTAAATCGGTGCCGGCAGAAAATATGTTGCACCTTGCGTTTAAAAAACGCTTGCACCAGTTGCGTGGCGTATCGATGTTGCACGGTGTAATTATCCGACTTGCTGACCTTAAAGATTATGAGGAAAGCGAGCGTGTGGCCGCACGAATTGCCGCCGCCTTTACGATGTACATCAAAAAAGGTGATGCCGCTATCTATGGGGATAATGAGGATTATAGCGCAGACAGCCCGGAGCGAGATTTTGAGATTGCTCCCGGTGCAATCATTGATGATTTAAAACCCGGTGAGGACATCGGGTTAATCAATTCTAATCGCCCAAACGTTAACCTTGAAACCTTTAGAAACGGACAATTAAGGGCAACGGCGGCGGGAACTCGCTCCAGTTACTCAAGCATTGCGCGAGATTATAACGGCACTTACTCAAGCCAGCGCCAAGAGTTGGTGGAGAGCTTTGAGGGTTACTCCGTTTTACAAGATACCTTTGTTGCGCACATCTCACGCCCGATATACAGAGAATGGCTAAAAATGGCGATTGTCAGCGGCGAAATTGATGTGCCAGTCGATATTGATCCTGCATCACTTTATAACGCTGTTTATAGCGGCCCTGTGATGCCGTGGATCGACCCGACAAAAGAGGCGCAAGCGTGGAAAGAGCGCATCAAAGGTGGATTAGCGACCGAAAGCCAAGCAGTACGAGCAAGCGGCAGCAACCCGGCAGAAGTTAAACGCAGACGTAGAGTTGAGGTTGAGGAAAACCGCAAATTTGGTCTCAAGTTTGACACGGATTTAACTAACACAGGTACGACAAATGACAAAACAAAAAATGATTCTGTCGCCGGTGGCGATGGCAACGAGCGCAACAAAGACGAATAACCAGTCTTGGTACTCAATCAAAGCCAAAGCCAACGATACGGCAGAGATCTCAATTTACGATGAGATCGGATTTTGGGGCGTATCTGCTGCGAGCTTTGCGCAGGATTTAAAAGACTGCGGAAACAACATTAAGCAGATTAACCTACACATCCACTCACCCGGTGGCGATGTATTTGATGGGATCGCTATCTACAACTTGCTAAAAAATCACCCGGCAAAGGTGACAGTTTACATTGACGGCTTGGCGGCAAGTATGGCGAGCGTTATTGCGATGTCGGGCAATGAGGTAATCATGCCGGAAAATGCAATGATGATGATCCACAAGCCTTGGGGCATCCAAGGTGGCGATGCTGAGGATATGCGCAAATATGCCGACTTATTAGACAAGGTCGAAAATACGCTAATCCCAGCTTATGCAAGCAAAACAGGAAAAACACCTGAAGAATTAGCAGAAATGCTATCAGCAGAAACTTGGCTCAACGGAAAAGAATGTGTTGAACAAGGATTTGCAGACAAACTAGCCGAACCACTTGTGGCGATGGCGTCTATTAAATCAAGAAAATTAGAGGACTTTGAAAATATGCCAAAAGCAATGAAAGACATGTTGTTTAAGCCACAAGGCAACGCTGGCGCATCCGCACCACAAGCAACACCAACTGAACCGGTAGATAACACCGCACAAGTGCAGGCTGAATTAAATAAACGTAACGCCGACATTAAAGCGGTATTTGCACCGTTTGGTACTACGCACAATGATTTGTTAGTGGAGTGTTTAGGTGATTTATCAATTACCGCAGATCAAGCCAAAGACAAATTATTAGCAAAACTTGGTGCAGGCACAACCCCAAGTGCAGCAGTAACGCCTTATGCCGATAACGGTAACATTGTTGGTGATAGCGTGAAACAATCCTTATTGGCTCGTGCAGGTATCGACAAAGACAAAGTAAATGCTAAAGACAACGCCTACAATGCGATGACATTGCGTGAGCTTGCTCGTGCATCATTGGTTGATCGAGGTATTAGTGTATCGGGTCAAAATGCAATGAGCATGGTTGGTTTGGCATTTACTCACTCAAGCTCTGACTTTGGTCAGATCTTAATTGATGTAGCGCACAAATCCTTGCTTAAAGGTTGGGAAACCGCAGCGGAAAACTTTGATCAGTTTACATCTCGTGGCACATTAACCGACTTCCGCGCGGCGAAACGTGTTGGATTAGGTGACTTTGGTTACTTACCGCAAGTTGGTGAGGGTGAGGAGTACACCTACGGCACAATCGGCGATGAGGGCGCTAGCGTTGCATTAGCGACTTACGGGCAATTATTTAGCATTACTCGTCAAGCAATCATCAATGACGATATGCACTTGTTGACAAAAATCCCTGAAAAAATGGGACAAGCTGCACGTGCGACAATCGCTAAATTAGTGTTTGCGTTATTAACCGGTAACGCGATTGCACAAGACGGCAAAGCGTTATTTGACGCATCTCACAAAAACACTTTAACCGGTGCCGCATTAGATGTAACCAATATTGATAAAGCAATTCAAATGATGAATGGATTTGTCAATACTCGTGGTGAACCATTAGCGATTGAGCCTGATTTTATGTTGTTACCAACCTCACTTTATACTCGTGCTAAACAAGTTCTAGGTTCGGCAAGTGTGGAGGGGGCTGATATTAATTCTGGCATTATCAATCCAATCCGTGACATTGTGCCGACAGTTAAATCCGCACGTTTACAAGTTGCCGATCCAAAATCTTGGTACTTAATCAACAAAGAGGCTATTGAAGTTTCTTACCTTGACGGCATTGATACGCCATACATGGAGCAACAACAAGGTTTCACTGTTGATGGCGTATCTACCAAGGTGCGCATTGATGCAGGTGTTAATGTAATTGACTACCGTGGCATTGTAAAAGTTACCAATAAGTAACTTAAAACGCCTTAAATAACGACCGCACTTTTAAGCGAGGTGTGGTTTTTTATTATCAAAATTAAAGGATCATTAAATATGGCTAAAAACTATATGCAAGACGGAAACACCGTGCGTTTTACCGCTGCCGCTGCCGTAAAAAGCGGTGATGTAGTGATGTTAGAAAACCTTGCGGCGATTGCTGTTGCCGACGTGGAAAAATCCGCCGTTGGTGTTGGTTTGACTACCGGTGTATTTACCGTTAAAGCAAAAGCGGCTGACGACATTAAACAAGGTGCGATCGTTTACTGGTCTGCGACTGAGGGTGCAACAACTACCGCAGGCACTAACAAACGCTTAGGTATTGCATGGCACGCAAGTGGTGCAACCGTGGACACTGTCGATGTCAAGATCAACGCTTAGTCCGTTTGATGACGCACTCGCACAGGCGGACAAAGTCATTACTGACGTGATGATGTCCGTCTATGTTATCAACGGCAAAAAATACAAAGCGGTGCTTGATGAGACACCGAAAGAAATGGATCCGATGAATGGTGTTTACCGTACGTTGACAATGTTTAAATCCTCCGGTTACAAGCCTAAAAAAGGGGATAAAACAACCATTAATGGCGTTGATTATGTTGTTACTGGGTTTACGTTTAACAGCGGCACTATCATGCTCCAGTTAGAGGAGGATGCAAGTTACTGATGGCAATTAATGACGACATCGAAAAAGCGAAGAAAGCCTTATCCGACATTGATAAAAAAGCAGTACCTCAAGCCATGGCACGCACGATTAATAACATTGCTGCTAAAGTGATGGTTAGATCTGTGATTGAGACATCAAAAAAGGTTGATGTACCAAAGCGCCTAATTAAAGGTCGTGCGAAACTTGAGAGAGCTAAGCCAAGACGACTTAGTGCATTTATCCGTGTAAATCGTGGCAATCTCCCAGTTATCCGTTTAGTAACGGGCGGAGGGCGATTTGTGCGCCGTGGCGAAAATAAGGGGCAGTTAAAGATCGGGAATCGTCTTTACCCTCGAGCATTTGTCCAAAAACTTAAAAACGGACGAGTGCAAGTGTTACAACGGCAAGGCAAAGATCGCTACCCAATCAATGTAGTCAAAATCCCACTCAAAACCCCACTCACCGAATCATTTAATGCCGAAGTGAAAAGGGCTTACGAAAAGGATATGCCGCAGGAATTACGCACTCAGCTAATCCGACAAATCCAAATAGTGGTTAAAAAATGAAAATCCACTCCAAGATAAGACAGGCGGTCATTGACGCATTACGACCGCACCTCCCAAAAGTTAAAGAGTTTAGCAATGGCAAGCCGTCATTTACCGATATTGAGAGCCAAAGCCCCACTGTTGCAGTGTTTATTAGCGGAGTCTCCCCTACCGGTTATCTGGACGGCACAATGCAGGCAACGCTCCATGTCGCCTGCTTTATGAAGTCTGCTGCCCGTGAAGATGACTTGGATAAATTAACCCAAGAAATCTACGAATCGGGCATTGTTGAATCCTCTTTAACCACGCTAACAGAAAACATTGCATTTACGGCATTTGACTACGAACAAGACGACCAAATGGCGACTTGGATAGCGGCCGATTTGCAATACGCTATTACATACGAGGTAGATAATGGCTAAAAACACAACTCCTACAAAAGGCGCGGGAACGATGTTTTATCGTCTTAAAGACGATAAGGAATCAACCGTAATTGTAAACGGCACAATTAAAGCGGTTGACATTAAAAAGCCAGAAAACTGGGATCGCATTGCGAAAATCAAAGAACTGTCACCGGGCGAAGTTACCGCAGATAGCTATGAGGATAACTATTTAGACGATGCAAACGCCGATTGGAAATCCACAAGCCAAGGCGCAAAATCAGCCGGTGAAACTACATTAACGCTTGCTTGGTTACCTGGTGATACCGCCCAACAAGCATTGGTCAGCGACTTTAACACCGGCAAAAAGAAATATTATCTTGTTGTCTATCCTAACGGCGTACGTGATGTGTATTACGCTTGGGTGTCATCTTTAGGCAAAACCGTGCCACAAAACGAAGTGATGACCCGTACAGTTAAGCTAACTAACGTAGGTAAACCGTTATTGGCTGAGTATAACGAGGCTGGAGACTAGTTACTATGTTAAAAAAAGTTAAGTTTGAGTTACGCGATCAAGTGTTGGTGGTATCTGCAATCTCCGCGCTTGATTACCTTGATTATGTTGATTACCTAAACAGTCTAGATAAACCTGAACCGGTATCGGAGAACGACACCGAGCAGGAATTAAATAGCAAGCTCAACAAAATCACTCGTAACAATCTAATGGCGCACACTCGCTTGATTGCGATCTCGCTATCGTATGACAGCGATAAGTCTGTTGATGACTTACAAAAAGAGCTATTAACCACTTGGACTCAAGCGGATATTTTCCGCGTGCTTGAGGCGGTGCAGGATGTTTGCGAATTTCCGCAGGCAGATCCGTCAGAAAGCACACAGGAAGATGGTGAGCAAAAAAACGCCTAGAAACCGAACTTGACTTTGTCCTAAAGCTGGCGCACGAGTTTAAACGCGCCGATTACCGGCAAATGCTCCGCGAAATGTCTGTCGCGGAGTATTTTTGCTGGTGTAAATACTTTGGCAAACGTCCGTTTACACTTGAGTTATTAGATTACGGCTACGGCACGGTAGCAAGTGCGGTTTACAACGTTGCGGCATTAAAACAGGTTGTTACAGCGCAGGATTTTAGCGTTTTACATACAGCTAAACCAAACGCAGAAATGACAACGGAAGAAATGATGGATGCGTCTATTGCAAATGATGGAGTATTGAGAATTGGACCAGATCAGCAATTTAAAAATCAAACTCGAGGCAGAGACGGCAAAATTTACTGAAGAAATTAACAAAGCCCGCAACTCTCTCAATGGTTTGGGTAAAACTACGGGCGGAATTAACTTAACCAAATTGGCGATTGGTGGTTTAGCCGCTGCCGCATTAAGCGCTGCTGGTGCGCTTGCTGCTATGTACAGTTCAGCAATGGCAGGGATTGAGTTGTACGCCGAAACAGAACGCTACTTAGCTCGCACAGAGGCGCAATTAAAAGCGACCGGTGCGGCTGTTGGATTTACATCTGACGAGCTTAATGATTTTGCCGGATCGCTTGCCATGAACACCCTAGCAAGTGTAGATGGCGTAAGAAGTGCTATGTCAGTCATGATGACTTATCGTAGTGTGACTGGTGAGACATTTAAAACAGCCATTAAATTAGCGCAAGACTTGGCGGAAGTTTATAAAACTGATGTATCAAGCGAGGCACGCAATCTTGGGCGAGCTTTAGAGTCCCCTGCTGAGGCTGTATCTCTATTAAAACGCAAAGGCATTGAGCTTACAGAGACACAAAAAGACCTGATCCAATCCTTTGTAGAGAGCGGCGAAAAAGCAAAAGCACAAGAGATTATTTTGCATGAGCTACAAAAGCGTGTTGGTGGAGCCGGTGAGGCTGCTGCAAGCGATACTGTTGCTGGTGCGTTAGATACCTTGGGACAAGCAACCGATGAGCTAAAAGAGGCGTTTGCAACCTCTACTGGTATCACTGACTTATACAAAGCCTCAATAAATAAATTAGCTGAGGCGTTTTTATGGCTGACAAAAGTCATGAGAGGGGTTGATACAAAAACGCATGTAGATACCCTCGAAAAGCAAATTGATGTGTTGGAGAAATCCAAAAAAAGCCTCGAAGAAAAGGCTAAGTCAGGTATTTATGGTGATGGCATAAATGATGCGTTAGCACACACCACGAAAGAGTTGGAAAAAGCCCGTG
Source organism: Haemophilus influenzae (assembly GCF_019703545.1). Classification (NCBI taxonomy): domain Bacteria; kingdom Pseudomonadati; phylum Pseudomonadota; class Gammaproteobacteria; order Pasteurellales; family Pasteurellaceae; genus Haemophilus; species Haemophilus influenzae. The sequence continues at coordinate 1,578,612 of NZ_AP018771.1, read as the reverse complement.
AAAATCTAGCCAAATCAAGAAAAGAGCTAGATGCGCAAGAGGCAGAGTCGAGAAAACGCCAACAAGAGGCCAACGAGGCGAAAGAAAAGCACGAAAGATCTGAAAGAGAAACCGCCGGAGCGTCAACGCTCGGAAAGATCGAATATAAGCTAAAAAGCAGATCCGAAAAATTAACAGCCCAATACGAAAAGGACAAAAAAGCCCTTGAAAATCTTGTGTTGAGCGAAGAAGAAATCCGCCGCAGAGGCTTTGATAATATTGACGCACTACGCCAATCCTCCTTAGATAAATTAACTCAAAGCTATAACAAAGAGTTGGCGGAGCTCCAAAAAAGCGAGGATAAAAAAAGTGCGGTCAAATCATCCTCTAAAACGAATGATTTAGCGCGCTTGGATATGGCGTATGCTGACGAATTGCAAAAAATCACATTAGACCACCAAGAACGCATAGCGCTTATCGGTAAAATGGCAATCTCTGAAAGAGATGCAAAAGAGCGTGGCTTTGCCTCAGCTTTAGAATTGCGTAAACATTACCTTGAACTTGAAAATCAAGCCTATGAGGACGCAATCAATAAGCAAAAAGACAAAATGCGCCGTGATGAGTACGACAAAACGGAAAAAGTGCGGTCTTTTTTTAATGATGTCAGAGGGTCAGGAAATGATCCGTATGTACAAAACGATATTACTCGCGAGAATCAATTAACCAAAGCACAAGAGCTTTACGATCAACAATTATTGAGCGTACAGCAATTTGAGGAGGCTAAGGCATTAATTGAGGATACATACAGACAACGCAAAGAGGATTTAGATCGTCAGGCGGTATCATCTCAGTTGAGTATGGCATCATCTTTATTTGACGGCTTAGCCGGATTGGCTGAGGTTGCCGGAGGTAAACAATCCGGTGCTTACCGTACGCTATTTGCAATATCTAAATCATTTCAGATTGCGCAATCAATGCTCAACCTACATGCGGCAGTCATGAAAGCGATGAATGACCCTACCGCAGTTACGCCGGCGCAGAAATTTGCCAACATGGCGGCAGTGGCAGCGCAAGGTGCGGCAGTATTGCAACAAATAAAAAGCGTTACAATATCTGGCGCTCGGGCTAATGGTGGTCCGGTTGGTGGTGGTCGAGCTTATCTTGTTGGTGAGCGTGGGCCGGAAATCTTTGTGCCGGGCGCAACCGGTCAAATCACGAGTAACGAAAATCTAAATAAAGCCCTTGGTAGTGGCGGCGGTGTAAATAGCGTTGTGATTAATCAAACAAATAATTTTGATGGCAACGGTGCAGACAATGCGGAGTTAGCCCGCATGGTTGCTGCCGCAACCAAACAACAGGTTTATGAGGTAATCCGAAATGAATCGCGCCCGGGCGGAATGATGGGAGGTCGATAAGTGGCAAAAGAGCGTTTTAAGTGGAAAACCCTTTGGGGTTTATCAACAGAGACAGAACCAAAGGTTAAAGAAATTAAATTTGGTGATGGCTACTCGCAGAGAATACAAGACGGCTTAAATCACATTGTCTCTAAAGCTACCCTTACGGTGCGTCTAAACAAACGAGACAAAGCGGCTATTGATGAGCTTGAGAGTTTTTTACTGCGACACGGAGGCTATAAGTCGTTTGAGTGGCTACAGCCTGGTAAAAAAACTCCGATCTTAGTTGTCTGCCGTAAGTGGACAAGCACAGATAACGGAGTTTATGTTGATTATGAGCTGCCGTTTGAGCAGGTGTTTAATTGACTACCATTGAATAGGATCTCTTATTTTGTAATAATGACTTATCTTTACTTAAGGAGATCCTATGGCTATAAAATTTAGAAAGACAAAAAAAATCCTACCAGGCGTAAAGTTAAACATAAGCAAGTCCGGCGTAAGTGTTACAACCGGAATTAAAGGCGCATCTATTAATATAGGAAAAAATGGGGTTTATCGAAATTTAGGCATACCGGGAACGGGTATCTCTAAGCGAGATAAATTGGAATTTTCCTCAAGCAAAGAGGAGGATTATTGCAACCTTGATGTGTTGATTGATTATGTTGTAGATGGGCAAGTTGTAACATTAAATGTTGCAATTACTGATTATTACCCAGAAAAAAATGCTATTTGGGGATATTGCGAAGAACTTGAGCAAGAGTCGGTCTTTTACTTGAATGATATACAAAGAGTGTTTGACATTAAGTCAGGAAAAGATGTTGAAGATGTTGCCGAATATTTTTTGCAGCTAAACCAATCTGAAGATAAAGAGAAAAGTAATGATCCACCAATAGGAAAAATTCTTATTGTGACATTTATCCTATTCTTAATTGCTTATACATTTCTTTTTACAAAAAATTGAAAATTAGCCTCTTGACTACAAATGGGCTTTTTTATTAGTATGTTTTTCAAGGTCTCAAAAGCCTTTCTATTTAGCAGGTTGTTTGAATGGCAATCACTTGTCGAGGTGATTAAATATCGGCACATTAAGCTCTCGTAATCAAGAGCTTTTTTGTTATTGACAGTATACAAATAAATTAATACACTCTTTCTCAAGGTGTCGAAACCTTAAACCAAAAGCGGAAGTCCGCACCCGATAGCATAGCGGTTTTTTTATGCACAAAATTTGTGATCTCGTTTAGTTTTATTGCCATTAAGACTTAACACGCATAAATCCAATTTCATCTATGTCGGGCGGGCGGAGAATACAACACCCGAAAGGGGAATAATCCCAGCCGTTTCTTTTGGTCGGCTTTCGAACCACCCGGCACCCTTAACTGGGTAAATCTTAATATCGAAAACAAACCAAAGGAGACATTCTATGTCTAATCAAACCCAACTTTCAAAGGCGACTATCGGTTTAACCGACAGTCAGGCAGGAAACGGCGCTCAAAGTATTTCTATCATCAGCGAAAGCTGAATATACGCAACGAGCTGGTGAACGGGGAAAATTATTGCAGCAATGCAAATCAGAAAAGCAAGACCTTGAGCGTGAGCTTTTACAAATTAAACAGTTAGATCTTTTCGTGAACTTATAACCGCACAATCTTTTAGAAAGTGCGGTTTTTTATTGGAGTAAATATGAGTATTTACGGACAACTGCAACAATACGCCTCTCATGGTTGGATAGAATTATTTGAACTCGATCTCACTAAATTTGGCGATATTGTTTATCGTTTCCATGATGGATTAAATCCATTAGGTCAAGCTATTGTGTGGCAAGGGCTGGAATATACACCTTATCCAGTCAAAGCTGAGGGATTTGCAGTTGATGGGTTAAATCCTGTTAGACCAAGGATTACATTTTCCAATTTAGGTGGGGCGATTACATTAGTCTTGGCAAAATTAAAAGGCATTGAGGGCGCTCGACTTACTCGCAAACGAACGAAAATAATCTATCTTGATGCGGTAAATTTTGAAAATGGAAATTTGACTGCCGACCCAAACGCACATTTACCCGATGATATATTTTATATATCGCAAAAAACATCGGAAGACCATTTAACCGTTAGTTTCGAGCTATTACCTGCCACTGATTTAGAAGGGGTGAAATTACCCCGTAGGCAGATTGTGGCTCAATATTGCACTCATAAATATAAGGGGCAGTTTTGCGGATATACAGGTGATAAAGCAACTTGCGCTAAAACACTTGCTGACTGTAAAGCACATTTTGGTGAGCACTCTGAATTGCCTTTTGGTGGTTTCCCTAGTGCGGCATATATGAGGATTTAAAATGAAACATATTGATGATGCAATAGCACACGCCAAACAAAGTTATCCGCACGAAAGTTGCGGTTTTTTTGTGCTTAAAAATGGCAAATTGCAGTATGTCGCCTGTACCAATTTAGCAGCAGAAACAGAAGATGAATTTTTGATTGGCATAGAAGATTATGCCAGAGCGGAAGGAGTAGGCGAGATTAGAACCGTTGTCCACTCTCATCCTGACGAGAGCTGTTTACCAAGTATTGCAGATCAAGATGCACATAAAATGAGTGGATTGGAATGGTGCATTATTGGACTAGAGGGCGATGAGGTATCTACGCATTTTATGCCTGCACTTACAGAGGTGCCTGATTTGTATGGGCGTAAGTTTATCCATGGCATGACCGACTGCTACGGATTTGTGCGTGATTGGTATCGCCAAGAACTGGGTATTAATCTCCCAAACTACAATCGCATAGATGGCTGGTGGGATAATGGTGGCAATCTCTATGTTGATAACTTTGAGGACGCGGGATTTTATCCAGTCAAAGACTTAAAAATAGGCGACATGATTGTGATGCAAATTAACGCAAATGTACCTAATCATGCTGGTGTTTATCTTGGTGATGGTTTAATTGGCCATCACCTATACGGACGACTATCAAGTAAGGATGTATATGGACAATTCTACCGCGAACGAACAACGCACATCATGCGACATAAGGAAAATACGCCTTAAAGGCGAGTTAGGCAAACGCTTTGGTAAAGTCCATAAGCTGGCAGTAAAAACACCAGCGGAAGCCATCCGAGCCTTATGTGTTTTAAAAAGAGGATTTAAAGAGTTTCTCTTAGAATCTGAAAAACACGGAATAGTTTATCGGTTCTTGGTGCAGAGAGAAGAGCTGACAACATCATCTGATGAATTTCAAATGCGGTATGGCGCTCAAGCCGAATTTCATCTTATTCCTATCATTAGGGGTTCTAAGCGAGGGGGATTCTTTCAGCTTATAGCGGGGGCTGCGATGATTGGTCTTGCATTTTGGAACCCTTTAGGATGGGCTACTATAGGCGGTACAGGCTTTTTAAGCAGCGCGGCAACCTTGCCACTTACGATTGGTGCGTCACTTGTACTTGGCGGCATCAGCCAATTACTCGTCCCTGTGCCAAAAGTAAGCGGACCACAAGAACGTCCAGAGAATAAGCCGTCTTATTTATTTAATGGTGCAGTAAATACAACCGAGCAAGGGCAACCTATCCCATTGTTATATGGCGAATTAATAGTTGGATCTGCTGTTGTATCGGCAGGTCTTACCGATAAAGAAATTCCTATCAGAACAAATTCTACATCAAACAATGAGACTAGAGGAAAACTTAAATTTAAACGAGTTTCGGGGTGATAAATGCAGATAGTTGGTAGAAAAGGCGGTGGAAAAGGTGGTGGCGGAGGTGGTAGAGCACCAGTTGAAGCACCAGATTCGCTCAAATCTTGTTCCTATGCAAAATTTATTGATGTTATTTCTTGTGGAGAAATTGAAGGACCGGTAAATGGACTGAACTCAGTTTACTTTGGTGATGTACAGTTACAAGATGAAAAAGGCAAATTCAATTTTAATAATGTTGCTATTGAGTGGCGACCTGGTAGCGTGAGACAAGCACCATCAGAAATTTGCCAAACCAATGAAGTGACAACAGATGTTAATACCGAAGTAAAAAAAGACAAACCTATCACCCGCTCTATTATTGCACCAGAAGCAGATATTGTTAGAGTAACTATTACTGTGCCTGGATTAAGTCATCAAAATAAAAGTAATGGTGATATTAATGGAACAAAAGTTGAGTTAAAAGTTGAATATCAAGCTAATGGTAGTCAATGGATAGATGCAGGTAATATCGTTATCGAGGGTAAAACCACATCATCATATAATCGCGAACATAGCTTTAGATTAACAGGCGAAGCTCCCTGGAATATAAAAGTGACACGGTTAACTGATGATTCAGATAGCCAGGTTTTACAAAACAAAACCATTTTTTCGAAAATCACAACGGTTTTTGAGGAAAAATTAACTTATCCTGGCGTGGCATATGTCGGCGTGCAAATAGACGCTGAGCAATTTAGCTCAATACCATCTCGTGGGTATCATTGCCGTGGCATCAAACTAAAAGTGCCCTCAAACTACAATCCAGAAACTCGAGAATATAGCGGTGATTGGGATGGTACATTTATTGTCAAATACTCAAATAACCCTGTTTGGATTTATTTTGATTTACTCACTAACGAGGAATATGGGGCAGGGGAATACATCAAAGAAGATATGCTAGATAAATGGTCGATGTACCAAATAGCAAAATACTGTGATGAATTAGTCCCTGATGGATTTGGTGGCCGTGAACCTCGCTTTACCTGTAATGTTTACATCCAAACCAAACAAGAAGCCTTTAAGCTGTTACGAGATTTAACATCGGTATTTAGAGCAATGAGTTATTGGAGTAGCGGTACTCAAATGCTCGTCCAAGACTCACCCAAAGAGCCTATTTATCAGTTTAATAATACCAATGTTATCGGCGGTAAATTCAGCCGCTCAGGCTCGAATATTAAAACTCGTCACAATGTTGTATTAGTGACGTGGAACGACCCGAAAAAGTACTTTAAACAATCTGTAGAGTACATCGAGGACTCGGAGGCGATTGTTAAGATGGGGTACATATCCCAAACGGAAGTTGTGGCGTTCGGCTGTACATCGAGAGGGCAAGCGAGACGACTAGGGAAATGGCTACTTTATACTGAGCAATACGAAAGCGAAGTTATTACGTTTTCTTGCGGACAAGATGGTGCCATACCCATCCCTGGTGAAGTGATACAAGTATCTGACGTCCATCGTTCAGGGGAGAGACGCGGTGGGCGAGTTAAAGACGGCTCAACAGTCAATCGAATCATTCTCGATGCGGAAGTTGAAATCACAAAAGAATCAACGATTAGCATTGTGAATGAGAAAGGGGAGTTAGAACAAAGAGCAATTACACAACGTGGAAAACTCACTGAGATTGAGGTAAATCCAGGCTTTACATCGGTCACAGAAAATAGCACATGGATTATTGCTAGTTCAGATATAAAACCTGAACTTTATCGAGTTATCTCCATTGTTGAGAGTGATGACGGCTCATATACTATCACTGCATCTGATTACAATCCCTCTAAGTTTGAGCATATTGAAAATGGAAATGAACTCATTGAATATGACACAACAAACAATACGCTAGATACTGGTGTAAAAAATGTAGTGATTACCGATGAGATTTATCGTGGGCTTGGGGGAAGTATCCAAACCAAAATTGTTGTAAGTTATGAACCTGCAACATCACTCACATCTCGATACCAAATTGAGTATCGCGAGGGCAATGGCAACTGGAAACAGATGGAGCCAACGACCTTAACATCGGTTGATATTCCTAATGTAAAAGATGGTGTGTTATATCAAATCCGCATCAAAACAAGCAATGTATTAGGTGTATGGTCCGATAATCCAATCCAAAACTATGAGCCAATAGGTAGATTACGCCCTCCGCATAATGTTTCTAATTTAAGACACAAGGCTATTGCCCAAGAAGGAGCTTTTTTAATTTGGGATTTATCGCCCGATATAGATTTAGAGTATTACGAGATTAAAAAAGGCGACACCTATGAAATTTCTAAACCAGTTGGGAAAATCAAGGCAAACGAATTTAATCTTGGTTTTATTCGCGCTGGTGAGCATAAGTATTGGCTAAGCGCGGTGGATTCTTCCGATGTTCGCTCTGAATCGCCCACTGCAGTAACGTTTAATATTTCAGGCGGACAGGTAGAAAACTTAGTTGCAGAAATTGTCGGCGATGAAGTTTTGATGACTTGGGGTGAGACAAAAAACAACTCTTTTTCGACTGAGCTCTACGAGGTTAAAAAAGATGATGATGTGCTGGCTTTAGTTAAAAGTACATCATTTAAATTTAAGGCTGATTTTAACGGCAATAAAAAATTTACCGTTACTGCAATTGACTTAGGCGGAAATCGTAGTGAATCCGCTCAAGCGCAGCTAATTGTCCATCGACCGACACCTGTCTCTATATCTCAACAAGTTATCGATAACTACGTCATGTTGCGTTGGCAAAGTGCCAAGGCTACCTTGCCGATTGTCTATTATGAGTTGCGGAAAGGGGAAACAATAGAAAATTCAGAGTTTATCACAAATATTGATGGGTTAGCGTTTCCACAGTTTGAAACTGTAGGAGGGTTATATAAATACTGGATTATTGGTGTTGATAGTGCAGGTAACAGAAGTGAGCCGCAATATACGCTATCCAATGTTGCGCAACCGCCAGATTATATCCTTAAATACGACTACAACAGCTCGTATGACGGAATTAAAAATGGTTCGGATAAAATCGATGGCAAGTTATATCTACCAGTCAGACGAGATACATGGGCAGAGCATTTTAGATCCAATAATCTCGCTACTCCAAAATCTCAAATTAATAGAGGTTTCCCGTTGTACCTCCAGCCAATAGACGAGAGCGGATATTATGAGGAGGAAATGGATTACGGCACGGTATTAGCATCATCCAAAATTACTCTTACCCCTAAGGTGATAAGCTCTGGCAGTTATGATATTAACTATCATATAGCAGTAAAAGAAAACGCTAAAGATAATTGGCGCGAACACGACCAACAATCCGTTTATGAAACCAACTTTAGATATGTTAAGTTTAGAATTACAGTGAGCAATGCACAGAAACCTGTCGTAATAGAGTCACTTAATCTAAAACTCGATCAAAAACAAAAAACTGACGGAGGAACCGTACAGGCAAATGCGTCAGATATAAAAGGCACATGGGTAAACTTTGCAACAGAGTTTATCGATGCGTCTGTCCCGGTTTTAACACCACAATCTAAACAACCACTTTTTGCAACATCTGACTTTAAGGATGAGCCAAAACCTAAAGGCTTTTACGTATTTTTATTTGATAAAAATGGGAATCGTGTAAGCGGTAAAGTTGGCTGGGTTGTAAAAGGAGTGTAAAGGAGCAAAAATGGCAGATTTTAACAAACCAACTGTCGATAGCGAATATACGCAATTCCCAACCGAAATTAGAGCCGCCATTAGTGCGGCTTTATCATTTTTGGATGGGGAGCACACTAATGTCCCGCTAAAAGCAAAACGCTGGAATCCATCGACAAAAATTTTTGAAGAATATAATGGTGCTCAATGGGTACCCATGGCTACAGAGTATAAACTACCCGTTGATTATAACTCACTCAAAAACAAGCCACTCCCAAACTCTGCTGTTGACGACGAAAGTGACACAAAGTTTGCGAGTTCAGCAGCCGTTAAAACGGCTTATGATAAAGCGACGGAAGCAAAAGAAGCTGCTAGCGCTAAACAATCCCCAGCCACAACCTTAGCAGGCTATGGTATTGGGAATTTCAAAGTAGAACAAGGGCAAGGCGATGCCAATGGCTATAAAACCGATGGCAATTATTACTTAGCAAGCGGTCAAAATCTACCCGAAAATGGGGCATGGCATATTGAAGTAGTGAGCGGAGGGGCAACAAATGCGGTGCGTCAAATTGCACGTAAAGCAAATGATAACAAAATCAAAACACGCTTTTTTAATGGCTCAAATTGGTCAGAATGGAAAGAGACAGGCGGCGACGGCGTGCCACTTGGTGCGGTGGTGTCATTCCCTCGTGCAGTAACCAATCCTATCGGTTTTTTACGTGCTGATGGTTCGACGTTCAGCCAACAAACCTTTCCCGATTTATACCGCACTTTGGGCAACAGCAACCAACTTCCTGATTTAACTCGTAGTGATGTAGGCATGACGGCTTATTTTGCCGTGGATAACATTCCTGCAGGCTGGATTGCCTTTGATTCAATCAGAACAACCGTTACACAGCAAAATTACCCCGAGTTATATCGTCACTTAGTCGGTAAATATGGCTCAATTGCAGCAGTGCCAAAAGCAGAGGATAGATTTATCCGTAATGCTGGCAATGGTTTGCAAGTGGGGCAAACGCAAGAGGATGAATTCAAGCGACATGTGCATAGAGTACCGATAGACTACGATTCTTGGTTTAATCACTCAAGTCAAGGAAGCAAAAATCCATATTTTGACTATACAACATTTGCCCAGTCTTCAGATTTGTGGAGCACTCTTGGTTATGACAATGCAGATAGCGATAATGGTTTTGTTTCCCCTAAAGACACCTCTCAAATGGCAACAGGTGGAAATGAAACTCGCCCTAAATCATTAATCCTCAAATTATGTATCAAGGCCATTAATAGTTTTGATGATGTTGTGTTTTGGATTAAATCGCACGGTGATGTAACTAATGCAGGATTGCTAGACGCGGGCAGACTTGCGCAAAATATGCAAGCGTTATCTGAGAGTGTTAAACAAAAAATAGAAGAGAATAAACAATCTACTTTACAAGAAATAAACAATGCAAAATCTGATATAAATCAGCAATTTTTGCAGGCAAAAGAGAATTTATCTCAAATTGGTACATTAAAAAAAGTCTGGGAAGGTAACGTGAATTCTGGGCAAATCGAAATAGCAGAGAAGTGCTTCGGTAAAACGTTAATTTTTTATCTCCAACTATCTGAAGAGAGTAATTATGATCCTGACACTACTGAATTAGTCAGTTTTGAGGTGGGTGCAGAAGATGAAGGCGGAGGTCGTTTGACTAGTATTCGTGAAATAGTATCCAGCTATAATTATCGTCAAACACTACCCAAAGAGTTCACTGTGTATATTGCTGGTGACGGTAAAACTATAAATATTGGTCAAATTGATAATCGTTATATAAAACGTATTTATATCCGATAAAGGAGTGATAAATGAAAGTCTATTTTTTAAAAGAAAATTTGAATAGTTATCAAATTTTCCCTATTCCGCAAAACTTAAATGATTTTGTGGAAATGGAAGTAGAAAACGAATCAGAGCTTGAGACTAAACAACTTATTGATTTTAAAGGCCAATATATTTTAGTTGGCAGACAACCAACAGAATTACACAAATGGAGTGGAAAGAGTTGGATTGTCGATGAAAAAAAGAAAACTGAAATTAAGCGTAAACTCATTAAAAATCTAGTTGATAGCATTGATGATACAGCGGCTAACATTAGTGCAAGATGGACAAGGTTTGCCGAAGAGTATAAGGAGCGAGAAGCTGCTGCTATTGCCTTTAAAGAAGCAAATTTTGCTGGAGAAGTAAGCGTTTATATCAGCAGTTTTGCAACGGTTGCAGGTCTTGATAATCAGTCTGCAGCACTTTTGATTCTTCAGCAAGCAGAAAAATTACGTGCATTGCAACAACAATTAGCAGTGCAAAGAATGCGTAAGTATGAGTTAAAGCGTGAAGAATTAAGTGATGAAGAGCTGAAACGCATTCATGACGATATTGTTTCAAAAATGCGACAACTAGCGGAGGCACAACAATGATTGGGACTAAAATCTACTTAGCATTATATAAAGGTAAAAAATCAGGTAAAAAACCAAAAGATTTGTTAGCAAAATTTAGTGATTGGTTAACAAGGAAGCTAACAAAAGGCGCGTATTCACATTGTGAAATTGCAGTAATGAAAGAAACGTTTGTCAGTGGGCATCACTATGAAACAGAAGTGACGTACGAGTGTTATTCGTCTTCAATTCGTGACGGTGGCGTGCGTTGTAAAGAAATTGATGTTTCTGATAGCTTGAAGTGGGATTTAATCCCACTCAACGATGTTACTGAGGAACAAATCAAAGCCTATTTTAGCCGCACTTTGGGATGTAAATACGACTGGTGGGGTGCGCTAGGAATCGTACTTGGCATCAAACAAAAACGCTCAAAATATTTTTGTAGCGAATGGTGTTTTAATGCGATTTGCGGTGGGGAAAATGGCTGGCGATTTAGTCCGAATCAATTAGGGGCTATATTTAATAAGGAGAAAAGTTAAAAGGAGCGTTTACCCTGCACAAAGTTTAATTCAATAAAGAAAAGACGGCGATAACAACGGCACTAGGAATGCTCGTTGTTACCAGCTACGCAGAACGTGCCTGCATATAGCCATACGCCGCCTACCTTGCGCAAGGCGGGCGGATTGTAACAAATCTTTTGATTAGGAGAAATATATGCAGTCAATTAAAGCAATCCGTTGCACATTTTGTAACAAATTATTGGCGAAAGTGGGGATAGTTGGTTATTTAGAAATCAAATGCCCTCGTTGCAAAACCGTTAATACTACACGTTAATTTGATTTGAGTGTCAGAATGCCTTGAGCATCGGAACGCCATAGAATAGAAAGGAAAAACTATGGCAAATCAAAACACCTTTAAACAAGCCCCATTGCCGTTTATCGGACAAAAACGAATGTTTCTTAAACATTTTGAAACAGTTTTAAATGAGAACATTCCCGATGACGGTGAGGGCTGGATAATTCTTGATACCTTTGGCGGTTCAGGCTTGCTCAGCCATACCGCCAAACGGTTAAAACCGAAAGCCCGAGTGATTTACAATGATTTTGATGGCTATGCGGAGCGATTGGCGCACATTGATGACATTAACAAGTTGCGTACCGAGCTTTACTCTGTAGTTGGTAATGCTACGTCAAAAAATAAACGCATGACGAAGGATTGTAAAGCAGAATGCATCAGAATCATTCAAAACTTCAAAGGGTATAAAGATTTAAATTGCTTAGCGAGTTGGTTATTGTTCAGTGGGCAACAAGTGGCAACGCTTGATGACTTATTCCAACATAATTTCTGGCATTGTATTCGTCAGTCTGATTATCCAAAGGCTGATGGCTATTTGGACGGCGTAGAGATTGTGAAAGAATCATTCCACACGCTTTTGCCTAAGTTTAGCGATGATCCGAAAGCGTTGTTTGTATTAGATCCGCCTTACCTTTGCACCAAGCAGGAAAGCTACAAACAAGCCACCTATTTTGATTTGATTGATTTCTTGCGACTGGTCAATATTACGCGGCCACCGTATGTGTTCTTTAGCTCGACGAAGTCGGAGTTTATTCGCTTTGTGAATTATATGCTGGAAGATAAGGTGGATAATTGGCAGGCGTTTGAAAACGCCAAACGCATTACGGTGAATGCAAAACTGAACTACCAAGTGGCGTATGAAGATAATTTAGTCTATAAATTCTAGTAGTAAAAAAGGCTTCGCGTGATCACGAAGCCTTTTGCATTAGTCTTCTAATTCGGAAAGCAAGCAATAAAACGGTGGGGCGAAAGGGGCAAGTGTGGACGTAAATCTGACTACACAATCTTTATGCCCGTCTTCCACAAACCGCACATCTAAAAACGCCGTGTTATACACAAAGGTTTGCCCCCGTCCGTTAGGTAGTGAATATTGCGAACCGTCCGCAATAAAACCGTCGTGTTCTTTCACGGCAACAAGGGCTAATTCCATCATCATTTCTTGCTCGGTTCTCATTCTAAAGTTTGTCATTTTGTGGTTTCCTGTGCTTGTTTAAGTTGGTCACAGGATTACTCTCTTCGGCAGGCATAGCAAGTCATCATTGCGGCAAAACGACTGACTGCGGTCGAATTAGACTGGGGAGGTATGGACGGCTAAATAAGTGCAGATATGTAACGCCATTTCACTAAATGAAAAAAGCAAGAAAAGGAAATTATCTTGCTTTTTTAGGGACAGTTATGTTGTGCGGGTTTATCTAAAGTGTAAAATTTAAACGCCCTTTAATGATGATTTAAAGGACGTTTTTTGTCTAGATATATGGCATTAAATATAATGGTATTATGAATGGTATTATATAATTATATTTCTTTTGAAAATTTCGTTTTAAATCAAAATATTATTTAATTAATTCTAATCCAGCTAGTCGCACCATCTCTATTTTTCTTTATTCCCCAATTTTCAGAGAGAAATAGATAAAATATAATTAAAAACAATAGCTTATATAATTTCACACACTAAAACACACCTTCTTTATATCAAAATCGCCTAAAAGGTAGTATTTTTATACCGATTGGGATCGATTTCGATCTGTTCTATACTCCATTGCACATATTTTTGCACACATTTTTATGGAATAAACAATGGCGACAATTATCAAGAATGGCAAGCGTTGGCACGCACAAGTGCGCAAGTTTGGCGTGAGCAAATCAGCCATTTTTTTGACTCAAGCAGACGCAAAAAAATGGGCTGAAATGCTCGAAAAACAAATTGAATCAGAAAAGTATAATGAAATCCCTGATATTACATTGGATGAACTGATTGATAAGTATCTAAAAGAAGTCACCGTGACCAAGTGCGGGAAACGTGAAGAGTGCATAAGACTACTGCGTCTTTCTCGAACTCCGCTTGCCGCAATATCTTTACAAGAAATAGGAAAAGCACACTTTCGTGAGTGGTAAAATTAACGATTAAAAGAAGTCTTTCCAGCAACAGTTTTGCGTGAACGTAGTTCGCTTTCTGCTCTAATGGCCAAAACGATTGAATGGGATTTTATAACAGAAAACTCCTAAAATATCTTGAGAAACCAAAAGCGCCAGCACCAAGAACTCGTCGATATGATGAACATGAAATTAACCCTAAAATCCCCCAAGCTCTCGCCCCAATCAAAGGCTTGAGCCAACGGAATTTTTTCTTCTTTAATGAAAACTTCATCGTTTTCACAACAAATCCACCGATAGTCATTAAGCCGTAACCGTCCGAACCTGATTAACATATCAATTTGTGACGGTTTTAATGGCGAACCAATAGGCAACATCAATAAATTAGCTTGCTGTTCAATTTTTGAACGGTTACAGTTATTGACACAAGTCCAAGCGGCGCGATGCGCCTTGTTTGTTTCGGTGGACTCCGAATTAAGTGCGGTGGAACCCAACGCACTTTTCGCTGATTTAATCACCCAGTTTTTTAATTTGGTGATGATTTTCTTTTCTGTGAATCTGTTTTTTACCCCCACAATTTTCTTACGAATCTCACCGTATTTATTCGGTTCGCATTCTTCATACTCAATACAAATCGGCTGATCACCACGTTTTGTCATTGCGCCACCTTGCGCAAACCATCACTCAACAAATCATTTTGCCGTATTTGCAAATTAATGTTGATCCGAATATTGCGCCACATCGTATCCCTTATTTTGAGTTTGACACAAAAGAATATGAAGATTTATCGGTATTTGCAGATGCCATCCCTAAACTTACAGGCATTGGCGTGCAGATTTCGGAAAGTTGGGTGCGGGATAAATTAGGGATTCCTGAACCGCAGGAAGGTTAGGCGAAAGAGATTTAAAACGACGTGGGATTGATAAGCCTGACGATAGTTCTGAATTTTTGGTGGAAGTAGAACGCCCTGCGGATAAGCAAGGTAATCGTGAAAAGACGGTAGGGTTTAAATTGCCTGATGGCACGATACGTGTGACGGATAAAGGCTTTGATTACAATGTAGGGCGATTAAACTACAAGCCTAATTTGGATCTTTATCCTGAAAAACTGGCGCATGCGTTTGCGAAGGTTGAGATGAAAGGTGGGGAGTTTAAGCACGATTTTGAATTGTTGGCAAAGCATATGGCGGAGATGAAACAAACGCTCAGCCCAGATGGAAAAAAACTCACTGCTGAACAGATGTTACAGGTGCGAGATAGTCTTACCAAAAATTTTAAATTTGCGGCAGGTGTCTTGAGTGCGGAAAGTAAGGATTTATTGAAAAGCAAAACTGGCACAGTGTGGCTTTCTGATGATACTTTAATTAAGCAATTTAATAGTCGTGATGGGCAAGATTTTGGACTGGAAAGCTATGCACTTTTCCCTGATTTATTTAATCAGCCTGATATTGTTCTACAAGATAATGATCGTTTTTATTTTATCAAAAACTTTGAGAAACAGCGTATTTTAGGTGTAATAAAGCACTTATCTGAATTTAATGAAATTTTTGTGCTTTCGGCAAGGGAGATTAATATCAAGGAAGTAGAAAAAATGAAAGGTAAATTGGCAGTTATCAAGTAAGGCTCCCGATCACTTACACACGCTCTCGGACACCTGAGCAGGACGAGCCACCTCAAGTAGGCTGCGGCAGGGAGATTATCACCGCTTTTTTAATAACTGCCTTGCATGAATATACCCCTTTAAAATTTAAAAAGCAACATAGGAGAAAATATGGACAAACTTTTGGGACAAGATTGGCAAGAATGTTATCCGAATACGTTAAGTCAGAATGAAAAAGCCTGCTTGAAACAGGCTTTACTACATCGATTTACTTACTCACAAGGTGAGAGCTTTGGTTTGCAAAGTTACTTGAGAGATTTACGCATTATTCACGATTATCCAGAAACGAGCGAAGTAAATTAGGCTCAATATCCCCAAAAGAAATCTTTGTGCTGTCGTTTAGACGAATAAAAGACAAGGAGCTTAAAAAGCTATTAGAAAAGGATTACGCACCTAGGTAGGGCTCCCCACACCTACACACAGTCCCGAGTCTATTTCACCTCTTCGCTTGCGATCTGGGAGATTCATCGCTTTTCTAAGTGCGTACTAAAATATACCCCCTTAAATTTTAAAAATCAACGATTACTTCCTCAAATTTTTATGCGAGCAAAAGGGCGATCGATTCGTTTGATTGGGCTACATGTCAATTTGCCTGAAGAAAATAAACAAGAACAAATGAGCCTCTAGTGATATAATCTCGCAGTTTTTTAGGAGTCGATAGAATGGAACATAAATTAGAAGATATTATTGCAATTTTTAATCAATGTTTTGAAGAGGAATACAACACTCGCTTAGTCAAAGGCAGTGAAGAACCCATTTATTTACCCGCAAATGATGAAGTACCCTATAACGCGATTTACTTTGCGAGAGGCTCTTACAGCAGTGCATTGCATGAAATTGCCCACTGGTTAGTGGCAGGCAAAGAACGCCGTAAACTAGAAGATTTTGGTTATTGGTATGAGCCAGATGGACGTTCTGAAGAACGCCAGCGTGATTTTGAAAAGGTGGAAGTGAAACCGCAAGCATTAGAATGGATTTTGGCGACAGCAGCAGGTTTCCGTTATTTTGCCAGTGCGGATAATTTGAATGGCAATCCAGGCGATACACAGCCTTTTAAACAAGCCGTGTATGAGCAAGTGAAAACTTACGCAGAAAAAGGTTTACCAAAACGAGCGGAAATGTTACGCAAGGCGTTAGTGGCATTTTATGGCACAGAAGATGAAATTGATCTGGTGAAGTTTGATGTCGTGCGTATTTAATAGCTGAAAGTGAGCAAGATGGCTCACTTTTTTCAGTCTTAATCCCCCCAATTCCCTCCTAATTAAATAGTTCAATTTTTAATCATTTCACACCCAGTATACTGGGTGTTGTACTCTCTTTACAGAGAGTACAACAAAACATCTTGCTAAACAAAAAATGTTTGGTTATTTCAATTATTGATTAATAAATGGACGATTTCTATGCGATTCACAAAAACACTTCTTACCACCGCACTTTTCGGTGTTTCTGTATTTTCTTTTCAATCCACGGCTTGGGGGGATACGCTGGAACAGCAATTCCAACAAGGTTTAACCGCTTATGAGCAAAGCAACTATCAAACCGCCTTTAAACTTTGGTTGCCTTTGGCGGAGCAGGGAAATGCAAAGGCTCAATATAATTTGGGTGTTATGTATGGCAACGGGCGAGGCGTAAAACAAGATGATGTTGAAGCGGTGAAGTGGTATCGCCAAGCGGCGGAGCAGGGAGTTGCAGATGCTCAATATAATTTGGGTGTTATGTATGGCAACGGGCGAGGCGTAAAACAAGATGATGTTGAAGCGGTGAAGTGGTATCGCCAAGCGGCGGAGCAGGGAGTTGCAGATGCTCAATTAAATTTGGGCAATATGTATGCTAAGGGACTAGGCGTCAAACAAGATGATTTTGAAGCGGTGAAATGGTATCGCAAAGCGGCGGAGCAGGGGAAGGCAAAGGCTCAATATAATTTGGGTGTTATGTATGGCAACGGGCGAGGCGTAAAACAAGATGATGTTGAAGCGGTGAAGTGGTATCGCCAAGCGGCGGAGCAGGGAGTTGCAGATGCTCAATTAAATTTGGGCAATATGTATGCTAAGGGACTAGGCGTCAAACAAGATGATTTTGAAGCGGTGAAATGGTATCGCAAAGCGGCGGAGCAGGGGAAGGCAAAGGCTCAATTTAATTTGGGCGTGATGTATTATAAGGGGCAAGGTGTAAAACAAGATGATTTTGAAGCAGTGAAATGGTATCGCAAAGCGGCGGAGCAGGGACATGCAGATGCTCAATTAAATTTGGGCTATATGTATGAAAAAGGACGAGGGGTAAAACAAGATGATTTTGAAGTGGTGAAGTGGTATCGCCAAGCGGCGGAGCAGGGAGTTGCAGATGCTCAATTTAATTTGGGCTTGATGTATAAAAAAGGACAAGGTGTCAAACAAGATGATTTTGAAGCGGTGAAATGGTATCGCCAAGCGGCGGAGCAGGGAGTTGCAGATGCTCAATTAAATTTGGGCAATATGTATGCTAAGGGACTAGGCGTCAAACAAGATTATGTTGAAGCAGTGAACTGGTATCGCAAAGCGGCGGAGCAAGGATATGCAGAAGCTCAAGGTAGTTTGGGGGTAATGTATCAAAGTGGACGAGGCGTCAAACAAGATGGTGTTGAAGCTGTGAACTGGTTTCGCAGAGCAGCGGAGCAGGGATATGCAACTGCTCAAGCTCTATTGGGATTCTTATATCTTTTAGGAGAAAGAGGTGTTCAAGTAAATAAATCTTTAGCCAAAGAATGGTTTGGTAAGGCTTGTGATAATGGTCATCAAGCTGGTTGCGAATATTATGGCAAGCTAAATAGAGGGGAATTGTAATAATGAAAAATTGGCAATTTAAACTTGTAAGTGGAATTGCCGTTTTATTTTGTTGGCTCTACTTTAATGCCGTGATGCATTATGGGGCAGATAAAACATTATTGGATAAAACGGTAATTTTTTTGACTTTTTTAGGGACATTAGCTGGGATTATGGCGGCAATATCAGTAATCTATGCTCTGGTTTCATTCAAGGATTTTAAACAAAATTTTAATAAGGCTGAAAGTGATTTAGGACGTCTATATGATCGTCAGTCTGAAGTGAAAAAAGATATTGAAGAAAAGTTATCTAATATTAAAGAAAAAGAAAAGGAGATTAATAATATTTTAAAAGAAACTACACATAAAGAAAAAATGTTTAAATATCTTTATCAATATGTTTTAGATGATCACCTTAATGAAAATGAACGAGATTGGTTAAAGTTAGCGATTGATGAAAACAGTTTTGATATGAGATATAGATTGTATTCTATTTTGGCTCAATTTAAACAAGATGAGAATGAGTTAAGAGAAAAGAAGGCAATATCTAATAGAATGCTTAGGTTTAACGATAAGCTGATTGAAATTTGGTTAGAATCTTTACCTTATTATGAAATGTTGGCAAGAGTCGAGTTGAAAGCACATCAAGTTTATCGAAATTATATTAGATATATTTTTGAAACTTTTGCAAAAGAAAGTGATATATCAGCTGAAACGATTTCTTATATTAAGCAATTAATTTTTGATGTTGTTAGAGCAGATGAGTTTTATTCATTTGATTTTGGTATAGATGATAATTTCATAAATGCTTTATTTGAAGCAAATAAAAAATTAATGATTAATTATTCAGATTTAGAAAGTTATCACTTAATTAATCAATATAATTCTCGAGAGAAAAGAATAAGTAATGTATTTAAATCTTAATAATAAGGAAAACAAAATGAAACTAACAAAAACACTTCTTACCACCGCACTTTTCGGTGCTTCTATCTTTTCTTTTCAATCAACCGTTTATGCAATGGAAGAGGAGCAAGTTGATAAGATTGTTCATTTATTTGAACAGAAAGATTTTAAGTCCGCATTAGCAATTATTCGTCCTTTAGCAGAGCAGGGAGATGGGATTGCACAGGGGATGTTAGCGGTGTTATATAAAAATGGCGATGGCATAAAGCAAGATTATTTTGAAGCGATAAAATGGTATAAAAAATCGGCTGAACAAGGTGTACGTATCGCTCAATATGATTTAGCTGGTATGTATATTAACGGCTTGGGCGTAAAACAAAATTACCAAGAAGGCTTTAAATGGTTGAAGGAAGCTGCGGAGCAAGATGATGTTGATGCCCAATTTAAAGTGGGAATGATGTATAAAGATGGAGTTGGCGTAAAACAGAATAATACGGAAGCAGTGAAATGGTTGAAAAAAGCGGCAAATCAAAATGATACTGAATCCCAAATGATATTGGGCGATATGTATTATGATGGCGATGGAGTAAAAGAAAATAAAACTGAAGCCATAAAATGGTATCAAAAAGCAGCAGAAAATAATAATTCTCGAGCGCAGGCAATAGTTGGTCTTGCTTATATGGGCGGAATAGGAGTAAAACAAAATTTTGCCACTGCCAAAAAATGGTTTGGCAAGGCTTGTGATAATAAAGAGCAAAAAGGTTGTGAGATGTATAAACAATTAAATCAAGGAACAAAATAATGAAGAAAAAATTAACCTTAGCCGTTTTATTATTGGCAGTAATTGGTGGTGGAGCTGTGTATTTTACCCAATATTACCCAGAATATCGTGAGATTAAACAGCTAGAACGATTAGTTAGTGCTCAGGAGTATTATGGCGATCAGCAAGCTAGAAAAGCACTTGAAGATTTTTCTCCAGCACGTTTGCGAGTGTTGGCAGAAAAAGGCAATGCTGTGACGCAATATCAGTTGGGGCGTTATTATTTTATCAAAGGTCAAAAAAATTTAGCGACAGAGTGGTTTCTTAAAGCCAGCAATCAAAATTATCCGTTGGCATATCGTGGTTTGGCAACCATTTATAATGACAAAGGAAATAAAGAATCGTCAAAACATTATATGAAAATGGCTGCGGATGCGGGCGATAATTTTGCCAAAATGATTCTTGCTATAGATGCCGTAAATAAGGATAAGGATTTTTTGACAGGTTATATGTTGGTGGAACAAGCCGCAAATAATGGTTATCCAATGGCGGAAGCACAGTTAGGGCGTTGGTATTTTGATGGTAATGATAATATTAAACCAGATTGGGAAAAGGCGTTTTATTGGTTGGATAAAGCCTATAAAAGCAGTCTATTACACCATCAACCTGCGGTGTTTAGACAAGTAGAAAATAATCGACTTCGTCCAAATAGCGTTTATCGTGAATTAGCTATTCTTTATATTTTGGGAATTGGCACGGTAAAAGATGAAAATAAAGCCGAGCAATTATTGCAAGAGCATAATAAAGAAACTAAAGATGAAATGACAGTGATTGGTACAAAGGTGAAGTTAATAAAATTAAAAGATGAGGCGCCGAATGATGATGTAAAAGCAAAATTTGAAACATTGCAATTAGAATTGGAAAATAGCCAAGATCCTGCAGTGTTTGTGGAATTAGGGAACGCGTTTCTTTATAAAGATGAGCAAAAAGCTAAATCTTACTATGGCATGGCTTGCGATCTACGTAGTCAAGAAAGGTGTGATAAATATCGTGAGCTCAATCAAAAACAAGGCACCAATAAATAGTGGGTAAATCACAAATAAAGCGTCTGAGATTCTTAATTTCCTTTTCACTGTCAATTTTCCCTAAAATCGGCTAGAATACGCCGATTTTATTTTTGGCTTTAACATTAAAAGAATATGAAAGATTCCATTATTGCAAAACTTGAAAGTTTAAAAGAACGTTATGAAGAGCTAGAAGCCTTATTGGGCGATGTTTCTGTAATTAGTGATCAGGATAAATTCCGTGCGTATTCTAAAGAATATTCGCAACTTGAAGAAGTGGTGAAATGTTTTAATCGCTGGACTCAATTAAATCAAAATATTAAAGAAGCTGAAATATTGCTTGACGATCCTGAAATGAAAGAAATGGCGCAAATGGAAATTGAAGAATCCAAAGCGGAAATTGAAGAAGTGGAACAACAACTTCAAATTCTTTTACTGCCGAAAGATCCTAATGATGAATATAACTGCTATTTAGAAATCCGTGCGGGAACAGGCGGTGATGAAGCGGGTATTTTTGCCGGTGATTTATTCCGTATGTATAGCCGTTATGCCGAAAGTAAACGCTGGCGTGTAGAAATGCTCAGTGCTAACGAAAGTGAGCAAGGCGGTTATAAAGAAGTGATCGTAAAAGTAAGTGGCGAAGGTGTGTATGGCCAGCTTAAATTTGAATCGGGTGGTCATCGTGTGCAACGTGTACCAAAAACTGAATCACAAGGACGTATCCACACGTCTGCTTGTACCGTTGCGGTAATGCCAGAATTGCCAGAATCTGAAATGCCAGAAATTAATCCAGCCGATTTACGTATTGATACTTATCGCTCATCAGGCGCTGGTGGTCAGCACGTAAATACAACGGATTCAGCAGTGCGTATTACACACATTCCAACAGGTATTGTGGTGGAATGTCAGGATGAGCGTTCACAGCACAAAAATAAAGCGAAAGCAATGTCGGTATTAGCGTCACGTATTGTTCAGGCAGAGCAAGAACGCCAAGCTGCAGAACAAACAGATATGCGTCGTAACTTATTAGGTTCGGGCGATCGTTCTGATAAAATTCGTACATATAATTATCCGCAAGGTCGAGTGACTGATCATCGTATTAATCTCACTATTTACCGTTTAGATGAAGTAATGAATGGTAAAATTGATGAACTGATTCAGCCGATTATTACTGAATATCAAGCGGATCAGTTGGCGGCATTGTCTGAACAAAATTAATGATAGGGGCGTCTGATTTCAGATGTCCTTTTTAACGTTACAAGGAAATAAAATGATCATTGAAAATCAAAAAGATGCGGAGTTTTCTTCTGCTTTCCAGCCATCTCAACCCACTCAAGCCAGCCGTTTTAAACGCTGGCTTGCGAGTATGATTAATGGGCTTGTGCTTTGGGTGATGGTTGGTCTTGGTTTTGCATTGGGGGATTTTGCCGGTGTAGTGGGGACTATGGTATATATTGGTTTTCAGTTATATTTTATGAAAACTTATGGTCAAACAATGGCAAAACGCTGGTTAGGCTTGCGTGTATTTAATTATCATACCAATCAACCCGTTGAATTTGGTAAATACATCGGCCGTGAGATTATTGATATTTTATTGGCGTGGACGAGTTTCTTATTGATTATTAGCGGTATTGTTGCACTGGTGCGAGATGACCGCCGTTCTTTAACTGATTTAGTGGCTGGCACGATTGTGTTAAAAGACGAAAATTAATGAATTATAAAGAATGGCTGGCACAAGCGATCACGGATTTAGCACAAAAAAATCCCACTGAAAATAGTAAAATTGATGCGCTTGTGATTCTTCAACATGCTACTGGCAAATCGCGTACGCAAATCCTTGCTTTTGATGATACTGAGATTGATGAAAAAGTGCGGTTAAAATTGACCGCACTTTTAGATCGTCGTTTAAACGGAGAACCTATTGCCTACATTCTTGGCGAAAAAGAATTTTGGTCGTTGCCGTTAAATGTCTCAAAAGGCACATTGATTCCGAGACCAGACACGGAAATTTTAGTGGAAAAGGCATTACAAATTTCTTTGGAAAAACTGGAACAAAATCCACCGCACTTTCGTATTCTTGATCTTGGAACAGGCACAGGCGCTATCGCGTTGGCATTAGCATCGGAGCTTTCCTCTATTTGTCAAAAACGACAAATTTCATTAGAAATAATTGGTGTTGATCTTATGCCCGATGTTGTGGCGTTAGCCCAATCTAATGCGGAAAGAAATAAGCTAAATGTCCAATTTTTGCAGAGCCGTTGGTTTGGAAATATAACAGGGCAGTTTGATCTTATCGTCAGCAACCCACCTTATATTGATGCTCAAGATGAACATTTATGTCAAGGCGATGTGCGTTTTGAACCTCTTTCTGCATTAGTGGCGAATGATGAGGGTTATGCTGATTTACGTCATATTATTGAATTAGCGCCAAGTTATTTGAATGCTAATGGCGCATTATTGCTTGAACACGGATGGCAACAAGGCGAAAAAGTGCGGTCAATTTTCCTCGAAAATCATTGGGAAATGGTTGAAACCGTGCGTGATTATGGCGACAATGAGCGCGTCACTTTAGGTTTTTGGAAGAAGTAATGAAATATTATCAACGTGCGTTATACGATCAATTTGTGCATTTTTATCTTGTTATCTCAGATGATGGCAGCTCAGAAGCACAACTTCGGGGAACAATTGGTGGGCTTGTACGTAAAGCGCGTAAAGAAATTTCGCCAGATTGGTCGAAAGAAGAACAGATTCATCATTTGCTACAACTATTTTACGGCGATTGGGGCTTTTGTTGCGATCCAGAAGATTATTTTTATGCTCGCAATTTATATTTGCCTTATGTGTTTCAAAATCGTCAAGGTATGCCAGTGACTCTTGGGGCGATAGTGCTTTATTTAGCTGACGTATTAGATTTACCAATTTACCCAGTAAATTTCCCAACACAGTTAATTTTACGTGCTGAAATTAGAGATGAAGTGGCTTTTATTGATCCTTGGGATGGCACTTATATATCGCAAGAAAAATTGCAGCAACTTTATGAAGGTGCATTTGGATTTGGGGCGAAAATTCAACCCGAAGAACTTGATAGAGCTGATCTTTCTTTACTTTATTCTCGCTTTGAGCAACTGGCGAAAAATGCGCTTATTCGTGAAGAGCATAACGATATGGCATACCACTATATTAAGAATTTAATGATTACTGATGCTGAAAATCCTTATCATATCCGTGACCGTGGCTTAGTTTTAGCTCAAATGGGGGCTTATCCTTCAGCATTGAAAGATTTAGAATTTTTTGTGGAACATTGTCCAAAAGATCCAACGGCGGCGTTTATCCGCACGCAATTTTTAGAACTTAAAGGCGAGATTAATAAAGATACTTTTCCCCTCCATTGATTTAAGGAAAATTTATGCAAAATAAAATTGTAAAAATTGGCAATATTGATGTTGCAAACGACAAACCTTTCGTGCTTTTTGGCGGAATGAACGTGTTGGAAAGCCGTGATATGGCAATGCAAGTGTGCGAAGCTTATGTGAAAGTGACAGAGAAACTTGGCGTGCCTTATGTATTTAAAGCGTCTTTTGACAAAGCGAATCGTTCATCTATTCATTCTTACCGTGGACCTGGCATGGAAGAAGGATTAAAAATTTTCCAAGAATTAAAAGATACATTCGGGGTAAAAATTATTACCGATGTACACGAAATCTATCAATGTCAGCCTGTTGCTGATGTGGTGGATGTGATTCAATTACCGGCATTCTTGGCTCGTCAAACCGATTTAGTCGAAGCCATGGCAAGAACTGGTGCGGTAATTAACGTGAAAAAACCACAATTTTTAAGCCCAGGTCAAATGGGTAATATTGTGGAAAAAATCGAAGAATGTGGTAACGATAAAATCATTCTTTGTGATCGTGGAACAAATTTTGGTTACGATAATTTAATTGTGGATATGCTTGGCTTTAGTGTAATGAAAAAAGCCTCTAAGGGTAGCCCTGTTATTTTTGATGTAACCCATTCACTTCAATGCCGTGATCCATTTGGGGCGGCATCGAGTGGTCGTCGCACGCAAGTAACCGAATTAGCGCGTTCAGGTTTAGCAGTAGGCATTGCAGGTTTATTTTTAGAAGCGCATCCAAATCCAAATCAAGCAAAATGTGATGGCCCTTCTGCATTGCCACTTTCTGCGCTTGAAGGTTTTGTCTTTCAAATGAAAGCGATCGATGATTTAGTAAAATCTTTTCCAGAATTGGATACTTCAATTTAAATTTCATCAAAAGTGCGGTTAATTTTGACCGCACTTTGTATATAAAAAAGGAGCAATTAATGAAAATCGTATTTTTAGATAGCACGGCTATTCCTAAACATATTTCAATTCCTCGCCCAAGTTTTGAACATACTTGGACAGAATATGAACATACATCTGCTGAGCAAACGATTGAACGCGCAAAGGATGCAGATATTGTGATTACGAGCAAAGTGATTTTTGATCGTGAAACTTTGCAACAACTGCCAAAATTAAAGCTGATTGCCATTACTGCGACAGGTACAAATAATGTTGATCTTGTGGCTGCAGAAGAAATGGGCATCGCCGTGCGTAATGTGACAGGTTATTCCAGTACAACCGTGCCAGAACACGTAATGGGTCTGATTTTTTCTTTAAAACACAGTTTGGCAGGTTGGTTACGCGATCAAACGGAAGCAAAATGGACGGAAAGTAAACAATTTTGTTATTTTGATTATCCAATTACAGATGTGCGCGGTTCAACGTTGGGCGTATTTGGTAAAGGTTGTTTAGGGACAGAAGTGGGGCGTTTGGCTAATGCCGTGGGAATGAAAGTACTTTATGCAGAACATAAAGATGCTACTGTTTGCCGTGAAGGTTATACGCCTTTTGATGAAGTATTAAAACAAGCGGATATTGTGACGTTGCATTGCCCATTAACGGAAACAACAAAGGATTTAATTAATGCAGAAACCTTATCCAAAATGAAAAAAGGTGCATTTTTGATTAATACAGGGCGTGGGCCTTTGATTGATGAACTTGCCTTAGTTGATGCGTTAAAAACAGGGCATTTAGGCGGAGCGGCTTTGGATGTAATGGTAAAAGAGCCACCAGAAAAAGATAATCCGTTAATTTTAGCTGCAAAAACGATGCCTAATTTAATTATCACACCACATATTGCTTGGGCGAGTGATAGTGCAGTGACAACATTAGTTGGCAAAGTAATGCAAAACATCGAAGAATTTGTACAACAATTACATCAAAAGTAATGAATTTTCCTATTTCTCTTTATATTGCACTACGTTATTGGCGTGCGAAAAGTGCGGATCGTTTTGGGCGATTAGTGACTAATCTTGCAAGCCTGGGGATTGTGCTAGGTGTGATGGCATTGATCATCGTGCTTTCGGTGATGAATGGATTAGAAGGTTACCAAAAACAACAGGTGCTATCTTCCATTCCTCATGCGATTGTGAGCGAAGAACAGCCTATTTCTACAGAAAAAACATTAGAAAATTTACCGCACTTTGTCCAAAAAGCCGTGCCGATCAATACAACAAATGTGATTTATCAAACGGCAAAAGGCGTGAGTGCAGGACAAATTATTGGTATTCAATCATTTTCTGATGATCCTTTGGTTGAATCTTTTGAGCAGGCTAAATTTAATGAAATTTTGCCTAGTGGGGAGTTTAAACTGGTCATTGGCGATCAACTGGCGCAAAAACTGGGCGTGAATATTGGGGATAAAATCCGTTTGATGATTACGGAAAATAGCCAATATACACCATTCGGTCGGGTGCCAATGCAGCGTTTGTTTACTGTTAGCGATATTTATTATGGTTATGGCGAAGCATCTGGTTACGAAGCCTTTGCTAATATTACAGATATTGGTCGCTTAATGCGTATTCAACCTCAGCAAGCGCAGGGCTATCGTTTATTTCTGAATGATCCGTTCCAAATTACAGAACTCCCACAACATTTCTCAACACAAAAAATCACGGATTGGCGTGTGCAAAAAGGCGAATTTTTCCAAGCGGTGAGAATGGAAAAAAATATGATGGGATTACTGATTAGTTTGATTATTGTCGTGGCGATTTCCAATATTGTCACCTCTTTAAGTTTGATGGTGGTGGATAAACAAGGGGAAATTGCGATTTTGCAAACTCAGGGCTTAACAAAATCCCAAGTTCGTTCGGTGTTCATTTATCAAGGATTACTGGTGGGATTTGTTGGCACATTGCTCGGTGCTATTTTAGGTGTTTTAGCTACGTTGAACTTAACAGAGATTGTAAGTGCGGTAAATCCACAAGGTGTTTTTTTACCGACAGAATTATCCTTTGTTCAAATGATTTTTGTCATTGGATTTTCGCTGTTACTTTCCTTGCTTTCAACCCTTTATCCTGCTTATCGAGCTGCGAAAGTAGAACCTGCCGCAGCCTTGCGATACGAATAAGTTTTTAATGGTAAATAAATGATGGATGAACAATCACTTTTAGCTTTTGATACACAACATATTTGGCATCCTTATTCTTCAGTTTCTTCTGATATGCCGCTTTATGCGGTGGAACGTGCTGATGGCGTGATGATAACTTTAAAAGATGGTCGTCGTTTGATTGATGGTATGTCCTCTTGGTGGGCGGCGTTGCACGGTTATAATCATCCTCGTTTAAATGCGGCGGCACAGAATCAATTAGCAAAAATGAGCCATATTATGTTTGGCGGATTTACCCATGACCCTGCGGTGGAATTAGCTCAATTATTGGTACAAATTTTGCCCAATGGATTAGATAAGATCTTTTTTGCTGATAGTGGTTCTGTTGCAGTGGAAGTAGCGATGAAAATGGCTATTCAATATCAGCACGCTAAAGGAGAAGTGCAACGACAAAAATTTGCCACTATTCGTTCTGGTTATCACGGCGATACTTGGAATGCGATGTCAGTGTGTGATCCAACCACAGGGATGCATCATTTATTTCATCATAGCCTGCCTGTACAATATTTTCTTCCTCAACCCAACATTCCATTTAATGAATCTTGGAATGATTGTGCCATTGAACCTTTAGCTGATTTACTTAAGAAAAAAGGTAGCGAAATCGCCGCACTGATTTTAGAACCTGTTGTGCAAGGTGCGGGTGGTATGTATTTTTATTCGCCAACTTATTTAGTGAAAGCGCAAGCACTTTGTAAACAATATGGCGTTTTGCTGATTTTTGATGAAATCGCCACGGGATTTGGTCGAACAGGAAAATTATTTGCAGCTGAACACGCAGGCATTTCGCCAGATATTATGTGTATCGGTAAAGCATTAACGGGTGGTTATTTAACTTTATCGGCAACCATTACGACCACTGAAATTGCGCAAATTATTTGTCGCGGTGAGGCTAAATGCTTTATGCACGGGCCCACTTTTATGGCAAATCCGTTGGCTTGTGCGATTGCGGCTGAATCTATCCGTTTATTGTTGGAAAGTCCTTGGCAGCAAAATATTCAGCGAATTGAGCATTCCTTAACACAACAGCTTTCGCCTTTAGCTGAAAAAGATTACGTCAAAGAAGTTCGCGTATTAGGAGCGATTGGGGTGGTTGAAATGAAAAGTTCGGTAAATATGAAAACTTTAGTCCCACGTTTTGTGGAACAAGGTGTTTGGATTCGGCCTTTCGGAAAATTGGTTTATGTAATGCCACCATTTGTGATTAAAAATGATGAACTTCAGAAATTAACGGAAGGCATGATTCTGGCTTTAACGCAGGAATATGAACATTAGGATAAAAAATGGATGCTTTCAAACAGCAACTGGAACAGCTTAGTGCACAAAATCAATATCGTTCAATTCCAGATTTAGTTCATCAAGGACGATATATTACGCGAGAAAACCGCAAAATGCTGAATATGTCATCTAATGATTATTTAGGTTTGGCATCAAATGAAAACTTGCGCCAGTCTTTTTTACAGCAATATGGCGATAATTTCCCTTCTTTTACCAGTTCTTCCTCTCGTTTATTAACGGGTAACTTTCCTATTTATACCGATTTGGAAGAGCTTGTCGCACAACGTTTCCAACGGGAAAGCGCGTTATTGTTCAACAGCGGCTATCACGCCAATATCGGCATTTTGCCTGCTTTGACGACGACGAAAAGTTTGATTTTGGCAGATAAATTAGTGCATGCCAGCATGATTGATGGCATTCGTTTAAGCCAATGTGAGTTCTTTCGTTATCGTCATAATGATTATGAACATCTAAAGAGCCTGCTCGAAAAAAATGCCGGAAAATTTGACCGCACTTTTATTGTGACAGAGTCCGTTTTTAGTATGGATGGCGATGTAGCTGATTTGAAGTATCTTGTTCAATTAAAAAAACAGTTTCCCAATACTTATCTTTATGTGGATGAAGCCCATGCAATAGGCGTTTACGGTAAAAACGGATTAGGTATTGCCGAACGAGCTAATGTGATAGCTGATATAGATTTGTTGGTTGGCACTTTTGGCAAGGCCTTAGCTTCAATGGGGGCTTATGTCGTCTGTGATCAAATATTAAAAGAATGTTTGATTAATCAAATGCGTCCATTGATTTTTTCAACCGCACTTCCGCCGTTTAATGTGGCGTGGACTCATTTTATTTTTGAACGATTACCACAATTTTCAAAAGAAAGAACGCATCTTGAGCAGTTAAGTGCATTTTTACGCCAAGAAGTGGAGCATAGAACCCAAATAATGCCAAGCCAAACTTGCATCGTTCCCTATATTTTAGGCGAGAACGAAGCAACCCTTGCTAAGGCGAAAGATCTGCAAGAGCAAGGTTATTATTGCTTGCCGATTAGACCACCGACAGTACCAAAAGGTACATCCAGAATACGATTGTCTTTGACGGCAGATATGACAATGGATGAAGTGAAACAGTTTGTGGCATGCTTATAAGGAAATAATGTGAAAACGAAATTTTATGATCATCAAGGTGGGCATTTAATAGTTTATTTTGCTGGCTGGGGGACACCTCTTGATGCTGTAGCTCATTTGATTTTGCCAACAGATCATGATTTATTAATTTGCTACGATTATCAAGATTTGAAGTTAGATTTTGATTTTTCTGCCTATCGGCACATCCGTTTGGTGGCGTGGTCTATGGGCGTTTGGGCGGCAGAGAGGGTATTGCAAGGAATAAGATTAAAATCCGCAACGGCAGTGAATGGCACAGGTTTACCTTGTGATGATAGCTTCGGTATTCCCTACGCTATTTTTAAAGGTACGTTAGATAATCTCACAGAAAATACCCGTTTAAAATTTGAACGCAGAATCTGTGGCGATAAAGCATCTTTTGAACGTTACCAACTATTTCCAGCCCGTCCGTTTGACGAAATTCATCAAGAACTTACCGCACTTTTTGCGATGATTCAGCAGGATAAACGCATAGATCTTATTCACTGGGCAAATGCATGGGTTAGTTCTCGCGATAAAATTTTTACGCCAGCTAATCAGCACCAATATTGGGCATTGCGTTGTGCAGTTCAGGAAATAGAGGGTGAGCATTATGTGTTTTCAAGATTTACCCACTGGTCGGCATTATGGAATCATTAACTTCCGTAGATAAATCGCGTATTCAACACGCCTTCCAAAAAGCCTTAAATAGCTATGATGAACATGCGTTAATTCAACAAAAAATGAATATTAAGTTAATGACACATTTGCAAGACTATTTACCAAATGGGTCATTAGATAGCGTTTTGGAGCTTGGTTGCGGGTCTGGTATGTTGAGTTCATTGTTGCAAAAACAGATTTCAGCGGATTATTGGTTATTTAATGATTTGTGCGATGTGCAGGTCCAACTGGCTGAAAAATTGCCGCAATCCTTTGATTTTCATTGCGGCGATGCCGAACATTTCCTTTTTTTGCAACAATTTGACTTAATCGCAAGCGCATCCGCCGTGCAATGGTTTCACCAACCCGACGCTTTTATCGCCCATTGCAAAACAGGCTTGAAAACAAACGGATTATTGGCGGTTGCAACCTTTGGCGAAGACAATTTAAAAGAAGTCCGCCAGATCACAAATATAGGATTAAATTACCCGACTTTATCCCAATGGCAGACTTGGTTAGCCAAAGATTTTGAGCTTTTATGGTGTGAGGATTTTAAGGTAATACTAGACTTTGATACGCCGTTAGATGTACTCAAACACCTTAAATATACAGGCGTAACAGCCACGAACCAAAAAAATTGGACAAGAAAAAATCTCAATGGATTTATTGGCGATTACTTGTCGGCGTTCAGTATGCCGTCGGGCAAAGTGCGCCTGACTTATCATCCATTGTTTTTTATCGCGCGCTATTCTCACATAGAAAATCAGTAAGGAATATTTATGGGAAAGGTTATTTTTATATCTGGCATTGATACTGATGTGGGGAAAACGATTGCTACAGGCATTTATGCTAAAAAGTTGATGGAACAAGGCTTTTCCGTGATTACACAAAAAATGATTCAAACAGGTTGTAAAAATATCGCTGATGATTTACTTGTGCATCGAAAGATTCAAGGGATTGATTTAACGGAAGAAGATTTACAAGGCAAAACCTGCCCTTATGTTTTTGAATATCCTTGTTCGCCACATTTAGCGGCAAAGCGAGAAAGTAGAAAAATTGAAGCAAAAATCATTGAAAAATCCACCGCACTTTTGGCAGAAAAATATGATTATGTACTATTGGAGGGTGCTGGTGGATTAATGGTGCCTTATTGCGACGATGCGACGACGTTAGATTATATCCAGTTAAATAATTACCCTTTAATTTTAGTGACATCGGGAAAATTAGGTAGTATAAACCACACATTATTAAGTTTAGAGGCCTGCCGTACTCGCGGTATTTCAGTGTTAAGTGTAATGTATAACGGTTACCCAGAATATGATCCTATTATTAGTCAAGAAACCCAACGCTATTTAAAACGTTATCTTGAAAAATATTTTCCTGAAACAGGATTTGAATACTTTGGGTGTATTGAAACTTAAGCTCAAGGAAAAGTGTGATAGACTCGCACAAGTTTTTGATGGGATTATCTGCCGCTAAAGTGCGGTTAAAAAGAGTAAAAAATGAATAACTATTTATTAAAATGCGAAAATATCAATAAATTTTATCAAGAAGGCGAAAATCAAACGCAAGTGTTAAAAGGCGTTTCTTTTTCTATGGAACCTGCAGAATTGGTTGCGATTGTGGGAAGCTCTGGTTCAGGGAAAAGTACTTTATTACATACTTTGGGTGGCTTAGATCAGCCAAGTAGTGGGGAAGTGTTTATTAATGGACAATCCTTGCAAAAAGCATCGGCTAATGAATTAGCTGCTTTGCGTAATCGTTATTTAGGATTTGTGTACCAATTTCATCATTTAATGGCGGATTTTACCGCACTTGAAAATGTGATGATGCCGATGTTGATTGGTCATCAAAATAAAGCAGAAGCGAAAGATCGCGCCGAAAAAATGCTAAGTGCGGTGGGATTAAGTCATAGAATTACCCATCGTCCTTCTGCACTTTCTGGTGGGGAACGTCAGCGTGTGGCGATTGCGCGTGCTTTAGTGAATAATCCATCGTTAGTTTTAGCGGATGAACCCACAGGAAATCTCGATCACAAGACCACTGAAAGTATTTTTGAGCTGATTCAACAACTTAATCAAGAACAAAATATCGCTTTTTTATTAGTCACTCACGATATGGGGCTTGCGGAAAAATTATCACGCCGTTTAGTGATGCAAGATGGTCTTTTGAAGGAGGGGGCGTGATGAATACGCCGTTTTTTATTAGCTGGCGTTATCAACGTGGCAAACAAAAAAATCCTTTAGTCGCGTTAATTGCAAAATTTTCTGCAATTGGTATTGCGTTGGGTGTTGCAGTTTTAATTGTTGGTTTAAGTGCGATGAATGGTTTTGAGCGTGAGCTTAATCAACGGATTTTGGCGGTCGTGCCGCATATTGAGATTTTTTCTGCGCCTCAAGCGAAAGATCCCACAATTCATCATTGGCAAAATTTAGAAAAACGCCTACAACAAAATCCACAAATTAAAGGAATCTCTCCTTTTGTTAGCTTTACGGCATTGGTAGAAAATGGCTCAAAATTGAAAGTTGTTCAGGTCAAAGGTGTTGAAAAACAAGCAGAAGATAAGGTAAGTTCAATTGGTAATTTCGTACAAGAGCAAGGGTGGAACAAATTTGAGAAAGAAGGTGGATTAGTCTTGGGATCAGGTATTGCTAAAGAACTTGATGTAAAAGTAGGGGATTGGGTTACCTTGCTTATTTCTCAGCAAAATGGCGATGAACAATTTGCTCAACCAACTCGTGAGCCAGTGCAAGTTACCGCTATTTTACGCTTAGATGGTCAGCTTGATTATAGTTATGCCTTATTGCCACTTGCTCAAGCACAAACCTTTTTGACTTATCAACCTGATCAAATTACAGGTGTTGAATTGAAATTAGATGATCCTTTTTCTGTGAGAAATCTGGATTTATCAATGCTTAATGATTATCCGCAGATGCTATATATGCAAAATTGGATTAGTAAATTTGGTTATATGTATCGCGATATTCAGCTTATTAGAACCGTAATGTATATCGCAATGGTGCTTGTGATCGGTGTTGCGTGTTTTAATATTGTTTCTACGCTGATTATGGCAGTAAAAGATAAGCAAGGCGATATAGCCATTATGCGTACACTTGGGGCGAATAACGCGTTTATCAAACGTATTTTTATTTGGTATGGCTTACAGGCAGGAATGAAAGGTTGCTTAATTGGAATTGTGTTAGGCATTATACTTGCATTAAATCTGACAACTTTTATTCAAGGTATTGAGTGGGTTATCGGTAAGAAATTATTATCGGGCGATGTGTATTTTGTGGATTTTTTGCCAAGCGAGTTACATTGGTCGGATGTTTTGATGGTTTTAATCGCTGCACTTGCCTTGAGTTTAATAGCAAGCCTTTATCCAGCAAGCCGAGCTGCTAAATTACAACCTGCACAAGTATTAAGTAGCCATTAATTTCGAGAGTACAGCACAAAAGTGCGGTATTTTTTTATCTTTTATTTACTTAATTATTTCGTTTTATTCAGCTTGCAAGGGAGTTGTAAAGATAGTTTAATAGGGAATTCGTAGGTTTTATTCTAAAAAAAACATATCGAACTAGTTTACTAGTACAAAAATAAGTGTAGATTAGCTACATAATTTAAACACAACATTTGAAAGCAAGAGAGTAATGTATGGCTAAAGGGAAAATTGAAATTGTCGTGGCGAACGACGATACGAGAATTGAAAAAGTTGATCAGGTATTACCACCGATTGCATTATTAGAAAAATATCCAGCTAGTGAACAGGCTGCGGCATTAGTGAAGCAAACTCGTCATGAGGCACATAATATTATTCATGGTAAAGATGATCGTTTATTAGTCGTGATTGGGCCTTGCTCTATTCATGATCCGAAAGTTGCCATTGAATATGCGACTCGTTTAAAACCATTACGTGAAAAATACAAAGATAGCCTTGAAATTATTATGCGTGTGTATTTTGAGAAACCGCGTACAACGGTGGGTTGGAAAGGTTTAATTAATGATCCATATTTGAATGATACTTATCGTTTAAATGATGGGTTACGTATTGCACGGAAATTACTTTCAGATATTAATGATCTTGGTGTGCCTGCAGCGGGCGAGTTTTTAGATATGATTACACCTCAGTATTTGGCAGATTTTATGAGCTGGGGGGCGATTGGGGCTAGAACAACAGAATCACAAGTTCATCGTGAGTTGGCTTCAGGTTTATCTTGTGCTGTTGGGTTTAAAAATGCCACTAATGGTGGTGTGAAAGTCGCTTTAGATGCAATTGGTGCGGCTGAAGCTCCCCACAATTTCTTATCTGTCACTAAATTTGGTCATTCTGCAATTGTTTCTACAAAAGGGAATGAAGATTGCCATATTATTTTACGAGGTGGAGATAAAGGCCCTAACTATAGTGCTGAAGATGTAGAAAAAGTTTGTGCTGATATTGAAAAAACAGGGCGTATTCCACACGTTATGGTTGATTTTAGCCATGCAAACAGCAGTAAACAATATAAAAAGCAAATGGATGTTTGCCAAGACGTATGTAATCAGATTGCATCTGGTTCTAAACAAATCTTTGGCGTAATGGTGGAAAGCCATTTAGTGGAAGGTCGTCAAGATTTAGTTGATGGCAAAGCACAGACTTATGGGCAAAGTATTACGGATGCGTGCATTGGATGGGAAGATTCTGAAAGATTATTGCAACAACTTTCTGATGCAGTTATTGCTAGACGTAAAGCGACGAGTAATTAATTGAAATATAATCTAGATACTAGATAGAAGTGCGGTTGATTTTCACCGCACTTTTTTATTTGCTTTTAACTACGCTGCCCATTTCATTTTATTGCGACGTTTCATTTGATGAATCGTATTGGTTACGGTGCCGACAATAGGTAAATTTGACCAATCTTTTGTATTTATATTTTGTGTTGTGGAATCCAATGCCATAAAAAGATAATTACCGTTATGCGCCATAAATTCATAGACATGAAATTCGTTATTTTCTTCTAGCACAACAAGATCACCAGAATAAAGATCGTCATTTTTTTCGACGACTAACATATCGCCGCTTTCAATTCCCCAAGCCAACATATTTGGGTTAGTGATATGAATAAAACAAGTTTGTTTTGGACGTTTGATACAGTAAAGATTTAAATCTAATTTTTTGTTGAATTTAAGGTTATCTTCTATATCACTGAAAAAAGGCAGTGGATTATAAGAAAAATCCATTTCATATTGTGTAGCCAAAGTTTGGTTGTTCATTCTCTTATCTCCTGTTAAATAATATGGATAAATAACCTTTTACCTTGTTTTTTTGTACAGTCAAATTTTACTGATATTTCATACAGGGTGTCAATAGGTTAAATAAAAAATTTTTTTATAAGTATGTTTTTAGAGAATATCTAATAACTTTAGAAAAAAGTTCACTTTTAGAGTGAAAAATAATAAAAATATTTTCTTTCATTAAAATTTTACGCTATCTTTAATTCCCCCTAGGTGGATTGGTAACAATCTGAAGTTAAATTTACTAAAAGAAAGATAAAAATATGAACACATCACGTCTATTTAGTCTGTTATTTCAGGGTAGTTTGGTAAAACGAATTGCCGCTGGCTTGGTTCTTGGTATTGTTGTTGCATTGATTTCAGCACCATTACAAGAAACCATTGGTTTTAATCTTGCTGAAAAAGTTGGCGTATTAGGTACGATTTTTGTAAAAGCTCTGCGTGCCGTTGCACCAATTTTAATTTTCTTTCTTGTTATGGCTGCCCTTGCAAACCGTAAAATTGGTACGAAAAGCAATATGAAAGAAATAATTGTGCTTTACCTTTTAGGCACATTCTTAGCTGCATTTGTTGCTGTTATTGCTGGTTTCGCATTCCCAACGGAAGTGGTATTGGCTGCGAAAGAAGATTCAAGTTCTGCACCACAAGCCGTTGGTCAAGTGTTGCTAACATTAATTTTAAATGTGGTAGATAATCCATTAAATGCGATTTTCAAAGCAAACTTTATTGGTGTATTAGCATGGTCTATCGGTTTAGGTTTGGCTTTACGTCATGCATCTGATGCAACTAAGAACGTATTATCTGATTTTGCAGAAGGTGTATCAAAAATTGTTCACGTGATTATTTCTTTTGCGCCATTTGGTGTATTCGGTTTAGTGGCTGAAACCTTATCTGATAAAGGTTTAGTCGCATTAGGCGGTTATGTGCAATTACTTGCTGTATTAATTGGTACGATGTTATTTACTGCTTTTGTTGTAAATCCTATTTTGGTTTACTGGAAAATCCGTCGTAATCCTTACCCATTAGTGTGGACTTGTGTACGCGAAAGTGGGGTAACTGCATTCTTCACACGTAGTTCTGCAGCAAATATTCCAGTGAATATTGAATTAGCAAAACGCTTAAATCTTGATGAAGAAACTTATTCTGTTTCTATTCCATTGGGTGCGAACATTAATATGGCGGGTGCGGCGATTACTATTACTATCTTAACTTTAGCCGCAGTTCATACACTGGGCTTAGAAGTTTCCTTCGTTAGTGCACTTTTATTAAGTATTGTTGCAGCACTTTGTGCTTGTGGTGCATCTGGCGTAGCGGGCGGTTCATTATTATTAATCCCATTAGCATGTAGCTTATTTGGTATTTCTGATGATGTAGCAGCACAAATGATCGGTGTTGGTTTCATTATTGGTATCTTACAAGACTCAACTGAAACAGCATTAAACTCATCAACTGACGTATTATTTACTGCGGCAGTATGTATGGAAGAAGAACGTAAAAACGCAGCATAATGATGATGCAAATAAGAGAGCGGGCCATGCCCGCTTTTTTTTATGTGATTTTATATGCAAAGTGCGCTCTATTTTGATAGACTTCTGTCACGTTTTATTTCCCTACAAATAGGTAAGAAAAATGAATCACTTAATTATTTTTGCTCATCCTAATTCAGTGCGTAGTTTTGGGCGAGCGATTGCCAATTGTATTGAGCAAATTAGTCAAGAAAATGGTGTAAATGTATTTTTTCGTGATCTTTATGAAATGAATTTCAATCCAATTTTATCTCATGAAGAATTGCAGAATGCTAACAAAGGTATTATTCCAGAAGATATTCAGCAAGAGCATGATTTTATTCTTCAAG
This sequence comes from Haemophilus influenzae, assembly GCF_019703545.1. Taxonomy (NCBI): domain Bacteria; kingdom Pseudomonadati; phylum Pseudomonadota; class Gammaproteobacteria; order Pasteurellales; family Pasteurellaceae; genus Haemophilus; species Haemophilus influenzae. Next base: position 1,540,676 of record NZ_AP018771.1, on the reverse strand, counting down.
CAGATTTAATTACGTTGGTTTATCCCCTTTGGTGGATGGGGTTCCCAGCAATTTTGAAAGGCTATTTAGATCGCGTATTAAGTCACGGTTTTGCCTATAAAACAGAAAACGGCGAATCAGTGGGGTTGCTCAAAAATAAGCAAATGCAGCAATTTATTACGATTGGCAGTAATGTTGATAAATATAAAGAATTTGGTGTGGATAAATCGCTTAATCATTGTTTGATTAATGGATTATTCAATTATTGTGGAATTGAAAATGTCGAGTTTGAATTATTTGGAGATATTCATTTAATTGATGATGAGGCGCGTAAGGCGATGATTGAACTTGCTGCTCAAAAAACTCAAGCAAAATTGACCGCACTTTTAAAGGAAAAAGAGTAATGTCTGAAAAACAAATTAATAATTTTTCATTAATTAGTCGATTATTCGGTAATCTTTTTTATCGTTCTCCAACAGATAAAGTACTCGCTGACGCATTTGTTTGGTTACAACAAAAAGGTTTGAGTCAAGTTTGGGCGTTAGATACTGATAAAGAAAGTGAATTAGCGCTGAATAGCTTGCAAGTTAAAATCGATCTCAATTTATTGAACGAAGAGTATCAAAAATTATTTGGTGCGAATGGGAAAGTGATGACGGCTATTTCAGCTTATGGCATTGATGTTGAAGAATTTGTGAATTTTCGTCTTGTACGCAATATGCCAGAGGTGGAAAGTGCGGATCATTTTGCTTTATTATTGCTCACAGCCTCTTGGCTTGAAGATAATTCGGATTCTTTAGTGGCTCAACAAGAATTCTTTGAAACTTTTTTACTGCCTTGTGCAGCGAAGTTTTTAACTCAAGTAGAAAATCAAGCAACTTTGCCTTTTTATCGTGCATTGGCTCTTCTTACACGAGAAATATTGGCGGCAATGGCGGATGAATTGGAAGAAGAGTAGGCAATATTTTGCTTTCCTCTAAGTCTTGAGGAAAGCAAAATATTTTATAGATAGGTTACAAAATCTTTTGTATCGATAACTCGGCATTCACGTTCGGCTTTCTCCATACTTGTGCCAATCATGACTAACGCAATCACACGATCTTGTTCACGACATCCGAAAGCTTCTCGTAATGCAGTGCCATTAACCCATTTCCCTGAAATCCACACGTTATCAAATCCTTGTGCTTGAGCAGCCAGTTGTATTCCGTAAGTTGCACAGCCCGCACTTAGCATTTGTTCCCAATCTGGCACTTTAACGATAGTTGGATTGATTTTTGCTACCACACCAATAACCATAGGTGCGCGATGTGCTAGGTTTTCAGCTTTCATCAATTTTTCTTCACCCAAATCAAATTCTACAACGGCAGCTTTAAGTAACGTTTCCAATTTATTTAAGCTCTCGTTTTCCATTACAATAAAATGATAGGGATGTAATTTTCCGTGATCTGGCGAACGCATTGCTGCTTCGAAAATACGCTCAAGCTGTTCTGCATTAGGTGCAGGTGTGGTTAATTTTTTATTTGATTTTCTTGTGGTTAAAAGTGTAAGTGCATCCATTTTATTATTCCCTATGAATAAAAGTGCGGTAGATTATAACATAGTTTTTGGCAAGGCTTTGTGATACGCTAGGGCAAATTTTTTTAAAGGTAATTTGTATGTTTCGAGTATTAAAATTTTGTTGGAAAGCACTTTGTTTCATTCGTGATCTTGTGATGAATGTCGTGTTTTTAGGTTTTGTACTATTGCTAGTGGCGGTAATTAGCTTTTCAAGCGGTGGAAAAAAATCTACAACATTAACAGGGGAAGGCGCATTATTAGTTAATTTAGATGGCTATCTAGCGGACAACCGTGATGAAACACTTCGTTGGCAAGATGCGTTAAGCGAATTGAATGGCGAGCACGTCCCTCGAAAAATTTCGACTTTTGATGTGGTATTTGCCATTCAACAAGCGGAAGATGATCCTAAAATTAAAGGATTAGTGCTCGATCTTAATTATTTTGAAGGGGCGGATTTACCCGCATTAGATTTTATTGGTGGTGCTATCAGTCACTTTAAAGATGCAGGGAAACCAGTGATCGCCTATGCAGATAATTATTCACAAGGACAATATTATTTAGCGAGCTTTGCTGATGAAATTTATTTAAATTCAATTGGAAGCGTGGATATTCACGGTTTATCGCAAGAGAATTTGTATTTTAAAGAGATGCTAGACAAATTAGCCGTTACACCACATATTTTCCGCGTAGGGACTTATAAATCAGCAGTTGAACCATTTTTACGCAACGATATGTCGGCTGAGGCAAAAGCAAATATGCAACGTTGGTTAGGCGAAATGTGGAATAATTATGTTTTATCCGTCAGCGAAAATCGTAATATTAAGAAAGATAACGTTTTGCCGAATGCGAAACAATATTTATCGGATCTTAAAGCGTTAAAAGGCAATAGTACTGCTTATGCCCAACAACGTGGATTAGTAACCGATGTTGTAACTCGTTTGGATTTAGATAAAAAACTCACCGCACTTTTTGGCAAAGGAAGCGATGGAAAAGCGAACCTTATCGAATTTGATGATTATTTGACTCAACTGCCTGATCGCTTAGAACATTACAACGTACCGAATAAAATTGCGGTTGTGAATGTGGAGGGAGCGATTATCGATGGAGAAAGTGATGATGAAAATTCAGGCGGTGATACTATTGCGCGAATTCTCCGTAAAGCTTACGATGACAACTCAGTAAAAGCCGTTGTTTTACGAGTGAATTCACCAGGCGGTAGTGCTTTTGCTTCTGAAATTATTCGTCAAGAAACAGAAAACTTACAGAAAATCGGTAAGCCTGTCATCGTATCTATGGGCGCAATGGCAGCATCTGGCGGTTATTGGATTTCATCCACTGCAGATTATATTATTGCCGATGAAAACACTATTACAGGCTCTATCGGTATTTTCACGATGTTCCCGACTTTTGAAAATAGCATAAAGAAAATCGGAGTGAATGCAGATGGTGTTTCAACCACTGAATTAGCTAATACATCCGCGTTTTCTCCATTAGCAAAACCAGTGCAAGATATTTATCAAACAGAAATTGAGCATGGTTATGACAGATTTTTAGAAATTGTCAGCAAAGGTCGCCAGCTTTCTAAAACACAAGTAGATAAACTTGCTCAAGGTCAGGTTTGGTTAGGCAGTGATGCATTCCAAAATGGTTTGGTGGATGAGATCGGTTCTTTTAATGAAGCGGTCAATAAAGCAGAGCAATTAGTGAATCAACGCCAAGATACTGCCGTACAAGATTTTAGCGTGGAATGGTTCACTGATGATAATGTGAGTTTAATTAGCACCTTATTGCGCGATACTAAAAAAGGTGCGCAAGAACAGTTAGCTAAATGGCTTGGTCTGCCAGCTCCAATTCAAAAATTACAAAAAGAATTGAATGTATTAACTAAATTTAATGATCCTAAAGGTCAATATTTGTATTGTTTGAATTGTGGGAAGGTTCAGTAATAATTGAAAAAGGGCAGAATTAAATCTGCCCTTTCGCTTACAAAATATACGCTTCTTGAATATGATGTGGCTTTTGGTCTTCTTCAGGGGGAAGTTGCATATAGTCGCCGTAATATTGCGTTAAGTGTTCGTGATATCCATTCATTACTTGAAATTGTCTCCCCTCAAATTCTTTATAAACAATGTGATTAAAATATTCTTTCGGCATATAAGATTTTTGCCAACCACCGTAGTCAGATAATACAAGACCAATATAATCGCATTGTTTTATCGGATATTTTATTTGGAATTGTGCTAAATTTTTCTGCATTTTGGAAAATAAAAAGTGGCTTAATTTACCAAGTATCGTTCTTTGCAAAGTATTTTCTTTTGATCTTAACCATCTTTTCTTACAAGAAGAAAATCGAAGTTTAATTCTTCGATGCTTTTTCATCAGTGGGTAGATGATCTTTGGTTCATTCGGTACGCCATCATAGATAAATATATCCATAAACATTGGGCTTTTTCTTCCCTTAGCATCTGTTATTTGAGTGCGACAATCGAAAATTTTTGCCATTTCACCGGTATATTGAGCAAGTATATTTTCTGCCGTTTCCATATTGTAGTATTCGTGAGTTTCTTGAAACCAAACATCAACAAATTTTTGATATTCATCGCGGTGCATATATACATCAATATCGTCGTCCCAAGGGATAAAGCCTTTATGGCGTATAGCACCGATTAATGTTCCACCACCAAGAGAATAGTGAATTTGGTGTTTCTCACATAGAGCGTGGAAATAATCTAAGATATCGAGACAAACGAGTTGTTGTTCTCTGAGAGTCAATTTTTTCATTATTTTTCTTTGTTTGGTGTCAATTTTTGTAAAATACGCTGATAATCATCAAGGTTATCCATCTCAAATATATCATCACGGTTAAGTTGCTCCGTATGAACATTTAATTTATCTATATATTCCATCGGAATGGTGTCCCAATAAAGTTTTGGATTTTTTAACCGCACTTCATTTATATATTCTTTGAGCAAATTTAGAATAATATTGCAATCCCGAGTTGTCCAATAAGATACCCCTGACAAGCTAGGCTGGTTTAATGATCCAATCTCAATACGTATTACTTGCCCATTACTATTTAAAATCGGTAACCATTCATTGTGCGTTTTAGAACGGATGACTGTGAAATATGTACTGTGTGGTGGCTTCGTTAGAAAAATATTACGATTGAGCACAACATCCGCATCAATAACATAACAATCACTAAAGAAGTCTTGTGCCAGAGAAAAGGAATAAATGCTGTTATATTCGCAATATTTTTCGTTGTAAATCAAGGTGCAGTCATATTTTTTCTTTAGATACTCGAATTGTTCGTGCAAATGCCCAGTAATAATGACAATTTTATCAATATTCGCTTGTTGTAAAAACGCCAGTGTTCGTTCCAAGTTAGGTGTGCCGTGAATATCTAACAATGCTTTATGTGTGCTTTGTGTGATGTCTTTAAAACGACTGCCTAGGCCTGCAGCCAAAATAATTGCATTCATTTTTGTTCCCCTTTGTAATAAAGTGTAACGATCACTCCTGCACTTAATAATAAGGTGAGTAGTAAGGTAATGGGCTTAATTGGCTGTTTATAGAGCAGATAACCAAGTCCAATTGCCCATACAGAATATGTGATATTTAATGCCATTGCTTTGATTGGTTTTAACAGATAAATCGCTTGGTAATAGCAGCAGTAAGATAATGCCCCAAAGATTATTACACCAGCAATTTGTACATAATTAAAACTAAGTATATCTAGTGAGAAATTTTTCAAGGAAAGAATAAATAGAATCAATAAATAACCAATAGTTGAACCACATAGTCTTAAAAAATACACCTGAAGTCCAGAGAGAGAACGCATTGTATAGGAGGATATCACTATTTCAGATGACCACCCTAATATACAAATTATTAAAAAAATAAAACCGATAGTATTAAAGGTTATTTCTTGTCCTACTTCAATAGCAAGCAACGAAGAAGAAATAATAGCCAAGGCGAATCCGAATTGGGCTGTTTTGGTAATTTTTTCTTTTAGAATCCAATAAGACATTAACGCAGCGAAAACAGGAAAGAGAGATGAAAGCGGTGCAGCATAATAGATTGTTAAATAATGAATGCTTAATAAATAGGCAGACATTCCTATTGGTCCACCTAATACGCCAGATAACGCAGGTTGCCAAAAAACACCTTGAAAATCTACCGCACTTTTTCGCCATAATGTGATGCCGATAACTAATAACGAGCAAAAATCAATTAAAAAAAGCAATGAAATTACTTTCCCTAACGCAGTATATTCACTTAATGGCAATTCATTATACAACAGTCCAGATAATGCCCAAAATACAGCGGACAGTATGCCAAAGAGATAGCCACGCATTATGGCAATTCCTCTAACAGTTTAAATGCTGCGTCTAAGCGTTTTAACGCATAATCGCCAAAATTCTCGCCGTGTTCTTCTTTTACTTTTGTCCATAAAAACCACAATACATTTTGGCAAAAACGATGGATTTTTAACCGTTTGTGAGCGATTTGAAATTCTGTCTTGTGATATTTATTTGTCTGATTGCAATAGGTTTCTAATAGAAAATCAGCAGCTTCTTTCGATAAATGAGCTTCCTCAATGATAGTAGCTATATCAAATAGCGGATCATTTAAGCCCGAATATTCCCAATCGATAAAAAATAGCCGATCATCTTGTAATAACATATTTTCAGGGACTAAATCATTGTGGCACGGACGTAAAATTATCTCTTTATTGATTTCTTCAAATTGCCAAAATACAGCTGAAAGTTTATCCATTCTCGAATCAGCTTGATAAAAAGCGGATTTGTTTTCTAGCAATGAAAAATATTGGCGAAACTCATCGAATACGCTAAATACATTACGAAAAACAAATTCACTATTGTGTAAACGATATAAATTATTCACAACTTGAGACAAACAACTTTGTTCGTTTAATTGTATCTGACTTAACGGCTTACTATTTTCTAAATAACGAGTCAGTTTTACGCCACTTTTGGCATCTAATACGGGAGTTTCTACATTCAAGCCAGCACGATATGCCTGAGCATTATTGAATGCCTCATATTCTCGATTTATAAGTGATAAATTTACGGCATTAGGGATCCGTAATACAAACTTAACTCCAGAAATATTAAGTAGAACATTTTGATTGGTCATTCCTCCAATAGAGGAAAAAGGAATGGAATGCTGATGAAGAAAATGAAATACTTCCTCAGGCTTGTAGCAAGTTTTAACAAATCCTACAATTTGATTGATTGATTGATTGATTGATTGATTGATTGATTGATTGATTGATTGATTGATTGATTGATTGATTGATTGATTGATTGATTGATTGATTGATTGCATAGCATTTTTGTATTCATTTTTATATTTAAATTTTGTTTGATTTTAACACGTTAAAGTTATTTTTGTAAGGCTCTGAATCTTATGAATTTATTCAACTTTTGAACCTTTCAACCACTTTTTTACCCAAGCTCGGTTAGCTGAAAGATTATGTAATATGCCTTCGCTTATTGGTAATGGCTCGCCATAAATGATTGAAGCTAAGGTTTCACCTAAGAGTGGAGCAGAGGTAAGCCCACGAGAACCTAAGGCTGCCGTTAAGAAAAGATTCTGAAAATTGGCTGCACTTTGAATAGGTTGTTTACGGCGGCGGAGGTTAAATAGATTGTAATAATCCGCTTGTTGCTGTTCAAAATGAGGCACGTTTCCCACCATTGGGGCAAGATCTCTTACAGAGCAACGAATGCCTACACGAGCAAGATTATCTGATGTATCCACATCTTGCGTCCAAGGTTGGGCGATATTTTGCTGGAGTTTTTGTTGGTTTTCTTGTTGTTCTTGTTCGCTAAAATGGCGATCAACATTATCACGAACATGGCTTGCACCGATGCAATGTGAGGTTTTTAATTGATTGGCTGGAGTAAGATAGCCATCATAACAAAGCACAGATTTCAGTTTGAGTAAGTTTTCTGATGTTGGAATTTGGCTGACTTGCCCGCGGATAGGGTAGAGCGGTAGCTTTTCTGTTTGAACAAAATCAGTAATTTTATGTCCGTTCGCAAGAATGACGACTTCATGGCAGTATTTTTGACCTTGCATATTTTTTAGTTCCCAACCTTTTTCTTCTTGAGAAAGTGCGGTAATTTTTTGTGCGGTTTTAATGATGACACCCTGCTTTTCAAGAAATGAAAAGGCATTTTGAACAAATTGTCTTGGTGCAAGCCAAGCCCCTTGTTCAATCCAACCGCCTTCGCAATTAAGCGGTAATCCCACTTTTTCACTGAGTTGTTCAGCATTCAGCATTTGGAAGATTTCGTTCGGCAAACCAAGCTGAGAAATCTTTGTTAATTTAACCGCACTTTTTTCGTTGTAAGCGCATAGTGCCACGCCACAAAATTCGTGTTCAAACGCTATGTTTTGTTCGATTGCCCAATCAAGTAATTGGCGACCGTAACTGAAAGCGTGCAGGTAAAAATCAACGGTGAGCGCATTATCATCGCTAAGTTGCGGATAAAATGCACCTTGTTTATTGCCTGAGGCATTAAGTGCAAGCGCGGCATCTTCACAATAAATGGTGACTTTTGCCCCACGTTTTATTAAGGAAATGGCAGCACAAAGAGAGGCAATACCACCGCCGATAATAGCGACATCTTGTTTTTCCATTTTCGCAGGCTGAGCAAGATACCAAGGTGTTGAAAGTGCGGTAGATTTTGATTGTATTTTTAACCCACTTAAACATTCTCGCTTTTTGCCGAAGCCTTTACGTTTTGTCACGTTAAAGCCTGCGGATTCAAGTCCTTTTCTGACTGCACTTGCTGCGGTGAAAGTGGCAAAAGTTCCATTGGGTTTCGTGAAACGAAACATTAAGTTATAGAGATCATCATTCCACATTTCAGGATTTTTACTCGGTGCAAAGCCATCTAAAAACCAAGCATCAATACGTTCATTCATATAATCGCCAAGTTGTGGCAAGTTTTCTGAGACATCACCAAACCATAAATCTAAGGTTGTCTCTTCAAAATGAATACGATGACAACCTAGAATCAATGAAGGCCAATAACGTTGCAAATGAGCGCTTAAATCTTCAAACTGCGGACAGGCAAGATGCGCTTGCAAAAGTGCGGTGATTTTTAGCGGATATTTTTCAAAGGAAATAAAATTTAGGCGTTTTAAAGGATGATTCTCGTGTTGCTGGCGAAATTCACGGAACAATTGAGTTGCCGCAAAGAAATTTAATCCTGTACCAAATCCTGTTTCAGCGATGACAAAATTAGCGTCTTTGTGTGTTATCCAACGTTCCCAAAGTTGATTACCTTGTAGAAAAACATAATCGGTTTCTGCCAATCCATTTTCGTTAGAAAAATAGACATCATCGAATTGATCTGAGACGGGAATATGGTTTTGGTTGAAGTGAATCTCAGCATGTTGGACGCTAAAGGTCATTTTTTATTCCTTTCTTGCCTAATGAAATTTGCGTATAATAACGCGATTTTCTGAACTGGTCGAACAAATGAATTATTGCTTGAAATATTTTTATTTCGTAGTAATTTTGGGTCGTTATTTTTACATATAAAACAATAAGGAAGAAGCAATGAGAAGAACTGTAATTACAGGCTTTGGGATTATTTCAAGTATCGGTAACAACAAAGAAGAAGTATTGGCTTCATTAAAAGCAGGGAAATCAGGTATTGAAGTTGTGCCTGAGTTTGTAGAAATGAATATGCGTAGCCATGTTGCCGGAACAATCAAATTAAACCCAAGCGAGCACATTGATCGTAAAGTGTTCCGTTTTATGGGTGATGCAGCGGCTTATGCTTATCTTTCTATGCGTGAAGCGATTGAAGATGCAGGCTTAACAGAAGATCAAGTTTCTAATGATCGTACTGGCTTAGTGATTGGCGCAGGTACGGGGTCTGCACATAATCAATTAGTGGCTTGTGATGCGGTTCGTGGCCCTCGCGGTGTAAAAGCGATTGGTCCTTACGCTGTAACGAAAACCATGGCATCAAGTGTTTCAGCTTGTTTAGCAACACCTTATAAAATTCGTGGTGTGAATTATTCTATGAGTTCTGCTTGTGCAACCTCTGCACATTGTATTGGTCATGCGGTTGAATTAATTCAATTAGGCAAACAAGATATCGTTTTTGCTGGTGGTGCAGAAGAATTATCTTGGGAATGTGCTACTGAGTTTGATGCAATGGGTGCAGTTTCAACTAAATACAATGAAACGCCAGAAAAAGCATCTCGTGCTTATGACGCAAATCGTGACGGTTTCGTTATTGCAGGTGGTGGTGCTGTTGTGGTTGTGGAAGAATTAGAACACGCACTTGCTCGTGGTGCAAAAATTTACGCTGAAATTGTAGGTTATGGCGCAACTTCTGATGGTTACGATATGGTTGCACCAAGTGGTGAAGGTGCAGAGCGTTGTATGAAACAAGCAATGGCAACTGTCGATACCCCAATTGATTACATCAATGTACACGGTACATCTACACCAGTAGGTGACGTGAAAGAATTAGGTGCAATCAAAAATGTATTTGGTGACAAAATCCCAGCGATTTCTTCAACTAAATCAATGACTGGTCACTCTTTAGGTGCGGCGGGTGCACACGAAGCAATTTACACGTTATTAATGTTGGATAATGATTTTATTGCACCAAGTATTAATATCGAAACCTTAGATGAAGCCGCTGAAGGTTGCAACATCGTTACTGAGACGAAAGAAAATGCAGGATTACAAACTGTCATGTCAAATAGCTTTGGTTTTGGTGGTACAAATGCGACATTAATTTTTAAACGTTATAACGGTTAAAACGATTCTATGAAAAAAGCCACTTTCGCTTGAAAGTGGCTTTTTTGTATAAATTAAAAAGAAAAATTAAGCAACGATACCAAATTGTTCTTTCATTAATGCTTCAAAATCAGTGCAACCACCGATTGGTTTTTCATCAATAAAGATTTGTGGTACGGTTTCTACTGGTTTGCCGACGGATTTTGATAAATCTTCTTTGGTAATGCCTTCTGCGTGAATATCCACATAACGATAGTCAAAATCAGCAACTTCGCCTTTTAATTTTTCAGCAAGGTTTTTTGCACGCACACAGTAAGGGCAGCCAGGACGACCAAAAATAACAACGAACATAAGATTTCCTTTTTTGAGTTAAAAATTCTAGGCAATTCTACCTGATTTTTATCGTCTACATAAAGTGTTTTTATTCGTGTAATATAAGGAACATCGTAGATAATAAATTAAATGTTATGAAATTATTAATGCTTTGCCGAGAACCTCGTCTTTATAGTTGCCAACGCTTAAAAGAAGCGGCTAAACATCAAGGGCATGAGATGGATATTTTAGATCCGAATCACTGTTTCTTAAAACTCTCGCAAAATCCACCGCACTTTCAGATTTTTTATCAAGAAAATTCTGAGTCGAAACCTTATTTATTGCCTGATTATGATGCAGTTTTGCCTCGATTTGGCACAACGAGTACGCAAATGGGATGTTCAGTCTTACAGCATTTTGAAGGCAAAGGGACTTTTTGTTTAAATTCATCTCAGGCATTTTTAAATGCGCGTGATAAATGGAAAAGTTTGCAACTTTTGCTGAAGGCTGGTGTTCCTGTTCCCAATTCACTTTTAAGTGGCGGTGAAGTACAAGCTCATGCGACGATACCTCATATCAGTTCGCCGACAATTTTAAAAACGCTAAATGGTTCACAAGGAATTGGGGTAATTTTAGCTGAAAAACCACAAAGTGCGGTGAGCATTATGGAAGCTTTTAAGCAAACCAATATATCTATGTTGCAACAAGATTTTATCGAAGAAGCGGGCAATGCGGATATTCGTTGTTTTGTGATGGGTGATCAAGTGGTAGCAACGATGCAGAGAATTGGGCAAAATGGTGAGTTTCGGGCGAATTGCCATCGTGGCGGAAAAACCGAAAAAATTACCCTAAGCGATGAAGAAAAGCAGATAGCCATTCAAGCAACAAAAGCTATCGGTTTAGATGTGGCTGGCGTGGATTTAATTCGTTCGAAAAATGGATTATTGGTTTTAGAAGTGAATGCAAGCCCAGGCTTAGAAATGATTGAAAAAACAAGTGGGATTGATATTGCAGCTGAAATAATTGATTATATTGAAATAAATGCCTTTATCAATTCAAGATAAAGGCATTTCTCTAAAACATTGTCAATTTCAACCGCACTTTACGCGAGCATATTTACAACTGCAAATGAAACTTTTAATAGCGCAGCGTTGATTAAGTCGATAAAGAATGCACCGACCATTGGAACGATTAAAAATGCTTTGTGCGATGGCCCAAAACGGCTGGTGACAGCTTGCATATTAGCGATTGCTGTTGGGGTTGCGCCTAAACCAAAACCACAGTGTCCAGCACTTAATACGACGGCATCGTAATCTTTACCCATTGCTCGATAAGTAATGAAAATTGCAAAGGCAGCCATAAATGCGACTTGAATAGCAAGAACAATTAATACATCAATTGCTAAACCTGCAAGTTCCCAAAGTCTTAATGACATTAAAGCAATTGCTAAAAAGATGGATAAGCCTACGCTACCTAATACGTCAATAGCGGATTCTGCTACTTGGAAACGGAAAATGTTGGTTAAAATATTGCGGACAATAACACCAGTGAATAAACACCATACGAAAGTTGGTAATTGGAGTGCAGTACCTTTTGTTTGCACATCTAAATATTGACCAATTAATAAACATACTGAAATCATTGCAATTGTTTCAATTAATGAACGTGCAGTAATTTTACGTTTATAAGTTGGGTGTTCAAATGCTTCTTGAATGTCATCAACTTCATCATTTTCAGGATTTTCGCCTTGTTTTTGGCGATTTAATAAGAAACGAGCGACAGGACCACCGATGATACCACCGAATACTAAACCGAAAGTTGCACAGGCAATGGCAATTTCAGTTGCACCTTGTAGATTAAATTGATGTGCAAATGTATCCGCCCAAGCAGCTCCAGTGCCGTGACCACCTGTTAAGGTTACTGAACCTGCAAGTAAACCATAAGCGGGATGGATTCCTAATGCCATTGAGCTTGCAATGCCAATAACGTTTTGTCCTAAGATTAATAATGCAGCAATGAATAAAAATACAACGAGTGGCCTTCCGCCTTTAATTAGACGGGAAAAGTTAGCACTTAAACCGATAGAAGTAAAAAACACTAACATCATTGTGGTTTGTAGATTTTTATCGAAGTTAAAGGATGTTCCATCAATTTTGTGCCAAATTAAAAGACCAATGGCAACAATAAAGCCACCAACAACTGGCTCTGGAATGTTAAATGTTTTTAATACATTAATGCGTTTAACCAAAAAATAGCCCAATAGCAAAACTAAGCTTGCTAATGCAAGGGTTTCATACGTGCTAAAAGTATAGCTCATAAATTGGATCTCCCTATGTTATGTTTAAGTGATGTGTTGTGTTACGGCTCGATTACCATAATTTCAAGATTGGTATGTAATCCACGTGGTAATGTCGAACCTTTTCTGCCTCGTTCTGCGCGGAACTTTTGCAGATCTTCTGGTTTTAATACAATTTTTCGTTTTCCAGAATAAAATTCAAGACTTGCTTGATCTGAAATAAGCAATAATTTTGTCAATAGTTCGCTACGATCTTTTGCATTCGCTGCGGGAATAGTGATCATTTTATTGCCTTTACCTTTTGATAATACCGGTAAATCCTGTGCTGGAAAAATCAACATTCTGCCTGCTGATGTGATTGCGACAACAAGTGCGGTAGAATTTATCAATGTTTTAGGCTTCAACACTTTGGCATTTTCTGGTAAAGAAATCAAGGCTTTTCCAGTCTTGTTACGTGCAATTAAATCTTCAAATTTACAAATAAAACCATATCCCGCATCAGAAGCCATCAATAATTCTTGCTGTTCGCTGGCCATTACAACATATTCAATGGTCGCACCAGTGGGTAAATTGAGTTTACCTGTAAGTGGTTCGCCTTGGGAGCGAGCGGAAGGCAATGAAAGCGGATCGAGTGCATAACTCCGCCCCGTGCTATCAATGAATACAACGGCTTGATTACTTTTGCCACAAGCGTGAGCTAGATAGCTATCGCCAGCTTTGTAGCTTAATGATTTAGGATCAATATCGTGTCCTTTTGCACAACGTACCCAGCCCATTTCTGATAAGATGACAGTAACTGGTTCTGCTGGCGTCATATCACTTTCAGAGATCATTTTGGCTTCTTCACGTTCGACCAGTTGAGACATACGTGGACTGGCATATTTTTTCGCATCTTCTTGAATTTCTTTTTTGATAAGCGTATTCAAACGGCGTTCTGATCCTAAAATTGCTTCTAAATTTAACCGCTCTTTTTCAAGTTCATCTTGTTCTGCTTTGAGTTGGTTTTCTTCTAATTTCGCTAAATGACGTAAGCGTAAATTTAAAATGGCATCGGCTTGTTCATCGCTTAAATTAAAGCGTGCCATAAGCTCTGCTTTTGGATCATCTTCGTGGCGTATAATTTCGATAACTTCATCAATATTTAAAAAGGCTATCATCAAGCCTTCTAAAATATGCAAGCGAGAGAGCACTTTATCTAGGCGATATTGAAGGCGACGAGTGACCGTTGTGCGACGGAAAGTGAGCCATTCATTTAAGATTTCTAATAAGCCTTTTACCGCAGGTTTATGATCAAGCCCGATCATATTCATATTTACACGGTAGCTTTTTTCAAGATCTGTTGTAGCAAATAAATGTGCCATTAAGGCATCAGTATCGACTCGATTTGAGCGAGGGACTAGTACAATTCTAATTGGGTTTTCGTGATCGGCTTCATCTCGAATATCTTCTAGCATTGGCAGTTTTTTTGCCGTCATTTGATCGGCTATTTGTGCAATAACTTTTGAGGGCGAAGATTGATGTGGAAGTGCAGAAATAATGATCTCGCCGTCTTCTTTTTTCCAAGTTGCACGCATTTTTATTGAGCCACGACCTTGCTCATAAATTTTACGAATTTCTGATTTTGGCGAAATAATTTCAGCTTCTGTTGGAAAATCTGGGCCTTGAACAATTTCAAGTACATCATCTAATCTCGCTTTAGGATTATCTAGCAACATTACTGCCGCATCAGCAATTTCGTTAATATTGTGTGGTGGAATATCTGTCGCCATACCCACCGCAATACCAGTTGTGCCGTTCAATAAAATATGCGGTAAACGAGCAGGTAAATATTGTGGTTCAGCTAAGGTTCCATCAAAGTTTGGTTGATAATCTACTGTTCCTTGTCCGAGTTCATTCAACAAGATTTCAGAGATTTTAGATAGGCGAGATTCCGTATAACGCATGGCTGCGAAGGATTTTGGATCATCTGGCGCCCCCCAGTTACCTTGACCATCTACAAGCGGATAACGATAAGAGAAGGGTTGTGCCATTAACACCATTGCTTCATAACAAGCGCTGTCACCATGTGGATGGAATTTACCGAGTACATCACCGACGGTACGAGCAGATTTTTTGTATTTTGCCGTGGCATTTAAGCCAAGTTCAGACATCGCATATACAATACGACGTTGAACGGGTTTTAAACCATCACCGATAAAAGGCAACGCACGATCCATGATGACATACATAGAATAGTTGAGATAAGCCTTTTCAGTGAAGGTGCGTAGAGGCATTTGCTCAATGCCTTCATAGTTGATATTTGTCATTTTTGTTTCTGTTAATTGATATATTCTTAATTTATTAAAATTCGGATTTGCTGAGATTAATTTAGTCTAAACAGATAAATCAACCTGATCGCCTTTCGCTTGCAACCAATTTTTACGGTCTTCGGAACGTTTTTTCGCTAATAACATATCCATCAGTTCTAATGTATCTGAGCCTTGATCTTCCCCTAAATCATAAGTTAATTGAACGAGACGACGAGTATTAGGATCCATTGTTGTTTCACGCAATTGTGATGGATTCATTTCGCCTAAACCTTTAAAACGTTGAACATTCGGTTTGCCTTTTTTATTTTTTAACCGATCTAAAATTGCCTCTTTTTCATTTTCATCTAATGCGTAGAAGACTTCCTTATTTAAGTCAATACGATAAAGCGGTGGCATTGCTACATAAACGTGACCGTCTTGTACCAATTTCGGAAAATGGCGTAAGAACAAGGCGCAGAGTAGAGTAGCAATATGCAGTCCATCGGAATCAGCATCTGCGAGAATACAGACTTTACCATAGCGAAGTTGTGATAAATCATTGCTGTCAGGGTCGATGCCTAGAGCAACGGCAATATCGTGAATTTCTGTTGAACCTAATACTTGATCAGGGGAAACTTCCCATGTGTTTAAGATTTTCCCACGTAACGGCAAAATCGCTTGATATTCGCGATCACGCGCTTGTTTTGCTGAACCGCCCGCAGAGTCGCCCTCCACTAAAAATAATTCTGTTTTTTCTAAATCCTGTGAGCCACAATCTGCTAATTTTCCTGGTAATGCTGGGCCACTAACAAGTTTTTTACGTACGACTTTTTTAGCCGCACGTAATCGGCGTTGTGCAGAACTAATGGCAATTTCTGCTAATTTTTCAGCGTCTTGTACATTTTGGTTTAGCCATAGACTGAACGCATCTTTTAAAACACCGCTGACAAACACCGCACTTTGGCGTGATGATAAGCGTTCTTTAGTTTGCCCTGCGAATTGTGCATCTTGCATTTTAAGGGAAAGAATGTAAGAACAACGCTCCCAAATATCATCAGCGGTAAGTTTTACCCCGCGTGGTAATAGATTTCTAAATTCGCAAAATTCACGAATGGCATCTAATAAACCTTGACGTAGGCCATTAACATGTGTTCCGCCTTGAATTGTTGGAATTAAGTTTACATAGCTTTCGCCAATCAGTTCGCCACCTTCTGGCAACCAAAGTAATGCCCAGCTAACCGCTTCATTTGTTCCTTTAAATTCGCCAACAAATGGTTTTTTGGGAAGGGTTTCAAAGCCATTTACTGCTTCGATAAGGTAATCGGAAAGCCCATCTTCATATAACCAAATATCTTGAGTATTGTTTACTTTATCAATGAATTTGATTTCAAGCCCTGAGCAGAGTACCGCTTTCGCTCTTAACAAATGGCGTAAGCGGCTAACGGAAAATTTTGCACTGTCAAAATATTTTGGATTCGGTTTGAAGTGAACGGTTGTTCCCGTTGTGCGTCTGCCACAAGTCCCAATAACTTCCAATTCTTCTACTTTACTGCCGTTTTCAAAGGCAATTTTATATACTTCCCCATTGCGTTTGACTTGAATATCTACGCGTTCAGAAAGCGCATTCACCACAGAAATCCCCACACCGTGTAAACCACCCGCAAATTCATAATTTTTATTGGAGAATTTACCACCCGCATGCAGTTTAGTCAGGATCACCTCTACGCCGGAAACGCCTTCCGTAGGATGAATATCCACAGGCATACCGCGACCATTGTCTGTGACTTCAATGGATTGATCAGGGTGTAAAATTACTTCAATTTTTGTGGCAAAACCCGCAAGGGCTTCATCTACGCTGTTATCAATAACTTCTTGTGCTAAATGATTAGGACGAGTTGTGTCTGTATACATACCAGGGCGAATTTGCACTGGTTCGAGATCTTTAAGAACGGTAATTTCTTGAGCTGAATAATTGGTTGTCATGGTTAGATGAGTCGTTAATTTTTAAATTTGAGAAAATTCTATCAAAAAGTGCGGTGATATTCGACCGCACTTTTAATCGTATAAACTAGGCGTATTTTCATCGGGGCGTGTTTTAAAACGACGATGTAGCCACATATATTGTGATATGCCCTTCATGATTTCCTTTTCAACGATTTGATTCATTCGCGTAGCAATCGCCGTTTCATCCTGTAAATCCATAAAATCAACAGGTGCTGAAATACTCACGGTATAGCCTGAACCATCTTTATTGCGTAATGGCGCAAATGGAATCACTTTGCTGTTTTGTGAGGATTTCAATAAATAATAACTACCAGTGGTTGTGCAAGCATCGGGCACTGCAAAAAATGGTACAAAAACAGCATTTTTTCTGCCGTAATCGTGATCTGGTGCATACCAAATGGTTTCTTCGTGGCGTAAAGCTTTGATCATTCCGCGTAAATCTTTACGATCAAGCATATCTTTATTAGAGCGTAAACGACCTTGCGTTTGTAGCCAATCAAGCAAAGGATTATCATTTGGACGATAAACGCCAATGCCGGGATGATGCAAACCAAGAATGCGCGCGCCAAGTTCTAGCGTTAAGAAATGAACACCAACGAGAACAATTCCATCTTTTTGATTTTCTTTTAGATAATGTAAGCCTTCAACTTTTGACCATTTTTTGATACGTGAATCCGACCAAAACCAAGCCATGCCAGTTTCGATAATTGCCATGCCTACAGAGCGGAGATTTTCTTGCAAAATCGCCTCACGGTCGTTTTCAGACATATCAGGAAAACAAAGTTCAAGATTACGACGTGCAATGGCTGCTCGACGTTTACCCACTTTTAAATGTGAAAACAGCCAACCGAGACCATGACCAATATGGCGCAAAATAGGATAGGGAAGACATAAAATACTTCGCCAAATTGCCACGCCTAACCAAAAAAGCCAGTATTTTGGGGCTAAAAAGTGCGGTTGAAATTGAGGGAGTTTTTCGTTTTTCATTGTTCTTTCCACGTAAGTTAGGGGCGTAGTTTATCGTAAATTTGAGTTGTGGTAAAATTGCCACAATTTTGGTTATTCAAATAGAGAGATTTTAAAATGGCTCAATATTCAGCAGAATTTAAGCAAGCAAAAGTACTTGTATTAGGCGATGTGATGCTTGATCGTTATTGGTTCGGCGCAACCAACCGTATTTCACCAGAAGCACCAGTGCCAGTGGTTCGTGTACAAGAAAATGAAGAGCGCGCGGGTGGGGCTGCAAATGTGGCGATGAATATTGCTTCACTCAATGTACCCGTTCAGTTAATGGGATTGATTGGACAAGATGAAACTGGTTCTGCACTTTCCCTCTTATTAGAAAAACAAAAAATTGATTGTAATTTTGTTGCATTAGAAACCCATCCAACTATTACTAAATTACGTATTTTATCTCGTCACCAACAGCTGCTCCGCCTTGATTTTGAAGAAGATTTCAATAATGTAGATTGCAAGGATTTATTAGCGAAGTTAGAAAGTGCGGTGAAAAATTACGGTGCTTTGATTCTTTCTGATTACGGCAAAGGCACGCTTAAAGATGTTCAGAAAATGATTCAAATTGCACGCAAAGCGAATGTGCCTGTGTTGATCGATCCAAAGGGAACTGATTTTGAACGTTATCGTGGGGCTACATTATTGACACCCAATATGTCTGAATTTGAAGCCGTTGTGGGTAAATGTAATACAGAAGAAGAAATTATTAAGAAGGGTTTAAAATTAATTTCTGATATTGAATTAACCGCACTTTTGGTAACGCGTTCTGAAAAAGGCATGACATTATTACGCCCAAATCAAGAGCCTTATCATTTGCCAACCGTTGCAAAAGAAGTGTTTGATGT
Organism: Haemophilus influenzae; assembly: GCF_019703545.1. Lineage (NCBI taxonomy): Bacteria > Pseudomonadati > Pseudomonadota > Gammaproteobacteria > Pasteurellales > Pasteurellaceae > Haemophilus > Haemophilus influenzae. The sequence goes on along the minus strand of NZ_AP018771.1, from coordinate 1,521,581 downwards.
GACGGGAGCCGGTGACACTGTCATTAGCGTATTAGCAACCGCATTAGCAGATGGACGTTCTTTTGAGGAATCTTGTTACCTAGCCAATGTAGCCGCTGGAATTGTGGTGGGTAAATTGGGGACTTCAACGGTTTCGACCGTGGAACTTGAAAATGCGATTCATGCTCGTCCTGAAACTGGATTTGGCATTATGAGTGAAGCAGAATTAAAAGATGCTGTCGCACAAGCTAAAGCGCGCGGTGAAAAAATTGTGATGACTAATGGCTGTTTTGATATTTTGCATCCAGGGCATATTTCTTATTTAGAAAATGCACGCAAATTGGGCGATCGTCTAATTGTTGCGGTAAACAGCGACGATTCTGTTAAACGCTTAAAAGGCGAAAGTCGTCCAATTAATAATCTTGAAAACCGTATGGCGGTATTGGCTGGTTTGGCATCCGTGGACTGGTTGGTGCCTTTCACTGAAGATACACCACAACGTTTAATCGGCGAAATTCTACCAGATCTTTTAGTCAAAGGCGGCGATTACAAACCCGAAGAGATTGCAGGCAGTAAAGAAGTGTGGGCAAACGGTGGCGATGTTAAAGTGCTAAACTTTGAAAATGGTTGTTCAACAACAAATGTGATTGAAAAAATTAAATTATTGAAAGATTAAGTGAAAGGTTGGGGACAACTTGTTTATCATAAAAAACAACGAAATATAATGGGAAGTGGGATATAACCAGATGGTTATCCACAGTTTCGTGGATTAAAATTAGTTTAGTGTTTTTTAAGTAAGCTTGGTTGCTTGTTAAAGGCTCTATCTGAAATACAATATCTCTCGTTTTTTATTATTTTAATTTTATATGTCATTAACTTATCTCGATTTATTTTCTGGTGCTGGCGGTCTTTCTCTAGGATTTGATTATGCTGGATTTCGCCAGTTACTTTCCATTGAGTTAGAGCCAGTATATTGTGAAACCTACCGCGTTAATTTTCCGCATCATCGATCTTGCAACAGGATCTAACTCAGTTATCTAATGAACAGGCAAATCTTTACCGTAGCGATATTCCCAACCGAGGGATTTCAGGCGTTGAAGAGTGAGTTGTTCGATGTCGTTTTCGTTGAGCATGATGAGTTCCTTAGTGTATGGTTTAAATCTCCCCTAACCCCTCTTTACAAAAGAGGGGAATGGTCTTGAGCGTAGTTTTAGTTTAGGTGTTTTCATGAATAATTTTTCTGTTAATTCGACCGCTTGCAGCTAAACATTCCAAATAGTCCCCCTCTTTAGCAAAGAGGGGTAGGGGAGATTTGGCAGAAGTGAAATGAACCTTGTAAGAAATTAGAGAGTGTCCATCAACCGTTCATATTCTATTTGCTCAAACTCCAATACCATTTCTCTATAGGTATCAGGATCTTGAGCAAATAATGCTTGTGAATATGAAATTTTATATATTGTTTCCATTTCATACGCCTAATCAATTAATTCGTTGATTCTTTGATTATCTTCATATTGTATCCTTTCACTTCTACGGTAATCATTTGTAGCAATGTAAAAGTGTAGAATAAATCCTAAAATTGCATTGGTTGAATGAAGTACAAATAAAGCAAGATCACTACTTATTTGTTTGTGTTCTATATCTTGACCGTGAGAAGCATAACTACCACATTCGTTTCTAATTTCTGCAATATAATGCAAAATCGAACCACAAAATTATCCGCACTTTCGGGCGGTTGGTTACGCAAAGCGGCACTAGCACGTGCATTGGTATGCGATCCTGATGTGTTATTACTTGATGAACCAACCACTTGGATGTGGAAGCTATTGAATGGTTGGAAAATTTCTTACTGGATTTCCAAGGTAGTATTGTATTTATTTCCCATAACCGTTCTTTTATTCGCAAAATGGCAACACGCATTGTGGATTTAGATCGTGGTCAATTGCGGTCTTATCTAGGCAATTACGATTTATATTTAACTACGAAAGAAGAAAATCTACGCGTTGAAGCCTTGCAAAATGAATTATTTGATAAACGACTTGCACAGGAAGAAGTGTGGATTCGCCAAGGTATCAAGGCTCGCCGTACAAGAAATGAAGGGCGAGTGCGAGCATTAAAAGCGATGCGTGAGGAACGTCAGTTAAAGCCTTATCGGGGGGAGAACGAAATCGTTTATTACTCGCAAAATTATTACTCAAACCAAATAATTTATTGATTCTTGACGAACCAACCAATGACCTTGATGTAGAAACATTGGAGCTTTTAGAAGAAATTTTGACGGATTATCAAGGCACATTGTTAATTGTGAGCCACGACCGTCAATTTATCGATAATACTGCGACAGAATGTTATTTATTCGAAGGTGAAGGGCGTTTGAATAAGTATGTGGGTGGATTCTTTGATGCGAAACAGCAACAAGCCAATTTCTGGGCAAGCAAAGCAGTGGAAGAGCAGGCTAAAGCGAAGAAATCTGAACCACTAAAAGAAGAAAGTGCGGTGAAAAATGACCGCACTTCTAAGCCGAAATCCGTGAAACTTTCTTATAAAGAACAACGAGAGCTAGAGCAACTTCCACAACTTTTGGAAGAATTAGAAACTAAAATCACCACACTTCAAGCTGAAATAGCCGATCCAGCATTTTTCCAACAAGCTCACGATATTACCGACGCTAAATTAAAAGCATTGGCGGATACTGAAGCCGAATTAGAAACAGCATTTTTACGCTGGGAAGAATTAGAAGAAAAGAAAAATTTGGCTGACGGTAAAGCTTAAAAAATAACGCCCGAAAGGGCGTTTTTATTTAGAGGAAATATTGCACAGAATCATATTTTAATTCTTTGCTAATTGACCAATTATTTTGCTGCTTTTAATTCTTGATAATATTGTTCATAGAATTGAATTGCATCGCCAACGTCATCTTGCCAGTGACTATTTTTTAATATATCAGCTGACGGATAAATCGCTGGATCTTCAGTGATTTCTTTTGGTAATGCTTTTTTCGCTTCAATATTTGAGGTTGGGTAACCGATAGCTAAGGTTAATTTTTCAGCTGTTTTTTTCCCTAACATGTAGTTAATCAGCTTGTGTGCGCCTTCAGAATTTTTAGCTGTTGCAGGAATTGCAAGAGTATCAACCCAAAGTACAGGACCCTCTTTTGGGAATACCATATTTAAAGGTGCTTTTTCTTTTTTAGCAATACGTACCGAACCATTCCATAATTGACCCACTTCCACTTCGCCTGAGATGAACGAGTTAGCTGGGTTATCGGAATTGAAAGAAAGTACATTTGGACGTAATTTCAATAATTCTTCATAGGCTTGTTTGATAATGGCTGGATCTTGAGTATTTGGATCTTGACCAATTTTCAATAAAGCGATGTTGAATACTTCACGCGCATCGTCTAATAATTGAACTTTGTTTGCAAATTCAGGTTTCCATAAGTCTGCCCAAGAAGTGAATTGTTCGCCTTTGTAAGTGTTGGTATTGAATGCGATACCCGGCGCACCTAAAAGTTGCGGAAGAGAGTATTTGTTACCTTTATCATAAGGTTTATTGAGCCAATCAGGATCTAATTCTTTAAGAACAGGTAATTTGCTGTGATCAAGTTCTTTTAACATTCCTTCGCGTGCCATTTTAGAAACGAAGTAGTTAGAAGGTGCGATAACATCATAGCCACCAGACTCGCCTTGAGTTTTGAGTTTAGCGTACATTGTTTCGTTTGATTCTAGGCTTGAAACGATAACTTTGATGCCAGTTTCTTTAGTAAACTCATCTAAAAGACCATCTGGTACATATTCTGTCCAAGTGTAGAGATACACAGTGTCATTAGCAGCAGCCGTAGCTTTTGCAGTTTCTTGCTTAGCATCTTTATCGTTGCAAGCGGTTAAAGTTGCAGCTACGAAGCTGGCAGTAATTAAACCTGCAAATTTTTTCATTTTTGTTTGTTCTCCTGTTAAAGAGTCGTAAAAAACCACCTGCCGAATGACAGGCATAAAAAAACGCCTTGATTGTGCGTCAAGGCGTATTCTATTTTAAATTCAAAGGTTTGTGAAACCTTTTGTTAATTAATGGTTATTTTTTCGTGTAATTAGCTGGCTTAAAACGACAAGAGCTAATGAAAGCACGATCATAATCGTTGCTAAAGCATTAACTTCAGGTGTTACACCAGTTTTCACTAGAGAGAATATTCTCAATGGTAAGATTTCATAACTTACACCACTGACAAATGATGAAACCACAACATCATCTAATGAAATAGTGAAACTTAATAACCAACCAGATACAACTGCAGGTAATGCTAAAGGAAGGATAATTTTACGTAAAATAGTCACTTCGCTTGCACCTAAGTCTTTCGCCGCTTCTAACATTCTGGAATCAAAGCCATTTAAGCGAGAGAAGATAGTTACGGTCACATACGGTAAACAGAAAGTTACGTGGGCAAGTAGTAAAGACCAGAAGCCCAATGAAATACCCACAACCATAAATAATGCAAGTAAAGATACTGCCATTACAATATCTGGAGACATCATAACGATAAATAGCATACCGCTTACTGCTTGTTTACCGCGGAATCGATAGCGATAAAGTGCGATTGCAGTTAATCCACCTACAATAGTAGCTAGGGTAGCCGCAAAAAATGCAATAGTTACCGAATGAATCGCAGCTTGTATTAAGGTGTCGTTATTAAATAAACGCTCGTACCAGTTCCAGCTAAAACCTTTCCAACTCAAACCATAACGATCTTTGTTAAAGGAATTAGTGACTAAAATAATAATTGGGATATACAAATAAGCGTATACCACAAACATAAATGCATTACGTAGTAAACGACTCATTATTCTAACTCCACTTTCCTATTCAATAGTTTATTCGCGCGGTAGTACACGAAAATCAACAATGCCATTAGAACAGTTAAACCAATACTGACTGCAGAACCAAATGGCCAGTTACGAGAAATTAAGAATTCGCTCTTAATTACGTTACCAACAAGCAAGACTTTTGCTCCACCGAGTAGGTCTGCTACATAAAACATTCCCATTGCTGGCAATAATACCAATAAACAACCCGCGATAATGCCTGGCATAGTTAATGGTAAAATCACTCGGAAGAAACGTTGGAATGTATTTGCGCCTAAATCTCGTGCTGCTTCTAATAAACGATTATCTAGTTTTTCAATGGCAGAGTAGAGTGGCAAAATCATAAATGGCAATAGTAAATAAACTAAGCCAATGATTACCGCAATTTCGGTATTCAAAATACGAATTGGCGCACTCAAAATTCCCATATCAATTAACATCGTGTTAAGTATGCCTTTCACGCCAAGAAACACTTTCATTCCATAAATACGAATTAACGAGTTTGTCCAAAATGGTAAAACCACAAGGAACAATAAGAGCGGTCGATATTTAGGATGAATTTTACTCATCATAAAAGCAAATGGATAACCTATTAGTAAGCAAATAATGGTGGCGATGCCCGACATAGACAATGAATTCCACACAACTTGTGCATAAAGCGGATTAAACAAGTTTGTATAGTTTTCAATAGTAATTGGGAATGCATAAAAGTTGCTACCATCTCGAGTCAGAAAACTTACGGCAAGTACCAATAAGTTTGGAATCAGCACAAAGAAGATTAGCCAACTGAAGATAATCGCAACAGTAATTTTCTGGAATTTATTATTGATTATCTTCATCGTTGAGTACAACCTCCCAGCCTTCGTGCCATGTGATACCTACGCGTTGTCCTATGCTATGATCCATATGTGGATCATCTTCATTAAAGAATTCACTTACAAGGACACGCATTCCGTTATGATCAAACTCTACCGTTGATTCTAATGTCATTCCTTTATAAGTGCGGTCAATAATATGACCGATAATTGCTTTAGAATGTTCATTTTCATCTAATTCTTCAATCACAATATCTTCAGGGCGAAGGAGTACTTGAAGTTTTTGATCTTTTTCCACAGGCATATCCGTATAAATATCACAAATACGACCTTCAACATTTGCCAGTACAACTTGTTCTGATTTTCGTTCAATCACAGTGGCTTCAAATACGTTAATTTCGCCAATGAAACGAGCAACGAATAAGTTAGCTGGATCTTCATAGATTTCACGTGGAGAACCATCCTGTGCAATTTTACCTTTACGCAATAATACAATACGATCAGACATTGTAATCGCTTCTTCTTGATCGTGGGTGACGAAAATAAAGGTAATGCCAAGCTGACGTTGTAACATTTTGAGTTCTTGTTGCATTTGTTTACGCAATTTGTAATCCAATGCAGATAAAGATTCATCAAGTAACAACACTTTTGGTTTATTTACTACGGCACGAGCGATGGCAATACGTTGTTGTTGTCCGCCAGAAAGTTGAGTTGGCTTACGATCAGCCATTTCTTCTAGTTGTACCATACGCAAGGCTTCTAAAACACGCGGTTTAATTTCCTCGTTTGGTACTTTTTGCATACGCAAACCGAAAGCCACGTTCTCAAAAATTGTCATATGTGGAAATAGCGCATAGCTTTGGAATACCGTATTAATATGACGTTTTTCCGCAGGCACATTGGTGATATCTTCACCATCTAAAATAATGCTACCTGAATCCAATTCTTCTAAGCCTGCTAGTAAGCGTAAAACTGTGGTCTTACCACAGCCTGAGGGGCCAAGAATAGTGACAAACTCACCGTTATTAATTGTAAGATTGAAATCGTTAATAATGGTGTTAGAACCATAGGATTTTTTGATTGAACGAAGCTCAATAATAGGCTTGTTTTGAAGCTGATTTTCCACTAGCTTTGGTTTTCTCCCTAATTTCACCAATGATTTGGTACTGAGTAGAAATAAAACCTGCAAGACTGCAGGGGCGACATATAAAAATAGACGCCTATGATATAGTGAATTGTTAATAATGAAAAGGACTTAATGCCTTAGAAAGTAAAAAACTGCCGTTCATAAAAATAACGAGAAATTTAACCGCACTTTCGATGAATTTTACTTCGTTAATTTTATAAATATTGTTATATATCAAGATGTTTTCTATTTTTCTCGTTAAACTAAAAAAGATATTTTTAAAAGGAGCGAGAATATGATTTCTCAAATAGATAAAACAGAACTTTTAGAACGATTTTTACATTATGTGTCTTTTCACACCCAATCAAAACCTCATGCGAAGCATTCCCCCAGCTCAGTCGGGCAAATGAAGTTAGCCATGCAGTTACAAAAAGAATTAATCCAACTTGGTTTGGAGAATGTTGAAGTAAGTAAATATGCAGTGGTAACAGCATTTTTACCCGCTAATGATCCTAACTTAACGAAAACCATTGGTTTAGTTGCGCATCTTGATACGTCTCCGCAATGTAGTGGTAAAAATGTACGCCCAGAAGTGATAGAAGAATATCGTGGCGGAGATATTGCATTAGGTATTGGCGAGGAATTTATTAGCCCTGTTTATTATTCTTTTATGCAAAAATTAGTCGGACAAACGCTTATTGTTACTGATGGAACCACTTTGCTTGGGGCTGACAATAAAGCGGGAATTGCAGAAATTATGACCGCACTTTCCATTCTTCAAAAAGAGAATATTCCCCATTGCAATATTCGTGTTGCTTTTACGCCTGATGAAGAAATTGGTTTGGGAATCCATTATTTCCCAATGGAAAAGTTTTCCTGTGATTGGGCATATACCATTGATGGGGGAGAAGTAGGGGAATTAGAATACGAAAACTTTAATGCTGCAACGGCAAAAGTGCGGTTTTTCGGGCGAAATATTCACACAGGTTATGCAAAAGGAAAAATGCTGAATGCGCTGACTTTAGCTTGTGAATTTCAGCAAGTTTTTCCTGTTGATGAAGTACCAGAAAAAACCGATGGGAAAGCGGGCTTTTATCATTTAGAAGATTTTTCTGGCGATATTGAGCAAGTAGAGCTTACCTATTTGATTCGTGATTTTGACGAACAGAATTTCGCACAAAGAAAAGCTTTTATTAAAAATCAGGTGGAAAAATTTAATGCTAAAAAAGGTTTGAAAAAGCCTATAGAGTTAGAAATTCAAGATAGCTACCAAAATATGTATGATGTGGTAAAAAACGTTCCTCAATCAATTGAACTTGCTGATCGTGCAATGAAAGCGGTGGGAATTAAACCAAATCATAAGCCGATTCGAGGCGGTACAGATGGGGCATTTTTAGCCTCTAAAGGTTTAGCATGCCCAAATATTTTTACTGGTGGCTATAATTTCCATAGTAAACACGAGTTGGTTTCTTTACAAGGCATGGAAAATACTGTCCAAGTAATTATCGAAATGCTGAAATGTAAAGATTTGTAAAGAAATGTAAAGATTTTTCTTGCTATTCTTTAGATTGCTCAATATAATGGCGGCGTTTTATCGAGATTTCTTTGATGAAGCTAAACTTTAGAGATTTTATTCATAAATTCCTTTTTAATGCCCCTAATTATTTAGGGGCTTTTTTTATCTAATTGGACAAGAAATAATAAAATAGTTAATAATCACAATTTTTAACGCTCTACAATATTTATTTCTATAGATTTATTTACTGATTTAAAAAAACGTTAAATTTAGTGGCTAAATTGACTAAATTAGTTTAAAGAGATCACTGTGAATAAGAGGTATAAGAGTTTCCTTTATTCAGACTGAATTTGACATTCCTATTCTAAATAGGAAACTCTTACTTTTGAGGTAATTTGCTAGATCAAATTTGATCTTAGACAAATTAAATTTATCTAACTTTATTGAGTTAGATTAATTGCAGGTTAGTTTTCGTTAGCGTTGAAATTTATTCATTAATTATGGCAAGTTTGGCACGCTGCTTGGAACATCCATACTAATTTTTCTTGTTCTTTAATATAGTCACTCATTTGTGATGCAGTACCTTCATCATTAGCGTTATTTGCAAAAGAAAGAATTTCACGTTGTTGATCTAGTAATGTTTTTAGACCTTGTAATGTGCCTGATAAACATTCTTGTGCCTCACTTACTGCAATATCTTCTTTAATTCGAGATATTTTTAAGTATTGGCTGTAAGCATTATTTGGTGTGTAGCCTAAAGTTAAAATACGTTCAGCCACCTCATCTACTCTAGCAACTAAATTAGTATAAATTTCTTCAAATTTTGCGTGTAATGCAAAGAAGTTTACGCCTTTAATATTCCAGTGATAGCCTCGTACATTAGTATAGAAAACTTGGTAGGTTGCAAGTAATTCGTTAAGTTTATCGGCTAATTCTGCTGATTGAACTTTATCTAGTCCGATTGATGTTTTTGACATAATAATTTCCTTTTTCTAGTTGAATAATTGAGCTAATGCCCTCCCTTTGATATGGGTATTATACGTTTCTATAATTTGAAGTGAAATTGTTCTATTCAATATAATTGATAGTCTTAGCCTTATTTGTTAAGAAATTGTAATAAATAGAAGCTATCAAATAAGTGATCAAGATCACAGTTTTAATGAATATTTAATCAAACTATCGCGGCTAACAATAAATTTTGATTTAATAAGTACAGTTATAATTTTTAATATTTTTTCTAAGGATATGTTATGCAAGAACTTATTAAGCGCACCTTGCCACAAGATGATGCACTTAATCAAGCTATAGTGAATGAACTTCGTTCACAAAATTGGGCTGGTTTTTTAAATTATTCCCAAGTGCAGCAGCTTTGTCATAATTTTGAACTTACCCCACTAAAATTGGCTATGCACTTGTTGCCACTTGCTGCAAGTTATAGTCATACTGCTATTTCTCATTTTAATGTGGGGGCAATTGCTATTGGCGAACAAGGGGATTTTTATTTCGGCGCGAATCAAGAATTTGCTAATTCAGCCATTCAGCAAACGATTCACGCGGAACAAAGTGCAATTTCTCACGCTTGGTTGCGTAATGAACGCCGTATTTCAGATATGGTGGTCAATTACACGCCGTGCGGACATTGTCGTCAATTTATGAATGAATTGCACGGTGCTGAAAAAATTTCAATTCATTTGCCGCATAGCCAAAATAATCCATTACATTCTTATTTACCAGATGCGTTTGGACCAAAAGATCTTGATATTGCAGCGCATCTTTTGGCGGAAGAAAATCATGATTTAGTTGCTGATCATCAAGATGATTTGGTTAATCAAGCTATTTTAGCGGCAAATCAATCTCATTGTCCTTATTCAAATAGTCCGCACGGCATTGCGATTTTATTTAAAAATGGTGATGTGGTGACAGGACGTTATGCAGAAAACGCCGCATTTAATCCGAGTTTGCCAGCGTTGCAAACTGCACTTAATTTTGCGTATTTAAATGATAGAAAATTGAGTGATATTGAGCGAATTGTGATGGCTGAAAAAGCATTAAAATTGAGCCATAAAACGATGGCTGAAACCTTATTATCCACATTAACTTCGGTAGAACTAGAGTATTATTCTTTATAAATATGAAACGCGAGTACAATAAAAAGGGAATAATTCCCTTTTTTATTTGTTCGCTAAAATTACCGCTCTTTTCGGTGCTTGATAACCTTCAATGGTTTTACTGTGATCATTTGGATCTAAAAAATCAATCAGGCTTTCATTTTCTAACCAATCAGTTTTACGCTGTTCTTCTAATGTAGTTGTCGCTACATCCACACAACGTACGTTGGTAAAGCCAACTTTTTCTAGCCAGTTGATTAGTGCGGCGACAGAGGGGATAAAATAAACATTTTTCATTTTTGCATAGCGATCTATCGGTACGAGTACAGTATTTACATCGCCATCCACCACTAACGTTTCTAATACCAATTCGCCACCTTTTACCAATTGATTTTTCAATTGGCTTAAATGATCTAATGGGGATTTACGATGATAGAGTACGCCCATTGAAAATACAGTGTCAAATGCCGCTAATGGTTGCATTTGCTCAATACCTAGCGGGATGAGATTTGCTCGACGATCATTATTAAGCAGTTTGCGTACGGCTTCAAATTGGCAAAGGAAAAGCTCGGTAGGATCAATCCCCACCACCATTTTTGCGCCTTCGCCTACCATTCTCCACATATGATAACCGCTGCCACAACCCACGTCTAAAATAGTGCGACCTTGCAAGGGGGACAAGTGAGGAAGAACACGATCCCATTTAAAATCTGAACGCCATTCACAATCTACATGAATGCCGAAAAGATGATAAGGCCCTTTTCGCCACGGCATTAATTGTTTTAAATGATGGATAATTCGTTGTTTTTCACCTTCTGAAAGGGGAGAAGTGCGGTCAGATTTCACCGCACTTTTTAGATCGATTTCATCAGCATGTAAATCTGGTAGAAAATCAACAATTTTGCTCCATTTCGCATAATCGCCATGAGTTTGAGTTTCCCATTCTTTCAATTGGCGCGGTAAGGTCTCTAACCAGTCTGATAAATTTGTAGTAGCAATTTGTTGATAAAAAGGGCGAAAGTCGATCATTTTGCTTCCTTATAAGCCTTTTCTGCTTTATCAAAGGTATTAAGAATATCTTGTTCTGGTTTATTGGAAAGTAATGAAATAACAATAATTGCAAGGCTGGCGAAAGCAAAGCCTGGGATCATTTCATATACTTTAAACCAATCAGTATCAGCTGGAACAACTTCTTTCCAAGCAAATACTGTCACTGCGCCTACAAGCATACCGGCCATTGCGCCCGATGATGTCATTCGTTTCCAGAAAAGAGAGAAAAGTACAACTGGGCCAAATGCACTACCAAAACCAGCCCAAGCAAATTCTACAAGTTTTAATACTTTGCTGTTTTCATCTTGTGCGATCCAGATAGCAAGTGCGGCAATAACTAACACCATAATTCTTCCAAGCCATACGAGCTCTTTTTCTGAAGCCTTAGGGCGAATAAAACCTTTGTAGAAATCTTCTGTGATTGAGCTAGACGAAATTAATAATTGCGCGCTTAATGTACTCATTACAGCGGCTAAGATAGCTGAAAGTAATATGCCCGCGATCCAAGGGTTAAATAAGAGTTTAGCTAATTCAATAAATACTTGCTCTGGTTCATTATTGACTGTGCCTGCAATAGCTGGATTAGCAAAGAAATACGGAATGGCGAATAAGCCAATGCCAATTGCGCCTCCTAAGCAAAGTACCATCCATGTCATACTAATACGGCGTGCTTTGATAAGTGATTTGACAGAATCCGCAGCCATAAAGCGTGCTAAAATATGCGGTTGCCCGAAATAGCCTAATCCCCAAGCCGCAAGACTTAATAAACCAAGTGGTGTGGTAGAAGTAAATAAATCCGTGAAATCTTTATTTATGGCAGCCTCAGCTTGTTCTAGTACTGCGGAAAATTGAGCGGTATCGGCGAAACTCAATAACACAAAAACAGGGGTTAAAATTAATGCAAAAATCATTAATGTGGCTTGAATGGTATCTGTCCAGCTTACCGCGAGGAAACCTCCGATGAACGTGTAAGCAATGGTTGCCGCTGCACCGTACCAAAGTGCGGTGGAATATTCCACAGAAAATATATTTTGGAATAATTTTGCGCCAGCAACGACACCAGAAGCACAATAAATAGTAAAAAACACTAAAATAATAGTGGCAGAAACAAGTTTTAATAATTTGTGTGATGAACCAAAACGATTGTGAAAATATTCTGGGAGAGTGAGTGCATTATTATTTAATTCTGTATAAACACGCAAACGACCAGCCACTAAAAGCCAGTTAAAATAAGCCCCGATAGTTAAACCAATAGCAATCCAGCCTTCAACTAAGCCTGATAAATATACCGCACCAGGTAAGCCCATTAAAAGCCAACCAGACATATCTGAAGCACCTGCAGACATTGCGGTCACAAAACTGCCTAAACGACGTCCACCGAGAATGTAATCTGATAAATTATTCGTGTAATAATAGGCGAGTACGCCAATCAGCAACATCCCGAAAATATAAATAGTAAAAGTAATAAGAGTTGGGTCGAATCCAAACATTATATCAGTCCAAAATAGGTTAAAATTTCAGAAAGGGTGCATTTTACCTTATTTCGGGCTATTATTCTATTTAGACTAAATATTTGATGAAATTTAAGAAATTAGGAATATAAAATGGATTCTGTCGAGTTATTGATGAACGTAACGCCTAACGAAACACGCATTGCGCTAGTCGAAACAGGAATGTTGCGCGAAGTGCATATTGAACGCCAAGCTAAACGAGGAATTGTCGGAAATATTTATAAAGGTCGTGTCACTCGAGTGTTACCAGGAATGCAGTCGGCTTTTGTTGATATTGGTTTGGAAAAAGCGGCTTTTTTACACGCCGCTGATATTGTATCTCACACGGAATGTGTAGATGAAAATGAACAAAAGCAATTTAAAGTTAAGAGCATTTCAGAATTAGTACGAGAAGGGCAGGATATTGTTGTACAAGTGGTAAAAGATCCCCTTGGTACAAAAGGCGCGCGTTTAACAACGGATATCACATTGCCATCACGTTATCTTGTTTTTATGCCAGAAAATAGCCACGTAGGTGTTTCACAACGCATTGAAAGCGAAGAAGAACGCACCCGTTTAAAAGCGTTGGTTGAACCTTTTTGTGATGAACTCGGCGGTTTTATTATCCGTACCGCCACAGAAGGGGCAAGCGAAGAAGAATTACGTCAAGACGCTGAATTTTTAAAACGCTTATGGCGTAAAGTTTTAGAACGTAAATCTAAATATCCAACCAAATCAAAAATTTACGGTGAGCCAGCACTTCCGCAACGCATTTTGCGTGATTTTATCGGCACAAACTTAGAAAAAATTCGTATCGACTCTAAACTTTGTTTTGGCGAAGTGAAAGAGTTTACCGATGAATTTATGCCTGAATTAAGCGATAAACTTGTTCTTTATTCTGGCAATCAACCTATCTTTGATGTGTATGGGGTTGAAAATGCGATCCAAACAGCCTTAGATAAACGTGTTAATCTCAAATCGGGTGGCTATTTAATTATCGAGCAAACAGAAGCCATGACCACCATTGATATTAATACAGGCGCATTTGTGGGGCATCGTAATCTAGAAGAAACCATCTTCAATACCAATATTGAAGCAACTAAAGCCATTGCGCAGCAATTACAACTACGTAATCTTGGTGGCATAATCATTATTGATTTTATTGATATGCAAACAGATGAACATCGCAATCGAGTATTGCAATCTTTATGTGATGCGCTTTCTAAAGATCGTATGAAAACTAATGTGAATGGCTTTACGCAATTAGGCCTTGTAGAAATGACTCGTAAAAGAACCCGCGAAAGCCTTGAACACGTGCTATGCGATGAATGTCCAACTTGTCATGGACGTGGTCGGGTGAAAACTGTTGAGACAGTTTGCTACGAAATTATGCGTGAAATTATTCGGGTGTATCATTTATTCAGTAGTGAACAATTTGTTGTTTATGCCTCGCCAGCAGTTTCAGAATATCTTATTAATGAAGAATCTCACGGTTTACTGCCAGAAGTGGAAATGTTTATTGGAAAACGAGTAAAAGTAAAAACAGAACAGTTTTATAACCAAGAACAGTTTGATGTGGTTGTAATGTAAACTCTATTTCAATAAAGTGCGGTAAAAATTTTTGAGATTTTCACCGCACTTTTTATTTATAAAAACAATATTTCCTTTATATTTTATCTATATGACGTAAAATTAGGCAGCTTTAGTTGATACGCCTCCCTCCACTACATCACATTAAAAAGCGGTATCGCCGTGAATGCAGGCAAAAACAGCAAAATTTCCTATCAAATGGGAGCTGGCTGGGTTTGGTAAGCTAAACATTCAAAAAACTTACCGCACTTTGTGCATTTATACATCGCCACGATAATTTCGTGGCGGTTTTTTATGGCAAATTTTTACAATCTTTTATTTAAATCTAGTATTTCTATGGCAAGAACAGGAGATGAACCTTTATTTTCCCTTAGATTTGTATAGAATAGCCGAATATTTTTTTATTTTAACGAGAGAAAATGATGAGCCATACAGAGACATCTTTGGGTGCAGAAAATACCCGCACTCACAATTTTATTACCCAAATTATTGATGAAGATTTAGCTTCGGGTAAACATAAAAGCGTTCATACCCGTTTTCCGCCAGAGCCGAATGGCTATTTGCATATTGGTCACGCAAAGTCTATTTGCTTGAATTTTGGCTTGGCAAAAGAATACCAAGGTTTATGTAACCTACGTTTTGACGATACCAATCCAGTAAAAGAAGACGTGGAATATGTAGATTCTATCAAAGCGGATGTGGAATGGTTAGGTTTTAAATGGGAGGGCGAACCGCGTTATGCATCTGATTATTTTGATGCGCTTTATGGCTATGCGATTGAATTGATTAAAAAAGGCTTGGCTTATGTGGATGAGCTTTCTCCAGAAGAAATGCGTGAATATCGTGGTACCTTAACCGAGCCGGGTAAAAACAGCCCATATCGTGACCGCACTATTGAAGAAAACTTAGCGTTATTTGAAAAAATGAAGAACGGTGAGTTTGCAGAGGGGAAAGCAAGTTTACGTGCAAAAATTGATATGGCATCGCCATTTATGGTCATGCGTGATCCAGTAATTTATCGTATTAAATTTGCAAGCCATCACCAAACAGGTGACAAATGGTGCATTTACCCAATGTACGATTTCACTCACTGTATCTCTGATGCCATTGAGCGTATTACACACTCAATCTGTACATTAGAATTCCAAGATAACCGTCGTTTATATGACTGGGTATTGGAAAATATCAGTATTGAGCGTCCATTACCGCATCAATATGAATTCTCACGTTTAAATTTAGAAGGCACTTTAACCTCTAAACGTAAATTATTGAAATTGGTAAATGATGAAATCGTGGATGGTTGGAATGATCCACGTATGCCAACCATTTCAGGTTTACGCCGTCGTGGTTATACACCAGCTTCGTTACGTGAATTTTGTCGCCGTATTGGTGTGACTAAACAAGATAACGTGGTGGAATATTCTGCACTTGAAGCCTGCATTCGTGAGGATTTAAATGAAAATGCACCACGTGCAATGGCAGTGATTGATCCTGTTCGTGTGGTAATTGAAAACTTTGAAAGCGAAGCGGTTTTAACTGCCCCAAATCATCCAAATCGTCCTGAATTAGGGGAACGTCAATTGCCGTTCACGAAAGAGCTTTATATTGATCGCGCAGACTTCCGTGAGGAAGCGAACAAACAATATAAACGCTTAGTATTAGGCAAAGAAGTGCGTTTGCGTAACGCTTATGTGATTAAAGCGGAACGTGTAGAAAAAGATGCAAGTGGCGAAATCACCACGATTTTCTGTACTTACGATCCTGAAACTTTAGGTAAAAATCCAGCAGATGGACGTAAAGTGAAAGGTGTCATTCATTGGGTTTCTGCGGTTAATAATCATCCAGCTGAATTCCGTTTGTATGATCGCTTATTTACTGTGCCAAATCCAGGGGCTGAAGATGATATCGAAAGCGTGTTAAACCCAAATTCTTTAGTGATAAAACAAGGTTTTGTAGAGCAAAGCCTCGCAAATGCAGAAGCAGAGAAAGGTTACCAATTTGAACGTGAGGGTTATTTCTGTGCAGATAGTAAAGATAGCCGTCCTGAACATTTGGTATTTAACTTAACAGTAAGCTTAAAAGAAGGCTTCTAATTTTAATCAACCAAGTGCGGTCAAAACAAACGTGATTTTGACCGCACTTTTTATTTGTATCAACTATGCAATCCAGTATGCAACTTGAACCCAATTTCTGGCAAACCAAATCCCTCCTTGAAATGACCGAATCTGAATGGGAAGCCTTATGTGATGGCTGCGGCAAATGCTGTTATCGCAAATATATTCAAGGGCGAGGTAAACGCCAAAAACTCTATTACACCCGAATTGCTTGTAATCTTTTAGATCTGGAAACAGGAAAGTGCGGTAATTATTCAGAGCGTTTTAACATTGAAACCGATTGCACCAAACTCACCAAAAAGAATTTACCTGATTTTCATTGGCTGCCTGATACTTGTGCCTATCGTTTGCTTTATGAAGGAAAAACACTCCCTGAATGGCATCCGCTTATTTCTGGCTCTCCCCATTCTGTAAAAAATGCGGATATTTTGATTAAAAATGGTATCCACGAACGCGATGTGATTGATTGGTTTGAATTTATTATTGACGAAGATCACACTTTTAAATAAAGCCGGTTGTCATCACTTTCAGCTTAGCTATAATCCCTAACAAGAGTTATATAGTTGTGATATGGTGTCTATGCAAATCTCGGATTCTCTCAAACAAAAAGCAGAAAAATGCGGAATCGCGCTTTCTCATTATGATATTGATGGGCATCTTATTTTTGCGGATGAAAAGACGGTTTTAACTTTTGTTGAGCTTTTGCAGCCTCCGCCAAAAGCGAAAGGACAGTTTGACGATGTACTGGCTGCATTTGAAAATGAACCGATTGATTATCGACTCAATCGTCTAGATCTCCCACCATCTGCGGAATATCGTTATCAGCTGATTGATGAATCTAATGCTATTCTGTTAGAAAAAATACTTTCAAATTTATCCGCACTTTCTTTGCCTCCACTTCCTTTTGGCTATTATCAATTATCTATTTTTTCTGACACTGAACAGTATCGCGTTCGTTTACTTATTTCTCCTAAAACAGCTTTTCAACCATCCGTATTAAAAAATAAAAAAGTGTGGGGCGTGAATGTGCAACTTTACAGTTTACGCTCAGAACAAAACTGGGGGATTGGCGATTTTGGCGATTTGGCTGCTTTGATTGAACAAAGTGCAAAATTAGGCGCAGATTATGTGGGAATTAATCCATTACATTTGCCATATCCTGCTGTGCCAAATTGGGCTAGCCCTTATAGTTCATCTTCCCGTCGTTGGTTGAATTTCTTATATTTGACCATTCCTGATTTACCCGAATTTAAGCGTTGCCGTTCAGTACAAAATTGGTTTAAGCGTGAGGATATTCAAGCAAAAATTGCTGCTTTACGTGAAAGTGATTGCGTCGATTATTCTTCAATTTTGGCTTTAAAATTAACCGCACTTGAGTCCCTGTTTGATTTCTTTCAGCGTAGTCAATCCGCTGAAATTGTGACACGTCGAAAAATCTTTGCTGATTATTTAAAAAACAAAGGTGAACCTTTGTTGTTACAGGGTTTATTTAATGTCTTGGATTTGCAAGAACACGCCGATCATCAAGCAGAAGAAAATACCATCGGTTGGCTTGGCTGGCATAAGGAATGGCAATATTTAAGTGCGGTAAAAAGAAAAGCCCTATTAAAAACACACCATGAGCAAATCCAATTTTTTGCTTGGTTGCAATGGCTTATAGAAGAACAACTTTCCGCATTACAAAATCTTTGTAAACAGTCTGGTATGAAGTTGGGTATTTATGGCGATTTAGCGGTGAATAGTTCTCGTGGCAGTGCTGATTTATGGAGCGATCCTGATTTATATTGTGTAAATGCCTCTATTGGCGCACCGCCCGATCCGTTAGGCCCTGTAGGACAAAATTGGAATTTGCCACCTTATAATCCAACCGTGCTAAAAGCACGTGGCTTTACACCATTTATCGATATGCTACGTGCCAATATGCAATATTTCGGTGTGCTTCGCATCGATCATGTTATGGGCTTATTTCGTTTGTGGTGGATTCCAAAAGGAAAAACTGCGGCTGACGGTGCTTATGTGCATTATCCTTTTGATGAATTAATGGCGATTCTTGCCATTGAAAGTGTACGCAATGAATGTTTGATTATTGGTGAAGATCTCGGCACTGTGCCTGATGAAGTGAGGTGGAAATTAAACGAGTTTCAAATTTTCTCTTATTTTGTATTGTATTTCGCCCAACGAAATGGCGAATTTCCTCGTATATCTGATTATCCTCGAAATGCTTATGCCACTATTGGTACACATGATGTTCCCTCATTACAAAGTTTTTGGCATTGCCGTGATTTAGAATTATTTAATCAACTCGGTATTCTGAATGGGGAAGTGCTCAAGCAAAAATATGATCAACGTGTTATGGATAAACAAGCCTTATTAAATAGTTTACATCGTGATAATTATTTACCGCCGCATTATGAAGGCGATGCGCTTTCTATGGCGATGCACGATCATTTAAACCGAATGATCCATTATTATTTAGCGGAAAGTAACAGCCGATTGATTGGTGTGCAATTAGAAAATTTACTTAGCCAAGAAATCAGTTTTAATTTACCGGGCACCTCAAATGAATACCCAAACTGGTGCAAGAAACTTGCTCAACCGTTAGCGTTTATTTTTAGCAATGAAGCTTTAAAAACGTTCTTTGTGCAAATTAACCAAGGGCGAAATGTATAAGGAGTAAATATGACAACCGCAGTAACACAAGCAATTATTGATGGTTTTTTTGATGCGAGCAATGGTGATCCTTTTGCTACGCTAGGTATGCACGAAACTGAGCGCGGAATTGAAATTCGTACGTTATTGCCAGATGCCAATCGAGTGGTGGTGATTGAGCGTGAAAGTGGTAAAGAAATAACGGAACTGGATTGTGTCGATGAGCGTGGATTTTTTGTTGGTGTTATTCCAAATTGTCGTCAATTTTTTGCTTATCAATTACAGGTTTTTTGGGGTAATGAAGCACAAATTATCGAAGATCCTTATCGTTTTCATCCAATGATTGACGATTTAGAACAATGGCTACTTTCTGAAGGATCTATGCTTCGCCCATATGAAGTGCTTGGTGCACATTTTATGGAATGTGATGGTGTGAGCGGGGTGAATTTCCGCTTGTGGGCACCTAATGCAAGACGAGTTTCTATTGTAGGTGATTTCAACTATTGGGATGGTCGCCGTCATCCTATGCGTTTTCATCTAAAAAGTGGTGTATGGGAGCTATTTTTACCAAAAGCCAGTTTAGGACAGCTCTATAAGTTTGAATTAATTGATTGTCATGGCAATCTTCGTTTGAAAGCCGATCCCTTTGCCTTTAGTTCGCAACTTCGCCCTGATACAGCATCGCAAGTGAGTGCATTACCAAATGTGGTCGAAATGACGGAACAACGTCGTCAAGCAAATCAAGCGAATCAACCGATTTCCATTTATGAAGTGCATTTAGGATCTTGGCGTCGTAATTTAGAAAACAATTTTTGGCTAGATTACGATCAAATTGCTGATGAATTAATTCCTTATGTAAAAGAGATGGGCTTTACCCATATAGAATTTTTACCGCTTTCTGAATTTCCGTTTGATGGTTCTTGGGGTTATCAACCACTTGGGCTTTATTCGCCAACCAGTCGCTTTGGTTCACCTGAAGCCTTCCGCCGTTTAGTAAAACGTGCTCACGAAGCAGGCATCAACGTGATTTTAGATTGGGTGCCAGGGCATTTCCCAAGTGATACGCATGGTTTAGTCGCATTTGATGGCACAGCTTTGTATGAGCATGAAGACCCTCGCGAAGGCTATCATCAAGATTGGAATACCTTGATTTATAACTATGGGCGTAATGAGGTCAAAAATTTCTTATCCAGTAATGCACTGTATTGGCTTGAACGTTTTGGCGTAGATGGTATTCGCATGGATGCTGTGGCTTCAATGATCTACCGCGATTACAGCCGTGCGGAGGGCGAGTGGATTCCAAACCAATACGGCGGACGTGAAAATTTAGAAGCCATCGAGTTTCTAAAACACACCAACTGGAAAATTCACAGCGAAATGGCGGGGGCAATTTCTATTGCGGAGGAATCTACCTCTTTTGCAGGCGTAACCCACCCAAGCGAAAACGGCGGCTTGGGCTTCAATTTCAAATGGAATATGGGCTGGATGAACGATACGCTGGCTTATATGAAGCTTGACCCCATTGACCGCCAATATCATCACAACAAAATGACCTTTGGAATGGTATATCAATACAGCGAAAATTTTGTGCTACCACTTTCTCACGATGAAGTGGTTCACGGTAAATATTCACTTCTTGGCAAGATGCCAGGTGATACGTGGCAAAAATTCGCTAACTTGCGTGCATATTACGGTTATATGTGGGGCTACCCAGGCAAAAAATTACTCTTTATGGGGAATGAATTTGCCCAAGGTCGTGAGTGGAATTACGAAGAAAGTTTGGACTGGTTCTTGCTTGATGAAAATATTGGCGGAGGCTGGCATAAAGGCGTATTGAAGCTGGTTAAAGACCTCAATCAAATTTATCAAAAAAATCGACCGCTCTTTGAGCTCGACAACTCCCCAGAGGGTTTCGATTGGCTTGTCGTTGATGATGCGGCAAATTCTGTGTTCGCCTTTGAACGTCGCAGTTCAAACGGAGAACGTATTATTGTCGTCAGTAACTTTACCCCTGTGCCTCGCCACAATTACCGCATCGGCGTGAATGTTGCAGGAAAATACGAAGAAATTTTAAATACCGATTCGATGTATTACGAAGGTTCAAACGTGGGCAATTTTGGTTGTGTCGCAAGTGAAAAAATCGAAAGCCACGGACGAGAAAATTCGATTTCAGTGTCCATTCCGCCGTTAGCAACAGTTTATTTGAGATTGAAGGCGAAATAATCCGAATAGATAAATTGTAGGGGCGAATTACATTCGCCCTGATAAACCACCGATGTTTTTGGGCAAATGTAATTTGCCCCTACAAAAGCGATAAAAATATGTTCAAAATCTACAACAATGGCAATCCTATTCCAATGGGATACTCACAAGCGGTCGAAAACAACGTGCAAATTACCAATTTCGCCCTGTTTTCCGCTGCGGTAATAGGCGTAGAACTTTGCCTTTTTGACGAACAAAATCAAGAAACACGCTTGCCGATGGTGCGTACTGAAAATGTGTGGCATTTGGCGGTAACTGGCGTGAAAACTGGTACGGAATATGGATTTCGTATTCACGGCGAATATGCCAACCCGAATAAATTAATGCTCGATCCCTATGCGAAAGCCGTGAATGGTAAACCTGATTTAAGTAGCGAAGAAAGTTGTTCTTGGTTCTTGCTTTCGGATAATCGCGACAACGCGCATCTTGCCCCAAGAGCGGGTGTGATTTCGGAAGATTTTAATTGGGAAAATGATACTTTACCCAATACGCCTTGGGCTGAAACCATTGTGTATGAATTACACGTTAAAGGGTTTAGCCAGTTAAACGAGAAAATCCCTGCGGCGTTGCGTGGTACTTATACTGGATTAGCACATCCTGTGAATTTGGCGTATTTGAAAGAATTAGGCGTAACTGCGGTGGAGTTGCTGCCTGTAAATTTCCATATAAATGAACCGCACTTACAGGCACGAGGCTTACAAAATTATTGGGGATACAATCCCTTAGCGATGTTTGCGGTAGAACCTAAATATGCGGCAACAAATAATCCATTAGCTGAATTTAAAGCGACGGTAAAGGCGTTTCACAATGCGGGTATTGAAGTTATCTTAGATGTGGTGTTTAACCATTCTGCAGAATCAGAGCAAACTTACCCAACATTCTGCCAGCGTGGTATTGATGATCAAACTTACTATTGGCGCAACGATCAAGGGCGTTATATCAATTGGACAGGCTGCGGCAATATGCTCAATTTATCCTCTGATGTAGGGCGAAAGTGGGTGGTGGATTGCCTGCGTTATTGGGTGGAGCAATGCCACATTGATGGATTCCGTTTTGATTTAGCCACTGTTTTAGGGCGTGATACACCTGATTTCAATTCGTCAGCTCAGCTTTTTACTGACATAAAAAATGAGCCAAGTTTACAAAATATTAAATTGATTGCCGAGCCTTGGGATATTGGACATTACGGTTATCAAGTCGGCAATTTCCCAAGTTATTTTGCCGAATGGAACGACCGATTCCGCGATGATCTCTGCCGTTTCTGGCTATGGAAAAGTGGCGAAATTGGTGCATTTGCAGAACGTTTTGCAGGTTCTAGCGATTTATTTAAGAAAAATGACCGCTTGCCACATACTACACTTAATTTTATTACCGCTCACGATGGTTTTACGCTTAAAGATTTAGTGAGTTACAACCAAAAACATAATGAAGCGAACGGCGAAGAAAATCGTGATGGTCGCAATGAAAATTACAGTTACAACCACGGTATAGAGGGTTCGACTGAAAATATTGCTGAACCGCAAAAAAGTGCGGTGGAAAATAACCGCACTTTTGCACAAAGTGGATTATTAATGAGTTTATTGCTTGCAAATGGTACACCTATGTTATTGGCTGGCGATGAGTTTGGTAATACCCAATATGGTAATAACAATGCCTATTGCCAAGATAACGAGATTACTTGGCTTAAATGGGCAGAATTTAACACAGCATTATTTGAACTGACCAAGCAAACGATTGCACTTCGTAAGCAAATTGGCAGTTTAAACCAAGATCAATGGTGGTCGGATGAGAATGTACAATGGCTTAATATTGCAGGAGAACCGATGACAGTTGAAGATTGGCAAAATCAACAAACCAAAGCATTACAGGTAGTTTTAGATAATCGTTGGCTTTTGTTGATTAATGCCAAAGCCGAAGGTCAGGTGTTTCACTTGCCTAATGGGAAATGGAAGCCCCAAATCGGTACACATAATGTAACCCTTGAAGCACAACAAGCCGAAATTTATTCAATGGGCTTTTGTATGCTGAATGACGAATAACAATAAGACTATGGAGATCCTTATGAAATCTGGCGACCTTAACAAATATGATTTAGTTAAAAACACTTTGGTGCTTGTTCTCGCAGGTGGACGTGGTTCACGTTTACACGAATTGACAGATAAACGTGCAAAACCAGCTCTTTATTTTGGTGGTAATCGTCGTATCATTGATTTCGCACTTTCTAACTGCATTAACTCAGGTTTAAACCGAATTGGGGTCGTGACTCAATATGCGGCACACTCCTTGCTTCGTCATTTGCAAACAGGCTGGTCTTTTTTGCCACAAGAGAGAGGGGAATTTGTCGATATGTTGCCAGCTCGTCAGCAAATTGACGATTCCACTTGGTATCGTGGCACGGCGGATGCGGTATATCAAAATATGGCTATTATTAAAAATCACTATCGCCCAAAATATATTTTGATCTTAGCAGGCGACCATATTTACAAACAAGATTACAGTGTGATGTTAATGGATCACGTCAATAGTGGGGCGAAATGTACCGTTGGTTGCATTGAAGTGCCACGTTCTGAGGCTCACGAATTTGGTGTGATGGCAGTAAACGAAAACTTGAAAGTGAAAGCCTTTGTGGAAAAACCGAAAGATCCGCCAGTCATGGTGGGCAAACCTGATGTTTCGCTTGCCTCAATGGGGATTTATGTATTTGATGCTGATTATCTTTATAAAATGCTTGAGCAGGAAGTTAATACCCCGCAAACTAGCCACGATTTCGGTAAAGATGTGTTGCCAAAATGTTTAGAAGAAGGCACGCTTTATGCTCACCCATTCAGCCGTTCTTGTATGGGACGCAACACCGAAGGCGAAATTTACTGGCGTGATGTAGGGACGCTTGATAGTTTCTGGCAATCCAATATCGATTTAGTCTCTGAAAATCCACAATTAGATATTTATGACCAAAACTGGCCAATTCGTGGTAATCCTATTCAGGCTTATCCATCAAAATTTTTCTACAAACACTCCAATGTGCATCCAGTGGATAACTCACTTATCGGCGGCGGTTGTGTGATTACCGATGCTTCGATCAGCAATTCTGTGTTATTCGACCATATTAAAATTGACGCATTTTCAAAAGTGGATCACTGCGTGGTGTTACCGCAAGTTAAAATCGGCAAAAATTGTGTGTTGAAAAATTGTATTATTGATCGTGAATGTGAAATTCCTGATGGTATGCAAATTGGTGTGGATATAGAAGAAGATAAAAAACGCTTCCGTATTAGCTCAACAGGTAAAGTGATTCTTGTGATCTCGAAAATGTTAAAGAAACTTGAGGGATACGAGATTGGCGAAGAAGGACATTTAGATTAGTTAGGAAAAGTGCGGTCAAAATTGACCGCACTTTATGAACCCCCTCTTTTCTAAAGAGGGGGGCTGATCGAGCATTATTCATATTTATAGGGAAAATAAAAAACTCAATGAAAATACTACATGTTTGCTCGGAACTCTATCCGCTATTAAAAACAGGCGGGCTTGCCGATGTTTTAGGGGCATTACCCCAAGCACAAAACCAAATCGGGTTGGATGCTCGCGTTTTATTGCCTGCTTATCCTGCAATTACAGCAGGTATTCCGCATACCCAAGTGGTTGCCGAATTTGACAACTTCGCTGGGCACGTGGTGTTGCGTTATGGAGAATATAACGGTGTCGGGATCTATTTGATTGACGCACCGCACTTATACGGTCGCGAAGGCAATCCTTACCACAATGCCTATTACAATGACTACGGCGACAATTACAAACGTTTTGCTTTGCTCGGTTGGGTGGGGGCAGAATTAGCTACAGGTTTAGACAGCTGGTGGCGTGCAGAAGTGGTACATGCTCACGATTGGCACGCAGGGCTTTGTGCAGCTTATTTGTTCAACAAAGGCAAACCAGCAAAATCGGTGTTCACTATTCATAACTTGGCGTATCAAGGGCAGTTTTCTTATCATCATTTGTACGAAATTGGTTTGCCAGCAGGCATGTTTAATGTGGACGGTTTGGAGTTATTCGGACAAATTTCTTATTTAAAATCAGGCTTGTTCTATTCTGATGCAAGCACGACTGTTAGCCCAACTTATGCAGAAGAAATCACGACACCTGAATTTGCCTATGGTTTACAAGGCTTACTTTCTGGCTTAAAAGCTCAAGGTCGTTTGGTGGGGATATTAAACGGCGTGGACGAAAATATTTGGCATCCGAACGTGGATCAATACATCCCACACCATTACAAGCTGAAATATATGACAGGCAAAAAGAAAAACAAAGCTGAATTGCAAGCGTATTTCAATTTGCCACAAGATGAATCTGCCTTGGCATTTGTGATGGTCACCCGTTTAACCGAACAAAAAGGTGTCGATTTATTAATCGAAAGTGCAGACGAAATCGTTAAACAAGGCGGACAGTTGATGATTTTGGGCTCTGGTGCACCGCACTTAGAACAAGGTATTCGTGAGCTTGCAGTACAATATCCTGACAATATTGCGGTAAAAATCGGTTACGATGAAGCCCTTTCGCATTTAATGGTGGCGGGTGGCGATGTGATTTTAGTGCCAAGCCGTTTCGAGCCTTGTGGCTTAACCCAACTTTATGGTTTGCAATATGGCACACTTCCACTTGTTCGTAAAACGGGTGGTTTGGCAGATACGGTGGTGGATAGCACTTCAGAAAGTATTAAAGCTCGCACCGCAACAGGTTTTGTGTTTGAAAGTGCAACTCCTGAAGCTCTCCGCCATTGCTTGCAACGTGCCTTTGCCTTATGGCAAAAACCGCGTGCGTGGGCGATGATTCGCACCGATGCAATGGAACAAGACTTCAGCTGGCGTAAAGCTGCAGAGCAATATAGAACGCTTTATGAATGCTTGTAGTTTTATTCGTAAACTTTCTTAACAATCACACCGCTTGTGAAAGAATCTTTTGCAAGCGGTGTGATTAGGCTTGTTTTTTACAAAGATAAGCATAAAATTCAAACTACTTTTGTAGGGTGTTTGAACAACATTCACGCACTCAAAGAGCGGTCAAATTTTGATTGATTTTTGCAAATTCACACACCCTACGTTAATCATTTCTTAGCATTCTAATAGAGGTTTTACCTATGATA
Source organism: Haemophilus influenzae (assembly GCF_019703545.1). Classification (NCBI taxonomy): domain Bacteria; kingdom Pseudomonadati; phylum Pseudomonadota; class Gammaproteobacteria; order Pasteurellales; family Pasteurellaceae; genus Haemophilus; species Haemophilus influenzae. The sequence continues at coordinate 1,494,892 of NZ_AP018771.1, read as the reverse complement.
ATGGATAACTTTGATTCTCCATTCCAATATAATCGTCCTGAAATGACCGTTGAAGCGATTAAAAAATCAATCGTTTACAAACTCATTTTCTTAATCGGTCGCTCTCCACGTGAAGCGAGCCAACGCGATTGGCTAAATGCAACACTCCACGCTGTGCGTGATTTAGTAACAGAGGGTTGGATCACTACTGCTCGCCAAACTCGTGCGGAAGATTCTCGCCGTGTTTACTACCTTTCAATGGAATTTTTAATCGGACGTACGCTATCTAATGCGATGATTGCAGAAGGCATTTATGGATTAGCACAGGAAGCACTTTCTGAATTAAATGTGGATTTAGAAGAAGTGTTGGAAAAAGAAGTTGATCCTGGCTTGGGCAATGGCGGTTTAGGCCGTTTAGCGGCGTGCTTTATGGATTCGATTGCGACCCTTGGCTTACCAGGTATGGGCTACGGTATTCGTTATGAATATGGTATGTTCCGCCAAAAAATTGAAAACGGTCAGCAAGTAGAACGCCCAGATGCGTGGCTTGAAAAAGGAGCACCTTGGGAATTTATTCGTCCATCAAAACGTTTTACTATAGAATTTGGCGGAAACATTCATTTCGAGGGCAAAAAATGTATTTGGCAAGATACCGAAAAAGTGACCGCACTTGCTTACGATCAAATGATTCCAGGTTATCAAAATAATTCTGCTGCGACATTACGTTTATGGTCGGCACACGCAGGGGAAGTGTTTAACCTTGCCGACTTCAACCGTGGCGAACATTTAGCCGCATTAGAAGAACACTCCGCAAATAAAAACTTATCACGCGTGCTTTACCCTGACGATTCTACGTGGAATGGTCGCGAATTGCGTTTACGTCAAGAGTATTTCTTAGTCTCTGCATCACTTCAAGATATTTTACGCCGTCACAAACGCACCCACGATGGCCTTGAAAACTTGGCAGATAAAGTGGCGATCCACCTAAACGATACTCACCCAGCGTTAGCGATTCCTGAATTAATGCGTATTTTAGTGGATGATGAAGGTTTTGAATGGAAAAAAGCGTGGGAGATGACGCATAATATTTTCTCTTACACCTGCCATACTTTAATGTCCGAAGCGTTAGAAACTTGGCCAGTGGAAATGATGGCGAAAATCTTACCGCGTCATTTACAGATGATTTTTGAAATTAACGATCATTTCTTGGAATATGTCCGCACTTATGTGACGACTGACAACGATTTTATCCGTCGCGTTTCTCTTATCGAAGAAGGCTACCAACGCAAAGTGCGTATGGGATGGCTATCCGTTGTAGGTTCACACAAAATTAACGGGGTTGCCGAAATCCACTCTGATTTAATGGTAACTTCAACCTTTGCCGATTTTGCTCGTATTTTCCCAGAACGCTTTACCAATGTAACAAACGGTATCACACCGCGTCGTTGGTTAGCCGTTGCGAATCCACAATTAGCCGCATTGTTTGATAAATATATCGGCTCAGAATGGCGTTGCGATTTAAGCCAAATCGCAAAACTTAAACCATTCGCACAAGAAAAAGCATTTAAAGAGGCTGTCGCTGACATTAAATTTGCCAATAAAGTGAAATTGGCGGAGTACGTAAAATGCGAGTTAGGGGTAGAGCTTGATCCGCACGCTTTATTTGATGTTCAAGTAAAACGTATTCACGAATACAAACGCCAAATGTTGAACGTGTTGCATATTATCGCTCGCTACAATGAAATGCTTGCCAACCCTGAAAAAGATTGGCAACCTCGCGTATTTATTCTAGCAGGTAAAGCGGCTTCAGCTTATTATGCGGCGAAACAAACCATTCACTTAATCAATGATGTGGCAAATGTAATCAACAACGATGAACGTTTGAAAGGCCGCTTGAAAGTAGTGTTTATCCCGAACTACAGCGTAAGCCTTGCACAGCTTATCATCCCAGCAGCAGATATTTCAGAGCAAATTTCACTTGCAGGTACAGAGGCTTCTGGCACCAGTAATATGAAATTTGCCCTTAACGGTGCATTGACACTCGGTACACTTGACGGTGCGAACGTAGAGATCTTGGAAAACGTGGGTGAAGATAACATCTTTATTTTCGGTAACACTGTGGAGCAAGTTGAGCAACTTCGTCGAGAAGGGTATCGATCATTTGAATACTATCAAAATGATGCTCAATTACGCACCGTCGTGGATCAAATTATTGAAGGTAAATTCTCACCAGAAGATCCTCAACGTTATCATCAACTATTACAAGGCTTGCAATACCACGATTATTATCAAGCGTTCGCTGATTTCCGTAGTTATGTAGAAACTCAAAAAGCCGTAGATGAAAAATATAAACAACGCGACCAATGGATTGAAAGCACCATCCAAAATATCGTGAATATGGGCTTCTTCTCATCTGACCGCACAATTAAAGAGTATGCGGAGAGAATTTGGAAAGTTGAGCCTGTTCAATTAGGTGATTAATAATAAAATTAAAAGCACCACAAGTTTTTTACTTGTGGTGTTTTTTTATGGAAAGTGCGGTAAATTTTTGAGATGTTTTTATGTGGGATTTTTCGTGATCCCTATCACAATATCTTGTAAAACCACTTAAAAACGTTACCTATTTTCATTCAATTAATGATACATTTGCATCCGTTTGACTTTTTGTCATTTTAACGATGAATAGGCGAAGGTTTGTTCATTAATTTCATTAACCCAATCATCAATCAGAGGGAAACAGTATGTTAATTGGTGTACCTAGAGAGCTGCTTGAGAATGAGAGCCGTGTGGCGGCAACGCCGAAAACGGTTCAGCAAATATTGAAATTGGGCTTTGACGTGATCGTTGAACACGATGCAGGTTTTAAAGCTAGTTTTGAAGATCAAGCATTTTTAGAGGCAGGCGCGAAGATCGGTACGTCGGCTGAAATTTGGCAATCGGATATTATCTTCAAAGTAAATGCACCGACAGATGAAGAAATCGCTCAAATGAAGGAAGGGGCAACTCTCGTGAGCTTTATTTGGCGCATGCAAAATCCTGAGTTAATGAAAAAACTCACCGCGAAGAAAATTAATGTGTTAGCAATGGATGCGGTGCCTCGTATTTCTCGTGCGCAAGCATTGGATGCGCTTTCTTCTATGGCGAATATTTCTGGTTATCGTGCTGTCATTGAAGCTGCACATGAATTCGGTAGCTTCTTTACTGGGCAAATTACTGCAGCAGGTAAAGTTCCACCAGCAAAAGTGTTGGTTATTGGTGCGGGTGTGGCTGGTTTGGCGGCAATTGGTGCAGCAAATAGCCTTGGGGCGATTGTTCGTGCTTTTGACTCTCGTCCTGAAGTGAAAGAGCAAGTTCAGAGTATGGGTGCGAGCTTCTTAGAAATTGATTTCAAAGAAGAAGGTGGCAGTGGCGATGGTTATGCGAAAGTGATGTCGGAAGAATTTAACCGTCGTGCGATGGAGCTTTATGCAGAACAAGCTAAAGAAGTCGATATTATTATTACTACGGCAGCCATTCCGGGTAAACCAGCGCCTCGTTTAATCACCAAAGAAATGGTGGATTCAATGAAACCAGGTTCGGTGATTGTGGATTTAGCAGCTGCAACTGGCGGTAACTGTGAATATACGCAAGCAGGGAAAGTTGTTACAACTGAAAACCAAGTGAAAGTGATTGGTTATACAGATTTCCCAAGCCGTTTACCAACGCAATCTTCTCAACTTTATGGCACAAACTTAGTCAATTTATTAAAACTTTTGTGCAAAGAGAAAGATGGCAATATTAATATTGATTTTGAAGATGTGGTTCTTCGCGGTGTAACCGTTGTTCGTGATGGGGAAGAAATTCCACCAGCACAAATTCAAGTGTCTGCACAACCAAAACAAGAAACCAAAGCTGCACCAGTGGCAGAGAAAAAAGAATCTAAACCAACAGATCCTCGTGTGAAATACGGTGTGATGGCTGGTGTTGGCGTGTTATTCCTTTGGTTAGCTTCTGTGGCGCCAGCTGCATTTTTATCACATTTCACCGTATTTGTTTTAGCTTGTGTGGTGGGTTATTACGTGGTTTGGAATGTTAGCCATGCACTTCACACACCATTAATGGCAGTAACAAATGCAATTTCAGGCATTATTATTGTAGGTGCGTTATTACAAATTCGTCAGCCAACAGGCAATCTATTTATCGATGCGTTAGCTTTTGTGGCGATTTTGGTGGCAAGCATCAATATTTTTGGTGGTTTCCGTGTCACACAACGTATGTTAGCAATGTTTAGAAAAGGTTAAGGAGCGCACAATGTCTGAAGGTTTAGTACAGGCTGCGTATATTTTAGCAGCATTACTTTTCATTATGAGCTTGGCAGGACTTTCTAAACATGAAACTGCTAAAGCAGGTTGTTGGTTCGGTATTGTTGGTATGACAATTGCCCTTATCGCAACCATTTTTGGCCCTCATTCTGAAGGAACATTTTGGATCATTATTGCGATGATCATTGGTGGAGCAATCGGTGTTCAACGTGCATTAAAAGTAGAAATGACTGAAATGCCAGAACTTGTGGCGATTCTTCACAGTTTTGTCGGTTTAGCAGCTGTACTCGTTGGCTTTAATAGCTATGGTTTACACCATGAGGCGTTAATGCCAGAAGGATTAGATGCAGCAGCACAAGCCGCATTTGTAGCAGAGCAAGTAGTATTAACGAATATTCATAATGTTGAAGTATTTTTAGGTATTTTTATCGGTGCAGTAACTTTCACTGGTTCTGTTGTTGCATTTGGTAAATTAAGCGGAAAAATTAATTCAAAAGCATTAATGTTACCGCATCGCCATAAATTAAATTTAGCCGCACTTGTGGTATCTGCATTATTGATGGTTGCATTCTTGAATAATCCAGAAAGCATTTTCCCTGTGTTATTAATGACAGCGATTGCGCTTGCATTTGGATGGCACTTAGTGGCATCAATCGGTGGGGCAGATATGCCAGTTGTAGTATCAATGCTTAACTCTTATTCAGGTTGGGCAGCAGCTGCGGCAGGTTTTATGTTGAATAATGATTTGCTGATCGTTACAGGTGCGCTTGTTGGTTCTTCTGGTGCAATTCTTTCTTACATTATGTGTAAAGCGATGAACCGTTCATTTGTGAGCGTCATTGCGGGTGGTTTTGGTAACGATGTTCAAGTTTCTTCAAGCGAAGAACAAGGCGAACACCGTGAAACTACAGCAGAAGAAGTAGCTGAGTTGTTGAAAAATGCAAGTTCTGTGATTATCACGCCGGGATATGGTATGGCTGTTGCACAAGCACAATATCCAGTCGCTGATATTACGGCAAAATTGCGTGAACGTGGTGTGAACGTTCGTTTTGGTATTCACCCTGTTGCAGGACGTTTACCGGGCCACATGAACGTGCTTTTAGCTGAAGCGAAAGTACCTTACGATGTCGTACTTGAAATGGATGAAATCAATGATGATTTTGCTGATACCGATGTGGTATTGGTTATAGGTGCGAACGATACGGTAAACCCAGCGGCGATGGAAGATCCAAATAGCCCAATCGCGGGAATGCCTGTGTTAGAAGTATGGAAAGCACAAAATGTGATTGTGTTCAAACGTTCAATGGCAGTGGGTTACGCTGGCGTACAAAACCCATTATTCTTCAAAGAGAATACGCAAATGCTCTTTGGTGATGCAAAAGATCGCGTTGAAGATATCTTAAAAGCATTATAAAAAACACGCATAAAAATAACCGCACTTTGGGTTGCTTAAGTGCGGTATTTTTATTTATAGCATTTAAATATTATCTTCATGATTTTCCAAAATTTCTGAACACAAGCCCAATCCAGATAAAAATTCAATAAATGCCCGCACTTTTATTGGTAAATGTCTTCTGTTTGGATAGACCACATGAATTTCTAATTTTTGTTGTTTATATTCTGGCAATATTTCAATAAGCTCGCCTTTTTCAAAGGCTCTACCTAAAATAAATTTTGGTAAATTAGCAATACCTAGTCCCGCTTTTGCCATATTTAATAAGGCAAAACCGCTATTGCTTACCACTTTGGATTGGATTTTGAAACGTTGGGTTTGATTTATACGTGAACCAACCCAATTTACCTGATTCATTGCATTTTTATAAAGTAAGCCATTGTGATGTTCTAAATCATCAGGCGTTTGTGGAATACCATTCGTTTCAAGATAATTAGGCGACGCTGCAAAATGAACAGTAGTAGTTCCTATTTTACGTGAAACCAACGAGCTATCTTCCATATAACCAATACGAAGAGCAAGATCATAGCCTTCGGATAATAAATCGATTTTCTTATCATTAAATTCAACTTCAATATGCAAATGAGGATGCTTAGCCATAAAAGTGGGTAAATTTGGTGCAATAAAAAGTAAACCAAAATCACGAGGAACGGAAATCAGTAAATTTCCTTGTAATGAACTGGTAAGGTGGGTGATGCTGGAATCTGCTTCATCTAAATCAAGCAAAATTCCTTGGCAACGTTGATAATACATCATTCCAGCTTCAGTAGGCATAATTTTTCTGGTGGTACGTTGTAACAATCGTGTTTTTAAATGTTCTTCTAATTGTGAAACTAATTTGCTTGCCATCGCCACAGAAATATTTTGTTGCTTTGCTGCCAAAGTAAAACTTTGGGTTTCAATGACTTTGCAGAAAATAGAAATCGCGTTGAGTTTATCCATTTATAGACCTTTTTTGAAAAAATGCTTGATTTTGCCAACATAACTTTGCACTATACCGCCAATTTTACAAAATTCTAGTAATATTAGGTAATCAAATGAGTAAATCCTTGGTGATTGTGGAGTCGCCAGCAAAAGCAAAAACTATTAATAAGTATTTAGGTAGCCAATATGTCGTGAAATCGAGCGTGGGACATATTCGTGATTTGCCGACGGTTGGTTCTAGTACAGGTGAAAAAGCTAAACCAATTTCAACCAAAGGTATGGATGCCGAAGAAAAAGCAAAAATTAAGGCAGAAAAGGAACGTAACGCCTTAGTTAAACGTATGGGGATTGATCCTTATCACGATTGGAAAGCAAATTATCAGATTCTGCCTGGTAAAGAAAAAGTGGTTTCCGAATTAAAGTCGCTTGCTAAAAAAGCAGATCACATTTATCTCGCAACCGACTTGGATAGAGAAGGGGAAGCGATTGCGTGGCATTTACGTGAAGTGATTGGTGGTAACGATGATCGTTTTAGTCGCGTGGTGTTTAACGAAATAACTAAAAATGCCATTAAACAGGCTTTTGAAAAGCCTGAACAATTAAATATGGATCGTGTTAATGCTCAACAAACTCGTCGTTTTTTAGATAGAGTAGTGGGCTTTATGGTGTCGCCATTACTTTGGAAAAAAGTGGCACGCGGGCTTTCTGCTGGTCGAGTTCAATCGGTTGCGGTTAAATTATTAGTCGAACGCGAGCGTGAAATTAAAGCGTTCCAGCCTGAAGAATATTGGGAAGTTGCCGTCCTTACAAATAATCAAAATAAACAAGCTATACGCTTGGATGTTACGGATTATAAAGGCAAGAAATTTGATCCAAAAAATCAAAAAGAAGCACAAAGTGCGGTAGATTTTCTGAATGTTTCAGATTACGTTGTCACAGATTTAGAAACTAAGCCAACAAGTTCTCGCCCTCGAGCACCATTTATTACATCAACGCTTCAACAAACTGCAAGTACTCGCTTGGGATTTGGCGTTAAGAAGACAATGATGTTAGCTCAACGTTTATATGAAGCGGGTTACATTACTTATATGCGTACGGATTCAACCAATTTGAGTCAAGATGCGCTTAATATGGCGCGTAGCTATATTGAAAATCATTTTGGTGCACAATATTTACCAGAAAAACCAAATTTCTATTCTAGTAAAGAAAATGCGCAAGAGGCGCATGAGGCTATTCGTCCATCGGATATTCGAGCATTGCCTGAATCTTTAGAGGGAATGGAAAAAGATGCGGTACGCCTTTATGATTTAATTTGGCGTCAATTCTTAGCATGTCAAATGCCACCTGCACAATATGATAGTAGCACGCTGACCGTTACCGCTGGCGATTATACCTTGAAAGCAAAGGGAAGAATTTTACGTTTTGATGGTTGGACAAAAGTATTGCCACAGATAGGTAAAAATCCTGAAGATCAAGAATTGCCTTCAGTTACTGTGTCAGAAAAACTTGCTTTAAAAGAAGTGCAACCAACACAACACTTTACCAAACCACCTGCTCGTTTTACTGAAGCGGCTTTAGTAAAAGAATTGGAAAAACGTGGTATTGGCAGACCTTCCACTTATGCGGCAATTATTTCCACTATTCAAGAACGTGGTTATGTTCGTACTGAAAATCGTCGTTTCTATGCAGAAAAAATGGGCGAAATTGTGACTGATCGCCTCAATGAGTCTTTTGGTGAATTAATGAATTACGATTTCACCGCGAATATGGAAGATACTTTAGATAAAATTGCCTCTGGTTCAGTAAATTGGAAAACTGAATTGAATCAATTCTTTAAGGATTTTTCTAGCCAGCTTTCTAAAGCTGAATTAGATGAACTTGAAGGCGGTATGCGCCCGAATAATCTCGTGGAAACCGATATTAAATGCCCAACCTGTGACAGAAATATGGCCATTCGTACGGCAAGTACGGGGGTATTTTTAGGATGCTCGGGTTATGCATTGCCGCCAAAAGAGCGGTGTAAAACGACGATTAATTTAATTCCTGAAGCGGAATTATTAAATGTTTTAGATGAATCTTCAGAAACTAAAGCATTAATGGATCGTAAACGTTGCACAAAATGTGGAACGGCAATGGACAGCTATGTAATCGATGCCCATCGTAAAATCCATATTTGCGGTAATAATCCAAATTGTGATGGGTATTTAATTGAAGAAGGCTCATTCAAAATTAAAGGTTATGATGGCCCTGTTGTTGAGTGTGATAAATGCGGTGCCGATATGCATCTAAAACTTGGTCGTTTTGGCAAGTATATGGGATGTACAAATTGTGATAACACGCGCAAAATTTTGAAAAATGGCGAGGTCGCACCACCGAAAGAAGAGCCAGTACATTTCCCTGAGTTAAAATGCGAAAAATCTGATGCATATTTTGTATTGCGTGATGGTGCGAGTGGTGTATTTATGTCAGCCCATAACTTCCCTAAATCACGCGAAACACGCCCAGTTAAAATCGCTGAACTAGTGCAATATCGCGAGCGTTTACCTGAAAAATTAGCTTATTTAGCCGATGCTCCACAAAAAGACCCAGAAGAGAATGAAGCGATTGTTCGTTTTAGTCGCAAAGAGAAAAAACAATATGTCACTTCTGAAAAAGAGGGAAAAGCGACGAAATGGATTGTTGATTTCACCAATGGAAAATGGGTTGAACGAAAGAAATAAGAAGAAAAGTGCGGTAAAATTACCGCACTTTTTTGTTTTTAATACATTTTCTTATGTTTTGTAGATTATCTGAGGATTAAAGGTTTGCTACAATTTCATTAATTTTATTTTTTGCGGACGCTTGGGCTTTTTCAATCGCCTCTGGCCCGAATCCAATGCCTTGTGCATAAACAAATTGCACATCTGTGATACCGATAAAACCTAAAATTGATTTCATATATTGTGTCACTAGATTTTCTTCATCATACAATCCACCAAATGCACATAACACAATGGCTTTTTTGCCTTTTAATAAACCCTCAGAGCCGTTTGCTGTATATTGGAAAGTAACGCGCGGACGTGCGATAAAATCAAAATAGCTTTTTAATTGTGTTGGAACGTTTAAATTATACATCGGCGCACCAATTATCAATGTTTGTGCGTTTTTTAATTCTTCGATTAGTTTATCAGACAACGCTAGAAGTTGTTTTTCTTCTGTTGTTTTTGGTTCTCCACGCACAGCAATTGCGGCTGCGGTATCAAAATATGGAAGAGGTTGTTGGGATAAATCGCGTACTACAATGTTATTACCTTGTAATTTTTCGATAACATAATCAACTAATTGATTAGTCTGAGAGTTATTTCCTGAAATGCTAGATTTTAATACTAATACGTTGCTCATTTTTATTCCTTAACAGTGTATTTAAAAGTGCGGTTATTTTAGCCTTTATTTTTAGGATATAAAGCCCCTAGTCAGAAAAACATTATTTCCTTTCTGTAAAATATGTGCATTTATTTAACAATACCTTAAGAAAGTGATAGAATTCGCCACGCATTTTTTGCCTAATTTCGCTCGTTCAATGGTAGGAATGAAGCCAAGTAGGGCAAAAGTGCGGTTAATTTTTATAGAATTTTAAACGAACACGTCACCTTTCGTATGGGTGACCACTGTATAAGGAAAAAACAATGCCAATTATTACTTTACCTGACGGTTCCCAACGTCAATTCGATAATCCTGTTTCTGTTCTTGAAGTCGCACAAGATATTGGTGCGGGTCTTGCTAAAGCCACTATCGCAGGCCGTGTAAATGGAGAACGTCACGATGCGTGCGATATTATCGAGCAAGATGCAACGTTAGAAATTATTACTGCAAAAGATGAAGACGGTTTAGAGATTATCCGCCATTCTTGCGCTCACTTGCTTGGACACGCTATTAAACAATTATTCCCAGATGTAAAAATGGCAATTGGCCCAACCATTGAAAATGGCTTCTATTATGATGTAGATTTAGATCGCTCTTTAACCCAAGAAGATATTGATGCAATCGAAAAACGTATGTTGGAATTGGCAAAAACCAATTATGACGTCGTGAAAAAACGTGTTACTTGGCAAGAAGCGCGTGATACCTTTGAAAAACGCGGCGAGCCATACAAAATGGCAATTTTAGATGAAAACATTGAACGTACTGCAATGCCTGCGTTATATCATCACTTAGAATATATTGACATGTGCCGTGGCCCACACGTGCCAAATATGCGTTTCTGTCAGCATTTCAAATTACAAAAAGTCGCTGGTGCGTACTGGCGTGGCGACAGCAAAAACAAAATGTTACAACGTATCTATGGTACGGCTTGGGCGGATAAAAAACAACTTGCTGAATATTTAACACGCTTAGAAGAAGCGGCAAAACGTGATCATCGTAAAATTGGTAAAGCATTAGATTTATATCATATGCAAGAAGAAGCGCCAGGTATGGTATTCTGGCACAATGATGGCTGGACAATTTTCCGTGAGCTTGAAACGTTCGTGCGTACTAAATTAAAACAATACGATTATCAAGAAGTAAAAGGCCCGTTTATGATGGATCGCGTGTTGTGGGAAAAAACAGGTCACTGGCAAAATTACGCAGATTTAATGTTCACAACCCAATCTGAAAACCGTGAATACGCAATTAAACCGATGAACTGTCCAGGACACGTTCAAATTTTTAATCAAGGTTTAAAATCTTACCGTGATTTACCAATCCGTATGGCAGAATTTGGTTCTTGTCATCGTAATGAGCCATCGGGTTCTTTACACGGTTTAATGCGTGTGCGTGGCTTTACTCAAGATGATGCGCATATTTTCTGTACTGAAGATCAAATTGAGAGCGAAGTAACTAGCTGTATTAAAATGGTGTACGACATTTATAGCACCTTTGGTTTCACTAATATCGCAGTAAAACTTTCTACTCGCCCTGAAAATCGTATCGGTTCAGATGAAATGTGGGATCGTGCGGAAGCAGGTCTTGCTGCAGCCTTAGCACACAACGGTCTTGAATATGAAATTCAAGAAGGTGAAGGTGCATTCTATGGTCCAAAAATTGAGTTTGCACTACGAGATTGTTTAGGTCGTGAATGGCAATGTGGTACCGTGCAATTAGACTTCGCATTACCAGGTCGTTTAGATGCAACTTATGTAGCAGAAGATAATAGCCGTAAAACCCCTGTCATGATTCACCGTGCGATTTTAGGTTCTATTGAGCGTTTCATTGGTATTATTACTGAAGAATATGCAGGTTTCTTCCCTGCATGGTTAGCCCCAACCCAAGCAGTTGTAATGAATATCACTGATAGCCAAGCAGACTATGTACAGAAAGTCGCAAAACAGCTTTCTGATGTAGGTTTACGTGTGAAAACTGATTTACGTAACGAAAAAGTGGGCTTCAAAATTCGTGAACATACTTTACGCCGTGTGCCTTATATGCTTGTTTGTGGTGATAAAGAAATCGCAGAAGGCAAAGTGGCAGTACGTACCCGTAAAGGTGCTGATTTAGGCACATTTACCGTGGAAGAATTTGCGGAAATCTTGAAAAATCAAGTAAGAAGCCGTGAATTAAAGTTATTGAATGAAGAGTAATACTTCTCGAAAATAACCAATATAATTTATTGTTTCAACAGTGATTTTAATTTAACGGTGATCGTTTAAGCGATCACCGTTATTTTTATCTGTTTCAGATCTGTTGAGATTTCATTTATTTTCTAATAAGCAGCTGCTTTTAATACGCTGATAAATCTGCCTGATTTTTTTAGGGCTTTTTGCGCCAACGCATCTATTGTGGCTTTTGTCGCTAACTGATCTAAATGTTGATAGGTATAAATGGCATCTGGATTATCTTGTTGCCAGTAACTTTCTTCAATAATTGAAGCAATTGAAACTAAAGAATCAAATTCACGTCGAATCTGAGTATGTTGTTCCGCTAGTTTTTTACGTAATAAGTTTTCATCAATGCCATTTTTTATAATGTCATCTAGTACCTGATTTGTAAGATGCGTAAGTTCCTCCACGCGCTTAGGGTCGCAACTAAATTCAATTTTTCCCTCAATTTGTGGTGCATGAACATCTTGTATAAACCAACTATTTACAGAATAAATACCAGAAACTTTTTCACGTAGAATTAAGCGTAATTTTTCTTGCACAATATCCGCAAGAATATTGAATAAATATTTTTGTTCTGTTCGCCAAGTATTATCTGCGGTAAGGTATATTTCTACATCAGCTCTCGGTTCTTTCAAACCATTCATAATAAATGATTGAGTTGGTGTATGAATAATAGTCGGGACAAAATGGCGGATCTGAGTTTTCGATTCAACAGAAGCTAAATAACGTTCTGCCAATTTCTTTACTTGATTAAGTTCAATATCGCCAATAATAAAATAGGTAAAATCTGTTTTATCTAAAATATAACGTTGATAAGCGTTACTTAATTGGTTTTTATCAAATGCTAATTGCTGTGCTTGTTTTTGAGTATAGACGGTTTCAATATTTGGAAAACGTAGTTTTGAAACGGCTTGCATAAATTGTGTTTCTAAATCAATCTGTTTGAAATAATCACGGGTTTCACGTCGATATTTTTCTAAGGCAAGATCGGATATAGGAGAAGAACGTAATTTTAAGCGGAACAATGTCAGTAAATTTTCCAAATCCTTAGGTTTAGATACACCAGTAAAGCCTTGTTTATCATCATCAATCACAGTTGCAATTACCAATGGATCGCGCGAAAAAATTTGATTAACCGCAGAAAGAGAAAGTTCTCCAACACCTGTTTCATCAACTACACTAACGGCAGCACGTAATAAGTGATAGTCCTTATTTGGGATAGAACGTAAACCACCTTGAGTAACAGCACGAAAATGTACTTGATTTGGAGTTTTGTCACTATAGTGATAGATCAATTTACTTCCATTACTTAAACGAAATTCATAAATATCGCCGCGATCCCAATATTTTTCTTGAGAAAGTGAGCCTGTGTTAAATGTGAAGTGCGGTAATTTTTCGATTTGTTTTTTTTCATCCCATTGGTGTTGTTGCATTTCCATTGCATTGTTCCAACGAGTTTCTATTTCTGCAACATCAAAAGGCAAGGCTTTTTGTGGCAAAGGTTGAGTGATTAATAATAATTTTGCTTTTAATGCTAAGGTTTGGTTTAACGTGCGTTGTAAATCAGCTAATGTAATTTGAGATAAAAAACGTTTATTGAGTTCATAACGATCATTTACGCTCAATACCACTTGCTTATTTGCCACAGAAGTAATGAGATCATCGGCAATTTTTAAGCTACCAGAACGAATATTTAATTGTTTTTCATTGAGTTGAGTTACGCGTTTAATTTCGCCGTTTAATTCATTTTGAGTAAAACCTTGTTGTTTTATACTGGCAATAAAGGCAAATAATTTATCTATCGTTTTTGAATATTGTGTATCTATAAGCTGGAGAGAAAAAATGCTTTGTAGTGTTTCTTTACCTAAATGAGTGCGATAAAAATTTGCAGAATCTACGCCATTTTCTGTTTCCTTTTCCCATTGCTGTAAACGTAAGTTAAGCAATCGAGTGGTAATTTGCTGAATTAATTCCTGTTTATAACTCGCTAATGTATTGGTTTCAATTGTATTTTCAAAAAAACTTAATTCAATACTCGGAATTGTTGTGCCTTGTTCTGAAATAGAATCTAATCGCCATTTGTTGATAAGAGGAATATTAAAATCAATTTTTTCCAATGTTGTTTTAGTAATTGGGTTTTCTTGAGATAGGTTTTGTTTTAATAGTTTTACTACTTGTTTTGTATCAATATCGCCTACAATAATTACTGACATATTATCTGGTCGATACCATTTGTGGTAAAAATCAGCGACGCGTTTAGCTGAAATTGTTTTAATAATATCCATATCTCCAATAGGATCACGCAACACATAACGAGAACCAGCCATTTCAATAGCACTTTTCTTATTGCCAATACGTAGCATTGGGCTTAAACGTCTCCGCCATTCTTCTTGTACTACGCCACGTTCGCCATCCACATCTTTAGGCAAAAAAGTAATATTATTCATCCATTCATTGATGACATCAAACGCCAATTCTAATTTTTGCTGATTGTTGCTATCTAAATTTAAAGTATAGACTGTATTTTCAAAATCGGTGAAAGCATTAATATCTCGTGCAAACTTCATTCCAAGTTTTTCTAACGCATTAATAATTTGATTTTCTGGATATTTCTTTGAGCCATTAAATGCCATATGCTCAACTAAATGAGCAATGCCTTTTTGATCGTCATCTTCGTGCATAGATCCAGTATTGATCACTAATCGAATATAAACGCGTTCTTTGGGTTCAGTATTTTTTAATACAAAATATTGCAGACCATTTGATAGTTTACCGTGCTGAATATTTGGATCAAAAGGTAAATTATTATTGGGCGATAGTTCCAATGATTGACAAGCAATTAGTGAAAAGATAAGTAAAAAAAGTGCGGTTGTTTTTTTCATTATTTTACCTAGAAAAAAGAAAACTCTATGCTAAGTAAAAATAAGCGTAGAGTAGGGCTGGTGGATGTTGCAAAAGCCCACAAGCCCTATACATTGAAGAATATTAGAATTGATAGCCAACTTCTAGCCAAAATTCACGCCCAGGCGTATAAACACCATATTCATCGCTGGTGGAAATAGTAGTGACTTTATTTTTACGTGTTTTATTGAGAACATTTAAAATATCTACTTGCATATAAACGCTATGTTTACCTCGAATGGTTGGCTGCCAACGAATGCTACTGTCCCATTGTGTATGTCTGCCATAGTGATAGCTACGGAAGCGTGAAATGCCATCATCGTTATCGCTATCAAGTTCCTCATAGCTACGAATTGGGGCTTTCATATACACTTTATTTGACCAAGTAATATCGTAATCTGGTATCGTCATATCAATACCTAAACGAGCAATCCAATCTTCAGTGTTACTATTAACTTGTCGTAACATTTCACGATAAGGCATTAATTTACCATCTAAAGAAACAAGTTTATTTAGATCAAATTCTTCGCCATCGGCTCGTTTTGTATTTAACCAATCAAAACCAAGTGACGTAGTCCAATAAGTTTTACCTAATTTCCAAGGTTCAATATTATTAAGTTGGAAAGTATAAATATCAACACCAAACGGACGTCCATTGATATAACTAGTTTTTCTTTTACCCCTTATAGGATCTCGTTTCAATATGATACGATTCTTATTATCACGATGAATATAACCAAGTTTTAGTGCTAAATTACCCATATTCTGATCAAAACTTAAGCTTAATTCATCTGCATAAGGCGTTTTAAGGGATGAAAAGTTCTGATGCTGACGTGTTGAATCATTATTGAGCTTTAAAATACCATTCGCTAATTTTAACGAAGCAAAAGAACGACCGTAATAACGATTTAAACCTAGTGTAAATCCTGTATTATCCCAAGGACGGTAACGAGCAACAAAGCGCGGGGCAATATTATTGTTTTTTAAATAATCATCACGTTCAATACGAATACCTGGTCGAAATTCAAATTTATTCCATTTTATTAGATCTTCAGCATAAGCCACGATATTCTGATAGGTGGTTTTTACACGACCTTTTGATGTTGTGCTATTTGATAATGGTATTTCTTTTATAGGGTTTCCGTCTTTATTAAGCATAATTAGGGTTACTTTTTGGTGAACATCTTGTGGACGATAGAATTGATATTTAGTTGCCTGATAAATTCCTCCAATAGAAATAGAATGCTCCGTAGAAGCTAAATAAAAAGGATCCATTACATATTCAGTTGAAAAATGCAAATTATCTTGGGTTAAATGGCTATTACCATACCCGCCTTTTTCGAAATTATAAAGTGGATCATCATTTTCATCTGACACCGATGTTGTTTCAACACTATTCGAGGATGATTTACGCTTATCCTGAAAACGATCGTATGCTAAGGTATTTGTCCAAACGCCAGAGTTGAATGAATGTACCCAAGCAAGCGTTGATCCCAATGCTTGATGATAATCGCTTACGTTGTTATTTATATTTTCCTTGAAATATTTCAATTCCTTATAATTTGAATAACGTAAACCAAATTCAATTCGTTCTTTTTCTTGCGGTGTCCAATTGAAATTTAATAAAAGATTATCGGAAAGTCGTTGATGATTTTGCTTATCTAGTTGTGCTTTATTCTTGGCATTTTTATCAAAGCCAATTAAACGATTTTGTTCAATAGATGATGTTCTACGGCTATAGCCAAAAACCATTCCTAAATTATCATTTAGCCTTTTTTCAGCCAAAATATTGAATGTTTGTTTATTGTATTTAGGTTGTAACTCTGCCACTCCGACATCATCTGGACGTACCAACTTCAGTATTTTTTGTACTGAGTCTCCAGCTTCCATTTTTGCCCAAGAGGAATTTGTCGTGCGATATTTAAGTTTTATGCTATCAGTGCCACTATATTGTTTCGTTTTAGCGATAACGGCACCACCCATAAAGCCACCTAAGCTAGCAGAAATATTACTATCTTGTACTTCCACTTTAGAAAGCATAGTCGCATCAAAAAAATAAGCTTGAGTGTGACTAATTCCTGGCACAACTTGCATAGCACCGTCAAAAATACTGCTATCAATAGCAAGATCATTATTTATATTGACATTATCAACAAAGTAGGCGGTTTGATTTGGATCGGCGCCGTTAATTGAAATATTTTCAGGCTTGATTTCACCACGTTGAAAACCATTTTGGTCGCTATTTTCATAACGAATATGGGGATTGGAACGAAGATAATCAGTGATGTTACCGTTTGATGTAGGAGTTTTACTTATCTCGTCAGAAGAGAGCGTTTTAACGGAAGAAAGCGATTTATTATTGTCGCCATAAACAACAATTTCGGGCAATATATTTTTGTTGGTTGTTTCAATAGTTTTCCCCATAACAAATGGACTGACAAATGTTGGGCAGAATAATAACATTAATGGCTTTTTTTGATACATAGTATAGTTCCCTAAAATAAAGATGCAAATAAGAATGATTATTATTTTATTTTTAAAATTTATGAATGCAAGGGGAATTCGACTTAAAATAGGTATCAAATAAATAAAAAACCGCACTTTAAAAGTGCGGTTATATTCAATTCTGTTTGTATGGAAGAAATTATTCTACGCCAACCATTACAGAAGTTGCTTTGATGATTGCGTATGCTTCTTTACCAACTTCTAAGTTTAATTCTTTAACTGCTGCTAAAGACACAGTAGAAGAAAGTACGTTACCGCCACCGATATCGATGTGAACGATTGCATTTACTGAACCGTTTTCGATTGAAACAACTTTACCCTTTAATTGGTTTCTAGCACTAATTTTCATAACATTTCCTTGTTAGTTAGGGTTTAAAAGAGCCTGTATTTTATCTTACAAAAAACAAGTCGTAAATAAACTCAGAGTTTAAAACTTTCAGAAAATTGACCGCACTTTTATAGGCATTTTGCAGGTTTCGGCAAGCCTGCTAATTTTGTGGCTTGTTTTGCTGGGCCTTCAGGAAATAAGCGTTGCAGATAACGGCTATTACCTTTATCCGCACCAAGCTTTTCAGCTATGGCTTTTACCAACATACGGATGGCTGGGGAGGTGTTATATTCTTGATAAAAGTCTCGCACAAAATAAATCACTTCCCAATGGGCATCTGTTAATTCAATATTTTCTAACTGTGCAATAGCTTGAGCGACATCTTCGTTCCATTGTTGGCTATGGAGTAAATAACCGTCTTTGTCAGTTTCAACTTCAATTCCATTGATATTCAACATATTAATTCACTTCTTTAAAGTTAATCATTTCCTTGTTTGAAAAATCGGTTTGATCTTCGTCCTCAAATTGCATTGGCGTGATTCGTTCTTCATCAAATGCGGTATCGCCCTCAATGCCATCAATTAGTTGGCCATGTTTGATGCCTTTGAAATCAAATAATTTCGGATCACACATATGTGACAATGTAATGTTTTGCATTGCGCTAAACATAGTTTCTAAGCGTCCAGGATATTGACGATCCCAAGTATTAAGCATTTCTTTTACCACTTGGCGTTGAAGATTTGGTTGTGAGCCACATAGGTTACAAGGAATAATCGGAAATTCCTTCGCGATGGCATATTTCTCAATATCTTTTTCTTTGCAATAAGCAAGCGGACGAATCACAATTTGTTTACCATCGTCAGAAATCAATTTAGGTGGCATGGATTTCATTTTGCCGCCATAAAACATATTTAAAAATAGTGTCGCTAACATATCGTCTCGGTGGTGTCCTAAAGCGATTTTGGTTGCACCAAGTTCTGTGGCGGTACGATATAAAATTCCACGGCGTAGGCGAGAGCAGAGTGAACAAGTGGTTTTTCCTTCTGGAATTTTTTCTTTCACAATTCCGTAAGTATTTTCTTGTACGATTTTGTAATCTACGCCAATGCTTTCTAAATATTCAGGCAATACGTGCTCTGGAAAACCTGGTTGCTTTTGATCAAGGTTTACCGCAACAATATCAAATTTAATTGGTGCACTTTGCTGTAAATTCAACAAAATATCGAGAAGCGTATAACTGTCTTTGCCTCCAGATAAACACACCATGACTTTATCGCCATCTTCAATCATACCAAAATCTGCAATGGCGTTGCCTACATTACGGCGAAGACGTTTTTGTAATTTATTGAAATTATAGCTTTGTTTTTTTTCTTGTTGGGCTAACTGGGTTAATTCGCTCATTCTGTTATCTTTAGTTATTCATGAAAGGTGCACATTATACGTGAAAAATAGGAAAAGTGCGGTCAATTCAAAAGAAGATTTTTAAGATCCGCAAAAAATCCTGTATAATCTTTCCAATTTTTTGTTCAATTTTAACGCTTTGCAATTCAATGATTGAAACATCCCAAACTATTCCTGAACTCGTCTCTTGGGCAAAAGATCGCGAGTTTTCTTTGAATTTACCTACCGAACGCTTGGTTTTCCTGCTGGCGATTGCAATTTATAACAACGAACGTTTAGACGGCGAAATGTTAGAAACCGATCTTGTGGATATTTTCCGCCACACGATGAATGCTTTTGAGCAATCCACCGATGCCATTGCAACACGAGCGAATAATGCAATTAATGAATTAGTGAAACAACGTTTGTTAAACCGTTTTAGTAGCGAATTTACTGAAGGCTTGGCGATTTATCGTTTAACACCATTAGGTGTTGGCGTGTCTGATTATTACATTCGTCAGCGTGAATTTTCTGCATTGCGTCTTTCAGTGCAACTTTCCATTGTGGCAGATGAAATTCAACGCGCTTCTGATTCTGCGGAAGAGGGGGTGGAGAGTAATGAAAGTGAACATTATTGGCGTCGCAATGTGTTTGCGCCATTAAAATATTCCGTTGCAGAGATTTTTGATAGCATCGATCTTTCACAACGTATTATGGATGAAAACCAGCAAAGTATTAAAGATGAAATTGCAGAGCTTCTTACTAAAGATTGGCAAGCGGCGATTTCAAGCTGTGAACGTTTATTAGATGAAACATCAGGGAATTTACGTGAATTGCAAGATACGCTAAATGCGGCAGGGGATAAACTTCAAGCGCAATTATTGCGTATTCAAGATTGTGTGATTGGGCGAGATGATTTGTATTTTATTGATCAATTAATTACCGATTTACAATCTAAACTTGACCGAATTATTAGCTGGGGACAACAAGCCATAGACTTATGGATTGGTTATGACCGCCATGTGCATAAATTTATCCGAACTGCCATTGATATGGATAAAAATCGTGTATTCTCACAACGTTTACGTAATTCTATTCATCATTATTTTGAGCATCCTTGGTTCTTATGGACAGCGCAAGCTGAGCGTTTAGTTGATCTACGTGATGAAGAAATGGTGTTGCGTGAAGATGATGCTTTAGGTGAATTGCCGGAAGAATTGCAATACGAATCCCTTTCTGATTTACATGATCAAATTGTAGAGCATATGCAAGGCTTACTGATTGCTTATCGTGAAAATAACCGTCCGATTGATTTGAGTTTAGTGTTAAAAGAACAACTGGAAAATTATCCACTTTCTCGTCATTTTGATGTGGCTCGAATCATTGTTGATCAAGCCGTACGTCTTGGTATGGCAAATGATGATTTATCGGGTATTTATCCAGCTTGGCAAGCAATTAATAAACGTGGCGCAGAAGTGCAAGCGCATGTGATTGATAAGTATTGATTTTAAGATAATTTAAAAGCTAATTTCGACGGAATTACTTTTGTTAGATTTCCCCAATCCCTCTTTGCTAAATGGGGGAATAATAATGAAATAATCGATATTGAGATTATTTCATTGTGTTAAAAAATGCTGAAGTAATCAGCAAGAATTGATTTGTTAAAGAATATCCCCCTCTTTAGCAAAGAGGGGCCAGGGGAGATTTGGCAATAATGATTAACGAAGAAAGTAACTGAATAAAGTTTTAATAGAGAAATAACCTATGACAGACAACCTTCAAGATGTAATTTCCCCAAAACTCGCTGTGGCGATTGCAAATCCAATATTTCCAGCGGTAGATAGCCTGTTACGTTCCGGTCGCCATATCAGCACGGAGCATTTAGATAATCACGCATTTTTAATGGATTTCCAAAATGAATTAGACGGATTTTATCGTCGCTATAACGTGGAACTAATTCGTGCGCCAGAAGGATTCTTCTATCTTCGCCCGAAAGCAACGACATTAATTGCGCGTTCAGTACTTTCTGAGTTGGAAATGCTTGTTGGTAAAGTGCTTTGTTATCTTTATTTAAGCCCAGAACGTTTAGCTCAACAGGGCATTTTTAGTACGCAAGAAGTGTATGATGAATTATTAAATCTTGCCGATGAAGGAAAATTATTAAAAGCAGTTAATCAGCGTTCAAGTGGTTCTGACTTAGATAAACAAAAATTGGTAGAAAAAGTGCGGGCTGCAATTGGTCGTTTACGTCGTTTAGGTATGATTCAAACTGTTGGCGAACAAAATAGTGGGAAATTTACGATTTCTGAATCTGTATTTCGTTTTGGTGCAGAAGTGCGTAGCGGAGATGATCCATTAGAAGCACAAGCTCGACTTATTCGTGATGGGGAAGTGGCAACACCAGAATCCTTAGCGTTGGAAAAACAAGCGCAATTAATGGAAAACGATACGAAAAGTGCGGATGAAATTGACGAAGAATTTGACGGAGAACAAGAATAATGTCTGATGTTTTTGAATTAGAAAATGAAATCGAATTAGAGAGCGATGAAGTCATTATGGAAAATGAAAACGTCGAAGAAATCGTTGATGCATCTATACCTTTTAGCATGACTGCAAACAATGGTGTAGAGCGTGGTAAATTCCGTTCTTTAACCTTAATTAACTGGAATGGTTTTTTTGCCCGTACTTTTGATTTAGATGAATTAGTTACCACACTTTCTGGGGGTAACGGTGCGGGGAAATCAACCACAATGGCTGGATTTGTGACCGCATTAATTCCCGATTTAACCCTTTTACATTTCCGTAATACAACAGAGGCTGGCTCTACAGGCGGTTCTCGCGATAAAGGTTTACATGGTAAATTACGCCCGGGTGTTTGTTACGCAGTATTAGATACCATTAATTCACGTCATCAACGTATTCTTGTTGGTGTGCGTCTGCAACAAATTGCAGGTCGTGATAAAAAGGTTGATTTAAAAACGTTCTCAATTCAAGGTGTCGAATTATCTCAAAATCCAACCGCACTTTTCACTGAAATCGTGGACGAACGTCAAGCACGTGTCCTTAATTTAAACGAACTTAAAGATAAAATTGAAAACATCGGTGCGCAATTTAAACAATATCATTCCATCACCGATTATCACGGCATGATGTTCGATTTAGGTATTATTCCGAAACGTTTACGTTCAGCATCAGACCGAAGCAAATTCTATAAACTTATCGAAGCGTCTTTATACGGCGGTATTTCTAGCGCAATCACACGCTCTTTACGTGACTATTTATTGCCAGAAAATTTAGGTGTGCGTAAAGCTTTCCAAGATATGGAAAGTGCATTACGTGAAAACCGTATGACTTTAGAAGCGATTAAGGTCACTCAATCAGATCGCGATTTATTCAAACATTTAATTACTGAAACCACCAACTATGTTGCTTCGGATTATATGCGTAATGCGAATGAACGCCGTGTCAATATTGAGGCTGCATTAGAATCTCGTCGTGAGTGGTATAAAGCAAAAGCAGAGCAGAATTTATCCCAACATCGTTTAGTTGATTTAAGTCGAGAAGTGGCTGAATTGGCAGAAAGTGAACGTACTTTAGAAGTTGATCACCAAAGTGCGGTTGATCATCTTAACTTAGTGTTAAACGCTTTGCGTCACCAAGAAAAAATTACGCGTTATCAAGAAGATATTGCAGAACTCACCGAGCGTTTAGAAGAACAAAAAATGGTGGTTGAAGATGCGAATGATGCGTTAGAAGAAAGCCAAGCCCAATTTGAGCAAACTGAAATTGAAATTGACGCTGTACGATCCCAATTAGCTGACTATCAAAAAGCATTAGATGCCCAACAAACTCGCGCACTTCAATATCAACAAGCCATTGCAGCCCTTGAAAAAGCGAAAACATTATGCGGTTTAGCGGATTTAAGTGTTAAAAATGTAGAAGATTATCACGCAGAATTTGAAGCCCATGCTGAAAGTTTAACGGAAACCGTACTTGAGCTTGAGCACAAAATGTCTATTTCTGAAGCGGCAAAATCTCAGTTCGATAAAGCGTATCAATTAGTATGCAAAATTGCGGGTGAAATGCCTCGTTCTGCAGCCTGGGAAAGTGCCAAAGAATTATTACGTGAATATCCAAGCCAAAAATTGCAGGCACAACAAACGCCACAACTTCGCACAAAATTACATGAACTTGAGCAACGTTATGCACAACAACAAAGTGCGGTCAAATTACTTAATGATTTTAATCAACGTGCTAATTTAAGTTTACAAACAGCAGAAGAATTAGAGGATTATCACGCCGAGCAAGAAGCGTTAATTGAAGACATTTCAGCAAGACTTTCAGAACAAGTGGAAAACCGTTCTACGCTTCGTCAAAAACGTGAAAATTTAACCGCACTTTATGATGAAAATGCGCGTAAAGCACCAGCATGGCTGACGGCTCAAGCTGCATTGGAACGTCTAGAACAACAAAGTGGCGAGACGTTTGAACATAGCCAAGATGTGATGAATTTTATGCAATCACAACTTGTGAAAGAACGTGAACTCACGATGCAGCGTGATCAACTTGAACAAAAACGTTTGCATTTAGATGAACAAATTTCTCGTTTAAGTCAGCCAGATGGTTCAGAAGATTCACGTTTAAATATGCTGGCAGAACGTTTTGGTGGTGTGCTGCTTTCAGAGCTTTACGATGATGTAACCATTGAAGATGCGCCTTATTTCTCCGCACTTTACGGACCTGTGCGTCATGCTATTGTTGTGCGTGATCTCAATGCTGTGCGTGAACAACTTGCGCAATTAGAAGATTGCCCTGATGATTTGTATTTAATTGAAGGCGATCCTACCGCATTTGACGATAGCGTATTATCTGCACAAGAACTTGAGCTGGGTGTTGTAGTGCAAGTTTCAGATCGTGAATTACGCTATTCAAGATTCCCTGAAATCCCGTTATTTGGGCGTGCAGCACGTGAAAAACGTTTAGAAGAATTACAAATTGAACGTGATGAAGTGGCAGAACAACATGCACAAATTGCGTTTGATGTACAAAAATGCCAACGTTTACACGAACATTTCAGCCAATTTGTTGGGTTACATTTAGCACTGGCGTTCCAGCCAAATCCAGAAGAGTTAATGTCTGAGATTAATCGCGAACGCAATGAAATTGATCGTGAATTAAACCAATTTAATAACGGCGAACAACAATTACGCATTCAATTAGATAATGCAAAAGAAAAACTGCAATTACTCAATAAGTTAATTCCACAACTCAATGTATTAGCTAATGAAGATTTAATTGATCGTATTGAAGAATGTCGTGAGCAATTAGATATTGCAGAGCAAGATGAATATTTTATTCGTCAATATGGCGTAACGTTGTCACAATTAGAGCCTATAGCCAATAGTTTACAAAGTGATCCAGAAAATTACGAAGGCTTAAAAAATGAATTAACTCAAGCGATTGAGCGTCAAAAACAAGTTCAACAACGTGTATTTGCGTTAGCTGATGTTGTACAACGTAAACCGCATTTTGGTTATGAAGATGCAGGGCAGGCTGAAACTTCTGAACTCAATGAAAAACTTCGCCAACGTTTAGAACAAATGCAAGCACAGCGAGATACACAACGTGAGCAAGTTCGTCAAAAACAAAGTCAATTTGCCGAATATAATTGCGTATTGATTCAGTTACAAAGTTCTTACGATAGTAAATATCAACTCTTAAATGAATTGATTGGGGAAATTAGCGATCTTGGCGTGAGAGCTGATGATGGTGCTGAAGAACGCGCGCGTATCCGTCGTGATGAATTACATCAACAACTTTCAACAAGCCGTCAGCGTCGTTCTTATGTAGAAAAACAACTGACATTAATTGAAAGCGAAGCGGACAACTTAAATCGTCTAATCCGCAAAACTGAACGTGATTATAAAACTCAACGTGAATTAGTTGTAGCAGCAAAAGTGAGTTGGTGTGTGGTTTTACGCTTATCACGTAACTCTGATATGGAAAAACGCCTCAATCGCCGAGAGCTCGCTTATTTATCTGCAGATGAATTACGTTCAATGTCAGATAAAGCGTTAGGTGCGTTACGTACAGCAGTGGCGGATAATGAATATTTACGTGATAGCCTAAGAGTGTCTGAAGATAGTCGCAAACCTGAAAATAAAGTGCGGTTCTTTATCGCGGTATATCAGCACCTACGTGAACGTATTCGCCAAGACATTATTAAAACGGATGATCCAATTGATGCCATTGAACAAATGGAAATTGAGCTTTCTCGTTTAACGGCTGAATTAACTGGCCGTGAGAAAAAATTGGCAATCAGTTCTGAAAGTGTTGCAAATATTATGCGTAAAACGATTCAGCGTGAACAAAATCGCATTCGTATGCTTAACCAAGGCTTACAAAACATTGCGTTTGGTCAGGTGAAATCTGTTCGTTTGGTAGTGAATATTCGTGATACCCATGCCATGTTGTTGGACGCACTTTCTGGTCAGCAAAATGAATATCAAGATTTATTCAACGATAATCGCATCACTTTTTCTGAAGCTATGGCGAAGCTCTATCAACGCATTAATCCACATATTGATATGGGACAACGCACAGCGCAAACAATTGGTGAAGAATTGTTAGATTACCGTAATTATCTTGAGCTTGAAGTGGAAGTATTCCGTGGTGCTGATGGCTGGTTACGTGCAGAAAGTGGTGCACTTTCTACTGGTGAAGCTATCGGTACAGGTATGTCAATTCTCTTAATGGTTGTTCAAAGCTGGGAAGAAGAAAGCCGTCGAATTCGTGGTAAAGATATTGTGCCTTGTCGCTTGTTGTTCTTAGATGAAGCGGCACGTTTAGATGGTAAATCTATTTCTACCTTATTCGAACTTTGCGAACGTTTGGATATGCAGTTGCTTATCGCTGCACCTGAAAATATCAGCCCGGAAAAAGGCACCACTTATAAACTCGTGCGTAAAATCGCAGGCAACCAAGAGCACGTACACGTTGTTGGTTTACGCGGATTCGGTGCGACAGATTAAAAAATAGAAGGGAAGTGCGGTTGAAAATTTCGGTGTTTTTGACCGCACTTAAGCCTTTAAGGAAGGAATAATGAAAATCTTTACATCAAAAAAAGGACAATTATCACAGCTGAAGCAGCAAAAATTTAAGCTGGAAAAGGATATTCAGCGTTTATTTGAAGAAAATCTTACCTTATTAAGTGGCTATATTTTTATTCGTTCGGAATTTTCTATTAAAAATTCACGTATTGATACCTTAGCTTTTGATCCTGAAACTCAAGCCTTTGTCATTATTGAATATAAAAGACAACAAAATTCTAGTGTGGTTGATCAAGGGATTTCTTATCTTAATTTGATGCTTGAATATAAAGCTGATTTTATTGTGGAATATAATGAAAAGCAAAAAGTCCCACTTAAAAGAAATGATGTGGATTGGTCACAATCTAAGGTGATTTTTGTTTCACCTGCTTTTAATGATTTCCAAATTCAAGCCACGAATTTTAAAGATTTACCTATTGAATTATGGGAAGTTAATCGCTTTGATAATGATATTATTACGCTCAATATTATTAATAAATTAAAATCAGCACCTAATATTAAAGCAGTTTCTAATGAAAAGAGAGAGGAACTCTCAATATTAAAAGAAATAAAAGTTTATCAAGAATCTGATCACTTAGCTGATAAAACTGATTTTATTCAGGAATTATATGAGTCATTTAGGCAAGCAATTTTAAACTTAGATCAAAATATAGAAATTAATGTACGTAAACTTTACATTGCATTTAAAAAAGATCGAAATATTGCAGATATTCGTATTCAACAAAAGAATTTAAAAATTTGGATTAATCTTCCTTATGGAGAATTAGATGATCCTAAAAATTTAGCCAAAAATGTATCTAATACTGGTCACTGGGGAAATGGAGATTATGAAATTGCTGTTGAAAGTACCCAATATCTTGAATACGTTATGAGTTTAATTAAACAAGCTATTAAGGATTAAAAATGCACAATCTTATTCTTGCCATTCTTTGCAGCGTAGCAGTTTCAGTTTTACTGAAAATTGCCCGTAAAAAAAATATCATTATTGAACAAGCTATCGCATTCAACTACATTACAGCCATCACTTTCAGTTATTTCTTACTTAAACCTGATTTTAAAGGCTTAGAGTTTACTGATTACATTGCACAAAGCGAAAATTCACCCATTTTTTTAGCACTAGGTTTATTGCTACCTAGCGTATTTATTATTATGTCAAAAGCAGTGGGGTTTGCTGGAATTATACGTTCTGACGCAGCGCAACGTCTTTCGTTGTTTCTTCCCATTTTAGCTGCGTTTTTAATTTTTCATGAAACACTAAGCCAATCTAAAATCATTGGCGTTGTATTAGCTTTTATTGGTTTATTTTGTTTATTAACTAAGCCAACTCAAGGGCAAAGTGCGGTCAATTTTAAAGGTGTTTTAGGATTAATCGGTGTGTGGTTTGGTTACGGCATCATTGATATTTTATTCAAACAAGTGGCGAAAAGCGGCGGTGCATTTCCTGCAACATTGTTTATTTCTTTCTCGCTTGCAGCTTGCGTTATGTTTATCTATTTATTCTTAAAACGTGCGCAATGGACATCATCAAGTGTAATTGGCGGCATCGTTTTAGGTGTATTGAATTTCTTTAATATTTTATTCTATATAAAAGCACATCAAAGTTTTGCTGGAAATCCAACGCTTGTTTTCGCGGGAATGAACATTGGCGTGATTTGTTTAGGCACGCTAACTGGCGCATCAGCTTTTAAAGAAAAAATCAGTAAGCTAAATTGGCTAGGTATTATTTTCAGTTTGTCGGCTATTTTTTGCCTATATTATTTAGATAAAATCATCGCGTAAAAGAGACTAGTCATGGCAAAAGATTTCAGCTTTTTTATTTACGATTATGAAAGTTTTGGTGTAAATCCAGCAACAGATCGCCCTGCGCAATTTGCGGGTATTCGTACAGATGCTGATTTTAATATCATTGGCGAACCAATAATGTTTTATTGTAAACAAACCAACGATTATTTACCGGCTCCTGAAGCCGTAATGGTCACAGGAATTACGCCTCAAGAATGTAATGAAAAGGGGCTTTCAGAGCCTGAATTCGCCGCAAATATCTTAGCAGAATTTTCCCAACCCAATACTTGTGTCATGGGTTATAACAATATTCGCTATGATGATGAAATGACGCGTTATACGTTTTATCGTAATTTCATTGATCCTTATGAATACAGCTGGAAAAACGGGAATTCACGCTGGGATTTGTTAGATTTAGTGCGAGCCTGTTATGCCTTGCGTCCAGAAGGAATTAATTGGGCTTATGACGATGATGGAATGCCAAGTTTCCGCTTAGAAAAACTCACTAAAGCAAATGGTATTGAGCATGAAAATGCTCACGATGCCATGGCGGATGTATATGCAACTATTGCTATGGCGAAATTAATTAAAGAAAAACAGCCTAAATTATTCCAATATTTCTTTGAAAACCGAGGTAAAAAAGAAATCGAAAAATTAGTTGATACAGGCGCAATGACACCTTTAGTGCATGTTTCTGGAATGCTAGGGAATTATCGTGGAAATTGCACTTGGGTTGCACCTTTAGCTTGGCATCCGACAAATCAAAATGCACTCATTGTTTGTGATTTAACTGGCGATATCGATAATTTATTAGCCAAAAGTGCGGATGAATTACGGACAGATTTATATACTAAAAAATCTGAATTAGAAGAAAGAGGAGTTTCATCTGTTCCGTTAAAGCTTGTGCATATCAATAAATGTCCTATTTTAGCACCAGCTAAAACTTTGTTACCAGAAACAGCAAATCGATTGGGTATTGATCGACAATTATGCTTGGATAATCTTGCAAAATTACGAGCATCTTTTGATATTCGTGAAAAAGTGGCGGATATTTTTAATGAAGAACGTCAATTTGCATCGAATGATAATGTAGAAACTGAGTTATACAATGGCTTTTTTAGCAATGCTGATAAAAATAATATGGCTATTTTACGTAGTTTACCTGCAGAAAAATTATCTGAACATGGTTTAGCTTTTGAAGATAAACGTATCCTTGAATTATTGTTCCATTATCGCGCTCGTCATTTTTATAAAACCCTCACACGCGCTGAACAAATTAAATGGAAAAAATACCGGCAGAATAAACTTGAAAAAAGTGCGGTAGAGTTTGAATCAAGTTTACAACGTTTAGCTGAGGAACATTCAGATAATTCTGAAAAACTATCTTTGCTACAACAAGTATATGAATATGGTATAAAATTACTAGGTTAGTCGATACGTTGTCACATTTCGTCAAAAAGCACGTTTTAATAAAAACGTGCTTTTTTTGTTGTTTTTCTGGGAAGAAAATATCCAAGAAATTCTCCAGATTTTACGTAGCGTAATCACATAGATTTAAGCTTATTTCACTTTACATTTCCTTTACATTTAAATTCATCCGTTCAATAACTCTATAAAATGACGCGTTACAACGTGTTATCTAGCCTTATTTTGTCTTGTTTTGCTAGTACTTGTAACTTGTGTATAACTCTGTGATTTATTTAATCCGTAGTTCCCGCTAACCTGATAACTAATTTCGCATAATGTATATTATGTTAAATTATAAAAAAATACAAAGTAACTTTAATTATAGGTTATAAAGAGATTATTTCTTCTCTCTTAATTAGTTATACTTAATCAAATAAGATGAACGAGTAAATTAATTTAGAGCCATACTATGATGTTTATTTACAGTGTTCGATTCATGGGTGTGAAAGTACTGCAGCATTTAAAGATTTATGCTTGATTGATAAAGATTTAGGTGATTTAGCAACTGCTACATAATCTAAATAATATAAGTTTAGATGGGTGAAAAACTACCAAGCTGTGTTTTTTATGTATCTAAGCTCTCCACTAGCCCGCTATTTTCGATTTTCTGATGTGTTATTTACTACCGTGTCAGCTAATACTTGCAACGTGTATTATCATTGAATTTCTTTATTATTTTTTGATATGACAAAGCGTTTAGGTATGATAAACGAAAAACTACTACCCTTCGTTTCAGTACTTTCAATATTTAAATGAGAATGATATTGTAATAAAGTATGCTTCACAATAGCTAGTCCTAAACCACTTCCACCAGTTAAATGGCTACGAGATTCATCAACTCTATAAAAACGTTCTGTTAAATGTGGAATATGCTGTGGTGATATGCCAACACCATTATCTATCACGTTAAATTTAATACCCTGTTCACAAGTTTCCCATTGAATTTGAATATGACACTGTTTGCCAGAATGCTTAATAGCATTATAAATTAAATTTGAAACGGCACTTCTTAGTTGAGATTCATTTCCAAAAATAATGATATTAGGCTGAATAATAAATTCAATGTGATGATTATAAGTATTTAATATATCTGTATCTTTTCTTAAAGAATTTATCATGGCTGACATATCAAATGTACGAAAATCCTTATCTGAAGTTGTTTCTATTTTTGCTAAAAAATTAAATTGTTGTAATAGATGTTCCATTCGTTGGCTTTGCTCTTGCATTGCAAAAATAGCCTTTTTTTGTAGAGGGTTCTGAATATTATTATCTGCAAGAATTTCTAAGTAACCTTGTAATACGGTTAATGGAGTACGTAGCTCGTGATTAATATTACTCAAGAATTTTTGGCGTGAATTAAGTAAATGAATCATATCTGTAATATCTCGAGCGACAACTAAAATCATATGAGAATTATAAGCGTGCGACTGCACCTCAATATAACGTTGATTATAAGTTAATAGTACTAACGGTCGTCTTTTTTTTTGACTGAAAAAATAATGTTTAAATTGTTCATAAAAAATAACATCAAAAATATTTTTCTGGACTTTTTTATTCCAACAAAAATCAAACATCTGTTGTGCAATTGAATTACACCAAGAAATATTACCATTATGCTGACAGATAATAATTGCATCTGGTAAATACTTAATATTTTTATTTATTTGAGATAACAAACGTAAACTTGCACATTTTTCTTTGTAAATTTGATGACGATGGTAGGCTTCAGTTTGAGAGAATGTCCCTAATTGTAATAAAGAGAATTTATTATCTTGCTTTAAATTGAGATATTTAAGTAAACGATATTCATTAATATGATGCCAAGCTAAAATTAATAAAAGTATTATTGCAAACCAAAGAATAAAATCAGAAGTAAATAAGGAAATAATGATTGCCAAATTTATTTCAACAATAAAATTCAATATTTTTTTCATTGTTTATCTCGTAAATAACTAGAAAATCGATAACCAGATCCTCGAACTGTTTGGATGTAATCTTCACATTGAAAAGGAGCTAAATTACGGCGTAAACGGCGAATATAGCTATCAACAGTGCGATATTCAACTTCTAGATCATTATGCCAAATACGATTTAACAATTGTTCTCTAGAATAAACTTTTTCAGGGTGCCTCATAAAAAAATGTAACAATTTAAATTCTGTACTACTTAAATTAATTTCCTGCTGTTGGAAAAACACTCTCTGAGCATTTTCATCAATGGAAAGTTCATCGATTTGTATAAATTGACTTTGTTGTTCATAAATTCTCCTCCATACTGCCTCAATGCGAGCTAATAAAATTTGAGGTGAAAAGGGTTTAGTGATGTAGTCATCAGCCCCTGCATTTAAACAGGCAATACAATCTTCTTCTGTACTTTTAGCTGTGAGCATAATAATGGGAATCGCAGCATAGCTTTCTTGCTTTTTAATATACTGTATAAATTGTATACCTGAACGACCAGGTAGCATCCAATCCAATAATATTAGTTTAGGATTTTCTTTTATCTTGTTTATCGCTGTTTTGAAATCGCTCGCTTCAATCACATCATAGTATTTTTGAGATAAAAACAGTGTGATCATTTCACGGATTGCACATTCATCTTCAACTATCAGAATTTTTCTCGTCATAATACTCCTTCATTTGATTTATGGCATAAAAGTGAAGTGAGAAATAATACATTCTCACCAAACTTTTACTTTTTAATAAGAGTGAGCTCAAAATAACTACCCCATTTTACCGCGAATATAATCTTCTGTACGTTGTATCTTGGGTTTATCAAAAATTTGTTGTGTTTGACCAAATTCAACTAATTCACCCAAATACATAAATGCCGTATAGTCGGAGCAACGTGTAGCTTGTTGCATATTATGAGTTACTATAACCACAGTATAATCTTGTTTTAACTCCGTAATGAGTTCTTCAATTTTCATAGTCGAAATAGGATCTAATGCCGAACAAGGTTCATCTAACAACAACACACTAGGTTTAATAGCAATCCCTCGAGCAATGCACAAGCGTTGCTGTTGTCCGCCAGATAAACTATCTCCGCTTTTATGTAATTTATCTTTCACTTCATTCCAAAGAGCGGCCTTAGTCAATGCCCATTCTACTCGTTCATTCATCTTTTCTTTTGATAATTTTTCAAACAAACGAACACCGAATGCAATATTATCATAAATCGACATTGGAAATGGCGTTGGTTTTTGGAAAACCATACCAACTTTAGCACGAATCAGAGAAATATCCATCTTTGTTGTGAGTAAATTTTCACCGTCTAAATTAATTTCACCAGTAGCTTTTTGATTTGGATATAGTTCAAACATCCGATTAAAACTCCGCAATAAAGTAGATTTACCGCAACCTGAAGGACCAATAAAGGCGGTCACTTTATTCTTAGCGATACGTAAATTAATGTTTTTTAATGCATGAAAATCCTCATAGTAGAAATTTAGATTTTGCACAGCTATTTTGGTTTCTTGTAGACTAATCATATTGCCTCATTATTTTTTATGTTGAAAGAAGAGTCGAGTGAAAATGTTTAAGCAAAGCACAAATAATGTTATTAGAGCTGCACCTGCCCAAGCTAGATTATTCCAATCTGTAAAAGGACTTGCTGCATATTGATAAATAACTACAGGTAAATTTGCGATAGGTTCATTCATATTCCAAGATAGAAATTGATTAGACAGAGCGGTAAATAATAGCGGTGCAGTTTCTCCTGAAATTCGGGCAACTGCTAATAGCACGCCAGTTAAAATCCCTGATTTAGCTGCTCGATAACAAATCATCATAATAACTTGCCATTGAGAGCAACCAAGAGCTGCCGCTGCTTCACGTAAATTATTTGGTACAAGTAATAACATATTGTCCGTAGTGCGTACCACGATAGGAATAAGCAATAAAGCTAATGCGAATGCTCCAGCCCACCCTGAAAAATGCTCGATTTTTGATACATACAAGCTGTAAACAAACAAACCAATAATAATAGAAGGGGCAGAAAGAAGAATATCATTAAGAAAACGGGTAATTTGTGCGAAACGGCTATAACGACCATATTCTGCCAAATACGTTCCTGCCAATACCCCTATAGGCGTGCCTATCAATGTACCCGCACCGACAATAAAAAACGAACCAATCAGTGCATTTAACAATCCCCCTTTTTCATTAGGGGCAGGGGTAGATTGTGTGAATAAATCAATTGATAAAGCTGGAATGCCTTTGGTAATTAGAGTGAATAATATCCAACACAACCAAAATAAGCCGATAATTACTGAAATATAGGAAAGCCCTAACATTAATTTATTGTGTGTTTTACGCCAATAAAAACGCAAGTTTTGATTAGTTTTCATCTTATTTCCCTTTTGTTTGTTGCATTTTTGTAATCATTAATCTTGATAAAATCAATACCATAGTTGTGATAACAAAGAGAAGTAATCCTAATTCCATCAATGCAGATTTTTGTAATCCACCTGCTTCATTAAATTCGTTAGCAATAGCAGATGCGATTGAGGTAGAAGGTGAAAATAAGGAATTAGGCAATTGAAACGAATTACCTATAATAAAAGTGATAGCCATTGTTTCGCCCAATGCTCTTCCCAATCCTAGCATCACACTCCCAACAAGCCCTATTCTAGTGTGTGGTACAATCACTTGTCGAACCACTTCCCAAGTGGTTGCACCTAATCCATAAGCACCTTCTTTTAACATTGGTGGTACTATACTAAAGACATCCCGCATTACGGATGCAATAAAAGGAATGATCATTATGGCAAGCACTAATCCTGCCGTAAATAAACCAACACCAAAAGGTACGCCAGAAAAAAATAATTCTAATCCAGGTAAACTACCCAAATTGTCAATTAGTACTGGCTGAATATGTTCTTGAAATAATGGAACGAAAACAAACAACCCCCACATTCCGTAAATAATAGAAGGAATTGCAGCTAGCATTTCAATCGCAATGCTTATAGGACGTTTTAGCCAATTGGGAGCTAGCTCCGTTAAAAAAATAGCAATACCAAATGAAATGGGTACTGCGATAAATAATGCGATACCCGCCGTAATAAGCGTACCTAAAATAGGAATAATTGCCCCATATTGTTCTTGTACAGGATCCCAATATGTTTCTAATAGAAAACTCCCACCAAAACGTTTAATACTTTCCCAGCTTCCTATGACTAAAGAAATTAAAATAGCAGCAAGTAAAATAAACACAAGCAAAGCAAACAATGCCGTAGTCTGTTTGAATAATGATTCAATCCATGTTTGATTAAAATATTTCCGACTTTTTGTGAGCATAAGTATTTTCCAAAATTATTTAAGATAACCGCACTTTATTAATGTTAAGTGCTAGGTTTTGTATAAAGTGCGGTATAAAATAAAGAGATTTTTATTGTTTTAGCTCTGTTTTCCATTGACTTTTAATGGTAGATACCACATCAGCTGGAATTGGCACATAATCTAATTCAGTTGCCGCATCTTGCCCTCTTGAGAATGCCCAATCAAAAAAGGCTAATACATTTTTAGTTGTTTCAGGGTTGTCAGAATATTTATTTAATAAAATAAAACTCGCTGCCGTAATTGGCCAAGATTTTTCCCCCGTTTCATTGGTTAATATAACACCCATTCCCGCCTTTTCGTGCCATTTTGCGTGACTTGCAGCTGCCATGAAACTTTCATTAGAAGGCTGTACAAATTGCCCTGCTTGATTTTGTAATGAAATCCAAGCAAGCTGATTTTGTTTGGCATAGGCATACTCTACATAACCAATGGTGTATTTCATTTGGCGAACATAAGAAGCAATTCCCTCATTCCCCTTTCCACCTTGACCTGTTAACCACTTCACTGATTTACCTTCACCAACTTGATTTTTCCAATCGTTCGAAACTTTAGATAGATAATTAGTGAAGCCAAATGTTGTTCCAGAGCCGTCTGAACGATGAATCACAATAATGTTTTTATTTGGTAAAGGAAGCGTTGGATTTAATGCAACTAAGTCAGGATCGTTCCATTTTTTAATCTTACCAAGGAAGATTTCTGCTAACAGCTTACCTGATAACTTTAATTTACCAGGTTTAATTTCAGGCAAATTAACAACAGGCACTATACCACCGATAACCGCAGGGAATTGGACTAGTTGGTGTTGTTGTAATAATTCGGATTTCATTGGATCGTCAGAGGCACCAAAATCAACCGTTTTTGCAATAATTTGCTGTTGTCCGCCGCCCGAACCGATGGATTGATAATTAACTTTATTCCCAGTTTCTTTCTCATATAAAGATGCCCACTTCGCATAAATTGGATAAGGGAAAGACGCTCCAGCACCAGTGATGCTATTAGCTTGAGCAAAAGGTAACGTACCTAAGGTTAAAACGATAATAAGATTTTTTTTCATTTTATGCATAAACATAACAAATTCTCCTTGAGTGTTATTTAGATTGCGTAGCGAAGTGTAGAAAATAATTGTGACAGTTTGATGACAATATGAAAAATTTTAAATGGATAATCAAAAGAAAGTAGTTATAAGAAAAGTACAGGTAAATTTGACCGTGTTTTTCTAGCAGAATGATATTACATTTGTCAATTAATTGATAACGATCTTTAGGTTTAATAAAAGTTGGTAAGTTTTCATGTTTACTCGATAATCTAAATTTTCATCCAAATCTAAGGAGGAAAATAAAGACATATCTAATACTAATTTAAAATTTGTTAGTTTTATTGTGACAACGTCACGTTTAATTTATATAGAATTATGTAAATGATAATAATTGTTTTTTATTTTTCTTTTTAAAATTAATTAGTTATATCAAAATTTTTGATAAAAAACTTGCAATTATCATTTGTGAATTTAAAATGATTGCCGCAAATTACGCTTTATTGCATTTTATCAATCAAAATGGAAAGGAATTAGTTATGCTTAATCAAATAATCATAAACAAGCTGAACGACCAAATTAACTTAGAGTTCTACTCTTCTAATGTTTATTTACAAATGAGTGCATGGTGTTCAAAACACGGTTATGAGGGGGCTGCTACCTTCTTACTTCGTCATGCTGATGAAGAATTAGAACATATGCAAAAACTGTTTAATTATGTAAGTGAAACTAGTGGTATGCCTATTTTAGGCAAAATTGATGCTCCTAAACATGATTATTCTTCATTAAGAGAAGTTTTTGAAATAACTTTAGAACATGAAAAATTAGTTACGTCAAAAATCAATGAATTAGTTGAAGTTACTTTTGAAAGCAAAGACTACTCTACTTTTAACTTCCTGCAGTGGTATGTAGCAGAACAGCATGAAGAAGAAAAATTATTTAGTGGAATTATTGATAGATTTAATCTTGTTGGCGAAGATGGTAAAGGATTATTCTTTATTGATCGTGAACTCGCAACTTTGGAATAGATAGGAGAAAATAGTATGTTATCAGAAAATGTAGTAAAACTATTAAACGATCAAATGAATTTAGAGTTTTATTCTTCTAATTTATATTTACAAATGAGTGCTTGGTGCGATCAGCAAGGCTTTGAAGGCACTGCAAAATTCTTATCAGTTCATGCTGCTGAAGAAATGCAACATATGCGTAAATTATTTACTTATTTAAATGAAACTGGCTCACTTGCTGTAATTTCTGCAATTGAAGCACCTGCACATGAATATAAATCATTAAAAGAAGTAATTGAAGCTACCTATGAGCATGAAAAATTAATTACCAGTAAAATCAATGAATTAGTAGGTAAAACCTTTGAAGAAAAAGACTACTCTGCATTTAATTTCTTACAATGGTATGTGGAAGAACAACATGAAGAAGAAAAATTATTTAGTAGTATTTTAGATAAATTAAATTTTCTTGGAGAAGATGGCAAAGGCTTGTTCCTAATTGATAAGGATTTAGGTAATCTCTCTACTAAAGCCTAATTATAGATTATCAAATCTGGCAGATCTTTTATTTAAAATAATGTGTCTGCCAGATTATTTTATTCCAAATTTTCCAAAAATATTTTCTATTGCATAATTACATCTCGTAATCTTATTGTTACGCCGTACCTCGTGAGATTGCACAAAAAACTTCATATAGTTGGAACACGCCATTAATTGGTGATCGCAGCTTTTTATCTGCCTTAAAAAGTTTGGGGTTAATAGGTCAAACTTCAGGAAAATATACCGTTAAATATAGGGCAGATTTCAATAAACTAATTGCTGTTCGTCGTGTTTTTCCTCAATTATCCTTGTCAGATGAAGATAACAATAATATTTCTGCAAAAATATTAGAAGTGATAAATCAGCAAAATATAGAATATTATGGAGGTCGCCCTTGGGCAAAGGAATAAAAAATACAATTTTTAATCAAAAAGTATAAAAAATAAAAATCAGGCTTGACTTATTTCTTTTGTACTAGTTTAATAGTACAAAATTTTCCAAAAGGATAAATATGAACATTCAAACTCAAGCCTTTATTGCGGTGACAGCTCAATCAATTCCCTATTATGCTGATACCACCGCTATTTTTAATACACTTTGCCAACCTAATTCAAATTCTCTTCTACTCGACTCTGCCGAAATAGGGAGTAAAAATAGTTTACAAAGTCTTATTTTAGTTAATGCTGCGGTTAAGATAACTTGTTTAGGTCACAACGTCACATTTAAAGCTTTAAATAAGAATGGAAAACAAGTTTTAAAAGAAATTCATCCAAAATTAACCGCACTTGGAAAAATAAGTGCGGTCAATTTTGAAGACGAATTTTCTGTACAATTTTCGCCACTTGATAATCAACTCGATGAAGATAATAAATTACAATCTGTTACTATTTTTGATGGACTGCGTGTAGTTTCTACTCTTTATCAATATAGCCAAACGCCTATTTTCTTAGGCGGATTATTTGCTTACGATCTCGTCGCAAATTTCATTCCAATGGATGGCATTACATTAAAAAATGATGGTATCAACTGCCCTGATTACAGTTTCTATCTTGCCGAACACTTAATTACTATCGACCATCAAAATCAACAAGCGACACTTAAAAGTTTCTGTTTTGCTCAAGAAGAACAAGTTAATATTGCGAAAACCTCGCTTTCTATCGCACAAAAACTAAAAAATATTGATCACGTTCTTTCTATTAAATCAGCAAGTGATGAAGTTAAAACAAACTTTGACGATCCTGAATTTACTGGCATTGTGAAAGCCTTAAAACACCATATTAACATTGGTGATGTTTTCCAAATTGTGCCTTCTCGTCGTTTTTCCCTTGCTTGCCCGAATACATTAGCCAGTTATGCCCAACTCAAACAAAATAATCCAAGCCCTTATATGTTCTATATGAATGATGAAGACTTTATTTTGTTTGGTGCATCGCCAGAAAGTGCGCTGAAATATGCACCAGAAAATCGTCAGTTAGAAATTTACCCAATCGCAGGTTCACGCCCTCGTGGTTTTGATGCTCACGGCAACATCGATCCTGAATTGGATGCGCATTTAGAACTAGAACTTCGCCTTGATCATAAAGAACAAGCAGAACATTTAATGTTAGTTGATTTAGCACGTAACGACATTGCTCGAGTTTGCCAAAGTGGTACCCGTAAAGTGGCAGAATTAATGCAAGTGGATCGCTATTCTCACATTATGCATTTAGTGTCTCGTGTGGTGGGTAAATTACGCCCTGAATTAGATGCACTTCACGCCTATCAAGCCTGTATGAATATGGGCACATTAACTGGAGCCCCCAAAATTAAAGCAATGCAGCTTATTTATCAATTTGAGCAACAAAAACGCCATAGTTACGGCGGTGCGGTGGGTTATCTCACGTCTGATGGACATTTTGATACCTGTATCGTGATTCGTTCTGCTTTCGTACAAAATGGGATAGCCCATGTACAAGCAGGTTGCGGTGAAGTATTGGATTCTGATCCACAAATGGAAGCTGATGAAACACGCCACAAAGCCGCGGCTGTCTTAAAAGCAATTCGTCAAGTTAATACACAAGCAAAATAAGGAAGAATTATTATGGCTAATATTTTATTTT
Source organism: Haemophilus influenzae (assembly GCF_019703545.1). Lineage (NCBI taxonomy): Bacteria > Pseudomonadati > Pseudomonadota > Gammaproteobacteria > Pasteurellales > Pasteurellaceae > Haemophilus > Haemophilus influenzae. The sequence continues at coordinate 1,455,130 of NZ_AP018771.1, read as the reverse complement.
TAGATAACTTCGATTCCTTCACTTACAATCTTGTGGATCAATTTCGTGTATTAGGTCACAACGTCACAATTTATCGTAATGACTGCGACTTAGAAAAACTGGTAGAAACTGCACTCAATACACTTGATACCATTCTTGCACTTTCTCCAGGGCCAGGAACGCCATCAGAAGCTGGGATTTTACTGCCATTGATCGAACGCTTAAAAAATAAAGTGCCGATTATTGGAATTTGTTTAGGTCATCAAGCGTTGATTCAAGCCTTTGGTGGTAAGGTTGTTCACGCTGGCGAAGTGTTGCATGGTAAAGTTTCTCGTATATCCCATGATAACGAAGCTATGTTTAAAGATCTTGCAAATCCAATGCCTGTGGCGCGTTATCATTCTTTAATGGGACAAGATTTACCAAAAGAATTTATCGTCAATGCGGAATATAATGGCATTATCATGGCAATTCGTCATCGTGATTTACCCATTTGCGCATTCCAATTTCACCCTGAAAGTATTTTAACTGTGCAAGGTTCGCAATTATTACAACAATCAATTGAATGGTTGTTAAATAGATAAGACAGAAAAAAGTGCGGTGATTTTTAACCGCACTTTAAAGGAGAAAAAATGATCACTGTATTCGGACTTAAATCCAAACTCGCACCACGTCGTGAACAACTCGCGGAAGTAATTTATAACAGTCTTCATCTCGGATTAGACATTCCAAAAGGCAAGCACGCGATTCGCTTTTTGTGCTTAGAAAAAGAAGATTTTTACTACCCTTTTGATCGTAGCGATGATTACACGGTCATCGAAATTAACCTGATGGCTGGTCGTATGGAAGGCACAAAAAAACGCTTGATAAAAATGCTATTTAGCGAATTAGAGTACAAACTCGGTATTCGAGCTCACGATGTGGAAATTACGATTAAAGAACAACCGGCACATTGCTGGGGTTTCCGAGGAATGACAGGCGATGAGGCGCGCGATTTAGATTACGATATTTATGTTTAATAAAATATAGAAAATTAACAAATCCACATACAAAGAAAAACAGGAATAGACTATGCAACACAACCAATTATTAGAACAACTTTATAGCGGACATTCACTTTCAACCTCAGAAAGCACTGCTCTTTTTAATGCAGTCATCCAAGGTGAGCTTTCCAATGAACAAATTGCTGCAATGCTTATTGCTTTAAAAGTGCGGGGAGCAAATACTGAGGAAATTTCGGGTGCGGTTGCCGCCTCATTACAAAATGCCAAAGCATTTCCACGTCCAGATTATCCTTTTGCGGATATTGTAGGAACAGGAGGCGATGGTCAAAACACTATTAATATTTCCACTGCCAGTGCGATTGTTGCGGCATCAATGGGAGCAAAAATAGCAAAACATGGCAATCGTAGCGTATCAAGTAAATCAGGTGCCAGTGATGTATTAACGGCACTTGGCGTTAATGTGAACGTCACACCAGAGCAAGCTCGACAAGCATTAGATGAAATTGGTGTCTGCTTTTTATTTGCTCAACAATATCATTCTGGTTTCCGCCATGTTGCGCCAGTCCGTGCATCTTTAAAAACGTGCACTATCTTTAATATTTTAGGGCCGCTTATCAATCCTGCTCGCCCAACTTATCATTTACTTGGCGTATATGTGCCTGAATTAGTGAAAACCTATGCTGAAACCGCAGTTGCCTTAGAACATCAACATTCCTTTGTTGTACATGGTTCTGGCTTAGATGAAGTCGCATTGCACGGTGAAACGCAAGTGGCAGAAATTAAAAATGGCAAAATTGAATATTTCACTTTAACGCCTGAAGATTTTGGCTTAAAAACGCAATCTCTCGAAAGCCTTCGTGGGGGGGAACCGCAAGAAAATGCCCAAATGCTCACCGCACTTTTACAAGGCAAAGGAAAAGCTGAACATGCAAATGCTGTGGCAGCAAACACGGCATTATTATTGAAATTATTCGGGCATGATGACTTAAAACAAAATGTGCAAAGTGTATTGGTGCATCTTGCATCAGGTAAAGCGTTTGAAACGCTACAAAACTTAACGAAATATTAATGTTGCGATAACTACAACTAGAAGAAAACTATGATTACCCAAGATTTCACAAAACCGATTGACTCTGCTACGGTGCTACAAAAAATCGTCTTAGACAAAGCACAATGGGTTAAAGCAAAAAAAAAGGAATTTCCCCTTTCTCAGTTTAAACAAAACATTCAAAAATCTGACCGCTCTTTTTATGCCGCGTTAGCAAAAGGTACGCATCAAAAGCCCGCCTATATTTTGGAATGTAAAAAAGCCTCCCCGTCCAAGGGATTAATTCGTGCTGAATTTAATTTAGAAGAAATCGCCAATGTCTATAAACATTATGCGTCCGCTATATCTGTGCTGACAGATGAAAAATACTTCCAAGGGAATTTTGAGTTCTTGCCTTTAGTTCGCAATATCGTGAGCCAACCTGTTCTTTGCAAAGATTTTATGATCAGCGAATATCAGGTTTACCTTGCTCGCTACTATCAAGCGGATGCGATTTTATTAATGCTTTCTGTGGTAAATGATGAAACTTATCGTGTACTGGCAGATCTTGCACATTCTCTTGGTATGGGCGTATTGACAGAAACCAGCAATGAAGAAGAATTTGAACGCGCCCTTGCGCTTGGTGCGAAAATTATTGGTGTCAATAATCGTAACTTGCACGATTTAACTGTGGATTTAAATCGTGTTGTTGAACTCACTGAAAAATACGCCGACCGAATCCCTGCTGATGTACGTATTATTAGCGAATCAGGCATTTACAATCACAAGCAAATTCATCAATTACAAAAAGTGGCACATGGTTTCTTAATTGGGAGCAGCTTAATGGGCAACCAAGATTTGAATAATGTGGTGCGTGAAGTGATTTTTGGAGAAAATAAAGTATGCGGTTTAACGCGTGCACAAGATGTCAAAATCGTTTACGAAAATGGTGCGCTTTACGGTGGATTAATCTTCGTAGAACATTCAAAACGTTGTGTGAGTTTACGCCAAGCGCAAGAATTAGTAACCGCTGATCCACTTCGATTTGTTGGTGTTTTTCAGAATCAAGAAATTGACTTTATCGTAAAAATAGCCAACCAGTTACAGCTTTATGCGGTGCAATTACATGGTGCAGAAAATGAGGCATTTATTACCGCACTTCGCCAGCAGCTACCAAAAAACACGCAAATCTGGAAAGCGATTTCTGTCAATACTGAAACCCAAAGTGCGGTCAATTTTACTGATGATTTGAATGTGGATCGTTATATTTTTGATAGCCAAATAGCGAACCAGCAAGGTGGCACAGGAAAAACTTTTGATTGGTCATTAATTCCCGAACATCTTAAGCACAAGATTATTTTAGCTGGCGGTATCTCGCCAAATAACGTAGAACAAGCCATTCAACAAAATTGCTTAGGCTTGGATATTAATTCTGGAGTGGAAAGTTCTGCGGGCGTAAAAGATCAAGAAAAAGTGCGGTTAGTTTTTAATAATATTTATTAATTTTAATAACATAGAAATCACTAAATTTCAGCTTAAATACTAATAGGAGTAAAAATATTATGTGTTTAGGCGTTCCGGTCAAATTGTCAAAATTGATGAAAATTCTCTTCAACTTACCACAGTAGATGTATGTGGCGTACAACGTGAAGTAAATATTTCACTAATCTGCACGGGAAATCCAGCCGATTTACTTGGCAAATGGGTGCTTGTTCATGTGGGCTTTGCAATGAGTGTTATTGATGAAGATGAAGCTAAGAAAACCCAAGAGGCTCTGATCACAATGAGCCAACTCGAACATGAAGTTGGAGATTTTTTAGGACTAAATCAAAAATAAAAAGTAGGCATAATGCCTACTTTTTATGTTTTGTTACAACGCCTCAATCGCTTTATACTGCTCTTGGATTTTTTCTAATCCAGATTGGTATTCCGCTTGTTTTTCACGTTCTTTCGCAATCACTGCTTCAGGTGCTTTAGCCACAAAAGCTTCGTTGCTGAGTTTGTTCTCGATACGTTTAACTTCATTTTGATATTTTTCAATCTCTTTGGTTAAACGGGCAAGCTCTGCTTCTTTATTGATAAATCCAGCCATTGGCACAAGCAATTCAGCATTGCCGACTAATTTCGCTACGGCAAGTGGTGCGGTTTCGTTTGCGGCTAACACTTGAACGTTGTCTAATTTCGCCATTGCTTTTAAAAGAGCGGTCTGTTTTTCGAGAATTTTTGCATTTTCTGTGCTTAAATTACGAAATAACAGATCTAAACCTTTACTTGGTGCGATGTTGCTTTCTGCACGAATATTACGCACCGCAACGATCACTTCTTTTAACCACTCAATTTCAGCTTCCGCCTCTGGATCAAAGCCGTTCTCTTCCACTTGTGGGAAAGGTTGTAACATAATGCTGTCAGCAGTAATGCCGACAAATCCTTTCACTTTTTGCCAAATTTCTTCGGTAATAAATGGAATCAGCGGATGTGCTAAACGTAATAATTTTTCTAACACGTGAACCAAGGTTTGGCTTGCCGCACGGATTTGTGCTGCGTTGCCGTTTGCAAATACTGGTTTAGTCAATTCTAAATACCAGTCACAGAATTGGTTCCAAGTAAACTCATAAATCGCATTGGCACAAAGGTCGAAACGATATTGGCTTAATGAGCTACGGAAAGTTTCCACTGTGCGATTGAATTCAGATTGAATCCAACGATCCGCTAATGAGAACTCGATCTCGCCTTGGCTTAAATCTAATTTTTCATTCGTTAAGACGAAACGGCTTGCATTCCATAATTTATTACAGAAGTTACGGTAGCCTTCTAAACGTTTCATATCCCAGTTGATGTCACGACCGTTTGAAGCTAACGCAGCTAATGTGAAACGCAATGCGTCTGTACCGTGAGCCGCAATACCTTCAGCAAATTCTTTGCGCGTTGCTTTAGCAATTTTCTCTGCTAATTGCGGCTGCATCATGTTGCCAGTACGTTTTTCAAGTAAATCTTCAAGGCTGATGCCGTCAATCATATCAATAGGATCAAGCACGTTGCCTTTCGATTTCGACATTTTTTGACCTTGTTCATCACGGATCAAGCCTGTTACGTACACGGTTTTGAATGGCACTTGCGGTTTGCCGTTTTCATCTTTCACGAAGTGCATCGTAAACATAATCATACGTGCAACCCAGAAGAAAATGATGTCAAAGCCGGTAATTAACACATCCGTTGGATGGAACATTTTGAGCTCTTTAGTTTGCTCTGGCCAACCTAAAGTAGAGAACGTCCATAAACCTGATGAGAACCACGTATCTAACACGTCTTCATCTTGTTTGAGTTCAACCGCAGAATCTAAGTTATATTTTGACCGCACTTCTTCTTCGTTACGCGCGACATACACGTTGCCTTCTGCGTCATACCACGCTGGAATACGGTGTCCCCACCAAAGTTGGCGAGAAATACACCAATCTTGAATATCACGCATCCAAGAGAAGTAAAGGTTTTCGTATTGTTTCGGCACGAATTGGATTTCGCCATCTTCCACCGCTTTAATTGCCACATCAGCAAGCGGTTTTACGCTCACATACCATTGGTCAGTTAGCATCGGCTCAATTGGCACACCGCCACGGTCGCCATAAGGCACTTTCAAATCGTGTGGTTTAATTTCGTCTAATAAACCCAGCGCTTCAAAATCTGCGACAATTTTCTTACGCACAGCAAAACGTTCTAAGCTACGGTAATCCGCAGGAATTGTCGCTTCATAGCCAGCAAGTGGTTTGCCGTCAGTACCGATAATTTCCGCTTCATCACGAATATTTGCGTTCAGCGTCAATACATTTACCATTGGTAAATTATGACGTTTACCCACTTCATAGTCGTTGAAATCGTGTGCTGGGGTGATTTTCACGACACCTGTACCGAATTCACGATCCACATATTCATCGGCAATAATCGGAATTTCACGGTTTGCAAGCGGTAGAATTACTGTCTTACCTTGCAAATCTTTGTAGCGTTCATCTTCAGGATGCACCGCCACCGCTGTATCGCCCAACATAGTTTCTGGACGTGTGGTTGCGACCACTAAATAATCTTTACCATCTGCCGTTTTTGCATCGTTAGCTAATGGATAGCGGAAATGCCAAAGGGAACCTTTGCTCTCTTTATTTTCCACTTCTAAATCAGAAATTGCGGTGTGAAGTTTTGGATCCCAGTTTACTAAGCGTTTGCCACGGTAAATCAAACCTTCTTCGTGCAAACGAACAAACACTTCTTTTACCGCATTAGATAAACCATCGTCCATCGTGAAACGCTCACGTTCCCAGTCGATTGAGTTCCCTAAACGGCGCATTTGTTGGCTGATTGTGCCACCTGAATAGGCTTTCCAATCCCAAATTTTATTGATGAACGCTTCGCGACCATAATCGTGGCGAGTTTTGCCTTCTTCAGCCGCAATTTTACGTTCCACCACCATTTGGGTTGCAATACCTGCGTGGTCTGTCCCCGCTTGCCATAAGGTGTTATGCCCTTCCATACGGTTAAAACGGATTAAGGTATCCATTAAGGTTTGTTGGAAAGCATGCCCCATGTGTAAAGAACCCGTTATGTTCGGCGGCGGAATCGCAATGCAATAGCTCGGCGCATGTTCATTTTCAGACGGTTTAAAATAACCGCTCTCTTCCCAATGTTGATAAAGGGCTTGTTCTACCGCAGACGGATTAAAACGGTCTGCCATTTCGAATTTTTGTGTCATTTATTTTTCTCTTGGTAGGGTGCGAATTGTTGCATCGTTTGATTAAAATGATAATGGAAGCAACAAGGTGGCACGCTAAAACATTATTTTTTTGATAATCTTTTGCTTAGGCTTCTTATCTTTTCCAATTCAACTTCTGCAAGCTGATAAATTTCTTCAGGTGTTTTATTAGTAGTATCAATTCCATTACTTTCAAGTAATTCAATACAACTCTTCATCAAGTCCTGATAGGATTTAATTTCCAATTCTTTAGCATATTTAGATAAAGAATTTATGCCCCGATCTAGGGAATCGCCTAATGATGCTACTTTAGCAAAAAGTTTACTAATCATTTTTTTCTACTATATATTTAGTTAATATGAATTTAATTAAATTAAAACGAAATTTCATTCGGATAAATCCCTTGAGTCACTTCTTTCAACTCCGCCAAGCTCGTATATTCCTGCTTTGCGTGCTGTTCGATTAATCATTGCTCCAAATTATTTTACTGGCTCATATAAAAATTTGATACATCATTCAAAAAAACTGTCAATGATGCCCCCCCTGAAACTGCACTACTGACTTTTTCCATATAGACATTCTAAAATTAGACATCGCTAACCTCTGGAAGTTATTTGAGTACTTCCAGCTTCTTCTAATTGCCAAACTGCTTGCATTGCCTCCCATTCTCCTGGCAAGTATTCTAACTCTCTCCTATTCTTTTCTTCTTCTATTAATCTCTTTTCTCTCTCTTCAAAATCTATTAGCTCACAATAATTTTCCCATAAAAAATTTGACTCTTCTATATCTAAAAGCGAATTTATAGAATTATTTAATAAGTGCTCGCTAGAGGGATAAAAAATAAACTCGCCTTCTCTCCACGAATTTGAGTCAAACTTAAAAAGTTGTTCAAAAAAAATCTCAAAACTTTTATCTAAATAAATATCAGGTAAATTAGGTACAAATTCTGAAAGTTTTATTGCTTCAGATAAAATCGAAAAATCATTATCCCAAGAGCGAGTTGATACTATTATTTTTTTATTAAATCTCTTAAAAAAAGATATAGTATCTATTATAAATTCAATAACTCTACTAGTTCTTAATTCTCCAATGTCAGGATAAAGGCAATCTTCACCATAGGAATTTCTTTTATACAACTCGTCTTTAGGACTTTTTTTATCATAATAAAAATGGCTTAATGTAATGGAGTCAGGTTTAACGACAGCCTTAAAAAAAGCGTAAATATCTTGTCTTATTCTTTGATCAAACTTATATTTATGATTCTCTGCAAAAACATAATAGTTCTCCTGATCCTCAATAAAATTATCATCAAAAAAATATAAAACCTCACCCTCATATAAACAAATTTGATTGATATTTATAATATCAATCACGTCCATTTGAGATAGTTCAAAGAATGTTTTTACTTTTAGCATATATACCTGAAAACAAATTGAATTAAATAAAAATAAATCTCACTCGTATAACCCCAAAAATCACCTCTTTCAATTCTTCCAATCCCATATTTTCCTGCTTCGCATGTTGTTCCGTCAGTTCATCAAGGGTAATCGGCGATACACTTAACACTTCAATCGTGCAGAAATATTGATTATCTTCAAACCGCCCCACACGTAAAATATCGCCTGCTTTAAAATGGCTTTCGGATTTATCTCGAATGGTGATGGTTTTACGCCCTGCGAGAATATCGGCTTCAAAGCGTTGATAAAAGGTAATATCGTTCATTTATTAACCCACGTTTTCAGTAGAAAGATTCCAACCTTGCAGACGTAATTGTTTATAACGTTCTCGAGCTTGTGTTTTTAACGCATCATCTTTCGGCACAAAATCAATAATTTGGGTAAAACTATGGCTAAAATCTGGAATTTCTTGTTGCAAATTAATTAACACATCACGGCGTTGTAAATTTCGTTTCCCAAGCCATGAAATCTCAATCGGTGTGGGATATTGTGTTGCCTCACCCGATAAATTATGTGGAACAAATTCATTAGGATCTCGTTGCCACAAAAGTTCATCAATTTCTAATGCTTGGCTCTCACTTTCGCAACTAATTAGTACTTTTTTCCCTGAACGCCATATTGAAGCAGCAAGATTGCAGGCTATTTCTTCGACAGTTAAAGTACAATTTTCCGTAAGAATATAAAATTGTGCAGTTTTTGCCATTTTAGCCCCGTTATTTTCTCAATCTTGCCCTATAAAAAAGGGCAAAATTTTAACGAAAAAAACCTAAAAAATAAATAATTAAATATGCATTATTACAAATGTCTGAAAATCCACCGCACTTTTATGATCTATGTCACAAAACTGATTTTTAACGTTTTTGTTACGTTCCACTCATAACTCGGAAGTGTTAAAATCACTTGCGTTTTAATTTTCATTCAATTCATAGGAGTACAGAATGGCATTTCGTATTGAAAAAGACACAATGGGTGAAGTTCAAGTTCCAGCAGATAAATACTGGGCTGCACAAACTGAACGTTCACGCAATAACTTTAAAATTGGTTCAGCCGCATCAATGCCACATGAAATTATTGAAGCTTTTGGCTATTTGAAAAAAGCAGCCGCATTTGCTAATCATGATTTAGGTGTATTACCTCTTGAAAAACGTGATTTAATTGCTCAGGCTTGTGACGAAATTTTAGCAAATAAATTAGATGATCAATTCCCACTTGTTATTTGGCAAACTGGTTCTGGCACACAATCCAATATGAATGTGAATGAAGTGGTTGCAAATCGTGCGCATGTGCTAAATGGTGGAAAATTAGGTGAAAAATCTATTATCCACCCAAATGATGATGTGAACAAATCACAATCTTCAAATGATACTTTCCCAACGGCAATGCACATTGCGGCATATAAAAAAGTAGTTGAGCACACCATTCCTTGTGTTGAACGTTTACAAAAAACTTTTGCGGCAAAATCTGAAGCCTTCAAAAACGTGGTAAAAATTGGCCGCACTCACTTAATGGATGCAACGCCACTCACATTAGGTCAAGAATTTTCGGCTTATGTAGCTCAATTAGATTTCGGCTTAAAAGCATTAAAAAATACGCTGCCACATTTAAGCCAATTAGCATTGGGTGGAACTGCGGTTGGCACAGGTTTGAACACGCCGAAAGGCTATGATGTGAAAGTGGCAGATTACATTGCAAAATTCACCGCACTTCCGTTTGTCACAGCAGATAATAAATTTGAAGCATTAGCCGCTCATGATGCGATTGTTGAAACTCACGGTGCATTACGTCAATTAGCAATGAGTTTATTTAAAATTGCGAACGATATTCGTCTATTAGCATCAGGCCCTCGTTCGGGAATTGGCGAAATTTTAATTCCTGAAAATGAACCAGGTTCTTCAATTATGCCAGGTAAAGTAAACCCAACTCAATGCGAAGCGATGACAATGGTCTGCGCACAAGTATTTGGTAATGACACTACAATCGCATTTGTGGGTTCACAAGGTCACTTCCAATTAAATGTGTTCAACCCTGTGATGATTGCAAACTTCTTACAATCTGCTCAATTATTGGGCGATGCTTGCGTATCTTTCGATGAACACTGTGCAGTGGGTATTGAGCCAAACTATCCACGCATTAAACAACAACTTGAAAATTCATTGATGCTGGTGACCGCACTTAATACGCATATCGGTTATGAAAATGCAGCTAAAATTGCAAAAACCGCACACAAAAATGGCACCACATTACGTGAAGAAGCGATTAATTTAGGTTTAGTGTCTGCCGAAGATTTTGATAAATGGGTTCGCCCAGAAGATATGGTGGGTAGCCTAAAATAATTCATCGCACAAATTAACATCAGTAATATTAAAGGCGAGTAAAATTACTCGCCTTTTTACTGATTTCTCATTTGTTTTTTAATGCGGTTTGTTATAATCAACACAATTTTATTCACGGCAATTTATTATGAAAATGAAATCCCTTTTTGTGGCAATGATAACGTTTTTTTCTGCCGCACCTTTTGCTCATTGGCAACCCATCGGAAATGCCGAATACACTTGGGGGCCGTTCCATGTTTATACCATTGGTTTGTTTTCTGAAACGGGCACTTATCAAGAAAATGAACGCCCATTAATGCTCTCTTTCAAATATGAAAAACCCATTGAAGGAAAAAATTTTGCGATTACGCTCATTAAAGAAATCGAAACTTTAAAACTTAATGATGGCGATACTCAAAGCTGGCTTAAAGAAATGCAAGCGACCTTTCCTGATTTTTCCCCAAACGATATTTTGAACTATATTGCCTTACCAGATAGAGGCTACTTCGTCTTAAATGATACAGTTTTAGAACACGATTTTGATGCTAAATTTAATCAGGCATTTATCGGTATCTGGCTTGCGCCAAATAGTACTTTTGTAAAACTTCAGCCACAATTATTAGGCAAAACGAAAAGTAATCATGAAGCGGCTGAATTTTATCTCAAACCTGAAATTGAATCCTTTGATGAACAAGATTCTACACCTGAATTACCGCCAAATTATTTATTAGATAATCAGAAAAAATCTCAAGGATAAATTCAGTTTTTTATATTTTGCACCATAAAAAATACCTGTTTCCGAATAAATTATTATCAAGGAAACAGGTATTTATTATTTGAACATTCTCTATCTGACTAAAATTTTTCCCAAACTGGGATAACGCTATCAACTAAATCTAAATTTTTTCCTAACTCAACCCAACCACAAGGGAAATGAAAATCTGAACCAACGGATCCCTGCAGATCAAATTCTTTTGCCCAACGAGCAAGCATTTGACGCTGATCTTTTGTCTGACCACAATCCGCCATTTCCATGCCATCACCGCCCCAAGCCTTAAAATCGACTATCAGCTTACGCACCCATTTCCCCGTCATGTTATAACGTAATGGATGTGCAATAATAGCTATACCGCCTGCGGCATGGATTGTCTCAATCGCTGTGGGAATATCAGCCCATTCAGCTTTAACAAATGCCGATTTTCCTTGCCCTAAATAGCGTTTAAAGGCCTGACCATCATTAGATACCTTACCAATCTGCACCAAATAACGTGCGTAATGAGCACGTGTAACTTCACCATCAGCTAAGGCTTTCGCACCTTCATAAGCATTAGGAATCCCTGCTTTTTCTAATTTATCGCCAATTTCCACCGCTCTTTTTTCCCGTAATGCTTTTTGACTTTGCAAAAGTGCGGTCATTTTTGGATGAGTTTTATCGAAGTTTAATCCTACAATATGGATCCCTCGCCCTTCCCAATTTGTCGAGATTTCTACTCCAGTAATCAATTCAATGCCTACTTCTTTCGCTGCAATCTCAGCTTCATCAATACCCGCAATCGTATCGTGATCGCATAATGCAAGCACGTTCACGCCTTGCGCATAAGCACGATGCACTAATTCAGTTGGACTCAACACTCCATCTGATGCGGAGCTGTGACAATGTAAGTCGTATTTTTTTGTCATTATTTAATATTTTTTACTAATTCTTTTACTAATTTTGGACCGTGATAAATCAATCCTGAATAAACTTGCAACAACTCGGCGCCAGCCTCAATTTTCTCTTGTGCATTTTGCAACCCATCAATGCCACCGCTACCAATAATCGGAATCTGACCTTTCAGTTCTTGATGTAATCGCTTAATAACCTCTGTACTTTTATGCTGTAACGGCTTTCCACTTAATCCGCCTTGCTGTTCCGCATTTTTCATCCCCATCACAGTATCACGAGAAATTGTAGTATTCGTTGCAATAACGCCATCCATTTTGTGACGAACCAATGTATCCGCAATTTGCACTAATTCACTTTCGGTTAAATCTGGTGCAATTTTTACCGCAATCGGCACATATTTATTGTATTGGTTTGCCAAAATAGCCTGACGATCCTTGATGCTTCGCAATAAGTCATCGAAATAATCACCATATTGTAACTGACGTAAATCTGGTGTATTGGGGGATGAAATATTCACCGTAATGTAACCTGCGTAGTTATAGGCTTTGTTCAAACAGAAAATATAATCATCTTTGCCTTGTTCCAAAGGCGTAAATTTATTCTTACCAATATTGATGCCAATCACGCCTTGATAACGAGCGTTTTTCACATTTTCTATAAGATAGTCAATACCATTATTATTAAAGCCATTACGGTTAATAATACCTTCAGCTTCAATCAAGCGAAACTGGCGTGGCTTTGCATTCCCATCTTGTGCAATGGGCGTGACAGTTCCTACTTCAAGAAAACCGAAACCCAATGCACCAAAGCCATCAATCGCCTCGCCATTTTTATCCGCCCCAGCTGCCAATCCAATGGGATTAGGAAAATTCACACCCATTACCGTTTTCGGAAAGCCGTTGGGAGCATGAATAATAGATTTTAAGATCGGTTGAAATAAAGGATTACTGGCTAATTTCAAGCATTGAATCGTGAAATTATGAGCCTTTTCAGCATCCATTTGGAAAATGCCGTGACGGAATAATTGATACATACTCGTTTATCTCTCAGGATAGTTTACTGTAAGAAAAGTGCGGTAAAATTTCACCGCACTTTAAAGGTAAGGTTGCTCGTATTCTACGAGGAACAAAAATGATGTGCAAATAATAAAGAAATAATTAATGGAAAATATTGTAAAATTAAGCTCTACACGATCATTAATACATTTTAATTATGTATAAAAAACGGCTAGTTTTATTTTTATGGTGCCTAGGGTCTTTCTCTTTATGTTGGGAATTGCCATTGTTCAATCTCCTGTTCAAGTGCGGTTAATTCTTCGGGGGTTTTAAATGTCAGTAAGCGGTCTTCAAATGCTTGACGTTGTCCGATAATGATGCCAATCACGACAGCAAACTGGGCGGATTTCTCAATCACTTTTTCTACCAATATTTCAAACGGCACACCACTATTTTGGGCGATTTGTGTGAGCATTGGGGGGTTCTGTTGAATTATCCGCCTGCCACGCTAACGCTTCTTTCTCTTGTCGGTAAAAACTTTCAATTTCCGTTTGTGGATAGCCTGCCAGAAATCCATTTTTAGGTAGATTTTTTGGCGTTTGTAGGTTAAATCGCCGTTAGCGTGCATACGAAGTGTGCCAATCTCTCGGTTGTTTGATTTATATTCGAACCAGCAATCGCCATTGTTTGCCCCGATATTTAAATGGTCTCCGTGTGAAGCATAGTGCTGGCTGTCTGAAATACGGATATTTCTTTTTGCCACAATACGATTTTCAAAGGATTTCTCGCCATTAATGCTTTCGTTACCATTTAAACCAACCTTTCCATCTGCGGCAGTTTTGGCTTCTACTGCTTTGTCATAGGCGGTTTTTACGGCTTTTGATGTTGCGGCTTCGGTTTCGCTGTCGCTGTTAGTGGCTGAGCTTAGTTGCACGATCCCATATTGTTGTAACGTTGCCCGTGCAATTTCATTTAAGGCAAACTCCCCATCCACGCAATAAGTCGGGGAAATTATCAACTTCGCCTCGTTTTGCAGATGATGCAAAAATGCTTTCATCTGGCGTATTTACTAATGCCATATATGACCTCTTATGTTAAGTTGAAAAGATATTGCACACCTGCTTGGCGTGGCAATATATCTAAATGATTGATTGCGAATTTCTTAAAATCAGATGTGTTCGCACTTGGAACAGAGATAGAGACGGTCATATCGTAGTTATCGACAATGTGACAACCTTCTCCGAAAATAAATAGGCACGCCTCAATTAAGTTTGGTAGCGTGCCTATTTGGTAGTTTTTAAGGATTCTGCATTTAATCAGGAACCGATAATCATCATCGGATAATTTGACGGAATCAGACAGCTGGTCTCGTTTGCGATACCACTGAGCACCACCTAGTCTTTTTTGGCTAAATCCAAGTGCATTGGACGAATTGCGGAAACCGAAAAATTTACGTAATTGATAGCCATTAATAACCCGAAATTGCCCGACGTGTTTACCTACTTCGCCTGCACGCGCAGGTGCTTGTTCGTAAGCGTAACTCATTTCATTATTCTCCTAACTGTTGTAAGTTTTGTTGAAATCTATTTTTGGTGCAGCTTTAGACTCCGCATCACCAAGCAAAATACTGCCGAGTGATTTACGTTCATCCGCTAATTTCGCCACGACCGCTTTTGCTGTTTGATATGCACCAGAAATTTCCTCATCGGATAATTTGGCTGCCTCATCTTTAGTAAAAATGCCCTGCGCAACTACCGCACTTTCTTGGATTTCACGCACAGTCGCGTTATCCGCAAAATTGACTTCTTTAAATGCAGTTTTAGCATCAGCCAACACGGCAGCTTGTTTTACTTCTGCGTCACGTTTTGCTTGTGCATCTTTTAGCTGTTGAATTTCTTCATCTTTAGCTTTAAGGCTTTTTTCAAGCTCTTCTTTTTCCACGTCATCTTCCTTTTTATTTTCAGGTTCAGATTTTTTTTCTTTTGGTTTGGTTGGTTGTTCGCCTTTTGGCTCTTACCTTCTTCACTACCAGACTTTTCTTCGTCCTCAATTTGTTTTTTCTGTAAATTTCATTTATTTACCCCAATAAAAAACTCGGCAATTTCAGGCCGAGTTGAATTTAGTATCTTAAGAGTGATAAAATAAGCCAAGCCACAGGCAATAGGGCATAGCACGTTTCGGACGTTAAGCAGACGCCATTTGTGAGTCAAGCACTATGCGGAGCTTGTGGCTTTCTTTTTCCTTTTAATCCACATTGTTTTAACTGCAATCTTCTTGTGTCTCTTCCTAACTTCCTGCACGCTGAATATTTCGTCATCAATCTCTTTTTTAATCAAAAACGTTTCATTCCCTGAATCGCTTGTCCCAGTGTACTCAATGCTATCAAATGCGGAGACAACCAAAGGCAATAATAAAATGTCTTTTTTTGTAACGGCTCTTTGCCCTCGTTTATTTTCCGCTTTTTCGTTTCCATGTTGTTTCAATATGTGTCGGATGCTTGATTCATCAATACTGTGTTGCCAATCTGTAATATCCAAACCAATACTCTCTTTCGCTAACGTAATTAATTCAGAATTAACCCCACCAAAGTTAGAAAATGACTTATTACCACCTCCACCGATAGAGCTTTCAAATAACTCATCGAGATCCATTTTCCCTGTCTTATTAGGTTCTGCGGCCTGGTAGCTTAATTCGGTTTCTTCTGATTTTAAGTTAACTACATCATCAAGCACTGGAATCTGAACGCATCGACAATTAACATCATGACCAGGGTGACCAGTATCGGCAGGCGGATTGGCATATTCGAATATCTGCCCATCTTTTTCCGCATGGCTTTCTCGCACACGCTCATCACCCGATGTTGACTACATGTATTTTTTTATACCAACCTCTTCATGTCTCGCTTGCGTTAAGGCGGCATTTAATTTTGAGGACTGGTCTTGAGCAATAAACATCGCTCGTTTTTCGGTTGTTTTACCTAAGTCTTTTACTTGTGCTGCAAGGTCTTTATTTAAAGAACCCCGAACCATTGCTTGCATGACGGTATTTTGCACTTTATCAAGATATTGCGAGCGAATAGACTTGATTAACTGGATATTATCAGCGGTCAATGCATTCACTCTTTCAGCAATATTTGGACTATTGCGTAAATAAGCGGATAAATCGATGCCAGTTTGGTTTTTCAAATTGGTTGATACTTCAGCATGGTTTTGTGCATCACCACGACCAACGAAGCCATTGGCGATATTTTCAGCTTGAGAAGTGCGGTCAGATTTTTCGTACTTTTCTAATACTTTCATCAGCGCTTTCGCACTAATCGCCTGGAACCCTTTCGCATCATCCATAAAAAAAGAGCCTTGCGGTTGTTGCATAGCTCTTTCTACATCATCGGTCATCGTTTTGACGAACTGTTTAAGCTGTTGTCTATACCAAAGCTCCGTTCTCTTGCTCATCTTCACTGGCTTGAACTTGCGCATCTTCCGTGTTTTCTGGCTCTTCAAAATTTCCGGCAAATTCATTAACATTTTTCATTTCCTCAATGTCATCAGCAGAGATATTAGCAAATAAACCACTTTCTCGGAGTTCGTTTGCTACTTGATATTCATTTACTACGCCATTTTGAATTAACGTATTTGCCGCTGTAGCAAAGGTATTAAGCATATTGACTTGTTGTTCTTGTTTAACCACCGTCAATGGTAAAAATTCAAACCACCAGTCATCAGGCTGCGCACCAAATAATTCATTGCATAGCAATGTATCAAGCACTTCAAGCACAGGATGCAATCTTGTCTCTTGTAATCGATGAATAGATTCGTGATAGTTTTGAATATCCTCATCTCCACTTGCCAATCCCGAAACAGATTGCCCAAACAAAATGGTGACTGGCATATCTGCCGCACCTGCCACCGCATTGCGAAACTCTGTCAGTAAGTCTTTTAACCCACCAAAAGATAGCTCTTTTCGGTCGTACTCATTTTCCGCATCAAGCAACAAACTATTCGTTACTGATTTAATCGACTGCACCGCTGAAATGACATGAGCCACATCATTTTCTAAGCCTGCTGAAATCTTGTCAGATAACCCTGCAATTTTGAAAATATCGATTTTACTTTCAAAAATAAGGTCGCCGACATTCGCTGAGGCACTATCAAAGCGTTTAAGTACATCAATAATCTTTTCAAGGTCTGATACACCCCAAATATCGTTATCAGATAAAGGTGCGTCATTGGCATTGATAATTAATAAACGTGAATGATGCACTAAAACAGATTGTGTGCCGCCAGTAATGGTATATTCACTGTATCGACCAAAGTTTGGCGAAAATACATCGTCATCTCGTTGTCCTGTCGGTGAGATTTTCCATTTAGGTAAGATAATCAACCGCTTTAATCGTTCTGTAGGCTGCAATGGCGAAGTGATGTTAATTGTGTCAGTGACAAGTAATAAACCCACCGCCCCATACAAACTAGACCATTGCAACGCTTTAGTTAATGTCTCACGCAGTTTTAATCTGCGCTCGAGCTTAGTGAACTCGTCTAGCTGTTCAGATTTCAAGTCATTCGAGAAAATATCACGCCAATTACGCACCATATCTTCCGAACGTTTAATACAAACCTTATTTGCAATCCAGTTATCACGCCATAATGCTTCGATTTGCATTAAGTCATCCGTTAAACTAAGCCCACGAGCATAATATGTCTGGTCTTGTTTGCTACCTAACTTTAGCGCAAGTGATTTGATGCCATCTAAAATATTCATCTTATAAATCCAGTAGTGATTTAGGTTTTGTCGGGGCGTAGCACATAACTAAAGCATCCGCCATATTTGGAGAAGGTATGCCACGTTTTTTCATATCCTTTTTGCTTTCAACCTTTACCCGCCCGTTATTGTCATAATCAACACGAGGACGTGATAATTCTGCTTTCAAATACTCAAGCTCTTTGATTTTGCTCGATAGGCTTATCAGTTCATCGTCAGGATAAACATCCCCATACTTTACTGCTCGATAGGTTTTATAGAATCTATCTCGCAACGCCCACCAAGATTGGGCTTTAATATTCGAAAACATATCTTGATTCTTTTTGTCTTTGATATATTCACGCTCAGGATAAGCAACTGCACCACCAGCATTAAATCCTTCCACTTGTAAAGATTTTGGCAAGCGTTTAAAGTGAGCTTTTACTCCTGCCCCCACGCCAATACTATCGAATATAATCAAATCAGCTTTAAATTTGACCGCACTTTGATTTGTTCGGTTGGCGGAATCAATTACATCGCCATTCTTCCAAACTTCAACACCAAGCACCACAGAACCGTGAACAAAGGCATTCGCGTTCGCATCTGCCCCCTCATCTGCCACATCAAAACCAACCTTCTTCATTCCTTTAGTAGTAAAACCAAGTTTGAGATGCGCATCCACCGCAGATTCAATCCATACAGGCTTAATAATGGCTAAATCGGAATCAGCCACAGGCTCGCCCTCATAAACGTGACGATAAAGCTCGTAATCACGCTCACGCATCTGCTCCATATCTTCCATTAATTCTTTCGGAAAATATGGGTTGTCTTGCCAATTCACTAAGACCGATTTACACCGCTCAGGCGGATGAATCACAAAACGCTGATAGGTATCATCAAGAATATTCTTCGGGTTAAAGCTCACAATAATCTGCGAACCGTCTTCACGAATTGTTGGAATCAATATATCCCAACTTTCTTTTGAAACATTCTCGCCTTCTTCTACCCAAACTACATCAATGCCCGTCATCGACTTAATCGAAGTAATGTTAGTTTTCAGCCCCGCAAACGTGAAGCGTGAACCGTTTTGCCCGATAATTTGCGTTTTCTGAACATCGAAAAAATCTTGCAGACCTAACATTTCAACTTGGTCTGCCAACATCTGAATAACCGAATCAGAAATCGATTTCTGAATTTCACGGCAACACAAAACTCGAACAGGCGATTGATAGGCTCGCAATACTAATGCTCTAGCGATACTAAAACTTTTACCTGAACCTCGCCCACCGTAGAAAATAATAAACCGCCAAATAGATTCAAAGAGCGGTCGGAATTTCGTAGGAAATTGAATATTAAGCTGGCTCATCGCTAAATGTCACATTAATCACAGTAGGTAATGGCTTGCCATCGGTTGTTACATCAACTTTATTGGTAAACATCCCTAAATGCTTACCAAGCAATTCAAGGGCTTTATTTGCACCTGTCGGTTCAAAAACGAAACATTCGGTATTAACGCTTTGTGCCGTTCCTTCTTGAGCATTTTTTACCACAGTGGTAATAGTAAGTGGCTTTCTTCCCATACAAATATCACGATACTCTTGCAAGTCCGCAATGATATTATCTAGGGTAAGATTATGGCGTTGTCGGTGCTCTTGTTGAAGCACATCAACCCTTGATCTAATCTTGATCTTATCTAATTCTTTTTTAGCCAATCGGTTTATACTTTCGGACTTCATATCTTGGCAATCATAACTCTGCCGATATGCTTCACTGGCATTCCCCAGCTCAATATAAAGCTGGCAAAATTTTTCTTGTTTAGGTGTTAATCCACGACCAGACGTAGATTTTCCTTTCACGTCTGACATAGAAAATCCTTAAAATACTTGAATAAAACTTATAAGCCCTATTTGCCGCCTTTTGCTTGATTAATCCACTTATTGAGATGATCTACTTGGCTTGCGCACTTATCTCGCTCTGCGGTTACCTTAACAAGCTGTATGACGACATCGCCGTATGTTTCCCCAGTAAATGCTGTTTTGACACAAGGTGCAGTATAGGCTTGAGGCGGGTAAATATATTCTGCTTTAGTCGTGATTTTCTTTGTGCAAGCGGTCAAGAACAGACTGAGGCAAACGAGTGTGAGCGCAAGGTTGAGTCTTAATGATTGTTTTAACTGATTCAGCATTTTCTGTTGCTATCCTTTCTATCTCATTATTACGCTCTTGTTGCTCAATAATGGCATAACGCTCTTGTTGTAACGCAAGACTTAATGATTTGTTAGCATCTTCTTGTTGCTGGATAGTATTTTCTTGTTGCTTTGTCGTTATTTCCAACTCATCTATAACGCCAGACTGGTAACGCAATGCGCCAATCAAAACCACGACAACACCCGCTAACGCCATGTAAATGTACTTAGTCATTATCCGTTACCATTAATGCTCGATAGAGCTTGCAACACTCATCAATGCCATTTAGTCCACCATTAATTCTTCGCGTGACTTTTTCGACAGAATTAAGATCAGCCAATTCGCAGCATTTCCAATACCAGATGGCAGTTTTAACAGATAAGTCTAAATTACTTGCCACATCGTCTGGCTCAATATCTCTACCTAACCATTTTCTAAACGCGGCATAATTATCCTTACCTGTAATCTGAATCAGTCCACGACCACGATACTTCCAACCATCTCCGCTTTGCTCATCGCCATTACCCAAACGATTAGCATAAATACGATTGGCAATAAGTTCAGGTTTGCGCTCATATTTCTTCGCTGTAAGAGGGTCTGGGAAATATTTACGGAAAGTTTTAGAAAGCCCAAGCTGCTTGCTGAACTTTCCGAGAAAACAGGCAAATCTAAAACGGCGATTGTAACGGAAGGGATTTTAGCGATGGAGAAAAACTATAAATAAAAGAACTACCCTTGAAATAGGAGATTGTCAAGGGTAGTCAGAGATTACATTTCTTTATCTGAATGCGCATGCAATTCGCGGTGCGCCGCATTTGCTAAGAAATGGCTACGATCTTTATAGTAGTTACCCATTGCTGCAACACGGCGATCAATGCGCATTAATAAATATTCAGGTAAAGATACATTAATACGCTGTTTCTTACCTAAGTATTCTGAAATATCGACATCAACTAAAAGCCAAGTATCAAAATCAGCATATTCAGGATCGGCTTTATAGTGTGTTACGCCTTTATCCTTTAGCGTGGTAAGATCAAAACCATCTTCAACCATCGCTTCAAGCATCATTGTAATGGCTTCTGTTACCATTGGTAATAAATCATCGACATCATCAGCACCGCTAAAACAACCATAATCTAATTGGCAAAGTGCAGGGACAATCATTCCGTATGCTTGGTTTTCATTTTCTGGGGTTTCAACACCTACGGTAAAAATCATTTAATACTCCTCCTACTAAGCTCGGCAGAGCTTAAAGCCCTGCCGATTTTTTAATGGATTTTAAAGTTCCGATTGCTAAATCTTGTTTTGGGTGCGGAACTGGAAATCGTTTTCCAGTTTTCGGCGAGAACCAAATTTGATGATCACCTTTTCCATGCCTAACAAAATAACAACCATTTGCTTTAAGTTCCTTGATTAAGTCACCTGAGTGCATGCATCCTCCTTTGTCTTAATCAAAACGAATTATAATACACAAATACACACAAATCAAGAATGAATGTAAGAAAAATGCGGTCAAAATCGACCGCACTTCCCTACCCTAAAAACATGAACTTAATCTTCGCCCCAGTAAATGCACCTTTTAGGAATCTTACGCCCTTAACACGCTCACGATACATATAAGCAGGGGAAATATGAAGTGCGGTACAAATATCTCGTTCATTTGCTTGCTGAACGTATAGTGCCATTAAAATTTGGTATTGCAGCAAACTATCCTTATGAAGGTTCATAATCTGCTCCTCAATTTTTAAGCATTCGTCATCAGTTAAGAATGGAATGTGAGCCTTGCGCACGGTAGGTAAAACAGGAATAGAAATTGTGGTGCTTGGGTATTCTGTGCCAATTCTGTCTCTACCCCAGCAATTACCCCACTTTACCAACACTCTCTCAACGCTATACGACATTCTACTCTCCTTCCTGCTCCTTAATTTTTGCCTTGTAATACTTAATCATCGCCTTGCAATCTTCAATGGTGTATTTCTTCGGTTCGTGGTCTTGCCGTTCTAACCAAGCTACCTTATCTTCACCGATACGCTTCACAAGGTTAATTCGATACTCAATGACATTACCGCTTTTATGCTGATTGCATGGTACGCACTGCTTAAAACAGTTAATTTCGCAAAATCTTAATTCCGGGCAAGCCCCAACACTCCGATAATGCCCAGCATCATATTTACCTTGATGATAGCGACCGCAACTGATACAAGGTTGGTCTTTATCCCGTAATCGGATAAATTTATTAAATGCCGCCTGCGCTTCTTTCAGCCATTCTGAACGACTTTTTAATTTAGCCTTACGTTCCCTTTGCTTTTTCTTCTCTGCTCGTTCTTGCGCTTTTTTCGCATTATCTCGGGCTAATTTAATCGCACATTCAGGCGAGCAAACTTTCTGTGTCGAGCTAAAGGTTTTTACAAACGCTTTGCCGCAAACTTTGCATTTATACTCTTTCGCCATTAGCCAAATACCATATTAAAAATAACCCAAACTGCCGCAATCAAAAGTACAATTTTTAACTCCAAAATCTCATCATCGTTTAAGCGTTTCATTTAAATCCCCATCTATCGTTAAATCTCACGCCATTTTGCACGCCCCAACTGGTCACATACTCGATAAGGCTCGCCATTCTGCTCACGCTCATTTGAGCCGAACTTTCACGGATATTCACAAATTCCCCCTCAAGACCTGGCACAACATCTGCTTTTTGGTTTGTGGCGATTGCGTGACCCGAAATAAACAATACCTTCCATTGCTCCATTGTGAGCTTACGCCCCATAAATTCAGCCTGATTTGCAACATCTTGGCACATAGCGTGAAACTTGGCGTTTTGCTCAAGGTTTCGTGTTATTGGTTGGATTTTGACTACCAACGGCTTTTTATCGTCTGTTGGCAGCTCTTTGATTAAATCCAAGCAATTATTTTTAATGCGTTGATCGCGTAAAAAGAAAGGTTTGTATTGGCTCATCACATCATTCCCAACGCTTAAATAACATCGCAATACTCATTCTTTGTACTCCACGCCTAAATCTTCCAACCCAAAATAACCGCAAGATTTTGTTCGATTTACTGCGCTGTATTTGCTTACCTGCGGAAACGGTATCGGCTCAATTAAGTGACCGTTACAACGAAAACGATCGTCATCCCATTCGCTGCTCGATATAAAATAATCTGGCGTATAAAAATCCTCTAATTCCGCACCGCACTTTGGGCATTTATAGCTTGTCATTGCAATGCCCCTTTCCCTTTCATCATTGCCATCAAGCTATCGCGTGCCTTATCAGCCTTCGCTTTATCGTAAAAACGTGGCTTTGTTGGAATCATTTTCGGAATATCCTCAAAAGGAAAATTCGACCGCACTTTTTCTGCCGCTTTTGTGAGTAATTTCGGAATAGCTTTCAACGTGTCCTCTTCCGATTTTTTCTTGCACTTTTCGTACAGATTTTTAAGCAACCAAAATTCCACTTTTGAACGATATTGAAATTCATCCCGATTGAATCGGGCATAGCCTAAGAAAGTGTTATAACGTTGGTATAATTCCGCTTCATTCGGTAAGCCCAGTGCGTGATAGTCATAGGCTTTGCACCAAAACACAAACAACCCTACGCTAGGTAAAAATTTATCAAGCGATTTTTCCGCTTCACAAATCCCATTCTCCAACTGAGGTCTCGTAATTTTTTCTCGTACCAACACACGCAACCAAGTTTTTTTAGCAGAAAGATAATCCGCTTCGGTTTCAAAGGCTGCACGCCAACCAAGAAAAATCGATTTAAGCTCTTGAAAGAGCCAGTTAATCGTCTCTTCCGCACACTGTGCACATTCTGGCGGGAGCGTGTTAATTTGGTCTTGTGTTATGGAATTTTCCATTGCGTACCGTCCACTGTGAAATTCATTCCTGCAGACCAGCCTGTCTGCGTATCGTCAAATTTGGGTTTATTGGGGTGTGATTGCCCTAAGTGCGGTGAATTTGGTCGCAGTTTCTCATCACGCCAATCCCAAGATGCGTTAAATCCCTGCCAGTTGCGTTCGATGCAAATCTCCACCACTTCACAAATCGAAATTCCTGCTTTGTCCGCTTGTTTTTGCAAACGGCTAAGTTGCGTTTCGCTAATTGCCCCTCGCTTAGTTTTACGATGCGCAATAAAATCTTTAGCAAGCTGTCCTGTTATGCCAAACCGCTCAAGCAACATTTCGGATTCGCTTTTTTGCGTAGTTTTTTTAGGTTCATTGACTGGTTCTAAAGAGTGACTGGTTATGGGTGAAATATTTTCACTACCCCCTAGTGCAAAATTTTCACTACCTAGTGAAATATTTTCACCACCCAGTGCAAAATTTTCACTACCTTGTTCAAGGTGTAAAAAGTATAAATTTGAGATGGAACCATCTTTATTTTTACGTTCTTTTTTGCTTACTAATCCCATTTTGATTAAATATTCAATGTGATTGATTGCACTACGTCGGGTCATCTCGCATTTATCGGCAGTGTATTGATAACTTGGGAAACAAATTCCATCATCATTGGCATTATCAGCGAGTTTTAAAAGCACAAGTTTTCTAGCAGGATTACCAACTTTACAATTCATTGCTTGAACCATTAATCGCATACTCATAGCATCAACTCCGAAGCATAACGTGACGCGATAAATTCAATGCCTTTGCTTGTTACACGCGTCTGAGTGTAATTGTGACCGTGTTCAGCGGTGCCTGTTTTAACCGTAAAAAGATCTTTCGTGTGAGCCGATTGATAAGGCAAAAGCACGCCTGATTGACGATACAAATATTTATCTTCCACCAAGCGATTGACCAATGCACGCTCAGGTATTTTTAAAATCTTCGCCGTCTCACGAAATGATTTACTCGTCCCCACTTCCACATAGTGATCGACAAAAGCGACTTTAGGCGCATTACGCTCTTTTTCTGCTTGTAACTGAGCAGCTAACATCAACGCCTCAGAAAAAGATTGCGGAATAAGTGCGTTTGGTTTTTGTTGATTTTCCAACGCTTGCCAGCGATCGACCACAGCGGCGGTAAATTCAGGCGATAAGCGAGCGACAATTACAAGGGTGTCTCGCTTATCTGAAAAAAATTCAAAATAACGTTGATTATTCTGCGGATGAATGTAGGAATGGGGTGTCGTATTTTTTAGGAGACCCCTTTCAATCAATTCACGTACTAATTTCAATACGTTATCGTGACGCTTCTCGCACAACTCCGCAATTTCCCGACTACTCATTGTCAAAGTACTTGCGTTTTCTTTCGTCATCGTTAATAATTTATTCATCTGTATATTCCTTAATGAATTAGCCACGAAATCTCCTCGTGGCTTTTTTATTTACCCAAATACTTCTCACGTAACCGCTTATCAAAGCCTTGTGACGCAAGGAGTAACATTTCAAATTCACTTTTCTCAATCGCAATGTGCGTATCCGTATCAAAAACACCAAATTGACAAGCGGCGATAAAGTTAAATGTCTGAGTAAACTCTTCATTACTAATAAAACGACTCAGTGTGCTAGGCGTGGTTTCCATACCTTCCGCCACCTCGTATTGCTTTTGCTTGTAATATTTTTCGATAACCTGATCAGAAAGCACTCTTGCGGATCGCGTTAATTTATTGCGTGCCATTGCGTATTCCTGTTGGTAAATTAGCTTTGAGACGGAAATACATCCTCGATACAAACTTTTGCTCCAAGTGAGTTCAGAGTTTGAACAATCTTCTGAGCAACACTTAACGATGGAGAACGTAATCCAGTCTCATAATTAGCAATTCGTGGTTGGCTCCATCCGATATGGTTGGCTAGTTGTCGCTGAGTAATCCCAAGCTGTCCTCGAATCTGTGAAAGGTTATTCATTGATAAATTTCCTTTTGTGATTTTATATAATCTATTTAATCACATAATGGAATTTCTATCAATCACAAATTGAAATTATCTAAATATAACGTAACGTGTTATTATTTGAACTAAAAGAAGGAGAAATTAAATGGCTACACTTGGCGAAAGAATAAAAGCGTATCGAGAACAGTTAAAAATCAGTCAAAAGGAATTAGCTGAGAGATGTAATAATATTGATACCAAAAGTGAGAATGCGCGTTGGGGACAACCGAGAATTGCTAATTATGAAAAAGGCAATAGAACGCCTGACCTAGAAGATATATCTATCATAAGTAAAGCACTTAATATCCTGCCTGAGGTTTTAGCCTTCGATTCAAACATAAGCGAGATCAAAGAGTCAATTTGTCGTTATCCATTATTAAGCCCAATCCAAGCAGGACTATGGACTGATATTAGATCGCTCGAAGGATTTGACGGTTACGAGATGATCCCAAGCACTGCCATCGCCTCTGAAAATTCCTTTTATCTACGAATTGAAGGGAAATCTATGCTCCCCCGATTCAACGAGGGCGATCTGGTTTTAATCGATCCTGATATTGTGCCAACGCCAGGAAAATTCGTGGCAGCAATTAATGGCGACAACGAGGCGACATTTAAACAATACAAAGAGCTTGGCACGAAAACACCAGAAGGCATACCGCACTTTGAGCTTGTTCCGCTTAATCCTATGTTCCCAACATTAAGCTCGCTCAACCAAGAGATCCGCATTATTGGTGTGGCAAGAGAGCGTGTAGAAACGTTATAGCGTGGAGTGAGAATGTGGGTTTAATGGGTTGTAATGGGAACGGTAGAGGAAGTATTATTGGATAAGAGAATGGATAAAATCATATTTATCAGAGAAAGAATGGAAATGGGGATAACCCGTCCCTTTATTTGTCAAACAGATAAAGAGAATTGGTTTATCATAAAAACATTGTCTATGATGCCAACCAGTCAATTATTAGCGGAAGTCATAGGCTCAACACTGGCTCATGAAATAGGGCTCCCGTGCCCAAGTATTGATTTTGTTGAAATAACGCCGGAATCAACCCAATACGTTTCTTCGGAGTGGCGACAAGACTTGCCCAAAGGAATAGCATTCGTATCATCATTTGTGGTAAATGCCAAAATTGCCAAAACCGTTCAAGTCAAAAATCCTGCATTTTTATCGGAACCAGAACAAAAATTACTCTATATGTTTGATCGTTGGATTTTAAATTCTGACAGAACCGCATCACAAGTCGGCACAGGAAATATTTATCAGTCCATTCCTGATGATTGGTTTGTTGGAGACGAAGAATTTCACAAAATTGAGCACCAAATCAACCGAATAAAAGCACTTTTAAACCGAATAACACAAGAAAATTACTGGGACAACATAGAATGAAACAACCTATTTTATACAGCTTTGTGAGGTATCGTCCGTACTTTGAAACAGGCGAGTTCGTCAATGTTGGCTTATTGATGTGCGAGCCCGAAAAGAAAAAACTCACTTATCAACTTGTACCTAAAAATAACAAGCGCGTGAATGATTTTTTCTATAAAAGCAAAATGTTTGAAACTGTCCGCGAAACGATTAATGATGAATTACAATATGTCGTTAATCAGCCATTTAACGGAAGTGCGCAGGATATAGCGACTTTTTTTCACCATTACATTGATGTAAAAGAAGGTATTGTTCAATATAGCAATGCTGCGGTAGGTATGGTGGATGATCCGCAAGATTATTTTAACAAGCTATATACGCAATTTATCCAAAATGCTGGAGTAAAAACAGAAAGCCAAGAACAAGTGATTTTGAAACATTACAAAACCTTGTTTAGACAAGAAAACGACAGTGTTCTTGCACAATACAAACAATATATGGTGAATGGTGATTTTGCTAAATTTGCCCTTCCTTTGGCATTGAAAAACCAACAAGATAAACATATTTTAAAAGCGGTAAAACCTCTTGCATTCGATCAGGTTGAAAGTCCGAGCATGATTGAACATTGTGATAGTTGGGTAGCGAAAATTAATCGCGCAGAGCAAGAAGGATTTATTAAAAGAGAGAATATTTTATTTGCGCTTGATACACCAAACACAGCACATAAAGCTAATATTCTCGACACAATTAAGCGAACATTTGATCACTTCAAGTTACAACACATTAGCTGGAATGAAGATAAACAAATTATTAATTTCGCCAAAGCAATCTAACCTTTAAACCGTGCACTAACGCCGCCTCATCTGATGTCTCCGACATTAATGTCGGAGACATATCAACCACAATAAACCGCCTCTTCTGGCGGTTTTTTATTACTCAAATCTACCTTGCTTAAATTCGCCAAATCTTGCTTATCTCCATCTCAATTTACTGCAACTCTCTAAAAATCCACCCTCATCATACTTGCTTAATTACAACTAAAACTTGCTTACACTCACAAAAGCACCTCAAAAATCAACCGCACTTTTCTATTCTTGCTCATCTACTGATTAAAAAACAAGCAATTAAACGCCATTTTCAAAAATTTATTTCTTTAGAAATCAACAATATAATCACATTATGAAATTTTTTAGATAAAAAATCACAATTTGTGTCGATTATATTATTTCAAAGTGTGGTAATAACCCCATCAAAACGAGATACACAATCTCAATGCTCTTTAAAAATTTGTGATGAAAAAAGCCCCTTTCGGAGCTTTGTTAATTAAACCGTTTCAACCTTAGTTGATTGGTTAGTTGATTTAACTAAGTCAATAGCGTGTAAACAATCAGTGTAGTTTTTATAGCCTTCCCCGCTATCTGCAATGATTTTACCGTTATCCGCTTTTAGACGCCATCGCCATTCAATGCGAGAGTCCATATAAGTTTCAAATTTCATAAGGGGTTCCTCAATGAAAAAGTATTTATTCCATTATTACTTCCAAGGCACCAAATGGGCATGCGATGTTTACGCAAATAACCCGGAAGAAGCCAAAGAAAAAATAAAGGCAATGTCCCAAGCTATTTATGACGGCGAATTAAAATTTGAGATTCACATCCCAGAAAATCCGCTATCGAAAGTATCAAGGTTGATTACAAGAATAGCTAAAAAGTTTATGTAAGTCAGTGACTTTCATCACAAATTTTAAACAATTTGGTTAAAGAAACTCACTCGGCGGAAGCGCAGACGGAAGCCCAACGGTGCTAAGCGGTCGTTAGATTGAAAGCCCTAACCTACTTAGTTAAGAGTGAGTTTTAAAGTCTGCCCATGCAAAGCCAGTGAAAAACGGTGCAGTTGCCGAAAGTGGAGCTCAAGCAGGCGAATATCCCAATGTGGATATTTCAAAACACATTTGCTAGTACAGAGACACAACGGCATGTGAAACCGTTGCGAATGATAGATGAAGTGTGTTTTGAAATGGCAAACATAAAACAAACGAGGTTAAAAATGGAAGAAAAACGCTATTCAGAGGCTGGCAGTGTTACCAGCAACACCATAACTGAAATTCAAAAAGAACATATTCGCGCTTGTATTTTGAAAGCGATTGAAAACGGTGCTTATCATCCTGGCTTAGAGGAGCGAGCATGCCAAGCAATTTCTTATATAAATCGATTTAGTGACGCCCAAACAAAAGAAGAGCTAATTGATAATAAAACTGGTGAAGTTTACGTGTTAGTTAGACCATAGGTTGCTAACTTTATTTAACGCTCTCATAGTTGCAAAGTCATTATTTGAGCAATCAAATACGCCAAGACGATCATCATTATCTATAAATTGAAGCAAATAATCCCGACATTGCTCGGCCGTATGTGTTCTTGAACGAATATACCAGACCGATTCAAATAGCTTCGCATAAGTTCCGTAGGATTTAATTGCCTCAATTAATGATTTGTAATCACGTTGATTTCTTAAATCATAGGTAAGAATTAAATTAGCCATAATTTCTCCTTGTTCGTGTTGTGGTTGGAGAAAATTATATTCCTTATGTGTTGTGGTAACAATAAGGGCTTGAGCCTTACAAGCATAAAGAAAGGCACCTTATTCTAGACAAAATCAGCAAAGACTGATTGCACTACTCCACTGACCGCCTGAAAAGTGCGGTCTTTTTTAAATATTTGACACCGCTCCTGCTTCGAATTAGGATAGTACTACTTTCAACAGCCTCTTTTAGAGGTTTTTTTATACCCAAAGCGTGGAATATGACAGAATTATTTATTGAATCTGAATATCATTCAATTCCTCATCAATTTGCTGAATTTCGTGTAGCAAATGTTGATTATATTATTGATTTCTCATCGGATAATGATGTGATTGAAAGCCTCTTTTCTTTAGATGAACGCTTAGTGCCGCTATTAAAAAATCGTAAAACATACAGTGTCAAATTTGGCGTAAAAGAATACTACGAAAGCACCGAACCAAGTATCGATCTATACGCTCCACCAATCAATCATCAGCTAAAGAAAACCGATATTCAGCATTTAAAAGAACAACTTGAAACATTGCTCTATAAGCACTATTCAATTTACCAGCCTGAATGTTATTTTTTCATTGCTGAACGCCCCTCATTGAGCCGAATGTATCAAAAAATGTGCGACAATCGCCATCCACTTATGATAGACTTTCAACCAATCGGGCAACTAGGCGAAAACTCTGATTGTTTTATTATCAAAACCCCAAACTATAAGGAGTAAGCAATGGCAGAAACTAAACCCAGTGCAAAAGAACTTAAACGTCAAGCTATGCTTGCTTCACGTTTAGCTTACCAAAAAGCAAAAAATCAATCATAAAAATCCGCCCCGAAAATTCGGGGCTTTTTATTTGACACCGCCCTCACTTCGGATTAAGATACCCTCACTTTCAACAGAAAGTCGGGAATGTCGCAGTTTCTGAATAACTTGGAGCGGTGAAAAGATAGACGCTCAAGCGTCTTTTTTTATAGCCGTAAAACAGCAAATCTACCTTTTTCGGAAATTTCCGAAAAAGTCCAATGATGAGCTGAATGAGGGGATCGAAAGATCCGCCGTTTTGCTCTTAAGTACGGTACTGCGAACCTCGTTCAGTTCATCACCAACTATTCGCAGTGGTTCGTGATGAGTTTTAAAACTTACTTAAGAGAATCACAAAATGACACATTTAAATCTTATCCCTGTTTTTAACGGATTAATCCAAAATCAACCTGTTCAACTTTGCAACGCTCGTGAACTTCACGCATTCCTAGAAATACAAACTCGTTACAATGACTGGATCAAAAACCGCATCAACGAATATGGATTCATCCAAGATGAAGACTACCTCGTCATTACCGAACGCACCAATGGACGCCCACGCAAGGAATATCACATCACCCTCGATATGGGCAAAGAACTCAGAAATTAATTGCACCATTTAAAGCGTCTAATCAAATTAACTGGGAAAGAGCGAAAAACCTCATCGCCCAATAAAACACCACAAAATCTGACCGCACTTTTTTTAGCCTGCGGCGGATTCTCACACCTAAAATCCGACAAAAGGAACAGAAAATGAACAAATTAATCATTACGCTCGTGTGTGCATTTGTGGTGTATATGGCACACGCCCTAAACTTTAATCAAGACTGTGACGGCAAAATCTGTCACACCGAACAGACACAACAATATTAACAAACCACCGCTCTTATGGGCGATTTTTTATTGGAGGAAATATGGAACCAATTAAACTTTCGCAGAAAGCCGAAGAGGAAATTGTGAATGCGGCAAGAATGGCAGCGTTATCCAATTTGACTGAAAAAAGCCAAAATTTAATTACGCTTGAGGATATCGCAATATATTTTGGGCGACACTATCAAACCGTTGCCAAGATTATTTCAAAACTGCCTAATTTTCCCAACCCCGTTACGGTCGATTAACAAAATTCTCGCCCACGCTATATCGCAGGCGAAGTTGTTCGTTGGGGGCGGATCAATGCTAAACGTATTAGCTAATCAAGTAATTCCGCCACCTCCGCCATATCAGGGGCATAATAGACATTTTGTAAAATCGAAATATCTCTGTGCCCAGATATTTTGGCTAATGTCATCACATCTACTTTTTTAGATAGTCTAGTTAATGCCTCACGCCGTGTGTCGTGAAAATGCAAATATTCTCGCTCGGCAAGTTTTTTGAGTTTTCGGAATGTTGCATTGGCGTAATCGATGCATAAAAATACTTAAAAAATGGCAATATTTGAGGTTGGAATTAATGAGGGGTTTATGGCTGATGTGAACGTAACGTATTGATTTTACTGGTTGAAATGCATAAAAGAAAAACCCCTGACCAACGGTCAAGGGTTTGTATGTGGTGCCTAGGGTCGGACTCGAACCGACACGTTTATTCAACGGCGGATTTTGAATCCGCTGCGTCTACCAATTTCGCCACCCAGGCTTAATGGGGTTGAATTATACGTATATATAAGAATGTGACAAGCAAAATTTATTGGAAATAATCCATTTGTTTTAAAAATAAGCAAGAATTTTCTGTTTTCTAAAAATATCGCCAAACAAATGCAATAATTAAAATGCACAACATAATTAAAATTTGAGCTAAACGTTTTTTTGTTAATTTTTCAGCTGCCATAATGCTTTACTCTTCTTAATCTGACTAATTAGTGGTAGAATATTTGCGTTAGATCAATTTTACACTATTTTTTTTCAATATTTGAGGCGTACATGAAAAATTTCGTTGCAGGAGCTCAATCAGGGCGCAAAATTCAATCAGGCGGTTGTGCGATTCATTGTCAGGATTGCAGTATTAGTCAGCTTTGTATTCCTTTTACCTTAAATGAACAAGAATTAGATCAGCTTGATAATATCATAGAGAGAAAAAAACCGATTCAAAAGTCTCAAGTATTGTTTAAAGCAGGAGATTCTCTCAATTCAATTTATGCTATTCGTTCAGGCACAATAAAAAGCTATACGATTAGTGAATCTGGCGAAGAACAAATTACTTCATTTCATTTGCCCGGTGACCTAGTTGGTTTTGATGCCATTACTCAAATGCAACACCCTAGTTTTGCGCAAGCTCTAGAAACGGCTATGGTATGTGAAATTCCTTTTGATATTTTAGATGATTTGGCAGGAAAAATGCCAAAACTACGCCAGCAAATTTTACGTTTGATGAGCAGTGAAATTAAAAGTGATCAAGAGATGATTTTATTGCTATCTAAAATGAATGCAGAAGAACGTTTGGCTGCTTTTATTCATAATCTTTCTAAACGCTATTCTGCTCGAGGTTTTTCAGCAAAAGAATTTCGTTTAACAATGACACGTGGCGATATTGGTAATTATCTAGGTTTAACAGTAGAAACCATCAGCCGCTTATTAGGTCGCTTTCAAAAACTCGGCGTGATTAGCGTACAAGGCAAATATATTACAATCAATGATTTAAATGGTTTAATTGAATTAACTGGTACGAATAAAACAAAAATTACATTAGTTAAATAAATTTAAGGCGTGAATATCACGCCTTTTTGTGCTTGATAAAAATAAATTTATCCAAATTAATCTTGTACCTTGCCATTTTTGCTATTCTTTTTTATCCTATGCCTCAATTTTGGAGGCTATTATGAAATTTAAAAATATTCTCGTTGTACTTAATCCCAGTAATGAAAAACAGTACGCCCTAGCTCGTGCAGTGCGTTTAGTTGAAGAACAAAAAAATGAAACTAAGGTAAAAATCACCGCACTTTTATCAGTCTATGATTTATCTTATGAAATGTCAGCTTTACTTTCTTCTGAAGAACGTTCAGAAATGCATCAACAAGTAATAGAAAAACACCGTCACGCTGTTCAATATTACTTAGATAAATATGCAAATCCAGAAATTGAATTACAATCTCATATTGTGTGGAATAGCAATGAAGCTGATGCAATTAACGAAGAAGTAGAAAATAATAATTACGATCTAGTCGTAAAATATACCAAAGACGAAGAAAAACTTACGTCTCTAATCTTTACTCCCATTGATTGGCAACTTCTTCGTAAATGCCCTATTCCTGTCTTAATGGTTCGTGATGGCGATTGGAAACATCAACGCCGTATTCTTGTGGCTGTTAATGTATCTGGAGAACAAGAATATCAAGATGAATTTAATCAAGAGCTGGTAGAAACTGGTATTTCACTCGCGGAAAATCTAAATCGTGGTAATGTCCATTTGGTGGCAGCCTACCCTTCCGCGCCAATTAATATGGCGATTGATTTGCCTGAATTTAATACTTCAGGTTATGAAAACGGTATTCGAGGTCAGCATCTCATTAATATGAAAGCGTTACGTCAGAAGTTTGGGATTGATGAAGATCATACTCACGTACGCGAAGGTTTCCCAGAGGAAGTTATTCCTGAAGTGGCGAAAGAAATTGAAGCTGAATTAGTGATTTTAGGCACAGTGGGACGCACAGGTTTATCTGCCGCATTATTAGGCAATACTGCAGAACATGTAATTAGTAAATTAAGTTGTAATTTATTAGGCATTAAACCATCGAAAAAAGACGATTAAAACATTTTCCTCAATTTATAAGACGCCCTAAATATTTTGTATTTAGGGCATTTTTATACTATTTCTTATGGTATTTTTCATTTTGTGATCTCGATCACAAATCTTAAAATTTTATTTAAATAGCTATTTAAATGATAGCTATTTTCATTTAGTATTTTGCACTCATTTTTTAACTCCCCCATTCTTATTAAGGAAATATATGAAAAAAACATTAATTGCAAGTTTATTGGTTTTAGCTGGTGCAGCGCAAGCTCATGAAGTTTGGGTTCAAGCACCTGCAAAATTGGCATCTGGTTCTGTATTAAAAGCAGAATTAGCTTATGGGGATTACCCTTATGTAGAAAAAATTCCTGAAGCACGCTTAAAAATTTTTGCACCAATGGAAATTATTCATCAAAATGGAGAAAAACAAACCTTAATCCAAAAAGGCGAAAACTATCAATATCAATCAGAGAAAGCATTGTCTGATGGTTCTTATTGGATAACAGCCACTTATAAACCAACTTTTTGGTCACAAAATGCTGAAGGTTGGAAAATGGATAATTTGAAAGGATTAGAAAATCCCACTTATTGTGAACAAACTCAAATGTTTGGTAAAAGTCTTATTACTGTAGGGAAAAAGCCATTAAATGCAGAAATGGCAATGACAAGAGTTGGTTTACCACTGGAAATTGTTCCTTTGCGTGATCCTAGCAAAGCGAAATCAGGCGAACCGTTCCCTGTTCAAATTTTCTACCAAGATCAGCCATTAGCAGGCGAAACTGTCATCGCAACCGCTGATACTATTATCGTGAAAGATCTTGAAGCAAGTACAGGTCATCGTGAACCACAAGGTTTTTCAGGTAAAACAGATAGTCAAGGACGTGTGAATATCATTCCATTAATTGATGGTATTTGGAAAATTAAAGTTATTCATAAAACACCATTTGCAGATCAACAAATTTGTCAGCAATCTGCAAGCTATAGCACATTAATTTTACCGGTTGGTAAAGGATTAGCTAAACTACCTCCAAAACCAGAACACCATCATCACTAATTTTAAAAGTGCGGTAAAATTTCACCGCACTTTTACATCCTAATTAAATAAAAAATACAGAAATAGTCTGTCTAAATTCTAAGTTATTCATTTGCATATCCAGATTTTGGCAGAGCTTTCCCATCTAAATATGCCAAATTATCTTTAAGTCTTAACCGCCCTTCGGTAAACCATTTAATCACAAGCGGATAAATTTGGTATTCTTGCTCACGGGTTCTAGCTTCCACTTCTTTGATGCTATCTTCAGGGAAGATTGGCACTTTTGCTTGTAAGACAATCGCACCACCATCTACTTCTTCATTGACAAAATGAACGGTTGTGCCGTGTTCATTGTCGCCTGCTTCAATCGCACGTTGGTAGGTGTTTAAGCCTGCGTATTTAGGAAGAAGAGAAGGATGGATATTTAAAATTTTCCCTGCAAAACGTTGGGTAAATTTTGGGGTAAGAATTTTCATATAACCAGCAAGGACGATCAAATCTACGGCTAGGCTTTGCAAATAATCGCCAATGGCGTCGTCCATTTCTAGGTTATTGGAAAAATTTTTGCGAAGAAAGACCGCTTGCGGAATCTGTGCTTGTTTGGCTCGAACTAAGCCGTAAGCATCAGCTTTGTTACTTACCACACAAGCAATTTTGGCGGGAATATCGCCTAAATGGCAGGCATCAATAATAGTTTGTAAATTTGTTCCTTGACCAGAAATAAGGACGGCAATTTTTTTCATTTTCTTCCTTATAGAAATCAGCCCAAAAGGGCTGAATTTAAATTTAAGATTTTATTATTGAATCTCAACCTGTGCTTCGCCTTCGCCAAGATGTTCAATTTTGCCGATAACCCACGCTTTTTCGCCTGCTTGTTCAAGTAATGTAAGAGCGGTTTCAACCTCTTTTTCTGGTAATGCAATTACCATACCTACGCCACAGTTGAAGGTGCGATACATTTCATAACGGCTGATGTTGCCTTTTTCTTGTAACCAGTTGAAGATCGCAGGCCATTGCCAGCTTGATTCATCAATCACTGCTTTGGTATTGTTAGGCAATACACGCGGGATATTTTCCCAGAAACCACCACCTGTTAAGTGAGCAATGGCGTGAACTTCGGTCTGCTTGATCAACTGTAAAATCGATTTTACATAGATTTTGGTTGGTGCTAAAAAGTGTTCGCTAAGTGGTTTACCTTCTAATAAATCCGTTGGATTTGCACCACTTACTTCAAGCACTTTACGAATTAACGAATAACCGTTTGAGTGTGCACCGCTTGAGCCGAGTGCGATAAGCGTGTCGCCTGTTTTCACTGCTGTGCCGTCAATAATCTCTGATTTTTCTACCACGCCTACGCAGAAACCCGCCAAATCATAGTCGCCTTCGTGATACATTCCTGGCATTTCGGCGGTTTCGCCACCCACTAACGCACAGCCAGACATTTCGCAACCGTCTGCAATACCTTTGATCACACTTGCTGCCACATCAACGTCTAATTTCCCTGTAGCATAGTAATCTAAGAAGAAAAGCGGTTCTGCCCCTTGTACGATTAAGTCGTTTACACACATTGCCACTAAATCCTGACCAATGGTATCGTGTTTTTTCAAGTCAATCGCAAGGCGTAATTTTGTGCCAACGCCATCTGTACCAGAAACTAAAATTGGCTCTTTATATTTGGTTGGTAAAGCACATAATGCGCCGAAACCACCTAATCCACCCATGACTTCAGAGCGGTTAGTGCGTTTTACATCGGCTTTGATACGTTCGACTAATTCATTTCCAGCGTGAATATCAACGCCAGCATCTTTATAGCTCAGTTGTGTGTTGCTCACGATTAACCTCGATCAATTGAAATAAAAACTGAGCAGATTATACCATCAAGCAAACGTTTGCGATATTGTTAAATTAATTCATTTAATGACATTTTTAAAATTAAAATGAAATTGCTTGCAATCAAAACTTATTTGTACTACTTTAATAGTACAAATAAGCTCAAGATTTAGGAGAAAAAATGAAAACTACTACTGCATTAGTTACAGGTGCAACCGCAGGCTTTGGCTTGGCGATCTGTAAAAAATTAATCGAAACAGGCTATAAAGTGATTGGCACGGGTAGGCGTGCAGATCGATTGGCAGAAATCCATTCACAATTGGGCAATAATTTTCTACCGCTTGCCTTTGATATTCGTGATGAACAAGTCACAATTAACGCTCTAAATACCCTTCCTGAAGGTTGGCAAGCGGTCGATTTATTAGTGAATAACAACCTGAATACGTGAACATTAATCGCATTGAAGTAATGCCAACCGCTCAATCTTTTGCAGGAATGAGTGTTTCAAAAGAAAAAATAAAATCATAGGAAAAAATATGTCAGACACACTTCTTAACCCTTATTTTGGCGAATTTGGCGGAATGTATGTACCCGAAATTTTAGTGCCTGTTTTAAAGCAATTAGAACAAGCCTTTGTGGAAGCTCAAAATGATCCTACATTCCAAGCAGAATTTGCTGATTTACTCAAAAATTATGCGGGCAGACCGACCGCACTTACTCTTTGTCGTAACTTAACCAAAGGTACAAAAACTAAACTTTATCTTAAACGTGAAGATTTATTACACGGTGGTGCACACAAAACCAACCAGGTGTTAGGGCAAATTTTATTGGCTAAACGTATGGGCAAAACGCGTATTATTGCCGAAACAGGTGCGGGTCAGCACGGTGTTGCGACCGCCCTAGCTTGTGCTATGTTAGATATGCCGTGTCGTGTTTATATGGGTGCAAAAGATGTTGAGCGTCAATCACCAAACGTGTTCCGTATGCGTTTAATGGGGGCTGAAGTAATTCCTGTAGAAAAAGGCTCTTGTTCTTTAAAAGATGCCTGTTGTGAAGCGATGCGTGATTGGTCAGCAAACTATGAAACCACCCATTATTTACTTGGAACGGCGGCAGGCCCTCACCCCTTCCCGACGATTGTGAGAGAATTTCAAAAAATGATTGGCGAAGAAACCAAACGTCAAATTCTCGAACGGGAAGGTCGTTTACCTGATGCAGTCATTGCTGCTGTTGGCGGTGGCTCGAATGCAATTGGTATGTTTGCTGATTTTATTGATGAATCAAATGTGCGTTTAATTGGTGTTGAGCCTGCGGGTAAAGGTATTGAAACGGGCGAACACGGTGCACCGCTCAAGCACGGCACAACAGGCATCTACTTCGGAATGAAATCGCCAATTATGCAAGATAAAGATGGACAAATTGAGGAATCCTATTCCATTTCTGCAGGGTTAGATTTTCCCTCTGTCGGGCCGCAACATGCTTATTTAAATGAGATTGGTCGTGCTGATTATGTATCGATTACCGATGAAGAAGCCCTTAACGCATTCCAAGAATTGGCAAAACACGAAGGTATTATTCCTGCATTAGAAAGCTCACACGCCTTGGCTTATGCCTTGAAATTGATTAAACAAAATCCTGAAAAAGAACAACTTTTAGTGGTTAATCTTTCAGGACGAGGCGATAAAGATATTTTTACCGTTGATAAAATTTTAAATGGAGGAACGAACTAATGAGCCGTTTTGAAACGCAATTTGCGACACTTAACGCAAAAAATGAAGGGGCTTTCGTGCCGTTCGTTACCCTTTGCGATCCTACTTTCGACCGCTCTTTTGAGATCATTTGCACACTTGTGGATAACGGTGCAGATG
This sequence comes from Haemophilus influenzae, assembly GCF_019703545.1. Taxonomy (NCBI): domain Bacteria; kingdom Pseudomonadati; phylum Pseudomonadota; class Gammaproteobacteria; order Pasteurellales; family Pasteurellaceae; genus Haemophilus; species Haemophilus influenzae. The sequence goes on along the minus strand of NZ_AP018771.1, from coordinate 1,415,983 downwards.
CTTTAGAACTCGGTTTTCCTTTTTCCGATCCGCTACTCGATGGCCCAGTTATTCAAGCCGCGAATAATCGTGCTTTAACTGCAGGTCATAGCAGTGAAGATAGCTTTAAACTATTGGAAAAAGTGCGGTCAAAATATCCCGAGATTCCGATTAGCTTATTACTTTGTGCCAATTTAATTTTTGCTAAAGGTTTAGATGCTTTTTATCAACGCTGTGCAGAAGTTGGTGTTGATGCTGTGCTTGTAGCAGATATTCCGTTACTGGCAAAAGAAGATTATGTACAAGCGGCCAAAAAATACGGTATTCAACCCGTCTTTATTTGCCCACCCAATGCAGACGAGAAAACTATTCAAGGCGTAGCGAAAAATAGCGAAGGCTATACCTATTTAGTCTCACGCGCAGGCGTAACCAGTGCTGAAAATCAAGCTCACGCAGCAAATTTAGATACCCTTGTAGAACAACTTAAGGCGCATAATGCCCCACCAATTTTACAAGGCTTCGGTATTGCACAGCCTGCACAAGTTAAAGAAGCCTTAGCTTTGGGAGCGGCTGGTGCAATTTCAGGTTCGGCAACGGTAAAAATTATTGAGCGGAATTTAGATAATCAAGCGAAATTGCTCGAAGAACTTAGCGGTTTTGTGAGAGAAATGAAACAAGCAACCAAAGGCTAAATTAAGTAAAGAAAAACAAGCGGTTAAATTTTCTAGTTTGAATCACAAGATTAAGGAAATTTAGCCGTTTTTGCTTTATAATTTCAAAATTTTATTGACATTCATAAATTAAGGACGAAAAAATGCCACTGCACTGCACTGCACAAACTTAACGTTAATTGCAAGCAAAAAATTGCAAATTTTTCAAAAAATCTCACCGCTTTCACTTCTATATTAAATAAATGCGGAGGCTTAAATGGCTAAGTCTCCGTCAAAAATTCAATCGGTTGAACCGAACATTGCTAATTTAGCAAACGGCTGGTTAGCCTCGTATAAACTCAACTATAAATTAGAGCAAGAACAATTAAATACGGAAATTGATAAAGCTTTAGATGCTTACTTCAGCAAAAATGGAGGTGTTGGCGGAAATCGCCCCGATGCAAAATTATTATTGCGTTCAAACATTACTCAAAAAGATTACCCTATCCTTATTGAATATAAAGGTTATAAAGATAAATTAGCCAAACTAGATACGGATGGCAATGTTGAAAATCGTTCGGCTAAGAATGAACCTATATTTAAAAATATCAATGGATATGCAGTAAATGGCGCCGTGCATTATGCCAATGCATTATTACATCATACAAGCTATACCGATATTATTGCGATTGGTATGACGGGTTATAAAGAATCTCATACAGATAAGCTGTGCTATGAAATTGGCGTATATTATGTATCTAAAGCAAATTTAGGTATTGGGCAAAAAATAGGGGAGTTTTCAGATTTATCATTTTTAGCTCCAGAGCATTTTGAAGATTTTATTACACAAGTAAATAATCTTTCTTTATCTCAAAATGAATTAGAAAGAATAAAAGCTAAACGTGAAAATGAAATAGATGCTAGTTTGACAAAACTAAATAATGATATTTATCAGAATGAATCTGGATTAGGAGAGAATGATAGGGTTTATTTAGTTGCAGCATCTATTATGGCAACTTTAGGTGTTCAAGGTAAGGTTTCTCCGCTTGAAAAAGAAGATTTAAAATCTAAAACAGAAGAAGGGGAAAGAGATGGTGATATTCTAATCAGAAAAATAAATGCTTTTTTATCAGCTAAAAATTTACCTCAGGAAAAGAAAAACTTAATTATTCGAACATTATCAAATACTGTTTTGACAGAGAATATCAACAAAGTTGTTGATGGAGAAAGTCAGTTAAAACGAGTATTTATAAAAATTGTTGATGATTTGGGTATTTATTACAAAATTGGCTTAACTACCGATTTTACAGGAAAATTATTTAATGAAATGTATTCTTGGCTTGGATTTAGTCAAGATAAATTAAATGATGTTGTTTTGACACCGTCTTATGTTGCAACGCTTTTAGCTAAATTAGCTCGTGTAAATAAAGATTCTTATGTGTGGGATTTTGCAACGGGGTCGGCAGGTTTACTTGTTGCAGCAATGAATGAGATGCTAATTGATGCTAAAAACAGCATTACATCTCCAGATGAATTACGCCAAAAAGAAGCCCATATCAAAGCCCATCAATTATTAGGTGTTGAGATCTTATCTAGCGTATATATGTTAGCCATTTTAAATATGATCTTAATGGGAGATGGTAGCTCAAATGTATTAAATAAAAACTCATTATCTGACTTTGAAGGAAAAGGATTTGAAGATAAAGCATTTCCAGCAGATGCCTTTATTCTAAACCCTCCTTATTCTAAAGAAGGTAATGGTATGATCTTTGTTGAAAAAGCCTTGAATATGATGAACAAAGGTTATGCAGCGGTTATTATTCAAGATTCCGCTGGAACAGGTAAAGCAAAAGAAATTAATCAACGTATTCTGCAAAAACATTCTTTGATTGCAAGTATAAAAATGCCAGCTGATATATTTATTGGTAAGTCTAGTGTGCAAACAGCAATTTATGTGTTTAAAGTTGGCGAAAAACATGAAGAAAAACAACTAGTAAAATTTATTGATTTTACAAATGATGGTTACAAACGCTCAAGCCGTAAAAAAGCGAAAGCCAGTACAAATTTACGTAATGTTGATCATGCCACAGAACGTTATCAGGAATTAGTTAATTTAGTGAAATTTGGTAAAGGAGAATTAAATCACTTTACTGAAAATGAATATATTGAAGATAAAATCTCAGTATCAGGCGATAATGCTGGTTGCGATTGGAACTTCACTCAACACAAAAAAATTGATACTAAACCCACTCTTGCTGATTTTAAGAAAACCGTTGCCGATTATTTAGCGTGGGAAGTTTCACAATTATTAAAAAAGGAAAGTGAACAGGGAAAGTAATAAACCCTCGCTTGCAGAAATTGGAAGAAGAATTTTTGGCAAGTGGGGGAGAATATAAAGAAACATCTATTCAGCAGTACTTTGAAAAGATAAAAATAAATGCTTTGCCATATTCGGCTAATGATTTAAAAGGTAAATATGATGAAGAATATTGTTTACCTGCTTTAACCGCCGGAGTAGATAATCAAGGACTCGCATTTTTTGTTCCTAGAAAAGGTGCAACTATTTTAAAGAATGTGATTAGTGTTTCGGCAAATGGTGCAAATACAGGTGTTATGTATTACCAACCAAAAGAATTTACTGTATTACAGGATTCTTATGCAATTCGTTTTAAAAATAAAACTCCTTCTAAAAATGCATATTTATATTTAGTTTCTGCATTACAAAAAAGTATCCGTTTTAGATATGATTGGTCTAATAAAGCAGGTTGGGAGCGGATAAAAAATGAACCATTTACACTCCCGCTTTTAAATAATAAACCTGCATTTTCCTATATGGAAGATTTCATCACTGAACTGCAAGCGGAACGATTGCAGGAACTGCAAGCGGAACGATTGCAGGAACTGCAAGGCTATTTAAAAGTAACAGGGCTATCAAACTATACATTGACCGAAGAAGAACAACGAGCGATAGATGATTTGGATAACGTTAAATGGGGAACATTTAATATCGAAAAATTATTTGGCAAAGCAACTCGTGGTAAACGATTAAAAAGTGCGGATAGAATTTCTGGCGATTTACCTTTTGTTACAGCAGGGGAAAATGATACTGGTATTTCTGCGTTTATTGGAAATGATGTAGAGCTTTTTAAAGCGAATACAATCACTATCGATATGTTCGGATCCGCAAAATATCGAAATTATCAATATGGTGCAGATGATCATATTGCGGTAGTTCACTGTGATAAATTAACCAAAGAGGCTGTTTGTTTTTTAACATCAGCAATTCATAAAGTTTCTAATGCAGGTCAGTTTAGTTATGCTAAAAACTTTTATGCCAAAGATGCCGATGAATTAAATATTAGTTTACCTATTAAAAATAGTGAGCCAAATTATGAACAAATGGAAATCATCGGTTCAGCTGTTCAGAAATTAGTTATCGCCGATGTCGTTAAATACGCTGATCGTGAGTTATCTACTTATCAAAGTGTGATTGGCGAGTAATTTTATCTTTTTCGACAATTTTACAAGGCTTTGTCATCATCAAGCAAAAAAGAACCCGCACTTGCAGCGGGTTTCTTTTATCGAGAAAATTAAAAATTTAATACTTTGTCAGCTTCCATCCACCATAAGGGGATGAATGGATAATAAATAGAATATTTTGCATACTCTTCTCCTTAATTTCATTAATAACCTTGCTGATAAATTCCTTCCAACAATTTCACTGAAAGTAAGGCGAGATTAAAGCGTTGTTCATCTGCCACAGACCAAAATTCTACGCCATTTTCTACCGCACTTATTTGACTTAAATGAAGTTTTACTGATTCTTCGCCATTTTCTTGTTCTCCATTAAGCACAGGTGTAATTAAGGTTTCTTCTAAAGCGACAAGCTCGCTATTTTGAGGCTGATAGTCGAAATCATAATCTGAAAGTGCGGTGACTTTTTGTGCCAATCCATAAAATACAGGTACTTGGATTGCATGAAATGTAGCACGCTCTAATTGCGGAAAAATTCGTTGTAATTGATTCGATAAATTAGGTGTTTGATACGGATAGACATCAAAGGCTAAGCGCGTTTCTTCTTCATCCAATGGAATACCATTTAATAAACGGGCTGTTTGTCCCGCAAGTTTCGTCACGGTTTCCGCATCCGTATAAGAAGTCGGCAATAAAGAGGTGACAAATACTTGATTGAGATTCGTTTCTTGTAAAATCGGGGCAAGCGTTAAAGCAAGTTGGCTTACTTGAGGATCAGGCAAGCTAACAATGTTACGTTGTCTCAATTCAAGTAATTGTGATTCATTTACCGTTGGAACAACAACTGGCACATCCGAAAGCGCACTACAAACGCCTAACATATCAATGACAATACAGCCCTGCTCTGCTGCTTGCGCAATATGGGCAACTTGCTCAAGTTTTCCTGCAAAAAAGACATAATTAAAATCAGCCCACTCTACTTCATTTGGCGAAAGTTGTTCAACGCCTTTATTGCGAAAACGAATATTTTGTTCTTCTTCAAAAGGTGTTATTTCAACAATAGAAACGCTGCTAATTTCAAGCGCACTTTGTTCTAAACGCTCTACAATTTTTTCACTTAATTCAAATTCTGCTGCTATCGCAATATTTAAGGTTGCGTCCATTTTTCTCTCCGCTGTAAAATAATCAGCATTATTTTACACCAAAACCAGGAACGAAATAATGACACCCGCAATTGATTTACTTAAAAAACAAAAAATTCCTTTTATCTTGCACACTTATGATCATGATCCGAATAATCAACATTTTGGTGATGAAGCGGCAGAAAAATTAGGTATTGATCCTAACCGCTCTTTTAAAACCTTACTTGTGGCGGAAAATGGCGATCAGAAAAAACTCGCTTGTTTTGTGCTTGCAACGGCCAATATGCTGAATTTAAAGAAAGCAGCAAAATCTATCGGTGTGAAAAAAGTGGAAATGGCGGATAAAGATGCAGCACAAAAAAGTACAGGTTATCTTGTAGGAGGAATTAGCCCGCTAGGTCAAAAAAAACGCGTGAAAACCGTAATAAATTCAACCGCACTTGAGTTTGAAACGATTTATGTTTCAGGCGGAAAACGTGGGCTAAGCGTAGAAATTGCGCCACAAGATTTAGCAAAAGTATTAGGTGCAGAATTTACTGATATTGTTGATGAATAAGTGATGGACTTATAAATTTAAAGGCGGATTTCTTATTTAATACGAACTAAAAGGACTAAGCTTTTTTTAATCACAAAGCTTAGTCCTTTACTGACTTTCTAACTTTTAATTCTTGTCTTTTAAGTTAGGATTAATAGAAAAAAATTTAGGGTATTTATTATTCTTGAGTATCCGCAATTGGGATTATTTTTGTGGCGTGAGATCCTTTATCGCTGTGGAGAACTTCAAATTGTACTTTTTGACCCGCTTTTAATGAACGATAGCCGTCCATTTCAATCACTGAATAATGTGCAAAAATATCGGCATCTACACCTTCTGCGGAAATGAAACCAAATCCTTTTGCATTATTGAACCATTTTACAATACCAATTTCCATAAAAGACCTCTCTAGGCTTCGCCTATTAAAACAATAAATCAACAAGACTCTCGCCTTATTACCTACTAATTAGGTTCGCTATGTTTAAATATTTTGAACGGTTATGCAACGAGCAATATTCAAAAATGATAAGTAGATCACAAAAAATTTAATTTTCTGGAGTTTTTTTATCATTTTTATGAATTTCTCGTAGTGCTTTCGCCACTATTTGAATCGCTTCTCCACTACTAATCCCTTTTGCCATAAGTTCTTGAATTTGTTCAACTGCTTTTTGTTGCTGTTCGTGTGTTAAGTTAATATCAAACATTTTCCCATCCAAATTGATTCATTAATTGATGCCATTGTTCATCTAAACCTGCTGTAATTGTTATTTGCTCTTTCGTTATTGGATGAATAAAAGACAAACTATTAGAATGTAAAAATAATCGAGAACAACCTAAATGTGACATTAATGCACGATTTTGATGTAAGTCACCATATTGCGTATCCCCTAAAATTGGGTGAAAAATATGTTTCATATGGCGACGTAATTGGTGTTTTCTGCCTGTATGAGGGATTAATTTAACTAAAGAATAACGTGCTGTTTGATAACGCCCAGCAGGATAAGGCATTTCGACTATTTTTAATCCTTCATAATCAGTAATCGCTTCTTGAGGCTCTTTATCTTCTTGAGAAAATTTATCTGCGATTTTATCCAATTGGATTTTTAGTGGATAATCTATCCGCTCTTTTCCCTGTAGATACCCTCGCACTACAGCTAAATAAGATTTCTGAACGCACTTTTGTTCAAATTGTTCACACATTAAATTCGCAATTTCGCTGCTCAATGCAAATAACAACACGCCAGATGTCGGTCGATCTAAACGATGAATAGGAAATACGTGCTGACCAATCTGATCTCGCAAAGTTTGCATCACAAATTGAGTTTCATGAGGATCTAACCAACTGCGATGAACCAACATACCAGCAGGCTTATTCACTGCAACAAGAAACTCATCTTGATATAAAATTTCTAACATTCTTTCTTGTTCAGAAGTTCTTCTAAAGAAACCAAAGGGGCTAATAATTTTTGCAATTCATCAAATTCTTTCATTGCTTCTTCAATATAAGGCGAAATGGCAATTTTATTTGGCAAGGCTGAACCACTTTCTAATAATGCCTGCATGCGTGGAATAAATATCCACTGTAGCCATTCTTCGGCAGACATCGTATCAATTGAAAAAGGCTCCTCACTTAAAAAAGCCTCTGCAGCAGGGGGCATCGTTTGCCATAAATTAAGCTGCTGCATGGTAATTTGAAGCTGTTCAAGATGCTGTTTAGTTTGATTACGCATATTTTATATCCTAATTAATGAATGTTTTTTGCAAATACACGCACATTTGAAAAACCATTTTCTTTCAAATACAAGGCTTGTAATTTGCTCATCACACCACGTTCACAATACAACACGTAATTTTTACTTTGATCAAGGCTACCAAATTGAGAGGAAAGTTTGTAGAACGGCATTTGAATGACTTCATGTGCATCCGATTTAAATGGATTTTCATCCGTTTCTTCTGGGCTACGAATATCTAGAATTACCTCGTTTTCTCCCAATACAGAAATTGCCTCAACTTCCACGACTTCTTTTTCTGTTTCTTCTGCTATCTGGCGAATATCTAAATATTTCGCATTTTGCACCGCACTTTCTAGAATCTCGAAATTAAAATACCCTTCTTCTGTAACAATTTTCTCGCGAACAGCTTTAATCGTAGGATTTTTTGAAATCACACCACAAAATTCAGGCATAGATTTTGCAATATCGTCAGTGCCAATTTCTTTCGCCATCGCGATAATTTGTTCTTTATCGTGCGTAATTAACGGGCGTAATACTAAGGCATCAGCAGCTTCATCAATCAAGCGTAAATTGGTTAAAGTTTGGCTAGAAACTTGCCCTAATGCCTCCCCTGTCACAATCGCTTCAATATTAAAACGTTGAGCGACTTTACTTGCTGCTCGCACCATCATCCGTTTTAATACAACACCCATTTGACCGTTATCAACTTTCTCTAAAATCTCCCCCACAACGCCTTCAAAGTTAATTGCAATAAAGCGTACTTTATGTGAAGCGCTATAGCGTTGCCAAATATGATAAGCCATTTGTTTTACGCCAATTTCATGGGCTGCGCCGCCAAGATTAAAGAAACAATAATGAACTCGAGAACCACGGCGAATCAACATATAACTCGATACGCCTGAATCAAATCCCCCCGAAATTAAAGAAAGCACATCCTCTTGCGTCCCAATCGGATAACCGCCAATCCCTGCATGACGTGCTTTAACTAACATCATTTTGTCATCTTCAATATCAATACGAACAGTCACATCTGGATTTTTTAACCGCACTTTTGCGCTTTCAATATGTTGATTTAATCCACCGCCGATATAACGTTCTGCTTCAATCGAACTAAATTTATGTTTTCCCTTACGTTTTACTCGAACGCAAAAGGTTTTGCCTTGAAGTTGTTGCGCGACATCAGCAAGCGTCAATTCAAAAATATGATGTAAATCGGTAAAGGATTTTTCTTCAACTTCTAAAAAATGATGAATACCAGGAATACGTTGTAACAAGGCGATTAATTCTTCACGATTTTCTTCATTTTTTGACCGCACTTCAATGTAATCCCAGTGACGTACAACTGCAGTTTCTTCATCATATTTCTGTAAAATATTGCGGATATTAGAGGTTAAAATTTTTGCGAAACGTTTACGAACACTCTCGCTTTTAATCATAATTTCAGGAAAAAGTTTAACGATAAATTTCATATAAATAGCTTAAGTATTTCTTGGGTATTTAAAGTGGCGAGTATTTTACGCAAAGATAGTGAAAAGTCCACTGGTCCTAGCTTGAAATAATTTTTTAACAACTCAAGTAAAATACAGTACAATGGCAAACAATTTTTACCGTGAAAAAGGACGATTAAATGGCGCGTAAACCTGCATCTTCACAAGATTTTGAAACAACGTTAGCGCAGTTAGAAAATATTGTTACACATTTAGAAAATGGCGATCTACCGTTAGAAGAAGCATTAAAAGAATTTGAACAAGGTGTGCAACTCGCTAAGTTAGGACAAGAACGTTTACAACAAGCAGAACAACGCATTCAGATCTTATTGCAAAAAACAGAAGATGCTCCACTGAATGATTATAAAGGGAATGATTATGAAGGGAATGCTTAATGGGTCACTTTTCTGAAGAATTACAACAGGTTCAAAATCGTATTAATCACTTTTTAGAAGCTCAATTTGAGGGCATTGAAAGTCATAATGCACCTTTGCTTGATGCGATGAAATACGCATTATTACTTGGTGGTAAACGAGTTAGACCTTTTTTGGTTTACGCAACTGGTCAAATGCTTGGCGCAGAGAAACAAACCTTAGATTACGCTGCTGCTGCCATTGAAGCCATTCACGCCTATTCCTTAATTCACGATGATTTACCTGCGATGGACGATGACAATCTACGTCGTGGACATCCTACTTGTCATATCCAATTTGATGAAGCTACAGCTATTCTTGCGGGCGATGCACTGCAAAGTTTCGCATTTGAAATATTGACCAAAACTCCGAATATTTCTGCTGAACAAAAACTGGCTTTAATTCAAATTTTAGCACAAGGTGCTGGCGTACAAGGAATGTGCTTAGGGCAAAGTTTAGATCTTATTTCTGAACATAAACAAATTAGTTTAAAGGAATTAGAATTAATCCATCGTAACAAAACGGGTGCATTACTAATTGCCGCATTGAAATTAGGTTTTATTTGTTCTCCGCATTTTACCGACAAAAGGTTAGAACAATCCTTAACACAATATGCGGAAGCCATTGGCTTAGCCTTTCAAGTTCAAGATGATATTTTAGATATTGAAGGCGATAGTGCAGAAATTGGCAAACAGGTGGGCGCCGATCTTGATTTAGATAAAAGTACATATCCAAAATTACTTGGATTAAGTGGCGCAAAACAAAAAGCGCAAGATCTATATCAAAGTGCTTTGTCTGAATTAGAAAAAATTCCTTTTGATACGACCGCACTCCGTGCATTAGCTGAATTTATTATTACCAGAAAAAGTTAAACACTCACAAAAGTGCGGTCAAAATTTATAACGTTTTTAAAATGACTAACAATATGAACAATTATCCTCTTTTATCTTTAATTAATTCTCCAGAAGATTTACGTCTTTTAAATAAAGACCAGCTACCACAACTCTGCCAAGAATTACGTGCTTATCTTTTAGAATCAGTTAGTCAAACTAGCGGACATTTAGCGTCAGGTTTAGGTACGGTGGAACTTACAGTTGCACTGCATTATGTGTATAAGACGCCATTTGATCAGTTAATTTGGGATGTGGGACATCAAGCTTATCCACACAAAATTTTAACGGGTCGCCGAGAGCAAATGTCCACAATTCGTCAAAAAGGCGGTATTCATCCTTTCCCTTGGCGTGAAGAAAGTGAATTTGATGTATTAAGCGTTGGCCACTCCTCTACTTCTATTAGTGCTGGATTAGGTATTGCTGTCGCTGCAGAACGAGAAAATGCAGGTAGAAAAACGGTATGTGTCATCGGTGATGGTGCAATTACGGCGGGAATGGCATTTGAGGCATTAAACCACGCGGGAGCATTGCATACAGATATGTTAGTTATTTTAAATGATAACGAAATGTCTATTTCAGAAAACGTTGGCGCATTAAATAATCATCTTGCGCGTATTTTCTCTGGCTCTCTCTACTCTACACTTCGTGATGGCAGTAAAAAAATCCTTGATAAAGTTCCTCCAATCAAAAACTTTATGAAAAAAACCGAAGAACATATGAAAGGTGTAATGTTTTCGCCCGAAAGTACATTATTTGAAGAACTCGGTTTTAATTATATTGGCCCAGTGGACGGGCATAACATTGAGGAATTAGTGGCAACGCTTACGAATATGCGTAATCTGAAAGGCCCACAATTTTTGCATATAAAAACGAAAAAAGGTAAAGGATACGCACCCGCAGAAAAAGATCCGATTGGTTTCCACGGTGTACCCAAATTTGACCCAATCAGTGGCGAATTGCCCAAAAACAATAGTAAACCAACTTATTCGAAAATTTTTGGCGATTGGCTATGCGAAATGGCAGAAAAAGATGCCAAAATTATAGGTATCACACCTGCAATGCGTGAGGGTTCAGGCATGGTAGAATTTTCCCAACGCTTCCCAAAACAATATTTTGACGTAGCAATTGCAGAACAGCACGCTGTCACTTTTGCTACAGGACTTGCAATTAGCGGATACAAACCTGTTGTCGCAATTTACTCGACATTTTTACAACGTGCTTACGATCAATTAATTCACGATGTTGCCATTCAAAATCTCCCTGTGCTATTTGCGATTGATCGAGCGGGAATAGTTGGTGCAGATGGAGCGACACATCAAGGTGCATTTGATCTCAGCTTTATGCGTTGCATTCCAAATATGATCATTATGACGCCAAGTGATGAAAATGAATGCCGTCAAATGCTCTATACAGGTTATCAATGTGGAAAACCTGCGGCAGTGCGTTATCCTCGCGGAAATGCCGTTGGTGTTGAACTAACGCCTTTGGAAATGCTACCTATTGGTAAATCACGTTTAATTCGAGAGGGTCAAAAAATTGCGATTTTAAACTTTGGTACCCTGTTACCATCTGCGTTAGTGGCAGCAGAAAAACTCAATGCAACAGTTGTCGATATGCGTTTTGTGAAACCGATTGATATTGAAATGATTAATATGCTTGCTCAAACTCACGATTATTTGGTCACATTAGAAGAAAATGCAATTCAAGGTGGAGCGGGATCTGCGGTGGCAGAAGTACTAAATTCATCAGGAAAATCAACCGCACTTTTACAACTTGGTTTACCCGATTATTTTATTCCCCAAGCAACACAGCAAGAAGCATTGGCAGATTTAGGATTAGATACAAAAGGCATTGAAGAAAAAATTCTTTCTTTTATTCAGAAAACTCCAAATTAAAAAGGGCGGAATAATTCCGCCCATTCCTTAAATTTTAAAGTGCCGTCAAGATTAGATGTGTTTTCTAGTTTCTAAAGTAGAATAAAATCGTTTTTCAATATCATCTAATATCTGAACGGGATCAAGCTCTAATCCTTTACAATATTGAATAAATTCAAGAATATCTAGTCTTCGGTCACCTGTTTCTACTTTTCCAATAAATGACGCAAGCACGCCCATTTTTTTACCTAATGCACGCTGTGATAATCCTAAATCATTACGTCGTTGAATAAATAACTTTCTCAACCAAGTATGTTCAGCCGAATGAACTGATAATCTTAAATTTCCCATTGCACCTATTTTAGGTGCAATATATAATAAACCTGTTTTGGGGTTAAAATCTTAAAACATAACATTATTAACAATTTCAACAATGGAGAAATAAATATGGGATTTTGGGATGTTGTTGGTAGCGTAGCCAAAAGCGCAGCAAATTCTATTCAAGAAAGTGCAAATGAAATTAGAGAATTAAAAGAAGAAATGTCTAGAAAATCAGATAGAGAATTGGCTCACATTGCCATAAATAAAGACGGTAAAGCAAGAACTGTTGCTTATTCAGAACTAAAAAACCGTGGCTACACAGATATTTCAGAAATTAAACGAATGCTTTAATTATTAAAAAAGAGGCTATAGCCTCTTTTTATTTTTTAGATCATTAATCCACAATTCTTAAATGGGAAACTGATTTTGTTTTCTTTTTTTCTTCTCGTTTTTTAGGCTTATCTACTGCTTCATAAAAACCTGTTGGTTGTTCAGTATCTGGCTCGATGTTAAGTTCATCATAAATTTCCTCTGGTTCAAACATCACGCCATCGCCATTCTCACGAGCATAAATCGCAAGGGCTGCGCCCATTGGAATATACAGTTCACGAGAAACACCTTTAAAGCGTGCGTTAAACTGGATGAAATCATTTGTAAGTTGTAAATTACCCGTAGCATTAGCAGACAAGTTTAATACAATCTGTCCATCTTTTACATATTCGACAGGAACATTTACGCCCAAGTAAGTCGCATCAACAACTAGATAAGGCGTAAAATTATTATCTACTAGCCAATCATAATAGGCACGTAATAAATAAGGGCGTTTAGGAGAAGATTTATGTTCCATTATTTATCATCCATTAAATTTTTTGGTGCAGCTTCCCCTACAGATTGTAAAAAAGAATCGCGTGTAAACACACGTTCCATATAAGCTTTAATCGCTTTACTTCCTGTGCCCGTAAATTCCACACCTAAATGTTTTAATTTCCATAATAATGGTGCAACATAGCAATCAACCAAACCAAATTCTTCATTCATAAAATAAGGCATCTGTTGAAAAATTGGTGCAATCCCTAATAATTCTTCTTTTAACTGTTTTAATGCTGAAATTTTTTCTTTTTCTGTACCATTTTCTGCTTTTGCAAGGGTTGGATACCAATCTTGTTCAATACGTAACATTAAAAGTCGATCTTTAGCACGAGAAACAGGATACACTTGCATTAATGGAGGATGTGGAAAACGTTCATCAAGATATTCCATTATGATGCGTGAATTAAATAATACGAGATCACGATCAACCAACGTAGGCACAGTGCCGTATGGATTTAATTCCATTAAATCTTCTGGTAGTGCTTGCAAATCAACCTCTGCGTTTTCATAAAGCACACCTTTTTCAGCCAAAACAATTTTTACCTGATGGCAATAAATATCATCTTTATTTGAAAAAAGGGTCATTACTGAACGTTTATTTGATGCGCTGGACATTTATTCCTCCGAAGATCCAAAAATATTCTAGGTTTTTAAGGGGCAATATTCTACCATAAAGCATTACCTATTTGCCAATATAATCTTTTTTATTGTTTTATAATCAATAAGTTAGAGTAACTCAAATAATAAAAAAGCAGAGATTTCTCTCTGCTTTTCTTTTTCGAAACGAAAATAAAAATTAACGTTTTGAGTATTGTGGACGACGACGTGCTTTGTGTAAACCCACTTTTTTACGTTCTACGCGACGTGCGTCACGAGTAACGAAACCAGCTGCACGAAGTGCTGGGCGTAATGTTTCATCGTATTCCATCAATGCACGAGTGATACCGTGACGGATTGCACCCGCTTGACCAGAAATACCACCACCTTTAACTGTGATGTATAGATCTAATTTATCAGTTAATTCAACCAACTCTAATGGCTGACGTACTACCATACGCGCTGTTTCGCGACCAAAGTAAACATCTAATTCACGTTGATTGATAGTGATTTTACCACTGCCCGGTTTGATAAATACACGAGCTGAAGAGCTTTTGCGGCGGCCTGTGCCGTAGTTTTGATTCTCTGCCATTTTCTAAACCTCGTGATTAAATATCTAATACTTGTGGTTGTTGTGCAGCGTGTTGGTGTTCAGCACCTGCATACACTTTTAATTTACGGAACATTGCACGGCCTAATGGACCTTTTGGCAACATACCTTTAACCGCAATTTCAATCACTGCTTCAGGACGGCGAGCGATCATTTCTTTGAAAGTCGCTTGTTTAATACCACCTACATAGCCAGTGTGCCAGTAGTAAAGTTTATCTGTTTCTTTACGACCAGTTACTGCCACTTTGTCTGCGTTGATAACGATGATGTAATCACCAGTATCTACGTGTGGAGTGTACTCAGCCTTGTGTTTACCACGAAGACGACGTGCTAATTCAGTCGCTAAACGACCTAAAGTTTTACCTGTCGCATCTACTACGTACCAGTCGCGTTTAACCGTTTCTGGTTTTGCTACAAAAGTTTTCATTAATTAATTACCAAAAATTAGTTTGATACCCAGTGTTCTTATGAACACAACCATTAATCTTAATCATCACCCCTTCGAGTGCGATCTCGATAAAATAATGTACGATGGGAATTCGCACATTTACAGGGTCGGCGTATTATACTCGTTTTTTCATAAAATGCTAATTTTTTGCGCTAAAAAACAAATCTATTGTATTTATTTAACACGCATTTATCTTTCTATAAAAATACACAAAAAATTACCGCACTTTCTTTTTCGTTGTAAAATGGGATAAATCATTGCTAACAAAAGTGCGGTAGTTTTGAGTATGTGTTGATCTAAAAATTAGTTATTATTGAACAATAATTATCCATTTATTGAATTATTAATAATAATCATACTTTTAATGAATAAATTGAAATTGACTCATATTAAAACCTATTTTATTGTACAAATACTATTTTAGAATCCTAAAGGAAGCCTTATGAGCTACGCGAAAGAAATTGATAGATTAAATCAACATATTGCAGATTTTAATAAAAAAATTAATGTCTCCTTTGAATTTTTTCCACCTAAAAACGAAAAAATGGAAACCCTTCTATGGGATTCAATTCATCGTTTAAAAGTATTAAAGCCTAAATTTGTGTCAGTCACTTACGGCGCAAATTCGGGAGAACGTGACCGCACTCACGGCATTGTGAAAGCCATTAAACAAGAAACTGGCTTAGAAGCCGCACCACATTTAACTGGAATTGATGCCACACCTGAAGAATTAAAACAAATTGCGAGAGATTATTGGGATAGTGGTATTCGCCGTATTGTTGCGTTACGCGGTGATGAACCTAAAGGTTACGCGAAAAAACCATTTTATGCGTCAGATCTTGTGGAATTACTCCGTTCTGTCGCTGATTTTGATATTTCTGTAGCCGCTTATCCTGAAGTTCATCCTGAAGCAAAATCCGCACAAGCAGACTTAATTAATTTAAAACGTAAAATTGATGCAGGTGCAAACCACGTCATTACGCAATTTTTCTTTGATATTGAAAACTACCTACGTTTTCGTGATCGTTGTGCATCAATTGGTATTGATACTGAAATCGTACCCGGTATTTTACCTGTTACTAATTTTAAACAACTCCAAAAAATGGCATCATTCACTAATGTGAAAATTCCAGCGTGGTTAGTTAAAGCCTATGATGGTTTGGATGATGATCCAACTACACGTAATCTTGTAGCAGCAAGTGTTGCAATGGATATGGTAAAAATTTTATCTCGCGAAGGCGTGAATGACTTCCACTTTTATACATTAAATCGTAGTGAATTAACTTATGCTATCTGTCATATGTTAGGTGTAAGACCTTAATTATCACAATAATATATTTCTTTTCAAACACAAAATAAGGGCGATATTTCGCCCTTATACAAAACTAAAAAAATTCAACCGCACTTTATTATTTTATGAACTCTGTTTGCATATACATTAATCGATCTATATTCGTTAAATAATGCCCTAATTCTTGTTCTTCGGGTTTATGTAAATAAGGAATTTTACCTAAAAGCGGCGCATCAATATGTTCAACAAGTAAATCAACAATTTCTGCATAATGGCTTAATAATGGATTAATTCGATTTGCTATCCAACCTAATAACGGCACACCCAACTGTTGGATAACCTTTACCGTTAATAAAGCGTGATTTACACAACCATCTTTAATTCCAACTACAAGTACTACTGGCATTTTTCGTTGAGTAATCCAATCTGCAAAACTTTTTCCTTCTGCCATTGGTGTCATTAAACCAAAAGATCCTTCCACCACAACAGATTGATAAGTTTGATTCAAACGCGTTAAATCATAATTAATTTTATCTAATTTAATTCGCATTTTATCTTGCGTGAGCATGGGTGCGCAATGACTAAAAGTATAGCTATTAATATCCTGATAAGACACATTTTCTTTTGTTGAATGCATCAGCGTTAATACATCAGCATTTACGAAATGATCATAATCAGATGTATTTTCTGATTGCGCGACGGGATAAATACTCTCTTCTCCACAACAAGCAATAGGTTTATAGCCGACAACTTGCACTCCCTGCCCTTGCAAGGCTTGAATCATTGCGCGCGCTGCTGTTGTTTTCCCCACATTCGTATCTGTCCCTGCGACAAAAAAGCTACTCATTTTTTTCTCCTTTAAAAAGTGCGGTGGATTTTAAAGGAATTTTTTATTTAATAATTTGAGATAACGCAAATTTTCACTTTTTTTATCTTATAAATAGACAAATTATTTGATCTCACTCAAGCTATTAAATAAACCATCATCTTGTTTTGCTATTTGTAAGTAAAATCCTTGGCGTTTAATTGTTTCCAATACTTCATTACAATCTACATTGTATAGTGCTTTACGCCCAAGCAGATTAAACATCATCACTAATTCTGGTTTACCAAAATGTTCGAGTAAAACGCTGGGAACTAAAGAAAAATCCTCTCTATTAGCAACATAAAGGTAACTTCCTAACTTCTTTTTACTTTTATAAATGGCACATAGCATATTTGATTTCCCGAAATAAAAATCCGCACATTTTACGTGCGGATTACAATTTATCATTTCCTATTTTTGAACTGTGGCTAAAAATTCTTTACGAGTATCTCTATCTTCTAAGAATACGCCACCATAAGCAGATGTGACAGTATAACTATTTGTATCTCTAATACCACGTGCTTTCACGCAAAAATGGGTCGCTTTCACATATACCGCCACATCATCGGTTTCAAGAATGGTTTGAAATGCTGTCAAAAGTTGCTCAGTTAAGCGTTCTTGAACCTGTGGACGTTGCGCAAAAAATGAAACAATTCGATTAATTTTAGAAAGACCAATCACCCAATCTTTTGGATAGTATGCCACACAAACTTTACCATCAATCGTCACAAAATGATGTTCACAAGTGCTTGTTAGCGTGATGTCATTCACTTGCACCATTTCGCTGACTTTCATTTGATTTTTGATTTTTGTCATCTTTGGAAAATTCGCATAATCCATTCCACTAAAAATCTCATCAATAAACATTTTAGCTAAACGATTTGGCGTTTCTTCTAAACTATCATCTCGCAAATCTAATCCAATCAGCTTCATTACTTCATGCATGTGTTTTGCAATGCTTTCTCGACGTTCATTTTTAGCCTGTGTTGGATCAATCATGGGTGTCTCAATACCTTTTTCAATCAAGGCATTTCTTACATTCAGTGCATCCAGTGAAATTTTGCTCATAATAGTCTTTCCTAAAAAAATAATCGGCTATTCTAGCAAAGGATAATAGGATGGTAAAATGAGAAAAATTGCAAATTTGAATGAATTAGGCTTTAGATATAGAATAGCTGACAAATTTTATCAAATAAGGATTTTCTATGCTTACATTGGATCAAGCTCGCTCGAAAATGCTTGAACAGCTTCCCTCCCCGACTCAAACTGAATGCCTAAATTTACAAGAAGTCGCCAATCGAATTTGTGCAGAAGATATTATTTCGCCTATCAATGTTCCCTCTTTCGATAACTCAGCAATGGATGGTTATGCTGTACGTTTATCGGATTTACAACAATCTTTAACCCTTTCAGTGGCAGGGAAATCTTTTGCAGGTAATCCATTCAAAGAGGAATGGCCATCAAAAAGTGCGGTCAGAATTATGACTGGTGCGATGATTCCTGAAGGCGCAGATGCAGTGATAATGCAAGAGCACGTGACACTCAATGAAGACGGCACCGTCACTTTTAGTGAATTGCCTAAACCAAATCAAAACATCCGCCGTATTGGCGAAGATGTAAAAAAAGGCGATGTGGTATTAGAACAAGGCGCACCTCTCACCTCTGTTTCCTTGCCGTTATTAGCCTCTCTAGGCATTGCAGAAGTAAAATGCTATCGTCAATTAAAAGTCGGCGTACTCTCAACTGGCGATGAACTTGTGGAAGTCGGCAAACCATTACAAAGTGGGCAAATCTATGATACTAACCGTTTCACCGTAAAATTACTGCTAGAAAAACTAAACTGTGAAGTCATTGATTTAGGACTATTACCTGATAACGAAGTGGAATTTGAAAAAGCATTTATTGCCGCACAAAGCCAAGCCGATTTAGTGATTACCAGTGGCGGTGTTTCCGTTGGTGAAGCGGATTTCACTAAAGCAGTATTGGAAAAAGTAGGCAAAGTAAATTTCTGGAAAATTTCAATCAAACCGGGCAAACCATTCGCTTTTGGTAAATTAGAAAATGCTTGGTTCTGTGGTTTACCCGGCAATCCTGTTTCCGCATTAGTAACATTTTATCAACTTGTACAGCCATTAATCGCTAAACTGCAAGGACAAAAACAATGGAAAAATCCACCGCACTTTTCAGCCATTGCTACAATGAATTTGAAAAAATCAGTGGGACGTTTAGACTTCCAACGGGGTTTTTATTACATCAATGAACAAGGTCAAATTGAAGTGCAATCAGTAGGTTTCCAAGGTTCTCATCTCTTTAGTGCTTTTGTAAAAAGCAATTGTTTTATCGTGTTAGAACAAGAACGTGGCAATGTCTCTGCGGGCGAAACAGTGACAATTGAGCCTTTCAATCATTTATTAGGATAAAAAATGATCGAACTTAGTCACGAAGAAGAATTGCGTTATAACCGTCAAATTATTCTTAAAAGCGTAGATTTTGACGGGCAAGAAAAACTTAAAGCAAGCAAAATGCTGATCGTTGGGCTTGGTGGCTTAGGCTGTGCAGCCAGCCAATATCTCGCAGCGGCAGGCGTTGGAAATTTAACACTGTTGGATTTCGATACAGTTTCGCTTTCTAATCTTCAACGCCAAGTCTTGCATTGCGATGCTCGCTTGAATATGCCCAAAGTGGAGTCAGCTAAAATTGCACTGGAACAAATCAATCCACATATAAACATAGAGACGATTAATGCAAAGTTAGACGAAGAAAAACTCGCAGAAATCATTCCGCACTTTGATATTGTTTTAGATTGTACAGACAATGTGGAAATCCGTAATCAATTGGATTGCCAATGTAATCATGCAAAAATTCCTCTTATTTCTGGCGCCGCAATTCGGATGGAAGGTCAGATTTCCGTTTTCACTTATGAACCAAATACGCCTACTTATCGTGATCTCAGCAAATTATTTGGACAAAATGTATTAAGCTGTGTGGAAGCTGGCGTGCTTGCACCAATCGTCGGTATTGTGGGCTGCATTCAAGCCTTAGAAGCAATTAAAGTGCGGTTAAAAATCGGTAAGAATTTGTGTGGACGCTTATTGATGATTGACGGTTTTTCGATGAATATTCGAGAAATTAAACTTCCAACCAATATGGAATAAAACCCTTAAAAAGAGAAAAAAATTTAACCGCACTTTTATTAACCATAACCTTTACGACAAAATACTATGACAACAGAAATTAAAAAACTTGATCCCGATACAGCCATTGATATTGCTTACGATATTTTCTTAGAAATGGCTGGAGAAAATTTAGATCCTGCCGATATTCTTTTATTCAACTTACAATTTGAAGAACGCGGTGGTGTGGAATTTGTTGAAACCGCCGATAATTGGGAAGAAGAAATTGGTGTACTGATTGATCCTGAAGAATACGCTGAAGTGTGGGTGGGTTTAGTCAATGAACAAGATGAAATGGATGATGTCTTTGCTAAATTCTTAATTTCTCACCGAGAAGAAGATCGCGAATTTCACGTTATTTGGAAAAAGTAACGATAACGTAAAAATAAAAAACTATTATACAAGCAATAAAATCATACCGCTTATAATATAGTTTTTTTATCAATCTACCAAATGCTCAATGCACAAACGCCAATCTTAGATACTTTATTTCTTTGCTCTGTAAAAATGGAATATAAAAAGCGGCTTAAAAATAAGCCGCTTATCATCGTTATTTTTCAGCAAACACTCGAATTTGCTCTGCACCTAAATGTCCTGGTACGGTTTTTTTCAGGTTTAAATCACTATCTAAAAAGAGATTAAACGGATAGCCACGCACTCTTGCTTTATCAATGATTTCTCCTTTTTCATCTAAAAGCACCGTGATATTTTTATATTCCAATCCCTTGTACCACTCAATAAAATCAGCGGTGTCTTTTTCGCCTTTGTGATCGGGCGAAACGATGGTAATCACTTCAAAATTACGATCTTTTTCCGCACTTAAATCATCAATTTCAGCTAATCCAGCCAAGCAAATCGGACACCAAGATGCCCACATTTTTACATATACAGGTTTGCCTTTATATTGGCTTAAAGTAACTGGCTGATTATTTAAATCTTTGAGTTGCACATCTGCCAAATTAGTTTGTGCAAAAGCGTTTAGGCTGAATGCCATTAGAAATATTGATAGTAGTTTTTTCATTGCTTTTTTCCTTTTATAAATTTCTTTTGTTGAGGTTATGTTTTACGAAAAATTATTCGTAATTAATAAAATACCCATCACGATAATTAAAATTCCGCCACCGATTTTAAATTTGTCTAAGTGTTTATTTAACCCTTTGGCACGTTTGAGCAAGCTGTCAGATAAGAACGAAAACAGTACAAACGGGGTCGCAAGCCCTAAGACATAAACAAACATCATTGATGCACCGTAAAGTGCAGAGCCTTCATCGCCTGATAAAGCTAACACGGAAGCCAGAATCGGGCCAATACAAGGTGTCCAACCAAGACTAAAGGTTAAACCAAGGACAAATGCCTCAAGTGCGGTTGATTTTCCTGATGTTTTTATTTCCACCAATTTCGTGCGTTCCAACAAACCAATTTTGAAAATGCCAAGTTGATGAATACCCAAAATAATCACGATAACGCCAGCGATAATGCGGGTGGTGTTACTAAATAAAATATTCCCTAAAAAACCAAAACTAAAGCCTAAACTGACAAATGTAAGGGAAAGCCCTAAAATAAATAAAAAAGTATTTAAGACTTTTTTACCGCCTTTACTCAAAATACCAAAATAAATTGGAATAATCGGGAAAATACAAGGCGAAAGAAAAGAAGCAAGCCCAGCTAAAAATACAGTTCCAATAAGGAGTTGTTGATCTAACATCCTACATCTCCTTATTTTTTAATGGATTGAATCAAATATCCATATCCTGCCTTTTCCATTTCTGCTAACGGGATAAATTTAATTGATGCACTGTTAATGCAATAACGCAAACCGCCTTTATCTTTCGGGCCGTCATCAAATACGTGACCTAAATGAGCATTGCCCGCACGGCTTAACACTTCGGTACGTTGCATATTGAAGCTATTGTCGGTTTCATAATGCACCACATCTTTAATGATCGGTTTCGTAAAACTTGGCCAGCCACAACCTGATTCAAATTTATCATTTGAAGAGAAAACAGGCTCGCCTGTGGTGACATCAACATAAATACCTGGTTGGAAATTATCCCAATATTCGTTACTAAAAGAGCGTTCAGTATGTTTATTTTGAGTAACGGAATATTGCAACGGTGTCAATTTCGCTTTGAGTTCTGCATCACTCGGTTTCGGATAATCTTTTTCGTCAATCACAGGTTCATCTGCTTTGGTAATATCAATATGGCAATAACCATTTGGATTTTTCTTCAAATAATCCTGATGATATTCTTCTGCTACGATGTAATTTTTAATCGGCTGCACCTCAATTTGTACTGGTTTTTTATATTTGGTTTGAAGCTGGGCGAGAGCTTGTTCGATCACTGCTTTATCTGCCCCATCTTGATAATAAATCCCTGTGCGATATTGTCTACCACGGTCGTTACCTTGTTTGTTTACACTCGTTGGATCAATCACTTTAAAATAATATTTAAGCAATTTATCTAACGAAATTTGGTTTGCATCGTAAGTGACTTTTACCGTTTCTGCGTGATCGGTTAGCCCAATCATATGATAACTGGTTTTCCCCGTATTACCATTGGCATAGCCAGAAATCGCATCTTTCACACCGTGAATACGCTCCATATATGCTTCCATACCCCAGAAACAACCACCAGCAAGATAAATTTCTCGGATGTTTTGTGTATTTTCCATTGCCATTTTTTGTTCTCCAGATGATGATGTTGAATTTTGTATTGCTAAAGTTGGTGTAGCACTGCAAAGTGCGGTAATAAATAGAAATGTTTTTGATAGTTTCATTGCTTTTCCTTATGAAGTAAAAATTAACGTTACATAAGGTTAGACGGCGGATAATTCGATTTCTTACAGATTTTTGCAAAATTTTTAAAGAAATTGATTAAAATCCATTGTTATAACCAATAATAAAGCGTTAAAACACTATTTATCCCTATTTTCTAAGGTAAAAAAATCTATATGCAATCATATTCCACTCCTTCGATTTATCACAAAGCGATTAGTTTTATGGTGTCAGCGTACTTTTCCATTACTTTGATGAATGTATTTGTCAAAACCGCTTCTGAAACAATCCCTGCAAGTGAAACCTTATTTTCACGCTTTTTAATCGGCTTGCTTTTCTTACTGCCTTTTGTAATTAAAGATCATGATTTTAAAGTGGATACTCGTCAATGGAAATTTTTAATCCTGCGAAATGCCGCGGGTGTATCGAATATGTTGATTAACTTTTATGTCGTGAAGTTCTTACCGCTTTCCATCGCTGTCTTATTGATGAATACCTCTGCTCTATTTATCCCAATTTTATTGCTCTTTTTCCATCAAAAAACACCGCTTAATGTGCTTTTGTGTAGCTTAATCGGCTTTCTTGGCGTTTCCATTATTTTACTCACCAATCACAATGGCAATGTTGATCCTATTTATGTGCTGATTGGATTATCTGGTGCTGTATTGGCAGGAATGGCATTTATTGGCTTACAAGAATTAAACAAATACAACACACCGAAAAATATCGTATTTTATTTTCACTTGATTGGTACGTTCATGTTACCAATCTTCTTTATTAATCAATGGAAAATCCCTAATTTATATGAGCTTGGTTTATTGCTATTAGTGGGCGGATTTGGATTAATTTTCCAATTATTGCTCACTCGTGCTTTCAGATATGCGCCAGCCAACGTTATTACCCCTTTTGCTTTTACTGGCGTAATTTTCTCTAGCGTTTTCGACTGGCTCTTTTGGCATCATACGCCTAATCTCTATTTTTGGTTCGGTGCAATTGTAATTGTGGGAGCAGTAAGTTTATTGGCGAAACTGAAGAAATAAAACCTTTAAGATTACAAAATGCCATACGGATAAGTTAGAAATACCGCTATAAAGTGCGGTCAAAATAGCGGTGTTTTTAATACTTTCATCACTCTTAATGTGAATCTTTAAATTTCTTCATCATCATACTTAAAGTTTTACAATTTCTTTGAAAACGACGACAATGTGGGCAGGTAACTAAATGAACTCTTAACCCAACTTTTTCTTGTATATCTAATGAACGTTCGTGCGATTCGGAAATCATTCGAGTGGCTTGGTGACAACGCATAATTTTCTCCTAAAGTTTTTTTGAAAGACAGTTTTGCAACTGTAAACGAGCCCGATAAAGGGTGGTATGTAAATTAGACGAAGTTAAATGTGTTTCTTGACAAATTTCTTCAGATGAAAGCTCTAAAAACTCTCGCATCATAAAAATTTTTGCCTGTTTAGCAGGTAAACAAGTCAAACAACTTTCAAAAATCAGCCAAAATTCATCGGAATAAACCGTTTCTTCTTCGCCTTGTAATTCACTCGGGTGATATTCTGGTTTCCAATGCCCCTTTTCATCAAAAAATGAATTATTAGTATTTTCATCTTCAAGTTCACTTTCTAAAACAAACCGCCCTTTCTGACGTAAATAATCAATAATCTTATTTTTAAGAATCGCAAAAATCCAAGTCTTAAATGCAGATTGACGCTTAAAATTAGCGAGATTTTTGAATGCACTTAAAAAAGCTTCTTGTACTAAATCTTCAGCAAGATCGGCTTGATTTACTTGCAATTGTGCAAATGTCAGCATTTGAGTGCGAATTTGCTGAAGCTCAAGATCAGAAATAACATTCATTTTAATTCCTTTAAAACTTATGTAAGAAATGAAACTCACTTCTTTTAACAAACTAAGGTAGCTATTTTTACACTCAAAAAAGGAAATTTAAAATGAAAAATTTTATATTGAATCTATTTTGCGAAGTTAGGAAAAAATCAGGTGTTTAAGAAAAGAATAATTGATACCGCTTTTTAACGTGATATTTGCTTGGTGTGTAGCCGACACCAATTGCCACTGCATTGCGGCTGCCATAACCGCCCACCGCTGCAGAAAAACTCGCTTTTCCAACGACTTGTGGTAACACTAAACCAAAAAGGGCGTTAGCCGCCGCTAAACCACGTTCTAATTTGCTGTCTAACTTACCAATTTTGCCATTTAACTCGTTAAAGCCTGATTGGAAATTTTACTATTAATTGTATTATTCTTTAAATTACCAATGATCAGGCTATACGCCAAATTCTTTAATGCCGTAATTCGTACTAATTGAATTGTCACTCGCCGCAAAGGCTTGAGAAGAGATCAGCAAACTGCTGATAAGTTAAGCTGTCGTGGTTAGCTTGACAGATGAAAAGAAAAGATTAGCATTGCTTGCTTGCTTGCTTGCTTGCTTGCTTGCTTGCTTGCTTGCTTGCTTGCTTGCTTGCTTGCTTGCTTGCTTGCTTGCTTGCTTGCTTGCAGAATTGTAATAAAACATGTTATATCCTCCTAGGATAAAACAAAAAAGAAGCGTGACTTTACGTTAAATAAATTGATATGTAAAGGAAATACAAATTTTTTCGTGCAAATTCCAATATTTAACTTTAAAATACTTGCCTCTGAACAAACATTCATTATAAATAAAAGTCACAATATTTATTTTATAAATAAAAAAGTGCGGTTAAAATCATCCGCACTTTTTAGTTCGTAGAAAGGAAAATTCAATGTTTAAAATGAAAAATATCACGCTTGCTTTGTTGATGTCTGGTGCATTGGTGGGATGTGCCAATATTGGCGATTCTTATCAAGCAAGCCTTGAAGATTACAAGCAATATGAAGAAATTACCAAGCAATATAATGTAAAAGAAAATTGGTGGTCGTTATATGATGATGCGCAATTAAATCGTGTTATAGAGCAAGCTTTAACAAACAATAAAGATTTAGCTAAAGCTGCTGTAGCGGTAAACCGTGCGCTTTATAGTGCGAATTTAGTGGGTGCAAATTTAGTGCCTGCATTTAATGGTTCAACTTCATCAGCAGCACAACGCCGAGTTGATATCAGTACAAACTCTGCCATTTCACACAAAGGTTCTTTAAATGTGAGCTATACATTAGATCTGTGGCAACGTTTGGCCAATACTGTTGATGCGGCGGAATGGTCGCACAAAGCAACTGCAGAAGATATGGAATCGGCTCGTTTATCATTAATCAATTCTGTAGTAACAACTTATTATCAAATTGCTTATTTAAATGATGCAATTAGCACAACCAACGAAACGATCAAATATTACACGGATATTGGCAATATTATGCAAACGCGTTTAGCGCAAGGCGTGGCTGATGCAGCCAGCGTTGATCAAGCACAACAAGCCATATTAACGGCGCGTAATAACAAATTAAATTTTGAAACCCAACGCAAAACAGCAGAACAAACACTGCGTAATCTTCTCAACCTAAAACCAAATGAAGCATTAAATATCACGTTCCCTCACATTATGAATGTGAAAACGGTAGGCGTAAACTTAAACGTGCCTGTGTCTGTAATTGCAAATCGTCCTGATGTAAAAGCAGCACAATTCCGTTTAAGCAGTGCATTCAAAAATGCCAAAGCAACTCAAAAAAGTTGGTTCCCAGAGGTTAATTTAGGTGCAAGCCTTTCTTCAACAGCAAGCACGGTTGGTACGGCGTTACATAACCCTGTGGCTGCTGGCACAGTAGGAATTAGCCTACCGTTCTTAAATTGGAACACCGTAAAATGGAACGTTAAAATTTCTGAAGCTGACTATGAAACAGCACGTTTAAATTACGAACAACGTATTACCACCGCTCTCAATAATGTGGATACCAACTATTTCGCATTTACCCAAGCGCAAAGTACATTAAGTAATTTACAGCAAACCCATAGTTACAATCAGCGTATCACGCAATATTATCGAAACCGCTATAATGCGGGCGTATCCGAATTGCGCGAATGGTTAGTTGCAGCCAATACGGAAAAATCATCACAACTTGCGATTTTGAATGCAAAATATCAAGTGCTGCAAAGTGAAAATGCGGTATATAGCTCAATGGCGGGATATTATTTGTAAAAATCAAATTGGATTAATCTATAAAAAATCCCTGTTAAATTTCTTTAACAGGGATTTTGTTATTTAAATTAAACCTATTATTTTGTCGCTTCTTTCACTGAATCTACTGCTTGAGTTGCTTTTTCTGAAACCGCCTCTTTCATTTCACTTGCTTTTTCTGATGCTGCTTCTTTCATCTCACTTGCTTTTTCTGAAACTGCCTCTTTTATTTCAGTTGCTTTTTCTGATGCTGCTTCTTTCATCTCACTTGCTTTTTCTGATGCTGTTTCTTTCATTTCGCCTACTTTTTCTGATGCAGCTTCTTTCATCTCACTTGCTTTTTCTGAAACCGCCTCTTTTATTTCAGTTGCTTTTTCTGATGCTGCTTCTGTTGCTGATTTAATTACTTCTTTCGCATCTTCCACTTTCTCTGCTACTTTATTTTTCACGTCTGTAGAAAGCTGCTGTGCTTTTTCCTTTACTTCAGTCATTGTATTAGCTGCAGCATCTTTTGTTTCTGATGCGACTGATGCTACAGTTTGTTTCGTATCCTCAACTTTTTGTTTTGCTTCTTGCTTATCAAAACAACCTGTCACGGCTAAAGCTGAACCTAAAACCAATGCTAATGTTAATTTTTTCATTATTTTCTCCATAGAATAATTTGATTATTACAAAGCCCTATTACTTTGATGCAGTTTAGTTTACGGGAATTTTCATAAAAAGAAAAACAGTAATAGTAAAATTTTACCTTTCTTTAAAAAGATTACTTTATAAAACAACATCTAAGATATTGATTTTTAATAGATTATATAAAAAACCAATAAAAATTTTATTTTTTGTAAAAAAAGAATAGTTTATTTTAAATAAATTACAGGAGATGCTTGATGCATCAATATTTCTGATTTATTACCATCCCATAATAATTGAGCAATAGTTGCAGGATAAAATGATATTGGATTTCGTTTTCCATACAGTTCAGCAACAATTTCTCCCACTAAGGGCAAATGGGAAACAATCAATACAGATTTAACGCCCTCGTCTTTTAGCACTTCTAAATAATCAATGACTGAATGCGCATGGCCATAAGGCGTAATCCCCTCCCAAATTTCAAATTTATTTTCTAACTCCAAATCAAACGCTTGATTAACTTGATGAAAGGTTTCTTGAGCTCTGACATAAGGGCTCACTAAAATACGGTCTAGTGAATTAATTACTAGCGTGCTTAAATGCTGTTTTAACCACTGCCCTTGTAAAAAAGCCTGTTTAGAACCATAAACAGTTAAATGGCGAGCTTTATCACTATTAGCCATTACTTCCGCTTCGCCGTGACGCATAATAAAAATGTTCATTTTGCTTTCCTAAAAACTTTATAAAAATAAACCGCACTTTACTAAGTGCGGTCAAAAATTAATTAATTTTTTTCACGGCTTCTGCAATTTCTTCTGCACATTGTTGTGCAAGTTCAGCATCTTGGCATTCCACCATAACGCGAATAAGTGGTTCCGTACCCGATTTACGCAATAAAATACGACCTTTACCTTCTAAACGTTTTTCAACCTCTGCGGCAACAGATTTTACAGCATCACTTTCAAGTGGATTTTCCCCACCCGCAAAACGTACATTGATTAACACTTGAGGGAATAATTTAACCGCACTTGCTAATTCATTTAATGATAATTTATGCTGTGCCATCGCCGCCAATACAGCCAATGACGCAACAATGCCATCTCCCGTTGTATTCTTATCCGCAATGATAATATGTCCTGAATTCTCCCCCCCAAGCGTCCAATCATTTTCAACCATTTTTTCCAATACATAACGGTCTCCCACGTTTGCACGTAAGAAGGGAACACCAAGCATTTTCAACGCAATCTCTAGGCTCATATTACTCATTAAGGTGCCAACGACACCGCCTTTTAATTGACCTGAGCGCAATGCTTCACGCGCAATAATAAAGAGAATTTGGTCGCCATCGACTTTATTTCCTAAATGATCGACCATCATAATGCGGTCACCATCGCCATCATAAGCTAAGCCAACATCAACTTTCGTTTCAACAACTTTAGCTTGCAATGCTGTTACATCAGTTGCACCACATTTTTCATTAATATTCAAACCATTTGGATCCGTACCAATTTCAATGACTTCCGCACCTAGCTCTCTAAACACGTTAGGCGCAATATGGTAGGTTGCACCATTTGCACAATCTACCACGATTTTATAACCCTCCAAGCCTAAGTGTGCTGGGAATGTCCCTTTACAAAACTCAATGTAGCGTCCTGCTGCATCATTAATACGGCTTGCTTTACCTAATTCGGCAGATTCCACACAATCCATAGGTTGTTCTAACATTGCTTCAATGGCTTCTTCAATTTCATCAGGTAATTTAGTGCCTTTTGCTGAAAAGAATTTAATCCCATTATCATAATAAGGATTATGAGAGGCTGAGATCACGATACCTGCTTCAGCTCGGAAAGTTCTGGTTAAATAAGCAATAGCAGGTGTCGGCATAGGGCCAGTAAATGCAGCAGATAACCCCGCAGCGGCCAAACCTGCTTCAAGGGCTGATTCCAACATATATCCAGAAATTCGGGTGTCTTTACCGATTAAAACCATTTTCGAACCTTGGGAAGCTAATACTTTTCCCGCAGCCCAACCTAATTTTAATGCGAAATCTGCTGTGATTGGATAAGTACCCACTTTTCCACGTACACCATCTGTTCCAAAATATTTACGATTTGCCATAATAAAATTCCTTTAATTTTTTATCGTTCTAAAGCCATCAGGCATTTTCTGTTGCCTGCCAAACTTTGAGCATATCTGATGT
Source organism: Haemophilus influenzae (assembly GCF_019703545.1). Taxonomy (NCBI): domain Bacteria; kingdom Pseudomonadati; phylum Pseudomonadota; class Gammaproteobacteria; order Pasteurellales; family Pasteurellaceae; genus Haemophilus; species Haemophilus influenzae. Next base: position 1,385,916 of record NZ_AP018771.1, on the reverse strand, counting down.
CGCAGCAACATCATGTACGCGTAAAATTTTTGCACCTTTTTGCGCTGCAATAAGCGTGCCTGCCGCACTGCCAATTATTCTTTGATCAACAGGTTTATCAAGCACTGCGCCAATCATTGATTTGCGAGATAATCCCGCTAATACTGGATAGCCATTCTTACAAAATTCATTCAGATTTTGTAATAATTGATAATTATGCTGTACAGATTTACCAAAGCCAAAGCCCATATCCCAAATTAAATTTTCTTTTTTAATGCCAGCAGAAAGGCATTCATTAGTACGTTTTTGTAAAAAAGCCAATACATCTTGCACGACATTTTCATAATAAGGATTTGCTTGCATCGTGCGAGGTTGCCCTTGCATATGCATAATGCAAACAGGTAAAGCCAGTTTTACCGCCGTTTCTAAGGCATTTGGCTCTTGCAAAGCACGAATATCATTAATCAAATCCATTCCAACATTTGCCGCTTCACGCATCACAATTGCTTTTGAGGAATCAACAGAAATCCAGCAATCAAAACGGTTTCGCACCGCCTCCACTACTGGTACAACACGATGCAATTCCTCTTGTTCAGAAACTTCATCTGCATTCGGACGAGTGGATTCTCCACCAATATCAATAATTGCCGCACCTTCTTCCAACATTTTTTCAACTTGAAAAAGCGCTTTATCTAGACTAAAAAACTGTCCGCTATCAGAAAAAGAATCAGGCGTAAAATTAAGAATCCCCATAATTTGGGGCACGCTTAAATCAAGACATTTATTATTTGCGTAAAGTTTCATAAAGTGCGGTTAATTTTTAGAGTGATTTTGGTGGGCGATTATAGCGAAATACATCCAAGAAAAAAATCATTAGGAAAAAATAAAGCCTTTCCGAAGAAAGGCTTTGATAAGTTAAACATTAAAATTGTCGGTATTTTCTACCGCACTTTCAGGCTTTGTATCATTCGTTGTTGAATTTGCATAAGCAGCCTGCTGAGTTTTCGGCTCTCCCCAACCTGATGGCGGTGTGACAGGTTCGCGATTCATCAATTGTTTAATTTGCTCTTCTTCAATGGTTTCATATTTGACTAACGCATCTTTCATCGCATGAAGAATATCCATATTGTCGATCAAAATCTCTCTTGCTCTCGCATAGTTACGATTTACAATTGCACGCACTTCTTCATCAATCGAATGTGCAGTTTCATCTGACATATGTTTCGCTTTCGCCATTGAACGACCTAAGAAAACCTCGCCCTCATCTTCTGTATAAAGAATCGGACCTAACTTTTCAGAGAATCCCCATTGCGTCACCATATTACGCGCGATATTAGTTGCGACTTTAATATCATTTGATGCACCTGTTGAGATATTTTCTTCACCATAAATCAAATCTTCCGCTAAACGCCCTGCATACAAGGTAGAAAGCTTACTTTCTAATTGTTTTTGGCTAATACTAATTTGATCACCTTCAGGTAAGAAGAATGTCACACCCAAGGCACGACCACGAGGAATAATGGTCACTTTATGTACAGGATCATGCTCAGGTACTAAATACCCCACAATCGCATGACCTGCTTCATGATAAGCAGTGGATTCTTTTTGCTTATCCGTCATAATCATAGTGCGACGCTCTGGCCCCATATTGATTTTATCTTTCGCTTTTTCAAACTCAAGCATGGTTACCGTACGTTTATTCACTCGAGCAGCAAACAAAGCCGCCTCATTGACTAAATTTGCTAAATCTGCACCAGAATAGCCCGGCGTACCACGCGCTAACGTCATTGCATCAACATCTTGCGCAACAGACACTTTACGCATATGCACTTTTAAGATTTGCTCACGACCTTTCACATCAGGTAAGCCAACAACTACTTGCCGGTCAAAACGGCCTGGACGAGTTAAAGCTGGATCAAGTACATCTGGACGGTTAGTTGCCGCAATAACAATTACGCCGTCATTACCGCTAAAGCCATCCATTTCAACTAGCATTTGGTTTAAGGTTTGTTCACGCTCATCGTGTCCGCCGCCTAAGCCCGCACCACGTTGGCGACCCACTGCATCGATTTCATCAATGAAGATTAAGCAAGGTGCATTTTTCTTAGCCTGTTCAAACATATCACGTACACGTGATGCGCCAACACCTACAAACATTTCTACGAAATCAGAGCCAGAAATAGTGAAGAATGGAACTTTTGCCTCTCCCGCAATCGCACGAGCAAGTAAAGTTTTACCAGTACCTGGAGGCCCTACCATCAAAATACCTTTTGGAATTTTACCGCCCAAATTTTGGAATTTATTCGGATCACGCAAGAAATCAACGATTTCGCCCACTTCTTCTTTTGCTTCATCGCAACCAGCCACATCCGCAAAAGTCACCTTAATCTGATCTTGATTCAACATTTTGGCTCGGCTTTTACCAAAGCTCATCGCTTTGCCGCCACCGCCTTGCATTTGACGCATAAAGAATACCCATACACCAACAAGGAATAACATTGGGAACCAAGAAATTAAAATTTGGGATAAAAAACCACGTCTTTCAAATGGCGTGCCTTCCACTTTCACTTTTTTGCTTAATAAATCATCAAGCAATTTTTTATCTTCAAGTGGTGGCATTACGGTTGAATATTTAGAACCATCGGTTTTCGTTACCGTAATTTCATTGGCATCAAAACGTGCCGCTGTTACTTGTCCGTTGCTTACATCGTAAACAAAGGTTGTATAATCAGTAGAATTTTCTACCGAAGATGAATTGAAACTTTGGTATGCTGTCATCATAATGACTGCCACTACCACCCAAAGCACTAGATTTTTGACCATATCGTTCAAAGTCTAACCTACCTTTCCTAAGTTAAAAAATTTCGTCACAAGATACTACACATCATTAGCAATGAAAAGCTATCAAAGCAATTATCCTTTATAGCCTGTTGCTACAATATATACTTCACGAGATCGTCCACGTGATGCTTCAGGCTTACGCACTTTTACCACATTAAATAAAGAACGAATTTCTCTTAAATATTCATCAAAGCCTTCCCCTTGAAAGACTTTAACAACAAAACTTCCTTTGCTTGCCAAGACTTGTTTACACATATCTAAAGCAAGCTCGACCAAATACATTGCACGTGGAATATCCACTGATGGCATTCCACTAAAATTTGGTGCCATATCAGACATCACAACATCAACTTTATCTTCGCCTACGCGTGCTAATAAAGCATTCAAAACATTTTCATCACGGAAATCGCCTTGCAGAAAATCAACGCCTACAATGGGATCCATTTCTAAAATATCACAAGCAATCACTCGACCTTTGCCACCAATTTGGCTTACTACGTATTGTGACCAACCACCTGGTGCTGCGCCGAGATCGACCACGGTCATTCCTTGTTTAAATAATTTATCCGTTTGCTGAATTTCATCAATCTTAAAATAAGCGCGTGATCGCAACTTTTGCTTATGTGCTTTTTGCACAAATTGATCACTAAAATGTTCATTCAGCCAACGAGAAGAACTCGCTGAACGTTTTTTCTTTCCCATAATCTTCTATTTTTTGTAGTCGTTTCGCCTATATTTGGGTACAATCTGTCAAATTCAAGTCGAGGCTGATTGAAATCAGTAAAAAACATTGAGAAAATCAACCGCTCTTTTTTATTAGGGATCCTTATGACAACCTTATCAACCAAACAAAAACAATTTTTAAAAGGTCTTGCGCACCATCTTAACCCAGTCGTTATGCTTGGTGGAAATGGCTTAACCGAAGGCGTACTTGCTGAAATTGAAAATGCACTTAATCATCACGAACTCATTAAAGTAAAAGTTGCTGGTGCAGATCGTGAAACAAAACAACTTATTATCAATGCGATTGTGCGTGAAACTAAAGCAGCACAAGTACAAACTATCGGGCATATTTTGGTGCTTTATCGCCCAAGCGAAGAAGCAAAAATTCAGCTTCCACGCAAATAACAACAAAAGTGCGGTCATTTTTAACCGCACTTTTTTTATTTAAATATAATTCACTTCAATAATATCAAACTCAACGACACCACCAGGCGTTGTAATATTAACGGTATCATCTAATTCTTTACCAATTAAGCCTCGCGCAATGGGCGAGTTTACCGAAATTAAACCAGATTTAATATCAGCCTCATCATCGCCTACAATGCGATAAGTGACTTCTTCGTCTGTATTTGTATTTACAAGTACAACTGTTGCACCAAAAATCACTTTACCATTATTTGGCATTTTTGTGACATCAATAATTTGAGCATTACCAAGTTTACCTTCAATCTCTTGAATACGCCCCTCACAAAAACCTTGTTGCTCACGCGCTGCGTGATATTCTGCATTTTCTTTTAAATCTCCGTGCTCGCGGGCTTCTGCTATGGCTTTAATAATTTCTGGACGACGTACATTTTTTAAGAAATCCAATTCTTCTCGTAATTGTTCTGCGCCACGCACAGTCATTGGAATTTGTTGCATTGTTTTTCCTTTTACTAAATAAAACAAAAACCACAGTAAAATTCTAAAATCTTACTGCAGTATTATTAAAAATAAACTTGAAATGAGAAAATGATTTACTCAATTTCATTCGGGGCTTATTATTGTTCGTCTAAAAAAAAATAGCAACCATAACAAACCTAATATGAAAAAATTATCTTCAATTTCCACCGCACTTGGTTCCTTTTTACTTTCAGTGAGTTTTAGTCTACCAACTTTCGCCAATATTAATGTTTCAGATTTAACACAAAAACTGCCTGAAGGCTCTAACACAGGTGTTATTGCTAAAAATATCAATCAAAATCAAATAATTGCTAATTATAATGGCTCAACCTTTATGCTGCCTGCGAGTACACAAAAAGTTTTTACAGCCGTTGCCGCTAAACTTGCATTAGGCGATCAATTCCAATTTGAGACCGCACTTTTGAGTAATGGAAAAATTCAAAGTGGGAATTTAGATGGTCACTTAATCGTGCGTTTCACAGGCGATCCTGATCTCACAAGAGGTCAGCTTTATAGCTTACTTGCAGAATTAAAAAAACAAGGCATCAAAAAAATTAATGGCGATTTAGTATTAGATACCTCTGTTTTTTCTAGTCACGACCGAGGATTAGGTTGGATTTGGAACGATCTCACAATGTGTTTCAACTCTCCACCAGCAGCTGCAAATATTGATAACAACTGTTTCTATGCGGAACTAGATGCGAATAAAAATCCAGGTGAAATAGTAAAAATTAATGTGCCTGCACAATTTCCAATTCAAGTGTTCGGACAAGTTTATGTAGTGGATAGCAATGAAGCGCCTTATTGTCAGCTCGATGTTGTTGTACACGACAATAATCGCTATCAAGTAAAAGGATGTTTAGCCCGTCAATATAAACCTTTTGGCTTAAGTTTTGCCGTGCAAAATACGGATGCTTATGCTGCCGCGATTATTCAACGTCAATTAAGAAAATTAGGTATTGAGTTCAATGGCAAAGTCTTGTTACCCCAAAAACCACAACAAGGTCAGCTATTAGCGAAACATTTATCAAAACCATTACCAGATTTATTGAAAAAAATGATGAAAAAATCGGATAACCAAATTGCCGATTCATTATTCCGAGCTGTGGCATTCAATTACTATAAACGCCCCGCCTCCTTTCAATTAGGCACATTAGCGGTTAAATCCATATTGCAAAAACAAGGAATTCGTTTTGGTAATAGCATTTTAGCCGATGGTTCGGGTCTATCTCGCCATAATCTTGTGGCACCTAAAACGATGCTATCCGTTTTAGAATACATCGCCAAAAACGAAGATAAACTACATTTAATGGAAACTTTCCCCATCGCAGGTGTAGATGGCACGATCAGTGGGCGAGGTGGATTAATTAGCCCGCCATTAGTGAAAAACGTGATTGCTAAAACTGGTTCTTTGAAAGGCGTTTATAACCTAGCTGGCTTTATGACAAATGCGCGAGGGGAAAAAGTGGCATTTGTACAATTTATTAATGGCTACTCAACGGGCGATTTGGAAAGCAAAACCAAACGTGCCCCATTAGTACAATTCGAGCGTAATTTATATAACGAACTCTATAAATATTAAGGTGCTGTAGTAGATAACAACTAAAAATCCTATTTAGGTTAGAATAAACCAATGAGAAAAAGTCACTTAAGCCAGCATAAATAAAATAAACTCATTGAACTGTTTGCCGTAGGTGTCACAACAAGAACAGCCAGTAAATTGGTTAATGTAAACAAAAATACAGCCACTATTACTTTCATCGATTACGCTTACTCATTTATCAAACAAGCCCACATTTGGAAATATTTGAAGGCGAAATTGAATCCGATGAAAGCTATTTCGGCGGTACTCGAAAAGGCAAACGTGGTCGCAGTGTTGCTGGGAAAGTCGCGGTATTCGGGCTTCTCAAATGAAATGGCAAGGTTTATGCCGTCGTTGTCCCTAATGCGCAATCAGCGACATTATTGCCAATTATCCGAGAGAAAGTTAAGCCTGATAGCATTGTGTACACGGATACCTTTCGTAGTTATGATGTGCTTGATGTCAGTGAATTTAGTCATTTTCGCATCAATCACAGCACGCATTTTGCTGAAAATCACAACTACATAAACGGAATTGAGAATTTTTGGAATCACGCAAAACGCCATTTACAGAAGTTTAATGGCATTCCCAAAGAGCATTTTGAGCTGTATTTAAAAGAATGTGAATGGCGTTTTAACAACAGTGAAATAAAATCTCAAATTTCCATTTTAAAACAATTAGTTAAGGGGAATTTGGTCTAGTGATCTAGTACAGCCCCATAAAAAAAGCCCTCGATATTCGAGGGCTTGATTTTTTACTATCGTAATAAAAATTAGCGACGTAAACCTAAACGAGCGATAGTGCTTTGGTATAAAGCAAGATCAGTACGTTTTAAGTAGTCTAAAAGTTTACGACGACGAGAAACCATACGTAATAAACCACGACGACCATGGTGGTCTTTTTTGTGCTCTGCAAAGTGAGTTTGTAAGTGGTTGATTTGTGCAGTTAATAATGCGATTTGAACTTCAGAAGAACCGGTATCTTTCGCATCACGACCAAATTCAGCAACGATTGCTGCTTTTTTTTCAGTACTTAGAGACATTTTTTACTCCTAAAAGGTAGTGTTGTTAATACATCATTCGCCGATCTCTAACTCAGCGATGACAAGGAAATCGCATTCTAACGATGAATAAGTTCAAATGCAAGATAAAGATTAAAGTTACCGCACTTTTCATTATTAGAAGCGAATACCAGATCCAATCCCCACACCTAATCCTACACCATTACTTCCACCACCAGCACTAACACCACCACCCACAGTACAAGCAGCTAATATGCCTGATAATGCAAAAATAAAAAATATTTTCTTCATCATTTTTTCTTTATCAAGAAAATTTCAAATAAGCGATAAATCGAAATTAAATCTGTCTTTGCAATAGGTTTAAAAGGCAATAAAAGATAATAAACCCAGCTAAAACGTTGCAAAAATACGATCATATTTTGCCAATTTTTCGCTTCACAATGTGTTTGATAATACGACGCTACTTTTTGAATAAAAGTGTCCGAAATATCTTCTTCTCGACATAAACTATCAAAGAAAAATAACATATCCCGAATAACTACCCAATTTTGATTTCGGCTATTTGAACGAGATTCAAAATCAAGAAAAGTAACTTTCCCTTTATCCCAAGTAATATCTCGAATAGCAGGACGACCATGCACCAAATTTTTAGCATGCAAATCAATCAAAGCGAGACAAGCATCATAAATAATTAAAAATTTCTGTTGTTCATCTATATTTTTATTACATAGCCATTGTGATACGGTAAGTCCCACATTCTCTAAAACAAAAAAATGATCACTATAATAAGAGACTTTTGGCACTGGCGCATTTTGTTCAGCAAGCTTCAATAAAGTATATAATTCATTTTTAAAAGATTTTTTAGGATGGGGTTTTAATAATAGCCAAATACCTTTCAATTTTTCAGGTTGCTTCAACCAATATTTTTTTCCTTCATATTGAAAAGGATAAATTCGTTCATCTCGATGTTTTGTTACCAGTTGCTTCACATATTCTTGAAAATCATCATTTACCATCATATTCCCACTACTTTAGTATATTATTTATAATTTAAATAGAAATTAATTTAATATTTTCTATAATAACGTTTATTAAAAACTTTAAAATAAACTTTATTTACCACTAATAAAATTAAAAAATAACAAGAATATTATAGATATTTTAAAAATTTATTACAATTTAATAAGTAAAAGTGCGGTGAAAATCTAAGAAAAATTTTCACCGCACTTTTGTATGAGTTAATAAAGGAAAATTAAAATGTTGAGGTATCTTGGAATAGTCCCACTTTTAAATCTGTCGCGGTATAAATAACACGACCATCTACTTCAACTTCACCATCAGCCATTCCCATAACTAGTTTACGATTAATAACTCGTTTCATATGGATTCGGTACACCACTTTTTTAGCTGTTGGCAAAATTTGTCCTGTAAATTTAACTTCTCCAACCCCTAATGCTCGCCCTTTTCCTTTGCCACCAATCCAGCCTAAATAAAACCCAACAAGCTGCCACATCGCATCTAATCCTAAACAACCTGGCATTACTGGATCGCCAATGAAATGACAACCAAAGAACGGCAATTCAGGTTTAATATCAAGTTCGGCTTCAATGTATCCTTTACCGAAAGCACCTGTTTCCTCATTCATTTCAATAATGCGATCCATCATCAGCATGGTTGGAGCGGGTAATTGTGGCCCTTCTTTACCAAATAATTCGCCGCGACCTGACGCGAGCAAATCATCATAAGAATAACTACTTTTTTTATTAAGTGTACAAGCGTTTTGCATTTCAGATTCCTTTATATATGATAAATCCAGTTTATAACTGATATATGTATTTTAAAAGGAACACAGTAAACTGTAAATAGCTAACACCTGTTCGCAAAACTTGTCGGAGCAGTCACTCTTAGAAATTATAGAAAAAAAGAAAAGCGAAAAAATGCTCGCTTTTCTCTATTTAGGAGCGGAAAAAATGCCAAAAACTTTTTCGTTCAGAATCGGCACGTCCCTCAATACGACGTTGAATAAGACGAGATAAAGGCTCAGTTTTTTCTGTATAATCTTTGTTTTCATCTAACAAATCACGCCCAAATAACAATTCACAAGCCTGATAAATATCTTCCACAGGATAAATAAAAAACTCGCCATTTTTTACCGCACTTTTTACTTCATCAGATAAACTCAGTTGCTGGATTGTTGTCATTGGAATGATTACACCTTGTTTTCCAGTCAAACCACGACGTTGGCAAATAGTAAAAAAGCCTTCAATTTTATCATTTACACCACCAACAGAATGAACAAGTCCAAATTGATCAATTGATCCTGTAATTGCGATATGTTGAGGCAAAGGCAAATCGGCTAAAGCACTTGATAACACACAAAAAATCGCCAAAGATGCACTATCGCCATCAATTTCTCCATAAGACTGTTCAAACACCAATGATGCAGAAAATGGCAATTGCGAGGGCAAATCTAAGATATTGGAAAGACAAGCCTGCGCAATCATCATTCCTTTGCCGTGAATATTTCCCGCTAGTTCATTTTTTCTTTCAACATCAATCACTTCCCCATCGCCAAATTGCACAATACAACTAATACGCGAAGGTTCGCCGAAACATACTGGCGTACCAGGATATTCAATTACCGAAAGCCCATTAATTTGTCCAACAATTTCGCCTTGCGTTTCGACATAAACTTGCTCGTTTAAAATATCGGCATAAGTTTGTTCTTTTAAGAAACCATATTGTGCTAATTTTTGTTGAAAAATACCCTCAAAATCCACCGCACTTAATGCAGTTTTTTCAGCAAAAGTTGAAGCATCCTGTAATATTTTTTTTAATTTGAGAGGAGATGCATTAATTAAAAAGCGATTTTCACTTTCACGAACTAATAATTGATAGAGTTTATTTAAAGCAAGAAAATCTAGCTCAATATTTTGCTCTTGAGCCATTTGTTGTACATAACTCGCCCAAGTTTTTTGTTCCTCCACTTCAGCTACAGAAATATAACTTTCAATTTCAGCATAATCGGCGAAAGAATAAAGATTTTCTTCTAACTCAGCCAAAGTGGCTAATTCAGTACGATTACCAAGTACAATCACTTTTAAGTTCAGCGCATAGCTTGGTATATCACAAGGTAAATTTTTAAATGGATGGGCTGAATACCAGTCAAAAGTCTGGGTTTGCAGAATTTGTTTTAATCGCCCCCATAAATCAAATTGAGATAACAATGTTGCCGCACTTAAAATCAAAACGCCACCATTAGCCTTATGCACCAATCCCGGCACTAATTGAATATCTTGTGAACGTGGATGAATCCGAAAACTACCGAAAAGCTGGAATTGATCGCAATACAATGCGCTTAACGCCTCCCCTTGACTAGCAAAATTATCATCTAAAGATTTTGCTGGCTCAGTATAAACATGAGGAAAAGAAAAAGAGTCGCCCTGCTCTATCACATAATTTACACCAAAAATTGACCGCACTTTATGATGATTTTGCGATATAAAATTTTGTAATAATTCCGCATATTCAACAGGTTCGCCCACTTTCATCATTAGTAAGGAACGTGTCGGATGACGTAAAAATAAATCAATACCCTGTGTAGCATTCGGTTGTAACGCCCAGAAATCCACTGGTTCTAAAGGAAAATCTTGAATTACCAAATCAGGTTGTAATGCCTGCCAATTTAAAGATTGCTCAATAGCTTGTTGTTGAGAAAATAATGAACTCACGGCTGGTCTCTTTCTAGAAAAATTGACCACATTATCGCATATTTAATAGCCTTGTGAAAATCCACTAGAAAATCGGCATAAAAACACGTATATTAATGCAGTTACCACGTCACTCAATGATAAAAAATGAAATACCAAAAACTCGAAAATCAAGAAGCAAATTGGAAATGGATTTACCTAATTCGTAAACATCGCGAAGGGGAAAATATTACTCGCTACGAAGAACGTAGTTTGCAAGAAGCTAAAGCCCAAGAATTATTAGAATCCCAAAATTATCCTTCACAAATTGAAGAATGGATTAAAAATCATCTTTCTCCAGCCTTACCAATTAAGCTTGATCAAGCTATTCGTGCCCGCCGTAAACGCTTTTTTAATGGAGAAAAACAACATACCAAGAAAAAATCCATTGATTTGGAATATGCTGTTTGGCTACGTCTTTCTAAATATTCTCGAAAAATGAAGATGACGCTTTCGGAAACAATTACCTATATGATTGACGAAAGAGAAAGCAAGGCACAATTTGAAAATCAAATGGCAGCAATGAAAACCAGTTTGAAGAATTTATTAAAATAATCTTCCCCAAAAGTTATTTTAAATGGAGATTATCTGATTGATTTATCTTCCAAATTTACCGCCTTTTACTAATTTAAATCTTCCAATAATTTTCCCAATCCGCTCTGGCGTTTGACGGTCTGGCGAATCGCTGTTTTCCATATTTTTTCATCGGCAAATACAGTGAGTTCTTTTTTCGCACGAGTGACACCCGTGAAAACTAATTCTCTCGACAATACTGGATTTACTTCTGTTGGAAGCACCATGGCAGTGTGTTCAAATTCGGAACCTTGAGATTTATGAATCGTCATCATAAAAGCGGGCTCATGCGCTGGAATTCGGCTTGTCAGCACTTCTCGATTGCCAAACCATACTTTGCCATTTGCCAAGCACAGGCCAATATCGCCATTATAAAGACGAACATTATGATCGTTTTCAGTAATCATAATTGGCTTGCCGATATACCAATCTTGTTCATTACGGAACCAAAGCAATTTTTCTTCTCGCAACGCTAACGCGATTTCCTTATTGAGATTTTCAACACCTAAATTGTTATTACGAAGTGCGGTTAAAAATCTCACAGAATTAAACTGCGCTTGAATAGCCTCGGCATAGGAAATGCCTTGTTCATTTTTAGCGTTAGGATCAATTTTTTGTTTACGTAAATCGTCCAACATTTTTAAGAAAGTGCGGTAATTTTCCACCGCACTTTTTACCACTTGATTGACCGCATCGCTTTCATCATTTAGGGCATTAAAGTGCAATTCTTGCGGATAATGTTCAAATAACTTAAGGCTATCGTCTGCTTTGCCTTTTTGAATGAATTCAGCCAATTTTCCAATGCCTGAATCTTTATCAAAACGGCGACTTTCTGTTAGATGGCATAAGCAATCACGTATTGGATTTGAACAATCGGAACCTTCTACTTTGTAGCCTGTTGTCGCTTGTAAATACGTGGCTTGTTCATGACTATAAGGTTGATTAACAAATTGAGCTAATTCTCCCAATACTGCCCCCGCCTCAACAGAGGCTAATTGCGCCTGATCGCCTAATAAAATTAATCGGGTTTCGGGCTTTAACGCATTGATAAGTTTTGCCATCATCGGCAAATCAATCATTGATGTTTCATCAACAACTAATACATCCAACTGCAAAGGGTTATGGCTGTTATATCGTGTGTAATCATTAAAGGCATTCACGCCCAGTAAACTATGCAAGGTGCTGGCTTTTTGTGGAATCGCATTGAAAAGTGAATGGGATAAATTCATTTTTTCTTGCATAAAACCTAACGCATTTTTAATCGACTCTTCCAAACGGGAGGCGGCTTTGCCAGTCGGCGCAACCAATTTGATGTGTAATTTACAATCAAATAATTCTTGTAGAACGAGCAATAAACGCGTAACTGTGGTGGTTTTTCCTGTTCCTGGGCCGCCTGTAATAATCGAAAATGGACTTTTAATCGCTGTCGCCACTGCCACTTTTTGCCAATCTGTTTTTTCCTGTTTTTCAGGGAAATATTTCTCTAATTTTTGATGAATTTCATCATAAGAAAAGGCTAAAGTGCGGTATTTTTTTAAGGTATTTTTTATATATTGCACGATGCGATATTCATCTTGCCAAGTGCGATAGAAATACAACGCGCCAAATTGAAATGCCATTGGTGCAATTTGATTGACGGGATCTTGCGTAAATGCCATATGCTCGCACAACGCATTTTGCCAATCTTCCACAGCTAAATAACCAATCTTTTCACGAATTTCAGCTAAATAATCTTCTTCCGTTGTACGATAAGCCAAGCCAAATAAATTATGTTCTAAATAGCGATCTAATTGGCTGCAAGTATTTCCCTGCGTATAACGCCAACTACAAAGTGCGGCTAATAATATAGCTAAATTTTTGATTGGTTCCGCATAATCCGTATGACATTGTTTATCAGCTATCAACTTAGCAAAATAATAATCACCTTGAGAAAGAATGCGCTGCTCTTTAAGTTTGTGTAATACAGATAACATTAAAACATCCCGTCTAATTCTGTGATTAATTCAACGCTTGGACGATCATAAAATACGCCAGATTGTGGCTCACCATTCATTCCACGTAAGAAAAGATAAAATACCCCACCGAAATCTCGCACATAATCATAATCAGGCACAACGCTTTGTAAATAACGATGTAATGCCAGCGTATAAATTAAATATTGCCAATCATAGTGACTGTGTAACATTTCTTTTTTCAATGCCTCTTGATTGTAATCAGCGAGAGTTGAACCTAAGAAATTAGATTTATAATCAACAAGATAATATTTCCCATTATGGCGGAAAACTAAGTCAATCGAACCTCGCACCATGCCTTGAATTTGCTCAAATTGAAGTGACTCGCTTGGCAAATGATGATGGGCTTTCAACGCGCGATTAAACGCTTCAACATCAAAATGTTCCCGAATAGCCAAATAAAATGGCATTTCTTTAATGCAATCTTTATTTGCCAAATCAGCTAATGCTATTCCTATTTCATGAGAAAGTGGCGTATGTGAAATCTGTTGTAGCCAATTTTGTAGCGGTTCTGTAAAAGTTTCATCTAACTGTAAGGATTGTCGTAATTTGTCAATTTCTTCTGTATTTGCTAAATCAGAAAAATAGCAATTTTCAAAATGGCGATGCAATGCCGTCCCGACTTGTTTACCTCGTGGTAAATCTAAAATGCTTGATTCGCTTTCGTTTAAAAGTGCGGTGGAAATTTCAATCGAATTTTGGCTATCGTAATCTTTTGCATCATCAAAAACAGCGTGTTTTTTACCCGCACTTTCAGTGAAATAATTTTGTCGGCGATGTGCTTGTTCAATTGAAGTAAAACTGGTTATTCGCCAATCTTGCTCAATATTGCCCGTAAATTCTGCGGCTTTAAAATCATCATTTTTTGTATTAATTGATAAGGTCGGCAAAGCCTCTAGATTTGGCTTAGTACAGATTTCCACATTATCTCGCATTTTTTCTTTAAAGGTTTGCAACAATGTTTCGGTATCTTTAGGTGCTGATAAGGCTATTTCCTTGCCTATTTCACCTTGGCTTAATACATAATGTAAGGCATTCCATTTTTTATCAAATTGTGCAGGCAAAGCGAATGCCATTTGATATTTGGCACGTGTTAAAGCTACATAGAGTAAACGTAACTCTTCAGCAAACGTTTCTTCATAAAGTGCGTTTAAATTGCGATTTTCTATATCCCATAAGGTTTCATCTCGTTCTTTAGAATAATAAACATTCATGTCACCAGCCGTTGGAATTTTGCTTGGTACAGCTAAAAATGGTAGCCAAACTAAATCGTATTCTAAGCCTTTGGATTTATGGATACTCACGATTTTTACCAACTGGCGTTCGCTTTCTAAACGAATTTGAGCCTCTTGACGACCTTCGCCTTGAATTTGTTTTTCAAACCAACTGAGCAATGCCGCTTCACTTTCGTGTAGCGTGGCAGCTTGTTGTAAAATTTCTGCCAAATGTAGGAAATCCGTTAAATCTCGCTCGCCCGTGGCTTGGCTTAATAAGCGTTCTGAAATGCCTTGCTCCAATAAAATTTGATGTAACATTGCCAATATTCCTTGGCGTTGCCAAGTTTGTTGGTATTGAGCAAAGCTATCAGCCCAACGTTGCCAGTCTGCCTCATTTTGCTGAATTTGATGAATATCCGCTGCATTTAAGCCAAAAAGTGCGGTCGCAATCGCGTTCAAAATTGGGCGTTCAGCCACATTCAAACAGGCTTTAAGCACCCAAGCTAATTCTTTCGCAACATTGCTATCAAATACGCTATTTTGATCAGAAAGATAAACTGACGCGATCCCCAATTTTTGCAATTCATTTTTTACTAAAGCCGCTTCATTTTTATCACGCACTAATACGGCAATATTCGCCGCTTGCAATGTTTTACAAGTATCTTCATTTTGAAAAACTGCCTGATTTTCTGCCGCACTTTTTAGCCAATGTTGAATAGAAATAGCACATATTTTTGCCATTTCAATTTTATTCACTTTGTCACTTTCGGTTAGATAAAAACGATAAGCTGGTTCGGCTTTACCGTTTAAATAAAATCGCAGATGATCATTACGAGAATCAACAGCAGTAAAGTTAATATTTTGATAAATAAATGGCGATTGAGGAAAATCAAACAACGCATTTACGCCATCAACCAAATGCTTCTCTGAACGATAATTTTTAGTGAGTTCAAAGCGAGATTGGGCTTCATCCGATGCTTTTAGATAAGTAAAAATATCTGCGCCACGGAAACGATAAATCGCCTGTTTCGGATCGCCAATCATAATAAAACCAGTATTTTTTTCGGGGTTATCACGATAAATTTTTGAAAAAATAGCGTACTGTTTTGAATCCGTATCCTGAAATTCATCAATCATCGCAAAAGGATATTGGAAACGAATCATTTCCGCTAATTCATCTCCTTGTGCGCCTTGCAGGGCTTCGCAAAACAAGCGCAATAAATCATCAAAGGATTTTTCTTGGTGATTAAGTTTATAATCCAAAAGTTTTTGTTGTAGGCCTTGGCGATAATGATAAAGAATGATTCTGCGTAGTAAATCTGGGGACATTAAAGCATTAACTCGCTTTTCAAGCTCTTCAAAAATCAGTGCATAAAAAGGCGTTGCCGGTTTTT
Organism: Haemophilus influenzae; assembly: GCF_019703545.1. Lineage (NCBI taxonomy): Bacteria > Pseudomonadati > Pseudomonadota > Gammaproteobacteria > Pasteurellales > Pasteurellaceae > Haemophilus > Haemophilus influenzae. The sequence continues at coordinate 1,369,883 of NZ_AP018771.1, read as the reverse complement.
TATCTTTATTTTTATCAGTTTGTTCTTCGTAATTTTTCTCAATAGATGATTGTAGAAAATACTCTTTCAAAGTGGTATTAATTTGATAATCTCTAGAATTATTTGACCATTGATTGATTTTATTAATCCAATCCTCTAAACGCTTTACTTGGTACTTTTTACGATTTAACGATTTCAACTGATCTTTTGGATAATCTTTCTCCAATTCATTTGTAATAATCAGTGAAATTTCATACGAATTTTCCAACCAAAAGGTCTTTAATTTATTCAACGCCTTTTGACGACCACCAAGATATTGCTGTAAAAAAATTTGCATAGATACAGATAACGCTTGTTTATTTTCAATTTCAACCTGCAAATCTTTACCTAAATCCGCTTTCAACAAAGATAACACTTTTTCCGGTGATACTAATTCTGTCGCAATAAAATTCGAAGATTCAAAATCCAACGGATAAAAATGCTCGCGCCAAAATTCATTAGCAAAACGAACTAACAAGTCAGATTGATCTTTAATTAATTCTAAATTGAAGTGAATGCCAGAATGAAAAGCATATTGCATCAACATACGGCGAAAAAAGCCATGAATGGTATAAATCGCCGCCAAATCCATATTTTGTTCAGCTAATTTCAAGCGATGAATTGCCTCAAAAATATCTAAATCATCACAAAGTGCGGTAAGAAATTCATCATTTTTAAATGCGGATTTATTTTGGGTTTCTGCAAAGGCAGTGAGTTTATCAATCGCATCTGTTATACGCTCACGAATTTTTTTCTTGAGTTCTTCTGTCGCCATTTCCGTAAATGTTACCACCAGAATTTCTTCCACATTTAACGGACGAGAAAAATTATTTTCCCCCGCCTTTAATAAAAGTCGGAGATATAAAGAACCAATAGTGTAGGTTTTCCCTGTACCAGCAGATGCTTCGATTAAGCTAATTTGATTTAAAGGCAACGTGATAGGATTTAGTGGGATTGTTTCAGCCATAGATTTTAACAGATGAGAACTAATGGTATCATTTTACAAAATTTGAAGTTAAAAATGCAAAAAAAGGACGCTTTTCAGCGTCCTAATTCTTCTTTATCTAAACTTTAAAAAATTAAAGTGCAGATTTTGCTTTTTCAACTAATGCAGCGAACGCTACTTTGTCGAATACAGCGATATCAGCAAGAATCTTACGGTCGATTTCAACAGATGCTTTTTTCAATCCGTTGATAAATTTGCTGTAAGATAAACCATTTTGACGCGCTGCAGCGTTGATACGTGCAATCCATAATTGACGGAATTGACGTTTACGTTGACGACGGTCACGATATGCGTATTGACCAGCTTTGATCACCGCTTGGAAAGCAACGCGATACACGCGTGAACGTGCACCATAATAACCTTTAGCAGCCTTAAGAACTTTCTTATGGCGTGCTCTTGCAATAACACCACGTTTTACACGAGCCATTATTTAATCTCCTATGTAATATTTTTCTAAAATGAACTAATCGTACGTTTTGCTTAAATAACGGCTTATGCGTATGGTAAGCAAGCTACTACTAAAACTTGGTCTGCTTTCGCAACCATTGATTTATGACGTAAATGACGTTTACGTTTAGTTGTTTTTTTAGTCAAAATATGACGTAAGTGAGATTGTTTACGCTTGAAACCACCAGAAGCAGTTTTTTTGAAGCGCTTCGCTGCGCCGCGTACTGTTTTGATTTTAGGCATTGTTAAAATAACTCCGCATTTTTCGTTTAAAACAACATAATCAGGCGAACTTAAAAAGTTACTTGGAAGCACTGATCATTTCCATCATAAGGCAAATTAAATTGCCTTTTCAAAAGCAGTTAGGCTGCGTAGTGTGCCCAACATGCAGTTGTCTTTTCATTTAAGTCAAACTTAAACAAAAAGATTTGCTGAGAAATCTCAGCAAAATTCTTATTTTTTCTTCGGAGCTAACACCATTACAGCCTGACGGCCTTCTAATTTACCTGGTGCAGATTCAACGACAGAAATTTCAGCTAAATCATTTTTTACGCGCTCTAGGACATCAAAGCCAATGTCTTGGTGAGCCATTTCACGACCACGGAAACGCACGGTAATTTTTGCTTTGTCACCGTCTTCTAAGAAACGGATTAAGCTACGTAATTTAACTTGATAATCGCCTTCATCAGTGCCTGGGCGAAATTTAATTTCTTTAACTTGGACAACTTTTTGTTTTTTCTTTTGTTCTTTAGCGGTTTTACTTTTTTCGTAAAGGAATTTACCGTAGTTCATAATACGGCAAACAGGCGGTTCAGCATTTGGGCTAATTTCAACAAGATCAAGTTCTGCTTGCTCTGCCATTTCTAGGGCTTGTTGAATAGAAACAATTCCTGCTTGTTCCCCATTTTGGTCAATTAAACGAACTTCTTTTACACGAATCTCTTCATTGATACGGTTTGGGCGATTTACTGCCGGCGCTTTTTTTACGGTTTTAATAATCGTATTCCTTCTATTGGTTAATAGTAAAAATCTTTTCGCTAAAAATAAAAGATTTCAAATTTGTTGCCCGTAAGGAACGGGAAAAACCTTGCGGATTCTATAGTATTCACACCACTTATGCAACAAAATTTAGCCTCTAAGGGAAATTTCTACACTTAAACTTTCGCCAAATTCAAGCAATTGATGAATACGTGCAGTTTCTAGGCACAACATTGTTTGATAGCCTGTTTCAGTCATTCCACTCGTTTTCTTGTGCCAAGGATTCCAAAGGACAAATTGGCTTGCATTATGATGATGCAGTGCAATCGTACGATTGAAACTTTTATCTAGGATTTGATTCTGCATTTTTTCTGCGGAATAAATGCAATCAACATTTTCAGAAATGTGACGCGGTGACGGAACGTTTTCTTGTTGTTGGTTTAAGCTATTAAAACAAGTTTCAGGTAAACCTTGTACTTCCACTTGATTAATATCCCCAATATTGAAATAGGTATGCAACGCTGCTTGTGCAGGTTCTTCGCCATAATGTGTAAAAGTTAAATGACATTTGTTTGTGAACACCATTACAATTTTAGCTTCGATAATATTTAAATCAGAAAACAAGTCAAATTCTAACCGCACTTTATGGGCTGAAATATCATAATGACTTAACTGCCATAAACGAATACGAGCTGTGCCGTGTGCAGGTTGTTTTACACCACCAAACCAAGGATAACAAATCGGCACTCCCCCACGAATAGCGTTGCCATTTTCGAATGGTTCTACTTCACTTAGCCATAATACATCTTGAGCCACGCCTTGTGGTTGCCAGCTAAGAAGTTGCGCGCCTTGTAAGGCGATTTTTGCTGTTCCAACAGCGTGTTTTAGATGAAGAATGGGAATATCATTATGTTGAACAAGATGAAGTTCTGGTGTCAGTATTTTTAGTAATGTTGTTTTCATATTTATTCCTATAATTTTAAAGGTTCAGAGATAACAAAGGGCGTATTAGATACGCCCTTAATCTACGACTTTGGTTAAATTTCGTCAATAATTCGATAAACCCAATTTTCCAGTGGATCATTTAAACGTTTCATCTCAGCATGCATTTCTTCCAACATCTCTTTTTTGATGCTGTTATATTGTGAATCATAGAATAAATTATGCATTGTTATATGGCTTATTAGAATCCTATTCGTCTTGTTGTTGCAGAAAACGCTGGCTTCACTTCACATTCACCTTGTAATGCGCTCAGCCAATCTTGCACCTTTTGAAAAGGGGAAAATTGGTGACGACGAGCCACTGCAGCAAAATCTCCAGGCGTCAGCAAATTAAGCGATTCAATCTGACTTAAATCCTCTTCTGATAACAACGGCAACCCTAAAATTTCCGCTTGTTGTTTAGCAAAATCTAAGCGTTGTTTGAGCGTTAAATAATCAAACTTCAATTTTAAATCAAAACGGCGTAAGGCTGCTGGATCAAGCACCTCAATTAAATTTGTTGATACCACCATCAGCCCTTCAAAGCGTTCAATTTGTGTTAGCATTTCATTCACTTGCGAACGCTCCCAGCTTCGATTTGCCCCTTCTCTAGAAAATAAGAACGTATCTACTTCATCTAACACCAATAGTGCATTATCGGCTTTCGCTTGCTCAAAAGCTTGTGCGATATTCCGTTCTGTCCCGCCCACATAAGGATTAAGCAGATCAGAGCCTTGTCTTAGCAACAGCGGCATGTCCAACTGTTCCGCAAGCCACGCTGCCCAAGCAGTTTTTCCTGTTCCCGGCGGGCCATAGCAACAAATTCGTCCTTTTTCGACTTTTTTAACCCTTCACTTATACGATGAATATTGTCGTTACAAGCCACATAATCCAAGTTGTAGTCGGCTTTGCCTAAAACAAGCGGTTCAATTTTCGGTTTATTTTGCGATTTTAACGTTTGATTAAACATCATGAGCAAAGTCTCAGCAAAATTTGGTGTATTGAGTTCCTTTGCCACCCGAATTGTGCGGCTTAAAATCGCTGGCGTTAATGACCGCACTTTAGCAAAATGCTGCACATAGGCCGGACTTAATTTTCCCTCAGTCAGTTGCGTAATCAGTGCTGACTTATTTTTCAACGGCAAATCTGGCATTTCTAAAATAAAATCAAAAGCGGCGTAAAAAAGCAGGATCTATGCCCGAAACAGAGTTAGATAACCAAATCATCGCACGTTATTGTTTTCCAATAACTGATTTGTCCAGGCTTTATTTTTTGTGCAACAGAACGCTCCATAAACGAGCCGTTAAACACATCTTCAATTTCATCAAAAATTAAAAGTGCCTGCTTGCCGTTTAATAACGTTTGAGCAAGACGGCTGTAATTCAGGCGTTGCTCTGCCTCCACAACATCTCCGTCAGAATCCATGTAAGTAATGTTATACGCCGAAATCCCCAACGCCTGTGCAAGCAACCCGGCGAATTCTGTTTTACCAGTGCCGGGCACACCATAAATTAAAAGATTCACACCTTTCTGATGATGTTTTAGTGCCTTTTGCAAATAGGTCAACATCATCTCTTTCATGCCGGCAATATGGGCAAAATCATCCAGTTGCAAACTTGGCACTTGAGCGACTTCTGTACAAGATTTTAATAGGACGTTTTCATTTAATGGTTGTGTCACAAATTCATCAAAATCTAAGGTTTCGCCCCAATCTAAATAATCATGCACACTATCGGGGCGATAATCGCGATCAATCAGGCCATAAGCATCGAGTTTACTGCCTTTCTTTAAGGCAGATAGAATCTGATTTTTCGGCTGTTTAAGTAAATCCGCCATAATCGCAGCCGTCTTTGTAAATCCGATTTCGGCAAGTAGCCAAACAAATCTCGCATAGCTCCTTCACTGCGTAAATGCATGGCAAAGCGGAGAAGTTCTTGTTCAACGGGATTCAGCTGCAAAAATTCTGCCAACGTTACCAAATTTTCATACGCCTGTTTCCATAACTCCGGTAAAAGTGCGGTGGATTTTTGGAGTGTTTTATACCGCTCTTTTAAAAGCTGACGAGCAACCGTGCGTAGATTTTTATCATTCTCTAATTCTTCAGGCAGCCCAAACGCACTGGCAATTTCATCACTTCGCCAGCTAGTCTCCCGAAACACTTCGGAAAAACCTTTATGCTCAAATAAAACTTTAAGCATCATATTTTCAGTATAAGAAGACACTGTCGGTGGGTTTAATTTATATTCAGACATAAAAAAAATACTCCTTACTGGGTTAGTAAGGAGTATTTTAGTGAGAAATGCGACAAAAGGTGTCGTTAGGAATCAGTTTTGGATAAAGGTCGATTTAGAATAGTGAGCATTTTTTCTCCATGCACTTTTATCTCGTCTTCCCCCCATTTATGATGACTCATCATTATGACTTGTTTTAGACTATCGCAATTCTTCCATGTTTTAATAATATCGCGCTTTGCTACAGGAGTTAAATTACTTAAACGAGAATTTTTACTTTGAGATAATAAATACAAATTGCCGAACATATCAATTTCTTTAATTGTATGACCATCTATAGGATGTTGTGGATAATGATGTTCTACCGAACTTCTAAAGGTAAATCTAAATTTTTTCCAAATAGCATCTTTAGTATTATCAGTTAACCAATCGTCATTTTTTGACAAAAATTCTACGCTTTGAGGAAATCTCCATAATTGATAATCTAATCGATTAAATACGAAGTTAGGGACATTTACTCCATCATCCCAATTTTCTTTATACCCCGAACTTTCTTTACTTCCTAAGTTAAATTCAAATTCTACTTCCACTTTATCTAATATAATCTCTGTAATATCTTTTCCTTGGCAGTTATTCCCAAAATAGAATTTATCACAAAGTTCTTCTAGAAAATGAATATAGTTATCAGGAGTTATATTATCCTTATTATTAAATAACCAACGTAATACAGCATACAACCAGTTTTTGTAAATACGAGACGGGTTAGAGACATGGAACATTGAAAGCAACATAACCACTATTTTAGTTTTAGTATCACCAGAATTATCTAACTCTTCATCATTTTTACTTTCAGTATTATTACCAAATGTATTTTTATAGTAATAACTTGAATCATTAGGCATAACTGCCCATAAGGACCAGTTTTCTTCCCCAGTTCTAATTGTGTTAGATTTGATAACATAGCAATCAAAAAGATAGCGACAAATCAATAAAACATAAATAAATTTTCTAACAGCTTCACCATCTTTAATTTGTCCTTCAAAAGAATTTAATAAGTATTTTTCATCTAACGGCACTATTTTTGTAAAATCTCCGCATTTATCAGTCATTTCTAAATAAATTCTTAAAACATGCATTAATAAATTAGGAAAGTCAATAACAGGAGTAAAACCACCATCATATTTATCTACAAAGTCATTTTTATTAACCCCACTATTTTTACTTCCATTAATAAGATCTAAAATCTTTATACCATCTACATCTCCTTGTATATTGATAATAGGTGATTTCTTATTTTCATCCTTATTCTTCTTTTCAACTTCCTTATTGTATTCTTCAATATCTTGAATTATTTCCATAAAGCATTTTGGTTTTTCTGACCATTTATTACTAAATATTACTCCTCTTATTTTAGAATCAAACCCCATTACAGCATAACGACTCATATCTGAACAAGCATCCCAAATCTTAGCAAACAATGATTTTTCAATATCTCCCGATAATTTCTTCATTAAACGGGCTTTTAAAACTTCATGTTTTTCAAGCTGTTCTCCACGGGTATTCATAATTTCAAAATAATGGTTTAAATCTGTTCCCTCTGGCACTTCAGTTCGGATAATTTCAACTTTATCTAAAAGGAATTTTACAATTTCATCTTTATTATTTCCCCATTCATCAATTACTTTCCTAATTGTTTTTAATGCTTGTAAAAAATTACTTGGTAATTTTCCAGAATTAAGATTGGATAATGCTTGTTGAGATTCATCTCGATGTTCAAAAAAAACATTTCTAAAACTTAACTTACCAAGATGATGCATTATTAACGTAAGTGTTGTTAGTCTTTGCTGGCCATCAATTACTTCAAAATCACCATTTTCTCGGCAATAAACAACTAAGCTTCCAATATAATAATTTTTATTTTGTTCTTTATTTTTTTCACAAGCATTTTTTATATCTTGAAGTAATGAACTAATTTCATCGTCACCCCAAGCATAATTACGTTGGTAGATTGGAATAATATAGTTACATTTATTCTCATTATCAAATAAATCAGACACGGTTAATGTTTTTACATATTCTTTAGCATTGCTCATTTTTTACCTCAAAAACTTCCTTTATTTTATTATCTATATTACTAAACTTATCTTCACGTATTGCTGAGGTATATCTCAGCACTTGTATTGGTGTAGAGGATTTCTCTATATGATTAAATAATCCATTTTTTGAGTGAGCTTCATCTTCTATAGTTTTGAAAGTAATACGCTGATATTCAAAACGAATTCGATAAACCCATAAAAATGCTTTATTTATAAATTCATCTAAATATATTTCACCAAACTTATCAAAATAGAATAACACTATACATTCAAATAAATTTTTTAAATACTTATCACCTACTCGATAGCAATGATCTTGATTATTGAGAAAAGTATTTACGCCTTTTCCTAGATCTTTACCGTTAATTTTTGTCACTTTATCAACAAGTCCAATTCCTTCTTTGAATAATTTTTCATAGAGTTCAGCATAATACTGAACATAATCAAAAAATTGCTCACCATTTATTAGAGTTTGTATTGTTTGAAAATTTGTTCTCACAAATCTTGGATGATAAAACATAGGATTTTGTTGTGCTAATTTTTCTACAACCTTTGTTGCAAACAGTGGGCTAAGATAAGGATAGTTAGTACTTTCTGATACGCCTTTAAATGTCTCTAGCTCGTCCGATGTAAAAACCTCTCCGCTTTCTTGATAGTGCCATCGGCGTAATCTAAAAAGAATATAGTTGATAATTTTATCTAAATTATTGATTTCTTGAGAAAGTGCAGATTTCTCCCAACGTTCAACACAATGATGGATAATCTCTTTTGGCTTATCTTTCATTTCTCGTAAATGATACGCTTTAAGCAAATCATAAGACTCTAAAGGTTTCCCTTTTGAATTTTGTGAATCAAAAAACTGAAAAGCTTCATCTAAATCATCAAGTTCAATACGAACCATTTCACATATTTTTAGAATATATTCTTGAAATCCTTCAGGGAAATTGTAGCTATTAATAAATCTATAATTTTCAAAAATATTAAACTTGCTAATACTATGATTAAATTCCTCATTTAAAAATAAGATGTCTTTCTTCCCCAATTTGTAAAGCAATAGCGATAGCGTAGTAAGTCTCTGTTGTCCATCAACTATTTCAGACTTACCTCCATTTTTATATAAAACAATTGTACCAATTCGATAAACTTTACTATCACGGAAATGCGTAAGTAAATCATCAATCAGCTGCTGAACATTTTTAACTGTCCATTTGTATGGTCTTTGATAATCAGGAATGCTCAACTTCAAATCAAATACATCTTTAATCTTGAGTATTTTTGCTTTTTCTTCACTCATAATAATTTGGGCTCCTTAGAATATTTTTATAATATAAATCAAAATGCACAGATTATAACCGATAAATCATCCGAAAACGATTGCTTCTCAATCATCTTGCGGCAAACCGTAAGGCGATATTTATCATCGGGATATTTCTGCCAAATTTTTTCGCGCATTTCATCTGAAAGCCCGTCGGTCAAGCCGTCAGAACAAAGTAATAAACTTTCCCCTTGTTGAATTTCAATTTCTTGATAAAAAATTTTCTCTTGAAATTCGGAATAATCGGCGATTAAACAAGAAGAAACGCCACCATAAATAGTGGCGAAATCTTCCTCTTTTTTATCGGGAAAATCAGCCAATAATTCAGAAAGAATTGAATGATCTTGGGTAATCTGTTGCCATTTACCTTGGGCGTCAATTAAATAAGCACGACTATCGCCTACGCTGAGAATTTTGGTTTTACGAGTTATTTGGTCAATCTCAGCTGCCACAAACGTGGTTGCTGAGCCAAAATAATCCTCAGCCAATTCTGCTGATAAACTGGATTGTAAATCGTAGATCGTTTGACGGTTTATACTTTCCATTTGGCTTAATAATTGCATAGCCAATTTGCTCGCTTTTTCAGGTAGATTACTATTGGAAATACCATCTGCCACACCCACAATAAAGTGCGGTCGGTTTTCAAGGCGTTTTTCAGCCGTTTTGAGTTTATATTGAAACACCGCCTCGCCATTAAAAAGGGCATCTTGATTGTGCCTTTTATTTTTTCCAATTTGCTGACAAAAAGTGATTTGGCAGACATTTTTCATATTGGTTTCCTTATGTTGATTGATTCAATAAAGCATCTATTGCTTTTAAAGCCTCAAGTGCGGTCATATCCAGCCCTAAAAAATGATGTTTTGATACGCCACCGTCTTGCGGATTAATGCGAATAAAACCGGCTTTCTTGGCTTTTGCCGTGCGTTCGGAAAAATATCGAACCGTTGGAATTGCTTTGCCCGCACCTAGCTCAATTACTACCAAATTCTCAACTTCTTTTAGCCATGAATCTAACCGTAGCTTTTTGAAATCCTGATACTGACTTGTATAACTCCAATCGTCAAACATCAACACATTTTGACGGGCTAAGCCTCCGCAATAAGGACAATGTGGTTTTTCACTGGTTAAACATAAGTTTTCATTATCCACGGCAGGTTGAAAACTTGATGCAGACCAACTTAATCCTCGACAATTATTGACACACTGAAGACGCTCCAAAGTACCGTGTACTTCATAAACATGGCTATCATCAAAACCAGCCTTTTGAAAATGCCCATCCACATTACTGGTAAAAACGAAATATCCGTGAGATTTAGCTCCCGCCCAACGTTTTAAAATCTGATACCCTTCGTGAGGAATAGTATTTCGGTATTGAACTAATCGATGCCCATAAAACCAATAGGCAAGTTCCTGATTATGCTTATAAGCTAGTGGCGTCGCGATGTCTTCAAAAGATATATTATGTTCTTTAAACATAGGATAAGCATTCCAAAATCCACCAACGCTGCGGAAATCGGGTAGCCCAGAATCCACGCTCATACCCGCACCAGCTGTAATTAAAATGCCATCCGCTTTGCGAATAAGTTCTACTGCATAATTTAAATCATTTTTCATAATACTTTTCTCTGTCCATTTTTCATTGGTGAAATAATACCCGCTTGTTCCAACTGTTCTAAAATTTGTCCAGCTCGATTAAAACCCAACATAAATCTGCGCTGAATCATTGAACAAGATGCAACTTTTTGTTGTTGCACAAATTTTTTTACATCCTCAAAAAGTGGATCTCTTGCCATAATTACTTTCATTGCCATTATTTGCTCCTTTTTCTTAATTAAAGGCTTTTATAAATATGTAAGAAGTAAAGAATTTCTCTTTATGGAAAAATTATATGAAAGGATGCGACAACTTGTGTCGTTTGCGAATGTTGAAAGCGGTTATTTTTAAAAGATCTTTTACAAATAAGATTATCCTTATTGCAATATGTATATTTATCTGGTTATATATACATGTAACTTTGTTAAGGAAAAGAATATGAATCATCAAAATCCGATTGAAATTTACCAAGCTCAAGATGGCACAACGCAAGTAGAAGTGAGATTTGAAAATGACACCGTTTGGCTAAGTTTACAGCAAATGGCTGATTTATTTGGGCGAGATAAGTCAGTTATTTCACGTCACTTACGAAATATCTATACTGATGGTGAGTTAAATAGAGAAGCAACTGTTGCAAAAAATGCAACAGTTCAAATTGAAGGCAAAAGACAAATTAATCGAACAATCGAATACTATAATCTTGATGTAATTATATCTGTCGGTTATAGAGTTAATTCTATTTTAGGTACTAAATTTAGAATTTGGGCAACTGCACGTTTAAAAGAATATCTGACTCAAGGCTATGCCATTAACCAAAAACGTTTACAGCAAAATGCTCACGAATTAGAACAAGCACTTGCACTTATTCAAAAAACGGCAAATTCAGCGGAATTAACGCTAGAAAGTGGTCGTGGATTAGTGGATATTGTCAGCCGTTATACGCATACGTTTTTATGGCTACAACAATATGATGAAGGTTTACTTGCCGAACCACAAACACAGCAAGGCGGTACATTACCGACTTATGCTGAGGCTTGTTCTGCACTAGCAGAGTTAAAATCACAGCTGATGGCAAAAGGTGAAGCAAGTGATCTCTTTGGACGTGCACGAGATAACGGCTTATCTGCGGTTTTAGGCAATTTAGATCAAAGTGTATTTGGTGAACCCGCTTATCCAAGCATTGAAGCAAAAGCGGCACATTTACTTTATTTTGTCGTCAAGAACCATCCTTTTTCAGATGGTAATAAACGTAGCGGTGCATTTTTATTTGTAGATTTCTTACATAGAAATGGGCGTTTGTTTGATCATAATGGGCATCCAGTTATCAATGATACTGGGCTTGCAGCGCTCACTTTATTAGTTGCAGAATCTGATCCGAAACAAAAAGAAACACTCATTAGGCTTATTATGCATATGCTTAAACATAAGCAAGATCAGCAATGATAAATAGCGACCGAAGTCGCTATTTATCTATCAACGTTAAACTTAATAAAAAAATTATTTACATAATTCTTTTACTGACTCTACTAATGCTTCCATTTTGTCGTAAGAATTAATGCCACTTGGTCCACCAAAAAATGGGCAAACACAAATTAAAGTATCATTATACTTGCGATAGAAGATATTAAACTCTTTCAACGCTTTAGTTTCATATACGGCTTCTCCAGTAAAAAACTTAAAGAAGTTATCTTTTTCAGTGACTCCCGTACAAATAATAACTTTAGGATTACATTCATCTATAAGTTGACGATAAAAAGCACCGCGATTTTGAACGCACCACTCTCTATATTCATCGAATGTTTCAAATCCAGTCATCTTAATAAATTGTTCATTCCATTTAATCGATGATCTATTTTTAAAATTGATTGGTAGCATATTTAATTTGAAACCAATACCTTGTGGGGAAAGCACATCGTATTTTTTAACAAAATGCTCCGCACTTTCTCCATTTTTCCAATCCAAATTGTAGTAGTACCACAAAAACCAACATATTTTTCTATTATATTGAGTAGTCCAACTACCATCAAAATCATCCTCTACCCAAGAGTGCGGTATTAATTTAGGGCTTAAACTAAATTTCTTATAAAAATCATCAGGAGAAGCTTCATCACCAATCCCCCATTCTAACCCACAAAACCAAACATCTGAGTTAGGATTTCCGCCATCTCCTCCAGCGAAGGATACTGCCACTTTTTTAAAATCTTCTGTTACCATCATTTTACCCTTATTGTTTAAGTAGATTTGTCCAAATTTCCATTGTTTCTTCTTGAATTACGCCTTTTTCTTGACCTAATTTTATTGCCAGTTGCTGTAAACTTTTAGCCAACTCAGGATGACCGCAATAATTTAAACTACGAATGATGCGGGAAATCTTCTTACTTTCATGCCCAATATTGCGTAGCCAAACTTTACGTTCAGTTAATTCAGGTTTAGGGTAAATTTTATTACATTCACGGTATAAATAGAAATAATCCAGAATAATATCAATAGAATGTAAATATTTATTTTGAATTGCTTCATCTCCAATAAAAATAACCAGGTCTTCTTCGTTAAAAACCGGTACTGAACGATTCCATTTTGAACTTTCTGTTACAGGTAAAAGCCAAGGAATATAAAAATAAGCATCGCCAATCATTCTTTTGGGCATTGCCCACATATCTTGCAAAGATAAATTATGTTGGCTTTTTCTTTGTTCTAAATAAAATTCAATTACTGGATGCATACGTTTCTCGTTAATTCATCAGTCATACAGTATAGTGATATAAAACTCGCTATTTATGTGAAAAGTGCGGTCATTTTTCTATGAGTTTTTGGTGTTCTCTAATAACTCTGCCACCACTTTCGGCACACCCTCGCCTGCTTTTTCTTTTATTGCAATAACTTGCTTACGAACAAAGCCTGTATTTGGGTTAGGATCAATCAGATAAATTGGCGCTTTTCTTGGGGCTTCATTGACTAAGCCATTGGCTGGATACACTTGTAAAGAAGTGCCAATCACTAACACAACATCTGCTTGTTCCACAATATCAACCGCTCGTTCTAGCATCGGCACCATTTCACCAAAAAAGACGATGTAAGGGCGCATTGGGTGTCCATTTGGATCTTTATCTTCTAATTTCTGATCACCAAAACAATCCACAATATAACTTTCATCAAAGCTACTGCGAGCTTTATTTAATTCACCGTGTAAATGCAACACCTTCGAGCTGCCGGCACGTTCATGTAAATCATCCACATTTTGCGTGATGATTCTCACATCATAGGCTTTTTCTAGTTCAACTAAGGCGAGATGCGCAGCGTTTGGCTTAGCTGCTGCCGCATTTTTACGGCGTTGGTTATAGAAATCAAGCACTTTCGCACGGTTCTTTTGCAAGGCTTCGGGCGTGCAAACTTCTTCTACTTTATGCCCTGCCCACAATCCATCTTCAGCTCTAAAAGTAGGAATACCACTTTCGGCACTTATGCCAGCACCGGTTAACACTACACAAATTGGTTTCTTTTCCAAAGTCATTTTTCAGGGTCCTTTTTGTCTTAAAATTTCATCAACCTGTCTATCTCTCGCCATCATGCCAAAAATATTCCCTGCTTTATAAAGGGGTTGATAAGTATAGCTTTCAATATGCAAGAATGGCTTCTCTGAAAGGCGTTGGAAATATTGTTTTAGCTGTGATTTTGAGTGTAATAATACTTCATATTCAGATTGAATATGAGCGCACATGGCATCAATACGCAATTTAAATTCATCACTGTGATAAGGGCTGATAATTAAATAGACCGTTTTGTATTCGGTTGCTGTTTCATCCGCATAAACACATGCCAAATTAAACACTTGCCATTTATATCGATCCGCAAAAGTACCAATGACTCGGCTTTGCTCCTCAGTTTCAACTTGCACGAGGGCGGCTGGCTTTTTCAAACAATCTTGCAACACATCACTTGGTGTAAAAGGTCCACAGCCTAAGTAAGATAAGACACAATTCCAATTAGCAAATTGTTCTGTACCAAAATGAACATGTTCGCCTTGAAATTTGCCAGCACCATTTTTAGTGCGATCATCAATTAAATAATCACCTTGGTTGAGATTTTTATGATGGGATAAAATCAATCGTTTGTATAAGGCTGAACCTTTTTCTTCACCGAAATAATGTTGAATCCATTTTACTTTATCACTCCAAGCGGAAGGATTATGCCAAGGCGCAGTAGAAAGCACATAAATATGATATTTCTTCATCAATTTATGCACCGCAGAAATCGCGTTTGGCATTGGTTCCATTAAGCTAAAAATACCCTCTACTTCATCATATCGACCTTCATATTCTCGCTTGGTTTTATCATCTAGTTTTGCAATACCTGATGGAAAATCTACCATCACATTATCCATATCAATGTACACAATCTGGTTCATTTGAATGTCCTCTCGTCAGATAGATTTATCATAAAGCGCAAAGCGACAATTTATGTCGTTATACTGTTTCTTCTAAATATACACGCTTAATTTCTTGATAATTTTCACCAAAGTGAGCTATCCACCACTCCAGCATTTGACTTTCGATCACTGTTGCTGAAATTTCATAATCCTCCCCTAAGGCTTCCACTGTTTGATCTGTTGATAATGGTGTTTCAGTTAAAAATCCCCCAATATCTTTATTAATGCGGAAAGTTAATCGGATTTTTCGACCATAGGTAAAACCAAACTTTTGGCTTTCTACATAAGATTTCAAATTAAAATCAGGGCGTTCAAATATCATTGTACTCACTGTTACCTTAAGCAAACGATGCAAAGCAAGGTGTAAAATATCGCCATTCTCATATTGTGCGACTAAATAGCTACTTGGCCCTTGTTGTACCAAAGCCAATGGCTTGACCTGTGCCTTATGTTCTTTACCGTGAATACTCCGATAATGCACCTGTAAAAATCGATTTTGATAAAGTGCAGTACTAATTTGAGAAAAAATTTCTGGATTGATTTTGGCAGGTAATAACGGCTGACTAGTTGGCGCAATAGCAACTTTATTAAGCCATTCTGCCCCCGATTTTTTATGGCTGTCATAAACTAAATTATATTCGGCCTGTTGAAAGAACACTTCCATTGAGCTCATAATGCTAGAAGGCAAAATGCCATTGAGATATTGTTTAGCAAGCATAAGCACAAGTGATTGCTGTTCATTTAAAATTGGTAAATCCAAGCCTTTAGCATTTGATTTCCATCGGTAGCCATAAGGTTTATCACGCATATCACGCTCAATTTCAAACTGTTGAGACAAACTTTCTAGCTGGCGTTGAATTGAACGAATATCACGTTGAACACCAATATCAGCAAGTTTTTGTAAGATTTCTTCTGCGGTAATAAAACGTGTTTTTGGAATAAGGCGTAAAATTTCAAGTTGAATTTGAAGTGCGGTTAAGTTTGAGGACATTTTATCTCCCAAATTTGAAAAAAATCATTATAAAAAATGCTGGAAAATTCCAGCATTATACTTTTTAAATCCGTCTGACTTGCCAGAAGGCTTTCGACCAATAAGGGTTATTCATTGAAGAATAGACAACTCCCCCTCTGGTGGAAGCATGAAGGAATTTGTCTTCTTTTACATAAATTCCCACATGATAGCCATTAGGGCCTCGACCAGTTTTAAAGAAAATTAAATCACCTGTTTGAATATCTTCTTTGCGTACATGTTTACCATAATTGGCTTGTTCAGTTGTACTTCTTGGCAAACGAAGATTAAAACGATCGAGGAAGGTTTTCTGCACAAAACCAGAACAATCTACCCCACGACGTGAAACACCGCCGAGCACATAAGGCGTTCCCGCCCATTCATGTTGTTGTTCGCTCAACATGGCTATAGCCATAATAGGATCGCCGATTTGACCTTTATAGTTCATCGCATAATCATCGTTTTGAAAACTGGAACAAGCGAATAAAAAAAGAGAGGCAATAGCGATTAAAAATGATTTATATACTTTCATACCTTTTCATATGAAAAGTGCGGTAGAAATTCACCGCACTTTTTGTTCCTTGCTATTTAGTTTTTTCTACACGAGCACGTAACTTTTGCCCTGGTTTAAATGTCACTACTCGGCGAGCAGAAACTGGCACAACATCACCAGTTTTCGGGTTACGCCCTGGGCGAGATGACTTATCACGTAGTTCAAAATTACCAAATCCTGATAATTTTACATCATGACCAGATTCTAGCGATGAACGAATCTCTTCTAAAAAGTTCTCCACCACATTTTTCGTATCTTGTTTAGATAAGTGATATTTATCGCTTAAATATTCAATAATATCAATTTTGGTTATCGTAGCCATATTAATCCCTTAATTCAGCATTAAAGCGTTGTTTTACCTCCGCTAATACTGCTGAAATCACTGCATTAATTTCTTCATCTTCAAGTGTTTTTTCATTATCTTGGACAGTTAAGCTAATAGCTAAGCTCTTATAGCCTTCAGCAACACCCACACCTTGATATACATCGAACAAGTTCACTTGCACCAATTTTTCGCCGCCTGCTTGTTTACATGCTGCGATCAATTCCCCTGCTGGTACGCTATCTGCTAGGACTAAAGCTAAATCACGACGGTTTGCTGGGAATTTAGAAATTTCTTTTGCTTGCACCACATTACGTGCTGCAATTGCATTCCAAAGAATTTCAAATACAAAAGTTTTGCCATTTAAGCCAAGTTTTTGGCTAATAGATGGATGAATTGCACCAATAAAACCAATTTCTTGGCCATCTAATTCAATAGCAGCAGATTGACCAGGATGTAATGCATCAAATTGTTTTGCAACAAAACGAACTCTATTCCCCCCTTCTGTTAAAGAAAGTACTGATTCTAAATCGCCTTTAAGATCAAAGAAATCTACAGACTCTGCTTTACCGGCCCAATGTTCAGATTTTACAGTTCCAGTAATCACCGCACTTAAAACAAATTCTTGACGCACGCTAAATTCAGCATTGGCATCTGGCACAAAACGCAATCCAGTTTCAAATAAACGAACACGAGATTGTTGGCGATTTTGGTTATAAAGCACTGCACCTAATAAACCACTCATTAAAGACACACGCATTACGGACATTTCCACAGAAATTGGGTTTGGCAATACAAGTGCTTCTTGCTGTGGATGTAATAAACTTTGAATTTTTGGATCCACAAAGCTATAAGTAATAGCTTCTTGATAATCTGCATCCACAAGTGCGGTCTTAATTCGAGCTAAATCTAAATCAGATTCTTTGTGCTCACGCATGCGGAGATGCGCTAATGGTGCATTGTTTGGAATGCTGTTATAACCATAAATACGCGCCACTTCTTCAATTAAATCTTCTTCGATTTCAATATCAAAACGCCAGCTTGCAGAAGTTACCGTCCAAATATCATTTGCATAAGTAACATCAAAACCAAGACGGTGCAAAATTTCCGTTACGCTTCCTGTTTCAATATGATGACCTAAAAGTGCATCTAATTTACTACGGCGAAGTTGAACTGTATTGACTTTAGGAAGATGAGTTTCACTGCTTGCTTCACAAATCTCACCCGCTTCACCACCACAGATTTCAAGTAATAATGCGGTTGCTCGTTCCATTGCTTTACGGGCTAATTCAAAATCCACACCACGTTCAAAACGATGCGATGCATCAGTATGTAAACCATATTGTCTTGCACGGCCTGCAATCGCTAATGGAGCGAAAAATGCGGATTCTAAAATCACATCTTTCGTTTCACTATTCACGCCACTGATTGCACCACCAAAGATCCCTGCCATTGCTAAAGCCCCATTTTGGTCAGCAATTAATAACGTATTTGATTGAAGTTTTGCGGTTGAGCCATCTAATAATACTAATTCCTCTCCCTCTTTTGCGAAGCGAACTTGAACAGGTTGTGTAACTTTAGCTGCATCAAACGCGTGCATTGGCTGACCAAACTCAAGCAAAATATAGTTAGTAATATCGACAATAGGATCGATAGAACGAATACCACAACGACGCAATTTTTCTTGCATCCACATTGGCGATGGTGCTTTTACATTGACGTTCTTTATCACACGTAATAAATAACGCGGGCAAGCTTCTGGTGCTTGTAAATCAATTTGAACTTTATCAGAAATTGTTGCTGGCACTGCTTCAAAGTGCGGTTGATTTACGAGTTGTTTATTTATCACACCAATTTCACGCGCAATACCTGCGATGCTCAAACAATCTGCACGGTTTGGCGTTAAGCTAATTTCGATGGCATTATCATCTAAAGCTAAATATTCACGTAAATCAGTACCAATTGGTGCATCAAGTGGCAATTCAATAATACCGTCCGCTTCAATATCAATACCTAATTCAGAAAATGAACAAAGCATCCCTTCTGATGGCTGACCACGTAATTTCGTTTTCTTAATTTTGAAATCGCCAGGTAATACCGCACCTTCTGTTGCGCAAGCCACTTTTAAGCCTTGACGACAATTTGCTGCGCCACACACGATATCCAATAAACGATCACCACCTACGTTCACTTTAGTTACACGTAATTTATCTGCATCTGGATGTTGTGCACATTCCACCACTTCACCAACAACGACACCATTAAATGTACCCGCAACGGCTTCCACGCCATCTACTTCTAAGCCAAGCATGGTAATTTGCTCGCATAATTGCTCGGTGGACACCGCAGGGTTCACCCATTCTCTTACCCACTGTTCACTAAATTTCATTTGTTGTTATCCTTTTAATTCAAATCCGAGAAATTACTTAAATTGTTTTAAGAAACGTAAGTCGTTTTCAAAGAACGAACGTAAATCTGTTACGTTATAACGTAACATTGTTAAACGCTCAACGCCCATTCCCACGGCAAAACCAGAATATTCATTCGGATCAATACCAACATTACGCAACACATTTGGGTGCACCATACCGCAGCCCAACACTTCTAACCATTTACCATTTTTACCCATCACATCCACTTCCGCTGAAGGCTCTGTGAATGGGAAATAAGATGGACGGAAACGCACTTGTAAATCTTCTTCAAAGAAAGCGCGTAAGAAATCGTGTAATAAGCCTTTTAATTCTGTGAAATTTGCTTTTTTATCCACATAAAGTAGTTCAATTTGATGGAACATTGGCGTGTGCGTTTGATCGTAGTCATTACGATATACACGTCCTGGTGCCATAATGCGAATTGGTGGCTGCATTTTTTCCATAGTACGAATTTGCACGCCAGAAGTTTGAGTGCGGAGTAATAATTCTGGATTAAACCAAAAAGTATCGTGATCGGCACGTGCTGGGTGATGTTTAGGAATATTTAACGCATCGAAGTTGTAATAATCACTTTCAATTTCAGGGCCATTTTCAACTGAAAAGCCAAGTTCTGAGAAAAATTTTGTTACACGATTAATCGTCATGGTAACTGGGTGTAAGCCACCTGTTTCAACTTTGCGACCTGGTAAACTGACATCTACACGTTCTTTTTCTAATTTTGCGTTAAGTTCAGCCTGTTCCCACTCCGTTTTTTTTGCATTTAAAAATTCTAACGCAGCTTGTTTTGCTTCGTTAATTTTTGCGCCCATCGCAGGACGTTCTTCTGCTGACACATTACGCAACTCTTGCATTAATTGCGTAAAATACCCTTTCTTACCAAAATATTCGACACGGATTTCATCCAAAGCCGTTAAACTTTTATCCTGAATGGATTCAATCGCTAATTTCGCTTTCTCAATAAGCTCGTTCAGATGTTGCATCGTTTCCCCTGCTTCTCTTTTCTCTATAAAATAAAAAAACCGAGTAATGATAATACCAAGTCCTTAAAAAGTAAAAGAATAATGCGAAAAATCATTGGCTTATCAAAAATAAAAATGGAATAACGTATTCGCTATTCCATTTTTTCTTGTTACCAACAAAATCGTTCATTCACAAAATTTTCTGACCGCTCTTTTTGCCATTTTTCTTTATTTTTTGGATTAGCAAAAAAACGGGCTTGTTCCTGTAAACGTTGAACTAATTTTTCTTCTGCTTCTTTTAACGCTTTTTGACGATCTGCAAATTTTGCGGGTAATGCTGGTAAGAAAATCACTTCATAAGGATGTGCAATTGTCCATTTCACCGCATTTTCGGCAGCACGACTTTGTTTATCAAAATCACAAAACGCATAAGCATTAACAAACTGCCCTACAACATGGCTGAACCCTGTATTATCCTGCACCGTTTGTTTTGGTAATTCCAACACATAAAGTGCGGTAATCAAACGGTTTTGTCCACGATAAAACCAAGTAACCGCTTCATCTCTTAAGCCAAAATCGTAAGCCCGAGCGGCTAAGGTAAACATTGTCATTGGTGAAATGCGCGCTGGATTTTCTTCTACAAATTTCACCGCACTTTTATAACCTTTTAACGTATTTTCACGTAGCATAGGATCAATTTCTTTATGTACAAATACATTTTCTGCTTTTCCATTTTCCGCCGAATAATAAGGTTTAATATAAATATCCACTGTCTTCACTGGTTCTTTGCTAATAGAACTACAAGCCGTGATAAAAAGTGCGGTTATAAAACATAGCATTTTAAAAATAGGAATTTTGGCAAAATTCAAGCAAATCCACTGACTAAGTGAAGTTTTTATCAATAATTTCATCTTTTCCTTATATAATGGCACGACAAATTACAACATATCGTTATTATGAAAATCCACCTTATCCGCCATAACACCACATTAGAATTCAATAATGAAACAAGTTTACTTGATCATCTCGAGAAAAATAATATTCATCACGAATATCAATGCCGTAGTGGCTATTGTGGTTCTTGTCGCGTTAAGATCAAAAAAGGCAAGGTGTCTTATAAAGAAATGCCTCTTGCCTTTATTCAACCTGATGAGATTTTATTATGTTGCTGTCACGTAGAAAGTGACATTGAAATTGATTTATAAATTCTTTAAATCTAATACATCGGTCATATCAAATAAGCCATTCGCCTTATTTTCTAACCATTTACCAGCACGCACTGCACCATTAGCGAAAGTCATTCGGCTTGATGCTTTATGGGAAATTTCTACACGTTCGCCAATATCTGCAAACCAAACCGTGTGTTCCCCCACCACATCCGAAGCGCGAATAGTTGAAAAACCAATTTCATCGCGTTTACGTTCGCCTGTAATTCCTTCACGGCAGAAGACTCCGTGAGTTTTTAAATCGCGACCTAAGGTTTTTGCGATATGTTCGCCCATAGAAAGTGCAGTGCCAGATGGCGCATCAACTTTATGACGGTGATGCGCTTCGATCACTTCAATATCACAATAATCCCCCATCACTTTTGCCGCTTTTTCTAAAAGCTTGAAGACTAAATTCACGCCAACACTGAAATTTGATGCAAACACAATAGCAATTTTATCTGAAGCTGCTTTAATCGCCACTTTACCATTTTCATCAAAACCCGTTGTACCGATCACCATTTTTTTATTATTCGCTACGCAAAATGCAATATTTTCAAGAGTGCCTTCTGGTCGGGTAAAATCGATTAATAAATCGAATTTATCTTTTTGGCTTTCAAGATCGTCTGAAACTGCAACGCCAAGATGACCAATTCCTGCCAATTCTCCCGCATCCGTCCCAACTAAAGATGATCCTTTGCGTTCAAAAGCCGCACCTAGTTCTACGCCTTCCGCAGAATGAACTGCTTGAATTAATTGACGCCCCATTCTTCCGCCAGCACCAGCGATTGCAATTTTTAATGTCATGTTACTTCCTTTTCTATTAATGAATTATTTCGTTGATGCCGTTATAAACAAGCACACAACCAAAAAATAAAAATACAATACCTGCCATATTATCAATATAACGGCTGTATTGACTGTATAAACGCTTGGCAATATTACGTGAAAAAATCAATGAAATCACATAAAAATAACAAAATGTTTCTACCACAATTACCATAAAAGCCAAGATAATTTGCCACATTTCAGTGATATTTACTAAGACAAGCGACATCACGCTACTAAAATACACCACGACTTTTGCATTGGATAAATTCACGAAAAGCCCTTTCAAAATTTCTTTTTTGATTGTGGTTTGCTGATTAAATTCAGTATCAGAGTGCGGTTCAAATTTAGCGTATTTTTTACTGCGAGCCATTAAAAAACCGAGATATGCTAGGTAACTACCACCTAGCAACATAATAACGCCATGTAATGCTGGGATAGTGACAAATAACACCGCTAATCCCAACATAGAAAGCATTCCCCAAAAGGCGATGCCAAGCGTTATGCCTAAAATGCCACAAACTGTATTACGACGAGAGTTACTTGCCGCCATCCGACTTACATAGAAGAAATCAGGCCCTGGCGTCATTAATCCAAATAAATGCACAATGATTAAATTTAGCATCACAACATCCAATATTGAATAGCAAATACAACAATCACAGCATAAATTGCCGCTAAAACGTCATCGATCATAATGCCAAAACCATTTTCGAGTTTTTCGTCAAAATAACGAATTGGAAACGGTTTTAAAATATCAAAAAAGCGGAATAACGCAAAAGCAACCAAAATCCATTGCCAAGATAATGACGGTATCGCTGCTAATACAATAAATACGCCGACAAATTCATCCCAGACGATAGAATCATGATCGTGTACGCCCATATCTGCAGTAGTTTTTTGACAAAGGTAGCAACCGAGTAGAAAACAAAGTGCGGTGAAAATTAAAAAGATTTTTACGCCTAATAAGGAAAGTAAAATCACACCTAAAATTGTTCCAGCTAAGCTCCCCCAAGTGCCGGGTGCTGGATAAATTAAACCCGAGCCAAAACCAACGGCAAGTAAATGAATAGGATTTAAAAGAGAGATTTTTTTAAGAGGATTATTTTCTGTCATTTTGATTCCTTAAAATGATCGAAACCACTTGAAAAAGTTATATTCACAGGTTTTCCATCCCGTAAAAAACGGGGAGAAAAGTCACCGCACTTTTCATTAATTTTACCAATACAAGTGCAAGGCACGTTCAGTTTTTTCAAGCGTAATTCTAATTCATCTTTAGATTTGGGCGGTATAGTAAAACAGAGTTCATAGTCTTCGCCACCACTTAAGGCAAATTGTTCCGCTTGAGTGCGATCATATTTATTTAAAATCGATGATGAAAGAGGTAATGCAGTCAGTTCAACTTCAGCACTACATTGACTTCGTTCAAGAATATGCCCTAAATCAGATATTAGCCCATCGGAAAGATCAATGGCAGCATGAGCAATGCCAATTAACGCCCGCCCAAGTTCAATTCTAGGCGTAGGTCTAAGATGTCGTTGTTGCAAAAAAACATCATCAGAATCAACCGCACTTTTGCCCAATAAAATTTGTGTTAAACCTGCTGCGCTATCGCCTAAGGTGCCTGAAACATAAATTAAATCGCCAACTTGCGCTTTATGCCGACAAATTCCTTTGTTTTTTTCGACAAAACCTTGTGCCGTGATCGTAATAGACAAATTACCTTTTGTAGTATCGCCACCAATTAATGTGACATTGTATTGTTTTAACGTGTGTAATAAACTTTGGCTAAATGTTGAAATCCAATTTTCATCTACATTTGGCAAAGTTAATGCCAGTGAAACCCATTTTGGCTGTGCCCCCATTGCAGCAAGATCACTTAAATTTGTTGCAACAGCCTTATAAGCTAAATTTTCAGGTGAAATAGTTGGTAAAAAATGCGTATTTTCTACCATTGTATCCGTCGTAATGGCAAGCTGATAATTCTCTGGCACGAAAACCAGCGCACAATCGTCGCCAATAGATAATTGAACGGAATCATCAACTAATATTTGTTGCTGAAAATATCGTTTAATTAAATCAAATTCACCCATTGCCATTTTTCACCTATCTTATAAAAGAAAAGGCACGCGTTAAAAACGCGCGCCATTCTCAGTTTAAAAGGATTATTTACGCCCTAATGCTGGTGCGATTTTATCAAGTACGCCATTGATATATTTATGGCTTTCATCTGCACCGAATACTTTTGCCACTTCAATCGCTTCATTGATAACCACTTTATATGGCACATCTAATTCAAAGCGTAATTCATAAACGGCCAAACGTAAAATTGCCGTTTCAATAGGATCAAGCTCATCAAAAGCGCGGTCAATATAAGGCGAAATTGAAAAATCAACGGTTTCAATATTTTCTACTGTTTGACGAAATAATTTACGGAAGTAAGGTTTATCTACCCCATCCATATCTTGATCTAACACAAAGGCTAATTCCACTTGTTCTGCAGTATTGCCGGATACTGCCCAAGAATACAAGGCTTGAACAGTACACTCACGCGCACGACGACGAGCAGAAGGCTTCTTCACTTGTTTTTGTTCTGTCATGATTTATGCCGCATCAATTTGTTGAATAAGATTAACCATTTCAAGTGCGGTTAAGGCTGCTTCTGCACCTTTATTACCCGCTTTAGTACCAGCACGTTCAATCGCCTGTTCAATATTTTCTGTGGTTAATACACCAAAAGCGACAGGGATTTCAGCATCCATTGCAACTTTTCCTAAACCGCTGCTTGCTTCTCCTGCTACATATTCAAAATGTGCTGTACCACCACGGATAACTGTACCTAATGCCACAATCGCATCAAATTTTTTACTTTCAGCTAAACGGCGAGCAACTAATGGCAACTCATACGCACCCGGGGCACGCACGATAGTGATATTTTCATCTTTCACTTGGCCAATACGTTTTAATGCGTCAATTGCACCTTCTAATAAACTTTCATTAATAAAACTGTTAAAACGAGCAATTACTACTGCAACTTTTGCATTAGGTGCTGCGACTGAGCCTTCTAAAACTTTCATATTTTTTCCTATTATTAGCCATAATGATTTGGCTCGAGATTTTAACATAAAATCGCGTATATTCAATATTAATAAGGCTTTACCCTATTTTATTTAGGGCTCATTTTTAAGGCGATTTTATTGTTCATAACCCGCACCAACACTATATTTTTATGGAAAATTTCCTTTATTAAGGTAAACTATCGGCAATTTTATGTGAATTACATTCAGTTACAGAGGTTTAATATGTCTAAAGTGGCATCAATTGTTGATGTATTACAAGGGAAAGTGGCGATTGGTGAAACCGTCACTGTGCGTGGTTGGGTTCGTACCCGTCGCGATTCTAAAGCAGGCTTATCTTTCTTAGCGGTTTATGACGGTTCTTGCTTTGATCCAATTCAAGCAATTATTAATAACGATATTAAAAATTACGAAAGCGAAATTTTACGTTTAACAACAGGCTGTTCTGTGATTGTAACTGGTAAAGTCGTTGAATCACCTTCAGAAGGACAAGCGGTTGAATTACAAGCAGAAAAAGTGGAAGTGACAGGGTTTGTTGAAGATCCAGATACTTACCCAATGGCAGCAAAACGCCACTCTATCGAATATTTACGTGAAGTAGCTCACTTACGCCCTCGTACCAATATTATTGGTGCGGTCGCGCGTGTTCGTCATTGCTTGTCTCAAGCAATTCACCGTTTCTTCCATGAGCAAGGTTTCTACTGGGTGGCAACCCCATTAATTACTGCATCAGACACTGAAGGTGCGGGTGAAATGTTCCGTGTTTCTACACTTGATTTAGAAAATCTTCCTCGTGGTGAAAATGGAAAAGTGGATTTCAGCCAAGATTTCTTCGGTAAAGAATCATTTTTAACGGTTTCAGGTCAGTTAAACGGCGAAACCTATGCTTGTGCATTAAGCAAAATTTATACTTTCGGCCCAACATTCCGTGCAGAAAACTCGAATACTACCCGTCACTTAGCGGAATTCTGGATGGTTGAACCCGAAGTTGCATTTGCAACCTTAGCGGATAACGCAAAACTTGCAGAAGATATGTTGAAATACGTATTCCGTGCAGTATTAGCAGAGCGCAAAGACGACTTACAATTCTTTGAAAAACATGTAGATAAAGATGTTATTACGCGTCTAGAAAACTTTGTAAACTCAGATTTTGCGCAAATTGACTATACCGATGCCATTGATGTGTTATTAAAATCTGGTAAGAAATTTGAATTCCCTGTTTCTTGGGGTATCGATCTTTCTTCTGAACACGAACGTTTCTTGGCAGAAGAATATTTCAAATCACCAGTTGTGGTGAAAAACTATCCAAAAGACATTAAAGCATTCTATATGCGTTTAAATGATGATGGAAAAACTGTGGCAGCAATGGACGTATTAGCACCAGGAATTGGTGAAATCATCGGTGGTTCACAACGTGAAGAACGTTTAGAGATGCTTGATAAACGCATGGAAGAAATGGGATTAAATCCAGATGATTATTGGTGGTATCGCGATCTTCGTAAATACGGCAGTGTTCCACATTCTGGTTTTGGTCTTGGTTTTGAACGCTTAATTGTCTATGTAACTGGCGTACAAAATATTCGTGATGTAATTCCATTCCCACGCGCGCCAAGAAATGCGAATTTCTAATTCAATTTAACTTTAATATTGACCGCACTTACGCCAAAGTGCGGTCAATTTTTTCAGAATTTTAAGGAAAGTAAAATGGATAAAATTAAACAACTCTTTGCCAACAATTACAGCTGGGCGCAAAGAATGAAAGAAGAAAACTCTACTTACTTCAAAGAACTTGCAGATCATCAAACGCCACATTATCTTTGGATTGGTTGCTCTGATAGCCGTGTACCCGCTGAGAAATTGACGAATCTTGAACCAGGTGAATTATTTGTTCATCGTAATGTTGCTAACCAAGTAATTCACACAGATTTTAATTGCCTTTCTGTTGTGCAATATGCCGTCGATGTGCTTAAAATTGAACATATTATTATCTGTGGTCACACCAACTGCGGGGGAATTCATGCCGCTATGGCAGATAAAGATTTAGGGCTTATCAACAACTGGCTCCTTCATATTCGTGATATTTGGTTTAAACACGGTCATCTTCTCGGTAAACTTTCTCCAGAAAAACGTGCCGATATGCTGACGAAAATTAACGTAGCGGAACAGGTTTACAATCTTGGTCGAACTTCTATTGTAAAAAGTGCTTGGGAACGCGGACAAAAACTCTCATTGCACGGCTGGGTATATGATGTAAATGATGGTTTCTTAGTAGATCAAGGCGTAATGGCAACCAGTAGAGAAACTCTTGAAATTTCCTATCGAAACGCTATCGCTCGTTTATCAATACTTGATGAAGAAAATATTTTGAAAAAAGATCATCTTGAAAATACATAAAAAAACGCCCTTTCGGGCGTTATTTTTTAAGCTTTACCGTCAGTCAAATTTTTCTTTTCTTCCAATTCTTCCCAGCGTAAAAATGCTGTTTCTAATTCGGCTTCAGTATCCGCCAATGCTTTTAATTTAGCATCGGTAATATCGTGAGATTGTTGGAAAAATGCGGGATCGGCTATTTCAGCTTGCAGTGCGGTAATTTTAGTTTCCAACTCTTCCAATAGTTGTGGAAGTTGTTCTAGCTCACGTTGTTCTTTATAAGAAAGTTTCACTGATTTCAGCTTAGAAGTGCGGTCATTTTTTACCGAATTTTCTTCTTTTAGCGGTTCAGTTTTCTTCGCTTTAGCCTGTTCTTCTGTTGCTTTGCTTGCCCAGAAATTGGCTTGTTGCTGTTTCGCATCAAAGAATCCCCCCACATACTTATTCAAACGTCCTTCGCCTTCAAATAAATAACATTCTGTGGCAGTATTATCAATAAATTGACGGTCGTGGCTCACAATTAACAATGTGCCTTGATAATCAGTCAAAATTTCTTCTAAAAGCTCCAATGTTTCTACATCAAGGTCATTGGTTGGTTCGTCAAGAATCAATAAATTATTTGGTTGGAGCAACAATTTTGCGAGTAATAAACGATTTCGTTCTCCCCCCGATAAGGCTTTAACTGGGGTCATTGCACGTTTTGGTGGGAACAAGAAATCTTGCAAATACCCTAGCACATGGCGTTTTACACCATTGACTTCAATATCTTGTTTGCCATCCGCCACATTATCCATTACAGTTTTTTCAGGATCTAAATCAGCACGGTATTGGTCAAAATAAGCAATCTCTAATTTGGTACCACAACGAATTTTGCCTGATGTAGGCTGAATTTCACCCAGCAATAATTTAATGAACGTGGTTTTCCCACAGCCATTTGGCCCAACAAGCGCAATTTTGTCTCCACGTAAAATCGTTGTTGAAAAATCTTTTAACAAGGTTTTTCCTGCGATTTCATAGCTCACATCTTCCATTTCAAAGACAATTTTGCCAGAACGACTTGAGGTATCTAATTGTAATTTGGCTGTTCCCATTACGTCACGGCGTTGGCGGCGTTCCTCACGCATCGCTTTTAATGCTCGCACTCGCCCTTCATTTCTTGTACGGCGAGCCTTGATACCTTGGCGAATCCATACTTCTTCCTGTGCAAGACGTTTATCAAATAATTCATTTTGCAAGGCTTCAACGCGTAGATTTTCTTCTTTCGTGGTTAAATATAAATCGTAATTGCCTAGATAAGACTGCAATTGACCGCGATCTAAATCCACAATCCGTGTTGCCATTTTGCGAATAAAAGAACGGTCATGGGAAATAAATACAAGGCTACCTTGGAAATCCAGTAAGAAATTTTCCAGCCATTCAATGGCTTCCACATCTAAGTGGTTGGTTGGTTCATCAAGTAATAACACATCAGGATCGCACACCAATGCACGTGCGAGTGCCGCTTTGCGTAACCAACCGCCCGAAAGTGCGGATAATTTTGTGTTTGGATTTAAGCCTAGTTTTAACAACACTTCATTGATTTTATTTTCAAATCGCCAGCCATCAGCGTGTTCTAATTTAGCCTGAACTTGCTCTAATTGACTTAAAATTTGATCACTGTAATTTTCTTCCAATTGAACAGAAATATGATGATATTCTTTCAATAAATCCGTTAAATGCCCTACGCCTTCCGCAACATAATCAAAAATATTGCCTTGCGCATTACGCGGTGGGTCTTGTTCTAAACGAGAAACCACAAGATCTTTTTCGTATTGGATTTTGCCATCATCCATAAGCACATCGCCTGCGATGATTTTCAATAAAGTTGATTTACCTGCGCCGTTACGCCCAACTAAACAAACACGTTCATTCGGTTCAATATGTAGTTCTGCGTGATCTAACAAAGGCACATCACTAAAGGAAAGATATCCATTGGTTAAACTAATTAATGCCACAACTGCCCCATAAAAATTCAGTGAAAATTAACCGCACTATTCTATACGGTTTGCATAAAAAATCCCATCAATTCGATGGGATTCTCTCTTAAATCAAAGTTGTTGATATACCCTCAAGGCGTGTGCATCCGACATGCCTGCAATATAATCGCAAATAATCCGCTTCTTCCTTTCTTCAGGGG
The DNA here is from genome assembly GCF_019703545.1 of Haemophilus influenzae. Classification (NCBI taxonomy): domain Bacteria; kingdom Pseudomonadati; phylum Pseudomonadota; class Gammaproteobacteria; order Pasteurellales; family Pasteurellaceae; genus Haemophilus; species Haemophilus influenzae. The sequence goes on along the minus strand of NZ_AP018771.1, from coordinate 1,339,862 downwards.
CATTACGCCAACGATTTGCAGTATTTCTCGGTAATAAACGCTCTGGATCAGATTCAAAAATTTGGAACATTTCTGTTAGCATTCTCTGCCCTTTATATTCGATTCGTTGAGTATCCACATTGCGAATAACATAATCCCAAACAAATTTTTTAAATACACCAAGTGCAACAATCACTTCAGGTGACAGCTCTGCGTTATAACGTAACAAAGGTTCATCAAAATTTGCCGTTAATTTCCACCGCACATTAGTAATAAAAAAGTTCACCAATGCACCAATGGCTTGTTTTCGTTCAAAATGTTTATCAGAGAAAAGTCGTTGGCTAATTGAATCAATATTTTCTTGCAACCAAGCTGAAGGAATTTGTTTCAATGCGGAATGTGCCGCTTGCCATTGATGAGGATTTACCACGCCAGTCACAATGGCATCTTCTAAATCATGTACGCCATAGGCGATATCATCTGCCAATTCCATAATGCTACAATCCAAAGATTTAAAGCTCGTCTGTAAAAATTCAGCTGGATTTTCCCGCACTTTTTTAAATTTCCCAAATAAAGTGCGGTCATTTTCAGAAAGATTTTCCAGCAACCAATTAAACATTTTTAAATCATCACGGAAAATGCCTTTTCCTGGAATCCAATCGTGAATACGCACAAAACGAGGATCGATATTGCGAGAAAAATTAAGTTCTGCATATTGAGGCGAAGCCACATCTAACAACGCGGGATATTTCACGACACCCAATAGTGTTCTACGCGTTAGATTCATCCCTGCATTTTCAGTATAAGGCTCAAGTTTTGTTAAAATTCTAAAGGTTTGCGCATTGCCTTCAAAACCGCCCTGCTCTGCCATCATATAATTTAATGCCGTTTCGCCACCATGCCCAAAAGGCGGATGACCAATATCATGAGCAAAACACAAACTCTCAATAAGATCGTTACTCGGCAATAAAGGTTTCAACTGCTTTTGCAACTCGTTTTTATCAATATTTAATGTTTGCGAAAGGCTTTCAAAGGTTTCTAAAAATTTAAGTTGTGCAACGAGACTACTGCCAATCTGAGCCACTTCCAAAGAATGAGTTAAGCGAGTGCGATAAAAATCATTTTCGCCAATTGCGTGTATTTGGGTTTTCGCTTGTAAGCAACGAAAGGCGGCAGAATGTAAAATTCGCCCACGATCGCGACGAAATGGTGGACGATTATCTTTTTCGCGTGGAGGATCGAGTAGAAAACGTTCTGTCCAAGAAGAATTAACAGTAAGTAATTTCATATCGCTTTGTTTTATTTAGTTTTTCTGCATTATCTAATCATTTAGTGCAAAAAACAACCGCACTTTATCTAGAACAAACAAAATCTAGAATGAATAAAGTGCGGTTGAATTTTTATTGATATTTAAGCAAAGAAATAAATGAGCTTAAATACAAATGGGGCGAGAATAGAACTAATAATCCCACAAAGCACGAGAGAAATAGAACTGTAACTGCCTGCAGTTGGATTAGTTTCCATACAGCTTACTGTACCAAGTGCGTGAGAAACCGAACCAACAGAAAGCCCAATGGCTTCTTGATGTTTAATACCTAATTTTTTTAATACAAGATAACCAAATATCGATCCTTGCAAACCTGCAACCACAACACCAACTGCAGTTACGGCTGGAATGCCGCCTAAATGACGAGAAACTTCCATCGCAATAGGCGTTGTGATGGATTTAGGTAAAACTGTTGCGATCATTTCGGGCGTTGCGCCTAAAAGAAATGCTAAAAGTCCACCACTTAACATCGCTAAAAAAGAAGCTATAACCACCGTTGAAAGAATAATTTTCCATTGTTTGGCAATTTGACGAAGTTGTTCATAAAGAGGCAATGCAAGAGCGACGATACTCAAGCCAAGTAAATTATTAATAGGCGCATTTCCTACCATATAATCATCGTAAGGAATCTTACCTATCACTAAAATCACCGCCAAAATTAATACTGTTAAAACAAAAGTATTAAAAATCATTGACTTCCAACGTTTACTAATTTGTAGTGCGAGCCAAAATCCAAAAATAGTCAAAAATGTATAAAAATAAATAATGTACTGCTGCATATAACTTTCCTAACATACTAATTCGCTTGTTTTACTTGATTTTCTCTATGTTTCATTACTTTTTTGCGTTTATGTGTAAAAGATTGCGCCTGATACAAATAATGACCGAAAAATCCTATAACAAGTAACGTGACACAAGTACTCACAATATTAGGAACAAGCAAAATATTAACTTGCTCTCTCAATAAATCAGAATATTTGATAATTCCCACACTCACTGGCACAAAAAGCACTGCCATAAAACGAATTAGCAAACTTGCACCTAAATAAATCCAATTTAAATGAATTACTCGTGTTGTTAAACCTAAAAAGAGTAGCAATAATCCCCAAATGCTTCCCGGAACGCCAGCTGGAATGTAATAAGCAATAAGATTTCCGAGATATAACATAATGGATAAAATGACCAAAGAACGAACTAATAAAAATAATTTTTGAATCATATACAACCTTTTTCAACTATTTTCATAATATTTCAAAATTATTTTACGCTTTTTTTTGCTAACTTGAGCCATTTTTTCGGTAAAATAACCAGACTTAGATCAAAAACTTTGCAAATGATAAATCGAAAAATACTATTGACGAGTTTATTACTTATTTTTACCGCACTTTCTGCTTGTTCTCGCGAAAAAAATACCTGTCGTGTGGTTAAAATTAGTGATGGCGATACGCTCACTTGCCTCACTAAAGGTAATAAATCCATTAAAGTTCGTTTAGCCGAAATCGACGCACCAGAAAAATCCCAAGCCTTTGGGCAAAAATCGAAAAAAACCTTGTCTGATCTGGTTTATCAAAAAAATGTACGCCTTGCGCAAAAAGGAAAAGATCGCTATAAACGCACATTGGCGATTGTTTATTATCAAGATAAAAATATTAATTTAGAAATGGTTAAACAGGGTATGGCTTGGGCTTATAAACAATATTCTCACGATCCGATTTATCTTCAAGCACAAGAAAATGCACAAGCCAAACAAATTGGTCTTTGGGCGGACAATAATCCAATTGAACCAAGTCAATGGCGCAGACAGGAGAAAAATAAATATGGCTTTTGATGTTCAAACTTTCCGTCAAGCATTTCCTTATTTCCAACGTGAAGATGCGGTTGTTTATTTAGATAACGCCGCCACCGCGTTGAAACCTCAAGTGTTAATTGATCGCACCGCTGAATTTTATGCTTCTGCAGGTTCAGTGCATCGTAGTCAATATGATGCAGCCCAAACTGCGCAATATGAACAGGCTCGCACACAAGTTAAAGAATTAATTAATGCAGAAGATAAACGTGCTGTTATTTGGACTTCGGGTACAACTCACGCAATAAACTTAGTGGCAAATGGATTGCTGCCGCAATTAAACACAGAAGATGAAATTCTGATTAGCCAAGCAGATCATCACGCTAATTTTGTTACTTTGCACGAAACGGCGAAAAAGTGCGGTGCAAAAATTCGAGTTTTGCCGATTTTAGATAATTGGCTAATTGATGAAAATGCGCTTATTTCTGCCCTTTCTGAAAAAACAAAACTCGTTGCGCTGAATTTTGTTTCAAATGTCACTGGCACAGAACAGCCGATTAAACGCCTGATTCAACTTATTAGAAAACATAGTCATGCGTTGGTTTTAGTGGATGCAGCACAAGCGATTAGTCATATTAAAATTGATTTACAAGATTTAGATGCCGATTTCCTCGCATTTTCTGCCCATAAAATTTATGGCCCAAATGGGCTTGGCGTTTTAACAGGAAAATTGACCGCACTTTCTCAACTTCAACCGCTCTTTTTCGGTGGAAAAATGGTTGATCGCGTATCAAATAATCGTATTACTTTTGCCGAATTGCCTTATCGTTTAGAAGCTGGCACACCCAATATTGCTGGGGTTATTGGCTTTAATGCCATACTGAATTGGCTACAAAAATGGGATTTTACCGCAGCAGAACAGAACGCTATATCTTTGTCTGAATCCGTCAAAGTGCGGTTAAAATCTTACGAGAATTGCCGATTATTCAACTCACCTCAACCAAGCACCGTTGTTTGCTTTATATTTGACGGCATTGACTGTTCTGATCTTTCTACACTTTTAAGCGAACAAAATATTGCGCTTCGTGTGGGCGAACATTGTGCCCAACCTTATTTAGCACGCTTAGGCGAACGCACCACATTGCGCCTGTCTTTTGCCCCTTATAATACGCAAGAAGATGTAGAGGCATTCTTCACCGCCTTAAATAAAGCACTGGATTTATTACAATGATAGAACAATTAAAACAAGCTAAAAATTGGGAAGATCGCTATCGCCTGATTATTCAAGCAGGCAAAAATTTACCTCGCCCAAGCGATAATGAACTCGCTCAAATGCAACCTATTACTGGCTGCGAAGCACAAATGTGGTTTCAAATTATGCCTAAAAATGACCGCACTTTTCAATTCAGCGGATTTAGCGAAGCCAGAATTATGAATGGCTTACTTTGGATTTTATTTAATAAAATCAATGGTAAAACAGCGGATGAGTTGAATACATTTGATATTACTATATTTTTTAGCGAACTCGGCATTTCACAACGTTTAAGTGAAATGCGTTTAAACGGCTTAAACCAAATCGGACAGCAATTAAAAAATTTATGTATTTAATCGAAACCTATTTTCGCCTGACTACACTCGAAAATAATATTGAATCACAAAGTCTTTTACTCAGTGCAGTGATCGATCAATGGCGGTATAACGGGCAAATTATCGGACGTGAAATTCCTTTATATTTAGCGGAAGAAGATGGTGCACAAGGTTTTGCTATGCGTGTCATTTGCCCAGAGCAAGATAGTCTTTTCCCGCAAAATAATAACGCAGAAGTGAATCGCGCATTACAAGAAGCAGAAAAGTGCGGTGTAATTTTTGATGGTTTTCAACTTGTGGGCGATGATTTCAATTCAGATCAAACGGCTGAAAATACATCGCCAGCTTGGCAAGTACTTTACACAACTCATTTACAAAGTTGCTCGCCGATTCATAGTGGAGAAAATCTCGCACCAATTCCGTTGTATAAACAGTTGAAAAATCAGCCGCACTTAAGCCAAGATCTGATTAAATGGCAAGAAAATTGGCAAGCCTGCGATCAACTACAAATGAATGGTGCGGTATTAGAACAACAATCTTTGGCAGAAATTTCCGATCATCAAAGCACGCTTTCAAAACACGGACGATATTTAGCTCAAGAAATAGCAAAAGAAACTGGCATACCGACTTACTATTATTTATATCGTGTAGGTGGGCAATCTTTAGAATCTGAAAAATCCCGTTGCTGCCCTTCTTGTGGTGCAAATTGGGCGTTAAAAAATGCGATTTTTGATACCTTTCATTTTAAATGCGATACCTGTCGATTAGTTTCGAACCTATCGTGGAATTTTTTGTAATTTAAGTCGATGCCTCAACTCTCTGTTGGAATGATAAAGTCTTAGCCCCCTTCCGACGCTTCGCGCCACCTTCCCCCGCAAGCAAGGGAAGGCAAAATTATTTTTTAACATATAAAGGAAAAATAAATGAATTACCAAGACAACAGCTTAAAATCCTTAAAACTCGGTCAAAAAACGGAATATGCCTCTCAATATGACCGCACTTTATTACAGCCAGTGCCACGCGCGTTAAATCGTGATGGATTGGGAATTACTCAAAACCAACCATTTACTATCGGCGCCGATATTTGGACGGCTTATGAAATCTCGTGGCTCAACGAAAAAGGCTTACCGCAAGTAGCTATCGCAGACATTTATCTGGATTATCAAAGCCAAAATTTGATTGAGTCAAAAAGTTTTAAACTTTATTTAAATAGCTTTAACCAAAGCAAATTTGCCGACTTCAACGCCGTTCAACAAACTATGCAACGCGATTTAATCGAATGTGCTCAAGGCGATGTAAAAGTGCGGTTAAATCCAGTGGCAGTTTATGATGCTCAAAAAATTGAGCATTTACAAGGCGATTGCATTGATGAACAAGATATTGAAATTACTAGCTACGAATTTAACGCTAATTGGCTGAAAGATTGCGTATCGGATGAAATTGTCGAAGAAAAATTAGTCAGCCATTTATTGAAATCTAACTGCCTCATCACAAATCAGCCAGACTGGGGCACCTTGCATATTCATTATGTTGGTAAAAAAATCAATCAGGAAAAATTATTGCGTTACGTTGTATCGTTCCGTCAGCATAATGAATTCCACGAACAATGTGTCGAACGTATTTTTTGCGATTTAATGCACTACGCAAAACCAGAAAAACTCACCGTTTACGCACGCTATACTCGTCGTGGCGGATTAGACATTAATCCATTCCGCTCTAATTTTGAGAATTTACCTGAAAATTTAAGATTGGCGAGACAGTAAAAAACTGCGGTGAAATTTCACCGCACTTTTCTCTACCCTTGTTTCAAATCATTTGCCTGTTGTAATAGCTGACGGCTTTCTTTTAAGAATTGTTCGGAATAATCGCCAAACCAGTCACGCACCTTGTGGAAAGCATCAATAAAACCTTGACGATCATTATTTTCAAAGAAAGTTAAGGCTTCGTCGTAAGTTTGTTTTAGCGTTTCAATTACCGCTAAATTTTCTGACTTATCCATAATAATATCTGCGTAAAGCTCTGCATCTTGCGCAAATAAGCGACCGATCATCGCAAGTTCTAAGCGATAAATAGGAGAAGAAAGCGCCAATAAATTAGCGAGATTAATGGGCTGTTTGGAAAGGTGTAAACCATTCGCAAAAGTCGAAAAATGACGCAAGGCTTGTATATAAGTCATATTGTGATCGTGTTCTGTGGCATCGGTTTGATAAATTTTTGCTCCCCAAATTTGAATTTGCTCAAGTAACCATTCGTAACGTTCAGGAAAACGTCCATCACAACGCACAACCACTTGTTTTGCCATACTTGCAATATCTGACCCAAACATCGGATGTAAACCTAAAACAGCACCAGAATGGATTTCAAGCATTTTCTCTAACGGTTCACGCTTAACAGAAGTTAAATCTGCAAGCAACATATTTTCCGTTAAATAAGGTTTTAGTCGCTCAATCGTTTCCAAAGTAATATTGATGGGGACAGAAACAATTACGACATCAGCATTCGTTAAAATACTTTCAGCCACCGTCCAATCTTCGCGATCTAAAATAGAAATTGTATAGCCAGATGCACGTAAATAGCGGGCAAATAAGCCACCTAATTTACCATAACCGCCCACAATAACAATTTTGTGAATATCAGGATTAATGGTTTTAAAGCCAAATTGGTTTTCATTGGCATAAGATTCGCGCATAAAACGGCGTAGGACATCTTCAATCAGATCTGCTGAAATGCCTGCTTTTTCAGCCTCTAAACGACGCGCTTGGAGCATTGCTATTTCACGTTCTGGCGCATAAATAGGTAATCCATGTTGATGTTTAACTTTACCGACTTGAGAAACCAACTCAAGACGTTTAGCAAAAAGTTGGATAAGTTCGCGATCAAGCGAATCAATTTCAGAACGTAAATCTTTAAGGGCTTCCATAAAACTCACCTGTAATGTTTATCTTACATATATTGTAAAAAATTAATTACAAGGAGATTACTAGAATTTTACAGGAAAGGCAATGAAGTTATGCGGATTGTGTAATTAATCGTTGTGGGCGAATAATATTCCCGTCGATTAATGCCACGCCTAAGAATAAATTCTCCGCTGAAAATAACCGCACTTGACCGCTTAATTGCTGTTCATTAGCAAATTTCACTCGCTGACCAAAACCAATGGCTTTACTCTGCTCTACATCCAAATGCAAAGCGGGCAATTTACTTACTGCGGTATCGGTTGGAAGTAATAGTCGATCTAATTCGCTTAATGGAAAACTTTCAGCAAGTAGTTCTAGCTCATCAATTGGCATCATTTCTGCTACGGGGTAATCCGCTACGGCTGTGCGGCGTAACATTGTCACATGCGCGCCACAACCTAGCACTTCACCTAAATCATCTACTAAGGTGCGAATATAAGTGCCTTTTGAACAATGTACTTCTAAGGTTAAAAAAGGCGCATGATATTCAATAAAATTGAGTTCAAAAATCGTAATTGGACGCGCCTCACGATCAACCGTAATACCTTGGCGCGCATATTCATAAAGCGGTTTACCGTTATGTTTTAGTGCGGAAAACATGGTCGGCACTTGCAAAATATCGCCACGAAATTGTTCAAGTGCGGTCAAAATTTGCTGAGTTTCAACATAAACTTCACGAGTTTCCACGACTTGCCCTTCCGCATCGGAAGTATCGGTACGTTCGCCTAATTTTGCCGTAACAAGATAACGCTTATCGGCATCAAGCAAAAATTGTGAAAACTTAGTTGCTTCACCCAAGCAAATTGGCAACATTCCCGTTGCCAACGGATCGAGCGCGCCAGTATGCCCTGCTTTATTCGCTTGAAATAAACGCTTCACCCTTTGCATGATGTCATTTGATGACATGCCTTGTGGTTTATCCAACAAAAACACACCATCAACATCACGCCAGCGTTTACGAGGTCTAGACATTAGTTGCTTTCCTCAACGTGTTTTTTCTCATCTTCACGCACAACATTTGTTACAAGATTTGACATACGCATCCCTTCCACTAAGGATTGATCGTAAATAAAGCGAATCTCTGGCACGATACGTAAACGCATCGCTTTGCCTAGTAATGAACGAATATAAGGCGATGCTTTTTCTAAGCCTTTCATGCCTTGCTCAATTGCCGTTTCATCGTGATCAAATAAAAAAGTCACAAAGATTTTTGCGTAAGATAAATCACTTGATACTTCCACATCAGAAACCGTCACCATCCCAATACGGGGATCTTTCACTTCGCGTTGTAAAATGACTGCTATTTCTTTTTGTATTTCTTGAGCGACGCGATCGCTACGTTTAAATTCTCTTGCCATAGTTATTCCTTATTTATAAAAGTGCCTCATTCTACTGGAAATCATTGAATTTAGCACGCAAAAATCCCTTTCAACTTAATACTGTTTTTCGATAAAATGACACCTGATAATTTGTTTGAATATTCAAACTTCCGATAAAAATCACTTTACAGAGGGCATAATTTATGCAAGCGAGACGAGACGACCAAAATTGTCGATGAAAATCACACATTACAACAAGCATTTTTAAATGAATTAGATGAAAAACTTTGGGCATCTGCCGATAAGCTCCGCCAACAACTTGATGCCGCTAACTATAAACATATCGTTCTTGGTCTTATCTTCTTAAAATACATTTCTGATAGTTTCACCCATCAACAAGAAAAAATTCAGGCGGAACTCTCCACACCTGAAAATCCCCTCTATCTTGACCGCACTTTTTTGATACTGAAGAAGAATATCAAGAAGCCTTAACCGCCGAGCTGGAAAATCGCGACTACTACACCGCCGACAATGTGTTCTGGGTGCCTGTTTCTGCGCGTTGGCAAGCCTTACAAGAAGTCTCTATTCTCAACACTGGGGCAGAATTGCCTTGGGGAGGAAAATTTTCTGGCGTGGCAAAACTGATTGACGATGCCTTCGATGCCATTGAAAAAGACAACGAAAAACTCAAAGGCGTCCTCCAACGCATCAGCGGCTATGCCGTAAACGAAGACACCCTGCGCGGGCTGATTATCCTCTTCTCCGATACTAACTTTACCCGCCCAACTTACAACGGCGAGCCCGTGCATTTGGGTGCAAAAGACATTCTCGGCCATGTTTACGAATACTTCCTCGGTCGCTTTGCCCAAGCAGAAGGCAAACGCGGTGGGCAATATTTCACGCCAAAATCCATCGTTTCCCTGATTGTCGAAATGCTCGAGCCCTATTCAGGACGCGTGTATGACCCAGCCATGGGCAGCGGCGGCTTTTTCGTGCAAACCGAACGCTTTATCACCGCCCATCAAGGCAACATCAACAACGTTTCCATCTACGGGCAAGAATTCAACCCCACCACTTGGAAACTTGCCGCCATGAATATGGCGATTCGTGGCATTGATTACGACTTCGGCAAATACAACGCCGACAGTTTCACCCAGCCGCAACACATCGACAAAAAGATGGATTTCATTATGGCAAACCCGCCATTCAACATCAGCGATTGGTGGAGTGAATCCCTTGCCGATGATCCACGTTGGGCATACGGCACACTGCCCAAAGGCAATGCAAACTATGCGTGGATTCAACATATGATTTACCACCTCTCGCCAAACGGCAAAATGGCATTATTGCTGGCCAACGGCTCCATGAGCAGCCAAACCAACAACGAAGGTGAAATCCGCAAAGCCATCATCAATGCCGACTTGATCGAATGTATGGTTGCCCTGCCCGGTCAGCTCTTCACCAACACCCAAATCCCCGCCTGTATTTGGTTTTTAAACTGCAACAAAAAACGTAAAGGCGAAGTGTTGTTTATCGATGCCCGCCAAATCGGCTATATGAAAGACCGTGTATTGCGTGATTTCACCGCTGATGACATCGCCAAAATTGCCAACACCCTCCATGCTTGGCAAACATCAGACGGCTATGAAGACCAAGCCGCTTTCTGTAAATCCGCTACGTTAGAAGAGATTAAAGACAACGACTTCGTCCTCACACCAGGGCGCTATGTCGGCACCGCAGAACAAGAAGATGACGGCGTGCCATTTGCAGAAAAAATGCAAAATCTGACCGCTCTTTTGAAGGAACAGTTTGCAAAAAGTGCAGAGTTGGAAGCAGAGATTAAGAAGAATTTAGGGGGATTGGGGTATGAGTAAACTTGGTAATTATATCTCGGTACAAAATGGATATGCTTTCAAAAGCAAAGATTTTATAAAGAATTTATCTGGAATGCCTGTAATTAAAATTGGTAATGTAACTGGTGGCAGTTTTATTGATTTGAGTAGCTATGACACTATATCAGAAGAAATTGCAAGAAAAGTAAAATCTTTTCAGACAAAAGATGACGATATTTTAATTGCAATGACAGGAGCAAATGTGGGGAAAGTCTCTCGAATTGCAAAAGGAACTCAACCCTGTCTGATTAATCAACGTGTTGGTCGTCTTATATTAAAAGAAGATTGCCCATACTCATCTGATTTTATTTATTATTTAGTAAGTTCAAATAAAAGTTTCCAATATTTTTCTAATACAGCTGATGGCGCAGCACAACCTAATATCAGCGGAAAACTTATTGAAGATCTAGAATTTCCAGATATTTCGCCCAAATCAGCTAATAAAGCAGGAAAACACTTAAAGGTACTGGATGAAAAAATCCAACTCAACACCCAAATCAACCAAACCTTGGAACAAATCGCTCAAGCCCTGTTTAAAAGCTGGTTTGTCGATTTCGATCCCGTGCGCGCCAAAGTCCAAGCCCTTTCAGAGGGCATGAGCCTTGAACAAGCGGAACTGGCAGCCATGCAGACAATCAGCGGAAAAACACCCGAAGAACTGACCGCACTTTCACAAACACAACCTGACCGCTACGCCGAATTAGCCGAAACCGCCAAAGCGTTTCCGTGTGAGATGGTGGAGGTTGATGGGGGCGAGGTGCCGAAGGGGTGGGAAAAAACAACACTTTCAGAAATTTGTGAAATGCAAAATGGTTATGCATTCAAAAGTTTTGACTGGATGGAGCAAGGTATACCTGTTATTAAAATTGGATCTGTTAAGCCAATAATTGTAGAAGTAGAAGTAGAAGGAAATGGTTTTGTTTCTGAAGACTACTCAAAATTAAAACCTGATTTCTTGCTTACAAGCAGCGATATTTTAGTTGGCTTAACAGGTTATGTTGGTGAAGTTGGACGCATTCCAACAGGAAAAATTGCAATGCTAAATCAACGAGTAGCAAAATTCTTACCAAAAGAGATAGATAAGAATCATTGTTTCTATAATTACATTTATTGCTTAGCACGACAATCCCAATTTAAAGAGTTTGCGGAAATAAATGCTAAAGGATCCGCACAGGCAAATATCAGCACAAAAGAACTACTCAAATTCCCGATTATCAAAGCAAATGATAAATTACATATTTTGTTTGAAAATAGAGTAAAAGAACTTTTAGAAAGAATTTTATGGAATTCTCAAAACGCTGAAACTTTAGCTAAGACTAGAGATTTATTATTACCTAGATTGTTAAATGGGGAAGTTTAAAATGGAAGATTTTAAATTTATAGGAAAAGATAAAGTCCCAGTTGTTGGTGAAATCAATACGTTAGATGAATTCAAAAGATTTGTTTTTAGTTATAGTTATAAATTTGATGAAGAAACACCAGATGAATTCAAACAAATTCCCTTAGCAAGTGATAGTTCAACCAATTATGCGAGATTTTATCGTGGGCATAGCCATGTAGATTATTGCTTACAATCAACCTTAGAACGATATTTAGAAAAGTTTGGTAAACAATTTGACATTGGAAAAGATTATGAAAAGCTGCAAGAAAAATATTTTGAGCATTGCAAACGTATTCTTCTCAATCAAAGTATTGATGGATATGTTTTTCACAGATTAAGTAAAATGTTAATTTCCAGTAAGTTAAGAAAAGATGTTTTAGCTTATCTTGCCTCAATTAATATTGATGCTTCAACAATTTATCCTGATTTATTAGGAAAAATAAAACTTTGTGAAATTGGCATTGATAATGCGATTGCAGAGATTAATTTAGAATATCAGGATTAACCAATAGAAAATACTTTAAAACATAGGAGGAAATTAATGATTGCACTAATAGGCCCTGGGATTATATCTTTCGGTATTTTAGCACTTATTCTTGGCATACTTAGTAACCCTTGGCACCCATTGTTCGTGTTTTTATATACACTTTTTATTATGTCATTTATCATTGTGCCAATTTATCTTATTTATTCTGTTTTTTTTTCAAAAAACAGTCTTTCATCAAAAGAATGTGAAATTAACATAAAAATAGATGAAATATCAAAAAAAACAGAATCACAAGAGGTAATTGAAAAAAAAGAATCATTAGAAAAACAACAAGCTATTTGGGATGCAGAAATTAAACAACTCACAAATGAAAATAATGAAAGGCAAGAAAATCTTGTCTATATAAATCAAGAAATTGCGATGCTAACATCAAGCATGATTCCTTTTCCACCTAAGAATATCAAGAATAAATAGGAGTATATCAATGTTGGGTACAGTTTTTTGTTATTTTATTGCTATCTCATTTGGGATTGCTATGCCTATTATTCTAGTCAAAATATCACTGCTTGAAGATGAAGCTAAGGTTATAGAATTAGAGCAAAAACTACAACGTCTTGAAAATAAATATAAGGCTGAGCAAGAACTTAAATTAGCGACATTAGAAAAAAACTTGTTACGGAAAGAATACGTTACGAGCGAACAATGCGTTCCCTGAATTCCATTAAAGATAAGCAAATAAAACTTATCCAAAAATTAGAAAATTATAAAAATAAGCTTGAACAAGATGTTGAACTAAATTATCAACACTAGAAAATAAACCTGTGGAGATGATACTCAACAACATTTCCAGCTTTCATAAAAAAGGAAATGGGATGATTTTAGTAATGCAGATCCTCTTATAAAATCAAGTAAGGAACACCTATGCTCAACGAAAATGACATCGAACAACTCACTCTTCAACGCCTGCAATCCCTCGGTTGGGAATATCGCTATGGTAAAGACTTGCCTGTTCATGAGGGCAAGTTTGCCCGTGGCGATTTGAGCGACGTAGTCTTTGTTGAGCAACTGCGTGAGGCGGTGCGTAAACTTAATCCTCAGCTGCCTGAAAGTGCGGTGGATTCTGTGGTGAAATCGGCGACGAAAAGCGATATTGGCGACTTGGTGGTACGCAATCAGGCATTTTATAAGCTGCTGCGTGATGGCGTGCGGGTGGAATATACGCTAAACGGTGAACAAAAAATCGAGATGGCACGCTTGGTGGATTTTGAGCATGTGGAGAATAACCGCTTTGTTGCCGTCAATCAGCTGGAAATCCGCAGTCGTAAAGGGGGCAAGCGGATTCCCGATATTATCGGCTTTGTAAATGGCTTACCGTTGGTGGTATTTGAGCTCAAAAATCCGCTGCGTGAATCGGCGGATTTGTTGCAGGCGTTTAATCAATTTGAAACCTATAAAGATGAAATTGCCGAGCTGTTTGTTTACAACCAAGCTCTGATTATTTCAGACGGCATTGTCGCCCGTTTGGGTTCGCTTTCGGCAGATTTCCAACGCTTTACGCCGTGGAAAGTGGTCGATGAAAAAAATAAAAGCGCACGCTTATATTTTGACGATGAATTGCAAAGCCTGCTCAATGGCTTGTTGCAGCCTAAGGATTTACTCGACTATATCCGCTATTTCGTCTTGTTTGAACGGGATTCCGTTGGCAAAACCATTAAAAAAATCGCAGCGTACCATCAATATTACGGCGTAAATGAAGCGGTAGATTCCACCATTTGGGCGACTTCAGAAAAGGCGACCGCCGCATTGGGGTGATGTGGCATACGCAAGGTTCGGGTAAATCAATTTCCATGTTGTTTTATGCAGGCAAACTGCTTGCACAGCCTGAATTGAAAAATCCCACTATTGTGGTGGTCACCGACCGTAACGATTTGGACGGTCAGCTCTTCCAAACCTTTTCTTCAGGCAAAGATTTAATCAAACAAACACCGCAACAAGTAGAAGACCGCGATCAACTGCGCCAACTGCTCGCGCAAAATGAAGTGGGCGGCGTGTTTTTTACGACGATTCAGAAATTCGCCCTAAATGAGGAAGAAAGCCGCTTCCCTGTTTTAAATGAGCGCAGCAATATTATTGTGATCAGCGATGAGGCTCACCGCAGCCAATATGGCTTTACGCAAAAGCTGCATAACGGCAAGTTTCAGACAGGTTATGCTCGCCATTTGCGAGATGCTTTACCTAATGCCTCGTTTATCGGTTTTACAGGTACGCCGATTAGCCTAGAAGATAAGGACACGCAAGATGTGTTCGGTCGTTATGTGTCCATTTATGACTTGCAAGATGCGGTGGAAGATGGTGCAACTGTGCCGATTATTTACGAAGCTCGCCAAATCAAGCTAGCGGAGAATGCTAATCACGATGAATTATTTGCAGAAATTGATGAACTGCTGGAAGGCGAAGAAAACCCGAAATTACGCTTGCGAGAAAAATTGCTCGGCTCAGAAGCACGATTGCATGATTTAGCGGTCGATTTTGTGCAACATTTTGCCAAACGCAATGAAGTGGTGGACAGCAAAGCGATGATGGTGGTTTCCAGCCGTCAGATTTGCGTGGATTTGTATAATCAGATCATCGCTCTGCACCCTGAATGGCATTCGGATAATATCAATGAGGGTGCGATTAAAATTGTGATGACAGGTTCTGCTTCCGATGCGCCGGAAATGCAGAAACACGTTTACAGTAAACAGGAAAAGCAAACGCTGGAACGCCGCTTTAAAGACCCGAACGATCCGCTGAAGGTGGTGATTGTGCGTGATATGTGGCTGACAGGCTTTGATGCACCGTGCTGTAACACTATGTATCTTGATAAGCCAATGAAGGGGCATAACCTAATGCAAGCCATCGCACGAGTAAACCGTGTATTCCGCAATAAAAGCCGAGAAAATGGCGGCTTGATTGTGGATTATGTAGGCATTGCTGACGAGCTCGAAAAAGCCACTCGGCAATATACAAACTCACAAGGCAAGGGCAAACTGGCTGATAGCGTGATTGATGTATTCTTTAAAATGAAAGAGCGTTTCGAAGTTATCCGCACTCTGTTTGCAACGCCAGTTGAAGGAAAAACTTTTGATGTTCAGACTGCCTTAGAAAAAGATAATCCACATGATCTTTTGATGGCTATTCGGTTTGCCGCCAACCATATTTTAAGCCTTGATCAATTACCGTTTGATGGCAAAGCGCACGAGCAGCATTGGTTTAATAAAAAAGAAACAGAACCTCGCAAAAAAGCTTTTTTGAAAGCAGCAGGCTTGGTAAAAAAAGGCTATATGCTGTGCGGTGCATTGGCTGAAGTTGAGCCGTATAACCAAGAAATCGCCTTTTATGATGCCGTACGAGCAATTTTAACTAAACGTGAACAAAAAGGCACAGGCACAAATGAAAGACAGATTTTATTGAAAAAATTAGTCAATCAAACTGTGTATTCTGAAGGCGTGATTGATTTATTTGATCTGCTAGAAAAACCACAACCACAAATCAGCCTGCTTTCCGAAGAATTTTTACAAACTGTTAAAAATAGCCCAACTAAAAATTTATGGGTTACGGCAATGGAACGTTATTTAGCAAGTGAAATTAAAGTTAAATCAGGCACAAACTTAACATTGCAAAAAGATTTTGAACAGCGTTTGAAGGAAGCATTGAATCAATACCACAACCACAATTTGACTGTGGTAGAGATTTTGGACGAACTCTTTAAAATGAGCCAAGATTTCCAAGAACGTCTAGCATTAGGGAAAAAACTAGGATTAACCAAGGAAGAACTAGCCTTCTATGAAGCCCTATCTCAAAATCAAAGTGCAAAAGATTTGATGGGTGATGAAGTGCTTTCTAAACTGGCGAAAGAAATCACGGAAACACTTAGAAAATCGGTCACAATCGACTGGCAATACAAAGAGGCGGTACGAGCAAAAATGCGTATTCTCGTTAAACGCGCCCTACAACGCTACAAATACCCACCCGATAAACAGGAAGAAGCGGTAACTTATGTGATTAAACAAGCTGAAGAAATTGCTGAGGATTTAACTGGTTTATAATTTTGATGCGGTTTATTTAATAACAAAAGGGCGATTAAAAACACTATGATTTTTAACCGCCCTTTATTTTGTTAAAAGTTAGATTGAACGTTTAACTTCAACCACTTCAAATACCTCAATTTGGTCGCCGACTTTTACATCATTGTAGTTTTTCACGCCGATACCACATTCCATACCGTTACGAACTTCAGATACATCGTCTTTGAAACGGCGAAGAGATTCTAATTCCCCTTCAAAGATAACGACGTTGTCACGTAATACACGGATTGGGTTGTTACGTTTCACTACACCCTCGGTTACCATACAACCTGCGATTGCACCAAATTTCGGATGACGGAATACATCACGAACTTCAGCTAAGCCAATAATTTCTTGTTTAAATTCAGGCTCTAACATACCGCTCATTGCTGCTTTAATTTCATTCAATAATTCATAAATGATTGAGTAGTAACGTAAATCAATGTTTTCAGCTTCAATGACACGACGAGCTGTTGCATCCGCTCGAACATTAAAGCCAACAATGATGGCATTAGATGCGGTAGCTAAAGTTGCATCAGTTTCAGTAATACCACCTACACCTGAACCAACAACTTTAACTTTTACTTCATTAGTAGAAAGTTCATTTAACGCTTGAACAATCGCTTCTACAGAGCCTTGTACATCCGCTTTCACAATAACGTTCAATTCAGCCACATCGCCTTCAGACATATTGCTAAACATATTTTCAAGTTTCGCTTTTTGCTGACGAGCTAATTTCACTTCACGGAATTTACCTTGACGATATAACGCCACTTCACGTGCTTTTTTCTCATCACGTACAACGGTTGCTTCATCACCTGCTGCAGGCACACCTGAAAGACCTAATAATTCAACTGGAATTGAAGGCCCTGCTTCATCCACTTCTTTCCCGTTTTCATCACGCATTGCGCGCACACGGCCATATTCAAAACCACAAAGTACGATGTCGCCTTTACGTAGTGTACCTGATTGAACCAAGATAGTTGCCACAGGGCCACGACCTTTATCCAAGTAAGATTCAATGACTACACCACTTGCCATGCCGTCTTTTACAGCGGTCAATTCAAGCACTTCAGATTGAAGTAAGATTGCATCTAATAAATCATCAACCCCTGTACCTTTCTTCGCCGATACAGGAACGAATTGCACATCACCACCGAATTTCTCAGAAATGACATCATGTTGTAATAATTCTTGCTCAACACGATCTAGATTTGCTTCTGGTTTATCGATTTTATTTACTGCAACCACTAAAGGTGCACCCGCTGCTTTTGCGTGTTGAATCGCTTCGATAGTTTGAGGCATCACACCATCATCGGCCGCAACAACAAGAACAACGATATCTGTTGCTTTTGCACCACGTGCACGCATAGAAGTAAACGCTGCGTGTCCTGGCGTATCCAAGAAGGTGATCATTTTGCCATCATCCATTTCTACGTGATACGCACCGATATGTTGAGTAATACCACCCGCTTCGCCTGCAGCAACTTTCGCTTTACGAATATAGTCAAGTAAAGAGGTTTTACCATGATCAACGTGACCCATGATGGTTACAACTGGCGCACGGGTTACTTTTTCTGCGTTTACATCACGATCGCCTAATACCGCTTCTTCAAGCTCATTTTCATTACGAAGAATCACTTTATGACCAAGTTCTTCTGCTACTAATTGAGCGGTTTCTTGGTCGATAACTTGGTTGATAGTAACCATTTCGCCCATCTTCATCATCATTTTGATGATCTCTGTAGCTTTTACCGCCATCTTATTCGCAAGTTCTGCAACCGTAATGGTTTCTCCAATGACTACATCCGATTTAACTACTTGAGCAGGTTTAGTAAAGGCTTGTTGAAGTGCGGCACCTTTTTTGCCATTTTTACCTTTACCAAACTTAGCGTCTTTTTGATTTTTACGATTAGATTCGCGCTCGTTTTTCGAGTTTTTGCTATTTTCATCGTCGCGACCGCCTTTTTTCGCTTTCGCTACTTTATTTTTGCCACGGCCACGATTTTCATTACGACGATCTTCTTCATCTTCTGCTTCAAGTGCATATCTTGAACTTAGATTGTAATCAGAATAGTCTTCTGAAGAAGATTCATTGTCTGAATCATCTGCTTCAGCATAACGTTTCGCTTCTTCTGCTGCACGACGAGCTTGTTCTTCTGCTTTTTGACGAGCTAATTCTTCAGCTTTACGACGAAGTTCTGCTTCTTCTGCTTTACGTTTCTCTTTTTCAGGATCAACAGATTTCACTTTAGAATCTACCGCACTTTTTGCTGGCTTAGCAGTTTCAGCTTTTGCTTTTTCATCAGCTTCTTTCTTAGCTGCCACTTTTTCAGCTTCTAAACGAGCTTTTTCTTCTACTGCTTTTTGTTCAGCAATTTTTTTCGCTTCCGCTTCTTGCTGTGCTTTTAATTTTGCTTCTTCTTGTTGAGCAATATCAGTTTTTACTGTGCGTTTTTTACGTACTTCTACTTGTACTTCTTTGCTTTTACCGCCAGTTGTGGTGCTGCTCACTGTTGTTTTTGTTCTGCGTTGAATGCTTAATTTTTTTGGCGCATCAGCCTTAACATCTTCAGTCATTACTACTCTCCTTATTCTTCGCCAAACCAACAGATATTACGTGCAGCCATAATTAAATCTGCTGCCTGTTCTGCTGTTAATTCTTCAATATCTGCTAAATCATCTACACCCTGTTCGGCGAGTTCTTCGAGAGTAGTAATTTGTTTTTCAGCTAATCTGAATGCCACATGGCGATTCATACCATCTAAATTCAATAAGCGATCTTCAATATTTGCTTTTTTCAATGCCTCTTCTTCAGCTACTGCTGCGGCTGTAATCGCATTTTTAGCACGAGTTTGAAGTTCTTCAACAAGATCTTCATCTTCCAAACCATCAATTGCTGTCAATTCATTCATTGGCACATAAGCAATTTCTTCTAAACTTGTGAAGCCTTCTTCTACAAGGATTTGAGCAAATTCTTCATCAAGTTCTAATGCGTTAATAAATAAATTTAACACTTTGTTATCTTCTGCTTGATGCTTAGCATTTAACTCATCAGTCGTCATTACGTTTAGTGTCCAACCTGTTAATTGTGTTGCTAAACGCACGTTTTGACCATTACGACCAATGGCTTGAGCAAGATTATCAGCTTCAACAGCAATATCCATAGAATGATTATCTTCATCAACGATAATAGAAGAAACATCCGCAGGCGCCATCGCATTAATCACAAATTGTGCTGGATTATCATCCCAAAGCACGATATCTACACGCTCACCACCAAGTTCATTGGTAATGGCTTGAACACGCGCACCACGCATTCCTACACAAGCACCAACTGGATCAATTCGCTTATCATTTGATTTCACTGCAATTTTAGCGCGAGAGCCAGCATCACGAGCTGCACCACGAATTTCAATCATTTCTTCGCCAATTTCAGGCACTTCAATACGGAATAATTCGATCAACATTTCTGGTTTAGAACGTGTCACAAATAATTGTGCAGTTTTGCCTTCAGGATTTACTTTATAAAGCACCCCACGAACACGATCTCCCGGACGGAAGTTTTCACGTGGTAACATATCTTCACGTGCAATCATCGCTTCCGCTTTATTGCCAAGATCTAAAATAATACTGTCTCGACTTACTTTTTTTACAGTGCCTGTTACAATTTTTCCTTCTTCTTCACGAAATTGTTCAACCACTTTTGCACGTTCGGCTTCACGAATTTTAGTGCTAATAACTTGACGTGCTGTTTGCATTGCAATACGGTCAAATGCAATAGATTCAATTTGATCTTCTACATACTCTCCAAGTTGCAAATTTGGATCATCAAATTGCGCCGCTTCCAAAGTAATTTCCTTCGTTGGTACTTTTACTTCATCTACGACTAACCAACGGCGAAAAGTATCAAATTCTCCTGTTTTGGGATTAATTGAAACGCGAATATCCGTTTCATATTCAAACTTCTTCTTAGTAGAAATCGCAATCGCACTCTCTAATGCTTCAAAAATTTTCTCACGTGGTAATAATTTTTCATTGGATACAGCTTCCGCCGCCAGTAAAATTTCTTTACTCATTTCTCTTTTTCTCCTTTTAAAATTTTGCAACAACATTCGCTTTTTGAATGTTTCCGAAGACTAAAATTTGTTCTTGATCATCAACGATTAAAGTAATCATATCCTTTTCAATACGCTCTAACTTACCTTGCCATTTACGGCGTTCCATCACTGGAATTCGCAAATGCACAGCGATATCTTGCCCAATATAGCGTTCAAATTGCGGCAAGGTAAATAGCGGACGATCTAGACCGGGTGACGACACTTCTAGATTATATTTATCCGCAATTGGATCTTCCACGTCTAAAATTGCACTCACTTGACGACTTACATCAGCACAATCATCAACTGTCACACCACCTTCTTTATCTATAAATAAACGAACTGTCATAAAACGACCCACGCGCTGACACTCAATTCCCCACAATTCACAGCCTAAATCCTTTACCGCATCTTGTAGCATTTCTTGTAAATTTTGTTCTAATGTAGCCAATTTCTACTCCTATATAGGGTGTAATTCACCGCACTATATCATAACCTTATGAAACCTTATCCTAAACAATACTTATCCCTCTATTTTAGTAATAGTAAGAAGATAGTTTATTAAATCTCAGGCATAAAAAAAGGGTTAGGTTCATAAGAACCTAAGCCCAGTTACTAAATTTCTTATAGAAAAAAACCCCAAAACTGGGGTTCTTTTACTGAACTTATTATTGGTTGCGGGGGCTGGATTTGAACCAACGACCTTCGGGTTATGAGCCCGACGAGCTACCAAGCTGCTCCACCCCGCGTCCGAAATATGCACCACATTATAGTGATAAAAATTTAATATGCAAGAAATTTTATAAAATCATTGATGATAAATACTAGAATAAGATAACATTTTCCAAAAAGTTTAGGAGCTAATTATAGCATATATGCTGTGTTATATTTTTAGGAATTCGTAAATATCTTTAATTTTGCCATAATTTACAAATCTATAGCTCCTATCATCAAAAATAAAGCGTGAAATAATGCCAATTAATTAATGCCATTATCAAGCCTCCCTTCCATAAAAAAATCAATGATCGTCTCCAATCAATTTAGAGATGAATTGTTAATAAGGTAATAAGCCAATAATAAATAGACAATATTTAAGGTTATTCTAGCTTTCATACAAAAATTCAATCAATCTCGACTTTCCCTACCTTTCTTTTTTTGTTAGACTAACACGCAATTTTGGGGCTGATTCTGGATTCGACGGGATTAGCGAAGCCCAAGGTGCACGTCGAGGTGCGGTAGGCCTCGTAAATAAACCGCAAAAAAATAGTCGCAAACGACGAACAATACGCTTTAGCAGCTTAATAACCTGCATTTAGCCTTCGCGCCCCAGCTTCCGCTCGTAAGACGGGGATAACGCGGAGTCAAACCAAAACGAGATCGTGTGGAAGCCACCGTTTGAGGATCGAAGCACTAAATTGAATCAAACTAGCTTAAGTTTAGCGTGTCTGTCCGCATGCTTAAGTGAAATTAAAGACGAGACTAAACGTGTAGTACTGAAGGTAGAGTAATTTCGGACGGGGGTTCAACTCCCCCCAGCTCCACCACTAAACAAGATCATAAAAGTTCACAAACGGTCGAATTTATTGAAAAATCAATGGTTTGACCGTTTTTATTTAGTGTCTTATAGGTATATAAAAGATCAGTGGATTTCACAAAATATCACAATTTTTTGTAGTAAAAATAGTAGTAAGAACTTACAATGCAAAAATCTTACTACCATTTTATGAAATTCCTATCATGGCAAAAATCATCAAGCAACTAACCATTGCGCAGGTAAACAACGCCAAAGCGGCGGAAAAGATCTATTATTTATTTGACGGTGACGGTTTAAAACTCGTCGTCAAGCCAAACGGCGTGAAAACGTGGGTGTTTAATTACAAACGACCCTACACATTAAAACGTACTGAAAAAACTATCGGCACATATCCAGCGGTATCGCTTAAAGATGCACGTCAAAAAGCACTTGAATTTCGCCAACTTTTAGCCAATAAAATTGACCCGCACGAATTTGAGCGAAAACAAGTCATAGACGCACTAAAAGAACAACAGAGCACATTTTCCTATGTTGCAAATGAATGGTTACTCTATCGTGCGAAAATTGGTAAAGAACAAGGCAATTACACAGAAAAGACAAGAATTGATACAGAAAGACGCACGAACGCCGCTATTGACTTAATTGGTGGCGTGCCATTCAAAGAATTGACTCTAAAACACGGTTTATCCGTGCTTGAACCTTATCGCCAATCTGGAGCAACAGCTGAATTGAAAAAGCGTTATTTGGTTTTAAAGTCAATCGCTGAGTATGCTGAACGTTTTGAATATTGGGAAATCAACAAATGGAAATATCTTGGCGATGATTTGCCTGCAGTGAACAAAAACAAACATCATCCTTCAATTCATTACAAAACCTTACCAGAATTTATGATCAGCCTTGCTCGAGCCAACATATCACAAACTGTTCGCCTTGCGATTTTGTGGGG
Organism: Haemophilus influenzae; assembly: GCF_019703545.1. Classification (NCBI taxonomy): domain Bacteria; kingdom Pseudomonadati; phylum Pseudomonadota; class Gammaproteobacteria; order Pasteurellales; family Pasteurellaceae; genus Haemophilus; species Haemophilus influenzae. The sequence goes on along the minus strand of NZ_AP018771.1, from coordinate 1,316,461 downwards.
TTTGCTCAACGCTACAAGAGCGAGCGAAACCGTCAGTGCAAAATATTCTGACATCATTGAACACGAACATTTGCCCAATGGTAAAGTGTGGCAAGTGGAAGTTTCAAAAGGCGGGAAAGGGGATCGATTGCACCTTGTGCCGTTAAGTAAACAGGCAGAAACCTTGCTTTCATACATCAAACAACACGCAAGTAAAGAATATTTATTCCCGTCTACCTTATCAAAAGCGAGAAATAAAAAGCATATCAACAGCCAAACACCGAATGAAGTGATAAAAACAATGGACGGCGGCAAATACAAAGGCACCATGACAAATCACGGCATACGGTCGCTATTCAGTAGTTATTGCAATGATAATCGCCTAGAACTTGGCTTGGATAAGGAAATCATCGAAATTTGCCTAAGCCATTTGAATTCCGATGAAATACGAAACGCCTATAATCGGGCTGAATATTTGCCTTACCGATTAAAGACGTTTCAAGAATGGGCAACCTATGTTGAAAAATGTGCAAATGGTCTATTTAAAGAAATTATCGCCGACAAGTCTTAATGAATTCGTTCAAGTCGCTTTCCGCAATTTTACGGGAGCGACCGAATTTATAAGACTTTAACTTTCCACTAGCAATCCAACGTTTCACTGTTGCTTCCGAACAAATCCCCATTTGCACGATCTCTTTGATTGAAAAGTATCGTTCCATTAAAAATCCCCCTCTTTCACAAATACTCCATTCAACTGTGCCAAAATATCTTCTTTTGAATTTGTAACCCATAATCTGTTACTTCCTATGCATAATGCACTAAGGTCGGCTGGACAGGCGGCAAATTTATCTGGCACTAAGTCCCAAGTTCTCTCACAAACATAATCTATAAAATCAATTGCATCCTGTTTTATTATTAATGATGCAGCTGATATATCCCATTTCTCACGCTCAACAAAGTCTGATAATTCTTCATCTTCATTGATATTTACTTCTTTTTCCACTGCAATAACATAATCGGAATTTAAAATAATCTCCTCTGTAAACAAATCAGCTCCAATTGCATTTAATTTCAAAAACTTACTCATTTTTAACCTCACTTTTAATTAATTAACCCTAAAATCCCCCCAAGCTCTCGCCCCAACCAAAGGCTTGAGCCAACGGAATTTTTTCTTCTTTAATGAAAACTTCATCGTTTTCACAACAAATCCACCGATAGTCATTAAGCCGTAACCGTCCATGGCGTATTAAAAGGTCAATTTGTGACGGTTTTAATGGCGAACCGATAGGCAACATCAATAAATTAACTTGCTGTTCAATTTTTGAGCGGTTACAGTTATTGACACAAGTCCAAGCGGCGCGATGCGCCTTGTTTGTTTCGGTGGACTCCGAATTAAGTGCGGTTGAACCCAACGCACTTTTCGCTGATTTAATCACCCAGTTTTTTAATTTGGTGATGATTTTCTTTTCTGTGAATCTGTTTTTTACCCCCACAATTTTCTTACGAATCTCACCGTATTTATTCGGTTCGCATTCCTCATACTCGATACAAATTGGTTGGTCGCAACGTTTTGTCATTGCGCCACCTTGCACCTTGATATAACTTGCAAAGCAACCCACATCAGCCACCGTGCGACCAATATCCAATTCTTCATCGTCCGCAGTTGCTGCCATGGCATCATCAATTTTGCGAAGTTCACGCCATGTCGAAATTGACGGTGTACCGTAAAACTGGAATTGACGAATGCCCCAAAGATTTGCCCACGCACTGACACGTTGTACGTTTTCAAGTAATGTCAGATTTTCTACTTCATCGGACATTTCTTTGCCTTGCTTACCTGCATAGATATTCTTGGCGATGTATTTCGCCACATAGCCAATGGCAGAACCTTTTGTCGGGTCAATTTCTTCTACTTTGAAACGGTATTTTTTCGCCCCAAATTCATCGCCATCTAATTCCAACGCTTTCTTGCGAAATAATTGAATAACCTCATCTTTACGTTCAGGTTTTACATACATCAGCAAGTGCCAATGCGGTGTGCCGTCGTGATGCGGTTCAACGCCACGAAAGCCAAAAAAACCGATCCTACGTTTGGCAAACTGTGCACGTAACTGTGCCCACACTTTATTTAAGTAACGTTGCGTATCACGAGGGCTTGCGCCTTGCCATTTTTTATTGTTTTTGCCTGTTTCATGCGTTGCGTGAAAAGAGGATGGGGCAGTCAGCGTAAGAAAGAGTGACACAAATGAATTTTCTATCGCCCATTCATCAATACCACGCAAGCGGTTCATGGTTTCCTGAAAACGGATAGCAGGATTTGCCACCGATTTTTTCCACATTTCAATCAACGGCATTTGTTCGGTGCTATCGTCTAGATTTTCCAACACCATTTGTTGCAGATATTCGAGGTTATCTGCACGTTGCACACGGTAGTCATTAAATGCAGTTTGCGACACATAAGGGCTCACTTTTGCCGATACTGCACCACAGCCAATCTCCACATGTTCTTTCAATCGTTTTTGTGCCGTAGTAAGTTGGCGTTTCCAATGTATTGGGCAAACTGATTTATTCAGATCAACCTCAATGTCATTTACATCTAAGAAACGGTTATCTTGATAAGCGAACCAGTGTTTTAACGGAAAACCAATATCCGCACACACTTCGCCCACTAAGCGATAAAGGTCACGAGAAAGTGCGGCGAAATCATCAAGAGATATTTCCCCACGTTCTTTCCGCTCCGCTTGTTCAGTGACAAAATCAGACTGTAATTTCGTAAACAACAGGGCTAATTTGTCTGCCATTTCTTTTAGCTGATGTTCACTTAACAAATAAAACGGAAAGTTAGCCGCCTTTTTGCCTTTAGAAAGTGCGACCACTTGTGAATGCGTATCACGGTCAATCAACCAATCAAGGCTAATCTGATAATGTTGAAAAACGGCTTTCAAGCGATTAGTGAGGATTTCACGCAAATAGGTATTGGCATACGCTGCCTGTTTATTACCAAATTTAAACCCGATAGAACCATCATCTTTCACACCGTTGAACGCACGCAACCAAACATGGCGAAAATGCTCACGTTGGCGTTTGCGAGGGAGCGCAGAAAGCAGTTTTTCAACATAATCGAACTGGTGCGGCGCAACAGAAAATAATTCCATTTGCGCCGATGTCGCTTGAGCAGTATCGAAAGTGCGGTCAAATTTCACCGCACTTTGCATCATCACTGCACGTGCATCTGCCATCGCTTGCTCACGTTTGGCAAGATTGGCATTACACTCAAGTTCCCAGTTCATCATCAAGAATCCTTACATTACCGTATGGGCTAAATATTCACTGTGATATTCAAAATATTCTTTGATTTTGTTGTTGGTCGAACTCACGGCACTGAGTAATTCTTCCAAGCTCAACATTTCATATTGGGCTAAGTCATAACGGCGTACTTCTTCAATTGCACCCCAAATTGTGTTGTGTAAATTGCCCACCGTTCTTGTTTTTTGTTTGCCATACCAACTATCTTGATCACCAATCACTTCAACCACTTGAAAGCGGGTGCCGATGGGTAAAATTTCTAGCGTTGCGCCACAATCTAGAGCGATACAAATATTGTTTTCCATTATTCTTTTTCTCCTTTACCAACGGCTATCTAGCACGTCCGTAATAAACTCAATTAATCCCATTACCGTCACAGCCACGCCAAGAACGGCAAACACCACTACGAAAAACATCGCTAAACAACTTATCATTTTCTTTTCTCTCTCCACTCCGCCCATTCGGCGTGTTTTTTCATTAATTCTCGTTTCGCTTGAATTGCAATGTCGCCCAAACGGATATATTCACTAAATGCCGTATTTGCTGATTGTTCATCGCCCTTATCTAAGTGGTAGAAATAAGCGAACAATTGTTCTTGCGCATCATCTAGCTTGTGATAAACATCTTTTGCACAAAAAGACAAAGCACCACGGCTTAAAATTATCGCTGCCATTTGTTATTCCCCCATCGTCTTATCAATTTGAGTAAATTCCCGCTCTGTTACGCCTTGTGAAAACATTCCCGAAAGTAACCGCACTTTACGTAGTGCGCGGGCTATTTTGCGTTGTCCTTGTTCTGTGTAGTGATGGAGCTTAGTGCCTGTTAAATGCCCTGCACGTAAATCTGAAAAATCTAAATCGGCTAATTCCAACAGCATTTCTCGAAAGCCTTGTTGTAAACCGTCAAACTCTCGTTCTACACGGAATTGGCTTTTGCTTAACGAGTGCAGCGCATCATCAAAACTTCGGATTTCAGGCACCTTTACTTGATTTACACGGCACCATTTTTCAGCGGCAGATTCCGTTTCATCGTCAAAGCAATAAGGCATTAAGGTCATCACTCCCCCCCATTCATTTATTTACAGAACCACCGTGCAACACGTTGGAAAATGCTTTGTTCACGTTCCCACTGTGCTTCTTCAAGTAATGCAATGCGATCGCTTAATGATTCATTCAGCAAAACTTGCTGGGCATTCACGCCTGCTTGGTGTGAAATCGCTCGTTGCAACAGTTGAATGTTGCGCGCCTGTTCTTGTACAGTTTTATTTAACAGCCACACATTCACACGGCTACGCGGCGTGTTTTTTTCTTTGCTGTACACATATTTTTTGCTTGTCATTTGCTCAAACTCCTAAATTTTGGTTGCAAAAATCCTGTCGAATGAATTTCTTCAAACGACTGTTTTAAAAATCTTGATGGAAATTAAAGATTAGATGTCGATTTCTTGCTGACGCTCATCAATCTGCTTTAACGGCTTGTTCGCACTTAATGCTTCTGGGCGATCGTAATAAATTGGTGTTCTTACTCTTGTAATTTGGCTTTGCACTTTTAATTCTGTGCCGCAGTTGTTGCAGTAAGCCAACACGTCGATTAACAACAAACCAATTTTTTCTGAAGTTCGTACACGGATGTTATTACTCCCGCAATTTGCACATTTGTGATCTACATTCACTCTTTACCTCCTAATTTGTTATACTCAATTTGATTTATTCACGATTCACAAAGGAACCGAGACTATGATTGAAGATCAGATTGATGAACTTGTTGCAGATAATGCAGAAAAGAACCTCCGCATTTATGCGCTTGAAGATTTGCTTGCTTTCTTTCGTCATCACATAACGAATGCACAGAAGCAAGAACTTCATCGCTATTACGAATACATACGTGACCAACATCTAAACAATTTTTCTCTTGATGAAGATCAAGCAGAAAAGATTGAAGCAGTATTTGACGCGCTTGAATCTTTTCTACAGAAGTAGAACCGTTATCAAATAACGTAAATGAAAGACGGTATTTGCCGTCTTTTGTTTTGCGAAGAAAGAATTTCCCGCTTGCTTGAATTGCTGTTTCACACATACACACCTTCTTTTTTGTTCTACGCTCCCCACATTCCCCAATATGGATTGCACGGTTATTAAAATTAAAAGATAATCAACACCATAAAGCACGACATCATTGAAAATAACGCCACGAGGTATGCCATGCTGACTCGATTTTTACGATTTCTCATATTTATCCTTAACTGGTCTATTGTTGCTGGAATCGTTTGGATTAATGTCATCTTACTGATTAATTAATACATTCTTCCAATTTCAAACGGATAAAATCATTTAATTCACGTTTATCCGCTTGAGCCATTTCTTGTAACTTTTCTTTAAAACTTGCCGTCACACGAAATGCGATAATTTCAGATTTTAGTTCGCGTTTTTTTTCTGTTTTCGCCATATCCTTTTCCTTGTTGTTTTTGTTTACTTTGTTATACTTTTGCTATCTAAAAAATTGGAATGCACAGAACGTTCCTATTACAGCGCAGATAAAACATAAAGCTGGTAAATGGTTATGGTGATCATGGTATTGCTGTTCCAGTTCGTCTATTCTTTGCTTGGTTTGTTTTTCCTGTTCTTTCAAGGCTTGTTCAAGTTCCAATACGCGAACCCATAATTGTTCATCCACTTTTTTAGCCATAAGGCACCCCTATGTTCGAAAAAATAAAAAAACACCTGCTTTTTATAAAAGACATCATCATTGATACCGTGGCTTATTGGGCAACATTAGGGTTAGTTTATGTTTACACTCGCTTTGCACTTGTGCCAGAAATCAACGCCGATATTCAACTTGCTATATTGCTGTTGATATCATTCGTGATTTATTGGGTATATAAAAAAACGATTCCGTACACCAAAAACTTGCACATTCAAGGACAACATTCCTATTTATGTGGCGTTTGCATTTTTGTCTTTGCACTCGGCAGTTTCAGCCAAGCGGAACTCCAACAATTTGGGTTTAATTTCAGCGAAGTTCCACAACAAGCCATTAAGCAATACGCCTCATTAAAAACCATGTTTTATGCCATCGGCATTGTGGCGTTGCCACAACTATTAAAACAAAAAACTGGCTAGAATTGCCCTTTTTGTGTTTGTTTACATTGTTTGAGATATTATAACTAAATCTTTTCTAAATCAATATGTGATTTAAAAAAGATTTAAAAAAAATCTTATGAGGAAGTCAAAAATGAAAGAATGGTACTCGGCAAAAGAGTTAGAAGGGCTAGATGGATTGCCTGCTCAAGCAACAAATATCACTCGCAAGGCAAAAAATGAAAATTGGAAAATGCGCGAAGCCAAAGGTATAAAAGGTGGTGCGTTTGAATATCATATAAGTTCATTTCCTGATGTAACGAAAAATGCATTGGGCTTTACTGACGACACGGTGCGCGTGGTTAATCTGCAGGAACCTATAGGGGAGAATACCATTCGCATTGAAATTTTGGACGTGGAAGCTAGTGCTGGCAATGGAGCTTTCTTAACTCGTAGCGAACAAGGCTTATTAGCACAAGAGTTCGATCTGGATTTCTTCCGTCGCCAATTTGGGCGCACCGATGCTAAAAATTTAAAAATTATTGCGGTAAAAGGCGACAGCATGGCGCCGACATTGGAAAGTGGCGATTTGCTTTATGTCGATGTATCAGAAAATTATTTCAGTGCCGATGGGCTTTATGTGTTCACGTTTGATGATCACACATTCATTAAACGCTTGCAAAAACGTGGTCGTGAAATGTGGGCGATTTCTGATAATAAAGAAGAGTATAAAGAGTGGGAGATAAAACAGGATGATCCTGTCTTTATTCACGGACGCGTGGTGTTTAGTTTGCCGATGAAGATGAAGAAGTGGTAGTGTAATATCTAAAATAAAAATAGTGAGAATAAGCAATGGCAAAATTTAATATTGATTTAAATGTACTTAATCATTTGGGATTGAGTTTATATACCAACACACCTGCGGTTTTAACAGAGATTGTATCCAACTCTTGGGATGCTGATGCCACTGAAGTTCATATTAATATTGATACAGAAAATGGCACTATCACGATTGCTGATAATGGACACGGAATGAATTTAGATGATGTAGAGAATAAATTCTTAAATGTGGGTTATGCTAGAAGAAAAGATAAGAGAGCAATCAGCCCAATATATAAACGTAATGTAATGGGAAGAAAAGGGATTGGCAAACTAGCAATGTTTTCACTTGCCAATGAAGTTTCTATTTTTACTAAAACAGAAGATGATGAGGTTGTTGCTCTTAAGGTTAATGTTACTCACTTGAGAGAGGCGATTGAGCAGCAACAAGAATACAACACGGAGAATATTGAAGACACATCCAGTTTTATCACAAAAAAAGGCACTACAATTGTATTATCTGACATAGATAAGCACATCAATACTACTGCAACTTATCTAAAAAAACACCTAGCAAGACGTTTTAGTATTTTAGGACAAAAATTTAATTTTAAAGTATTTATTAATCAAGAAGAGGTTACCTTAGAACATCGAGGATATACTTCAAAAATTGAGTTTTTATGGTCTTTTGGTCATTCTTCTCAGTTTCTACAAAAAAACTCAATAAAGTATAAAGAATTGGACCATCAAATAACTTATGATAATTTATCCTTTAACATCACAGGTTTTATTGCTAGCGTGAAAAAACCTTCTGAATTAAAAGATGAAGATGTATCAAATAATGCAATCACTGTTTTGGCGAATGGTCGTATTTTCCAAGAAAATATATTGGATGAATTAGATAACGCAAAAATTTTTACAAGCTATCTTGTTGGAGAAATTAATGCGGATTTCTTAGATGATTCTAATTATCAAGATATGGCAACATCTTCTCGACAAGGATTACGTCAAAATGATGAACGGTACGCAATTTTGAAAGTATTTGTGGCTAACGCATTAAAAACTGTCGATACCGATTGGGATGTTTGGCGAAAAGAAACTGGATTGAAAGAGGTAAAAGAGAAACATCCAGCTTTACAAACTTGGCTTGATGAACTTAAAGATAGTCGTGATAAAAAAGCGGCGGAAGATTTAATTAGTAAAGTCAATACGATTCGCTTTAGTGGTTCTGAAGAAGAGCAGGAGATCTCTCGTAAGGATGTGCTGAAAAGTGCGGTATTAGTATTTGAGAAGTTAAAGGTGCGTGGGAATTTAGAGCGGCTAAATGAATTATCTTCTTTTGATCCAAAAGTTTTTAAACCGATATTACAATCAATAGATGATATTGAAGAGAGTTATTTCTATGACGTAACGAAACAACGATTGGGAATTATTGATAAATTAGAATCGCTTAAAGATGAAAATGAGAAAGAAAAGGTTATCCAAGAACATCTGTATGAGCATTTATGGTTGCTTGATCCTGCTTGGGAACGAACAACTGAAACATTTATTGAACAAAAGCTAAGTAATGAACTTAAACAAGCTTGTCCTGATAATAATTCAGGAGCAAGATTAGACATTGCGTATAAAAATATAGCAGGGAAACACATCATTATTGAGATGAAAAAAGAAATGCCCAGTTACTCAATAGATATTTACGATCTTATAAAACAAGGGAATAAATATGTAGATGCAACAAAACAATGGTATTTAAATAATCAAGATTATTCTGATGTTTCGGGGATAGAGGTCTATTTTTTGGTAGGCACTAAAGTGAAAAATAAAATTTATCAGACTACAGATAAAGAAACGGTTAATGACCTTTTAAGAGCATCTAAGGCGGAGCTTTTGACCTATGATGAGTTAATTACTCGCTCTAGAAATGCTTATGCTGAATACTTACAGAAAACAAATGATATTCAAAAGATAAAAGATATCGTTGAAAAAATTTAACTGTTATATCCCATCTCTTGAAGGTGGGATATAAAACTTTTCCCAATAATTTCTCCCAAAGTCACCGGCACTGCATTGCCAATCATTTTTCCTACTGTATTTAAATTTATAGGCTGTTCTTCTGGCATAAACTGATAATTTTCAGGGAACGCCTGAAATATCGCAGCTTCTCTTAATGAAATTGCTCTATCTTGCTCAGGATGTCCGAAACGTCCATTTCCATAGCCATAACAAAGGGTTGTCATTGTTGGACTTGGTTTCTCCCAACTCATTCTTCCATAAACGGCAGAATAAGTCGCCCCACTGGCTCTTTTATGGCATTCTGTACGTAAAGATTCTGGCCAGTCCCGCCAAGTTCCCCCCTGTTTTGATGCTTGAATACGTTTTAAATTGATTTCACTCAATGCCATTGCTCGATGAAGTCGATCTGTAGGACAAGTTTCTCCAGCTTTAATAGGGGGAAGATGTTTGATTGCATCTTTAACTGTAACTTGATTTTCAAGTGAATGGGTTGGTGCAATCATATCAATCTCACCAAGTTTAGAAGCTAATAATACATGACGTTTGCGTTGTTGTGGCAATCCATAATCAACACATTTAATCGTATCTGCCCAAATAAAATATCCTTGTGATTTTAATTCATCAACAAAATCATGATAAACCTGATGCTTAACAACCTCAGGAACATTTTCCATTGTGACTAGTTCAGGTTGAACTTCTTTAATTAGTCTCGCAAATGCATAAAGCAAAGGCCATTTTTTGTCTAATCGAGTATCCTTGCCTTGATTATATTTTGAGAACGGCTGACAAGGTGCACAACCTGCCAATAGTCGGATCTTACCTTTTTTGTACCATTGAATAATTTCGTCAGCATCAACAAGAGCAACATCTTTATTTACAAAAGATGCTTGATTATTAAATTCAAAAGCAAATCGGCAATTTTCTTCAATATCGTAGCCTGCATTTACTTTTACGCCGACTTTTTGCAAACCTGCGGTAAGTCCGCCTGCTCCACAAAATAAATCAACTGCTTCAATCATTCCCATTACCCTAAAGTTTAAATATGGTTTAATATAATTTTACTTAATGTCGCTTTACATTGCAAAACAATCAATAAACGGCGTAATAAGTTGTATTTTACTTTTATTTTTTCTCTTTTTTTACTTCCACTTCATCTTCTTCCACTTTCAGTTCGCATTCAATTTGACTGGTAAAGCCAGCGTCTGAAAGATTGTGCGTTACTCTAGTGATAAGCCAGTTGGTTGCGTCAATTTCGGCTTTAAAGCCTGAAAGTTCAATGGGCGTTTCGGGGATTAAATCGGGTTCGCCAAAGGCAAGATTTAGGCTAAATGTTGCTACGCCTCGTTTGAGTTTGTCAAAGGCGGATTTGGCGACAGTGATAGCTCTCGCTTCTGAAGGATAAGTAACACGAAGGTTTTTAATTTTATCATTGTCACTTTCCACAGGGGCTTTTTGTTCAATGGTGTTATATTTTATTTTCGTTAATCGTCTGCCCTTTACTGTACCATCTGCTAGCGTTCTACCTTTCGTCATACGCTGTTTTTTCACAATCCTAGTATTTTTATCTACGATAATTTCGCCACGTTTGCCTGTGGCCGTATCATGCCAATACGCCCGCACGGCTTTATAGTTTTCACTTTCTGCTATGGAAAAATTGTAGTTGTCGCCACTTTTGCGAGTGATTTTACGCAGTGGGATCGGCTTGCCTGTGGCGGTTTTGCCTTGTCCTAGCGGCATAAATAATAGCGTGCCGTTTTTAACAGTGCACATCGCCCCGTGTTCTTCTGCTAGACGGCTTAATAGATTAATGTCGCTTTCGTTGGTTTGGTCGATGTGCGCAATAAAGGTGTTAGCCAGTTTTTTCTCGCACTGGCTTTTGAGTTGGTTCTCTTTGGCGATAGTGTCAATAATTTCGCCCAACGTTTTTTTATCAAATGAGCGCTCTTTTTGTTCGGAAAATGAGCCTTTTAAATCAGCCGCTCTTGCTCTGATAGTTAATCGGTCTGCCGACCCTGCGCCGCCTGAAAATTGCACTTCATCCACTGAATATTGCCCTTTGTCAATCAGTGGTTTGCCTTTCCAACCTAGCGCAACTTGGATTGTGGCATTGCGTGGCGGTAAGGCGAGTTTACCGTCATGGTCGGATAATTCTAGGTCGAGTGTATCCGCCTCTAAGCCTCGATTATCTGTTAAAGACAAACTAATTAAACGGTTCGATATCACTTGTGTGATGTCTTGCTGTTTTTTGTCTTTGCTAGTAATAAATACTTTAAAAGCGGGCGTGCGATGATTGTCATTAAGATTTAAATCAAACATTAAAGGCTACTCATTAAACTCTCTGCAATGGCGATTAACATGGGGTCATCGGTGCGTTTTAGGCTCATACTGAAATCAATCGCACGAGGTGCACCATCGCTAAAAAATTCTGTTCGGGTTTCTTGTACGCTTTCGATCACAAAAAAACCGATAATTTCAAAGGTTGCACCGTCAATTAGCGGAAATGCACCGCCACTGTCTGCCATTAATTCAAGGGCTTTAATAGAAAATCTGCCGCCAGTGATTTCTGGGATTAATCTGCCACTTATCGTGACGGTTTCGCTTTCTTTGCCAGTGAACTGTGATTTTGGCATTGCCCCGACAATGGCATTGGTTGGATGCCGCCAATTTGATGTGCGGTCTAAACTTTGAAAAGGCACGGTTTGCCGAGTAAAAACAAACATACCCAATGTGGCAAGTGCGAAGTTTTGGAACATTTTATTTTTTCCTTTATACTGTTTTTATATGAAGCAAAGGAGAGAATGATGCTAAATTTATTAAAACGCCCTATTGAAGTTGAAACCTTGGAGGCATGGGCTAAAATCTTGGAAGATATGGCAAAAGTTGCGATTTTGGCTGTGCCTGTGGTAGCATTTGGGCAAAATAACACTTATTTTAAAATTGCCAGTTCCGTTGCGTTATTGTTTATGGCTTATTTTGCACTGCTTGGTGGCAAATTAATTCGTAAGCATAAGCTATTTCTTTCATCATCTAAGGAGGATTAAAATGGCACTCACTATCGGACTTTGGGCTCTTGCCGCGATTATATTTGGCATCTATCTTGCGCTAAGCTATGCAGTAAGAAATGATAAACGTGCTTAATCAAATGCCCCTTTCGGGGCATTTTGCTTTTCTATTCTTCAGCCATTTCATTCCTCTCCCTCGCTTTTTCTCGCCATTGCATTAATTCGGAAAATGTCATTTGCTCAAAGGCTTGTGGTTGCCAGTGAAAGATGATGGCAATGTCTGCCATGGCATCTTCCACTGTTGCGGCAATCATTACTCGGTCGCTTCGGTTTCCACTTCCGAGTTCTTCCCTAAAAAACCGACAGCCGCCGCAGCAAGCTCGGTAAAATCCGCGACTTCCATTGTGGCAAAGTCTGCTTTGTGCAGTACTGGCGATGTCACGCGTGGTAATAACACTTGTAATGCGTCCACATCCATTTGCAACACATCAAACATTTTTAAGCCTTTTAATGCAGGCACAGTCGGTTTATTGACAGTGATTTCTGTGATTTGGTTTTCGCCACGAGTAATAGGGTTGGTTAGGCTAATGATTTTGGTGTTTTCTGTTTTCATTTTATGTTTCCTTTAAATAAAGAATGGGATTTAATAAAAGCCCCTTTCGGGGCAAGGTGTGTGAATTAAATGCCGATTGCAGAACGATGTTCAGCTAAACGATCAACGCCACCGACAATGAAAACGGAATTGATTAAGTCAATTTCCACGAGGTCTTTGCCGTTTTCGATGATTTTGTAGTAGGTTAATGGCACGGTGTAGTTTTGTTCGGTGTCATCGCCCGATTTGCTTGTGCCGTTGTCAATCTCGCTGAAACGACCACGCATAACCAGTTCGATTGAAACCACTTCTTCGGTGTCGTCTTGTTGATAGGCACCCGCAAAACGTAATGCTGTGCCGTCAATTTTTCCACCAAATTCTTTGATAAGTTCGGTCATATAACCGCCCATCTTGAATTGTGCTTCAAGAGCTTCCACTCCAAGGTTCACTTTTACTGCGCCAAACATACCGCCTGCACGGTATTCTTCCAGTTTAATGGCTAATTTAGGTTGGGTAATTTCGGTAACTTGACCACGGTAAGAATTACCGTCAGCCAAAAAATTCATTAATTTGAGTTTACGAGGTAATGCCATTTTTTACGCTCCTACTTTTGCAATGTTTGCGGCAAATTCCACAAGGTATTCATCGCTAATGTATTGGTTGAAACCAAGTTGTTCTAACGGTGGAACAGGGCAGTAATCATAAGACACAAGCAATTTTGCATCTTTCAAGGTTGCGGCAGTGTTTAAGTTGGCATTGATAAATGCTTTCCCACCGATTAAATAACCTTGCGCCACATATTCACGCCATTTTGCATTGATCGCTTCCACGATTTCTTTCACAAGATTCACGGAAATGTCTTTATCCATCGCCCAGTCAAAGGATTGTGCAATGGTGTCTTTCAACACTTGTGCCGTGCGAGTGTAGTTTTCGTAGATAAATAATTTATCTGCCGAACGAGTGCGTAATCCCCAGAACTTAAAGCCATTGTGGTTTACACAACAAGTAATGCCTTGTTCGTTGAGATAGTTCACGTCGGTTGCACTGTCGTTAATATCGAAAGAAAGCGGCTTAGTGACACCAGTCACGCCAGTTAAACCTTTGTTTGAAATGGAGGTATGCCAGCCGTATTCTTTATCTTGATATGCACGCATTGCGGCAGCACGAACAACGGCATAATCCACTTCGGTTTGTTTGGTGTTTGGGTTAAACGACAAGAAATCACCGAAAATCAGCATTAATTCACGTTGTGAGAAATTGCGACCGTATGTCACTGCCTCTTCTTTGGTTTTTGCTGTGCCACAAGAGGCATACACAAAGCCATTGAGTTTTTTCGCTACGCTTAACAATTCAGTGGTTACGTCTTGGCTATCGTATTTTGGCACACAGAAAATACGTGGTTTGACACCACAAACTGCAGCAGATACTAAGAACGCTTTTAAGCCAGTGTAATTGCCTTCGTTATCGACTGAGCCGATTACATTGGCTTTCATGGTGCTTTCATCTTCGTTTTCTTCCACACGAATGACGACAACTTTACAATTCACAATATCCGCAATGCCATCTAACGCACGAGATAGCGTGCCTTTTTTCCCTGCTTTGGCTTGCATTTCAGCGGTGATGCCAGTTAAAAGAGTGGGTTTGTTAAGCGGGAAAACCGATTCATCTGCATCTGGTGCGGTTGCCACTAAACCGATAACTGCAGTGGATGATGTAGTGAGTGTTCGCAAGGCTTCGGAAATTTCCGTCACCTTGACCCCATGGAGATATTCATCAGTCATAATTTTAGCCCTGTTGTTGAGAGATAGGGCTATTTTGTAAGGATTTAAAAGCCAGTGGTAGCGACTGGCGTTGTGGTATTTAAACTAACAAAGATCACGGTGTATTGGAGAAAATAAACAACGGCAGAATTACCCGCCATTTTGATTTTAAAAACAGTTACTGTATTTTTGATAACTTATTAAATCGTGCATCATGCTGTTTGCCTGAAACCTCACTTTCATAAGCTGTTTTGCAGTGATTGCGGTCAAAGAAAATGCCGTTGATTAAACGATATAACACTCGCCAGCGTTTTTTTGGCTTCTCGGCTAATATTGCCCCTCGGTAAGTACGGCTGGAGAGAGTTTCATCTGCTGCTCCGCCCGTTAAGGCGTTAAACAGTTGGTCTATAGCGATAATCACGTGATAGCCATAGCGTGTTAATTTGTGTTTAATTGCCATTGTTCAATCTCCTGTTCAAGTGCGGTTAATTCTTCGGGGGTTTTTAACGCCAGTAAGCGGTCTTCAAAGGCTTGTCGTTGCCCTATAATGATGCCAATCACGACGGCAAACTGAGCGGATTTTTCAATCACTTTTTCTACTAATATTTCAAACGGTACACCACGATTTTGGGCGATTTGTGTGAGCATTGGGGTTTCTGTTGAATTATCCGCCTGCCACGCTAACGCTTCTTTTTCTTGCCGGTAAAAACTTTCAATTTCCGTCTGTGGATAGCCTGCCAGTAATCCATTTTTAAGTTGGTCGGCTTTGTCCGCTAATTTATTGAGTAAGCTTTCTTTTTGTTGTGTAAAAAGTGCGGTTTGTTTTTCGGTTGAAATTTCCCATGTGAGTGTGTCAAGGTTTAACTCGTGTGCTGCGCTAGGTTGTGGGTCAATTAATATAGGATTGCCCGTTTTATCTGCGATGATTTGCTTGCCTTGGGCTTGTCCGTTAAGCAGCTCAAGGTAGGTTTCTTGGCTAATTTCCACCGCACTTTCAGGCACAAAACCGCCGTCAGTGTCATCAAAAAAACCGTTTTTGTAGTAGATTGTCATTGTTTTTCCTTTTTTTGTATTTACATTTTCTTTCTTGCTGTCTATAATGTATTTACAAAATACATCATAAATCGCAATGAAAATTGAATTTGACCCTAATAAAAACCAACGTAATATTGAAGATCGAAATTTACCCTTTGAATTAGTTGAACAAATGCGTTGGACAACGGCTGTTATTGTGCCTGATGTTCGCTTTGATTACCCTGAGCCACGTTATGTCGCAGCAGGTTATTTAGGCGATACTCAGCGTTTGTACATTGTCTGTTTTACCCCAATAAAAGACGGCATCCGTGTTATTAGTTTCCGCAAAGCGAATAAAAGAGAGGTTAAAAAATATGAAACGTCAATCCTTAACCAATGCTAACGGCGAAGTGAGAGAACTTACTACTGAAGATTTTGTGCTTGCACAGCCAGTTGCTGAAGCTCTGCCTACTGATTTGGCTCAAATGCTTTTTTCCCATCAGGAACAATTGGAAGAAAAAGGCGTGATGCAAAAACAAAACACACGAAAAATTCCTAAACAAATCGTCACTATTCGCTTGTCTGCCGATGTGGTCGAGAAATTTCGTGCCACAGGTAAGGGGTGGCAAACGCGTATCAATGAAGTTTTGCGTCAATATTCTTCTCAGTTGTAATCGTGCTTATCATACGTGGGCTTACGCCCACCCTACAATAGCTACGATGGCTTTGTAAAAATTCTCCACATCCATTAATAACCAATTGCCATATAGACAGCCTCTCCCCTTTGGATGTAGGCTTTAAAATTTGTTTTATTGTAGAAATATAGAGCAGCATCGTAAGAATACACATTCATTATTTGCCCTAGCGTTACTGCACAACACCGAACCGGAAAGGCTATAGGGAAATAAGTTACCACTTCATTTCTTACCCTACCCCATTGTAAAATCATTCCATTTGGCAATTTACACCACCCCGTTTCGGCTAGATTTTGAGTAAAACCTTGAGTAATGGATTGTGTAACGATTTCTCTTACTGACTGATTAAAATCGGTAATCTGGCTCACGGTATGGGTATGATTACGCTCTGCTTTATTTTGTAATCCTTGCGCTAATCGCCCTGCATCAAGCGCACCAGCATTAGTTACCTCGCCGTGGGATTTAATCCAAAAGACCACATCATCAAAACTATTAAGGGCTTTGATGCATAATTTGAGGATTAATGATTTAGGGCGAGTTTCATCGCCACCTGTTGCCATTTGAGAGGTGTCTTTTGGGGACACAAAACCATTATCGCCATCTGCATTGTCATAACCAAGGGTGCTCCACAAATCTGAAGACTGAGCAAATGTTGTATAGTCAAAATACGAATTATTCCGTCTTTGACTTGAGTGATCAAACCAAGAATCGTAGTCTATCGGTACTCTATGCACATGTCGTTTTAACTCATCTTCTTGCGTTTGTCCCACAGACAAGCTATTCCCCGCATTACGCAAAAATCTATCTGCTACTTTAGGCACGCGTTCAATGGAGCCATATTTACCAACTAAGTGACGATATAACTCGGGGTAACGTTGTTCGGTAACTTGGGTGGCAATCTCATCAAAGGCAATCCAGCCTGCTGGGATATTATCCACGGCAAAATAAGCCGTCATCCCCACATCGCTATGGGTTAAATCTGGGAGTTGGTTGTGGTTTCCCAAAGTGCGGTATAAATCGGGAAAGGTTTGTTGGCTGAATGTTGAACCATCAGCACGTAAAAAACCAACGGGATTAGTTACTGCGCGAGGGAATGACACCACAGCACCAATAGGCACGCCGTCGCCGCCTGCATCTTTCCATTCTGACCAATTTGAGCCATTAAAAAAGCGTGTTTTGATTTTGTTGTCATTCGCTTTACGTGCAATTTGACGCACCGCATTTGTTGCTCCACCGCTAACTACTTCAATATGCCATTCCCCATTTTCGGGTAGATTCTGACCACTTGCTAAGTAATAATTGCCATCGGTTTTATAGCCATTGGCATCGCCTTGCCCTTGTTCTACTTTAAAATTCCCAATACCATAGCCTGCAAGTGTATCAGGCTTGTCTTCAATATCCGTATTAAATTGCGGTTTTGCCCCCTCATGGTAGATTTTATTACGTTTGTAGGTTAAATCGCCGTTAGCGTGCATACGAAGCGTGCCAATCTCTCGGTTGCTCGATTTATATTCGAACCAGCAATCGCCATTGTTTGCCCCGATATTTAAATGGTCTCCATATGAAGCATAATGCGGGTTGTCTGAAATACGGATATTCCTTTTTGCCACAATACGATTTTCAAAGGTTTTCTCGCCGTTAATGCTTTCGTTACCATTTAAACCAACCTTTCCATCTGCGGTAGTTTTGGCTTCTACTGCTTTGTCATAGGAGGTTTTCACGGCTGCACTGGTTGCAACTGTGTCTGCACTATTGCTATTTACTGCAGAGGATTTTTTGCTGTTGTGGATGTAATTTTGCGAGACATTTAACTGTAATTGTGCAGTTTGTTGAGCAAGTTTTTTCCCTGCTTTTGCAGTGAGTGCAAGAGATTCACTTTCAAGCCCCGTGTCGTTGGTAAGTTGGACGATACCTTGTTGCGTGATGCTGGATTTAGCGATTTCGTGGGTATGACCACTTTCATCAAATCCATTTTGCGTTGTGGCAGTAATGGCTTTCGGTGTCATTTGTTGGCGAGTCACAAAAATCACACTGTTATCAATAGATAATGTCACTGCACTAGAGGATTCTACTTTTAAAATCATCCGTAGTACTTGGACTTTACCACTGCCACTATTTTCTGCAGGTTTAAAACTTTCAGGGCAGTTTGCGTAGGCAATGAGTTTGTTTTGTGCGTCAAATACGCCCATTTCTCTTATGTAAAAACCGCCGATATTTTCTGGAATGGTTAATTCAACGATGACTTGTTTATTATTGCGAGGATCCAGAGAAACTGCACTTACAGGTGCGATGTGCGTTTGATGCACAAGTGCTGTGGCACTTGCTGTTGGTGTAACCGCTTGTCCATTGCCATCGCCCACAGCAAATTGAGTAAGTTGTAATGGCTGCCCTTGGCTTAATGCCTGAGCAAAAGCCCGTGTTCCGTAGTCGGTTAAGATTGCAAAATATTGTGATGCCATAAATATTCCTATTGTGGATATACCGTGATGATTTCGCCCCATTGCTGACCAACAAAGGCACTAAGTGACCCTGTTGGGGAGAGGGCGATAGCGAGCTGATTGAGATGTCTTGAGACGGGTTTAACATCGTTAATAAGTCGCACGAGTTCGTTATAGGTTTGTTCATTTAAACCACTTTCAGACACTTCTACGGTTAAGCTAAATGTTCCTGGCGTGCCTTGTGGGTTGGTTTGAAACCATTCTTTCAGTTCAATAAGATAGCCTATTGGCTCAACCACACGTTTGACTGCGCCAATCGTGCCTTTGTGTTTGTGTACAAAATAAGATTGTTTAATTGCAATGCGTTTAACTTCTTCTGTCCAGTTTTCATCCCATTTATCCACCGAAAACGCCCAAGCTAAATAAGGCAGTAATTCAGTGGGACAACGTTCAGGATTGATTAAATCTGCAATAATAATAGGATTTTCTACCGCACTTTTTAGAATTTCAGCCGCACGTTTTTCTAATGGGGTTGAACCTATCGGCAGTAAATGCTTAGTAATCATCACTTGTCACGATCTCCAAATTAATTGCCGTGCAGTAGGCTGATTTTGAGCTTGGTAACACAATGTCGGCGGTAGGCGAGATAAGCTCTACTCGTTGTACCCCTTCTAAATGTAAGGCGGCATAAATACCCGATAGGCTAATGTCTCGCCCTAAACGGTGTTTTTCTTTGGTGTAAGCGGTCAATTTTTTTAATGCAGCCGCTTTGATTGGCTCGTATTCTGGGCCACGATATAGATGTAATTTGGCACGGATTTCGTAGGATTGGATCACCGCACTTTGGACAATAACGCGGTCGCCAATAGGGCGGATGTCATCATCGTTAAGTTTTGCTCGAACCACATTTAAAAGACTTTCCTCTGCCTCGCCTTGTCCATTGCGACTTAAAATTGTCACGGTAACATTAGCAGGCTGAGGGGAAACCACCGACACATCTGCAACATCAGGATGTGCAGAGAGTGCGTGGAAGATATAAGCAGAACGAGGTCCAGCCACAGAAAGCCCCTCAAAGGCTAATTGCGTACGCAATCTCAATGAGGTGTCATCTTCTAAAATTTCGGGGATTTTAGGCGTAACATTATTATTCGCCTCTTGAATGACTTGTCTTTTTACATTGTAATTGGCAGCAATCACATCTAAATCTGAACCGCTTGCATAGGCTAACATTGTGGCTTTTGCCGCATTGTTGATGCGGTGTCTTTCCATTAACTGTAAGTAAACCACTTCTTGTAATAATTTCGTGATAGGTTCACTTTCTAAACTTAATCGTGCTTGCCAAAATGCCCTTTCATCTTGTGGAAAAAGCGCGATAAATCCCGCTTTTCTGTCTGCGAGCAAACTTTCAAAATCTAAATCTTCTAGCACTTTTGGTGCATCTAGTTTTGATAAATCGACTAATTCGCTCATTGTTTATGTCCTAAAAATAGTTTTTCGTTGTGCATTTCTTGGTTATCTTTACGACTGCGTGCGACATAACTTGCCACAATGCCACCTTCAACCAACTCTGGTTTAAATTGTGTGATCTGTACACGTGGTTCCCAACGATTAATTGCGGTGACGGCGCAAGCTGCCAGTTGTAATAACAATGTGTGGCTAATTGGGCGGTCTATTAGCATTGGAATTAAACTGCCATATTCACGCCGCTGAATACGTGAGCCAACTGGTGTTAGCAAAATATCGGCAATAGATTGTTTAATGTGGTCGCTTTCGTTTTTTAATATTTCGCCAGTGTATCGGTTCATACTATGCCTTTGCGTTAGAGGTTCGTTGGCCATCGCCTTGTTCAACGTGAACGTGGTTTTGTAAACTAATCTCTCCGCCTTTAATATCGCCACTTGCGGTCACACTGCCTTGTGTGCTGATATTGCCTTTTGTGGTGCTTGTGCCTGTGGTTGATAAAGAACCGTCAATATTTACATCGCCTTTGATATTGATAGTGGGGCAGTCAATATCAATTTGATTAGCGGCAGTAATACTGGCTATTTTGATACCTGTTACAACCAATGCGCCACTTGCTTGGTTGTAGGTAATTTTGGCACCGTCAGCAAATTCAATGACGTGTTCGTCGGGCGATTGGCTTGGGCTGTTTTGTGTGTAAAGCCCGACTAATATGCAGGCAGTAGTAAATTCGCCACTAACTGATAACATCACACATTGTTCGCCCACCGTCGGCGGCGACCATGTTTTGGTTGTACCCGCTCGAAATGTAATAAATGGTAAAAACTCTGTCAGAATGTCACCGCTCTTTACACGAGCACGTGCGGTGGCGTGATTGACTTCAGCGATTACCCCAAAGCGGGTAATGTTATCTAGTTTTCGTTGTAATTCAGCAGACATAGGCATTCACAGTTAAAGAAAATGCCTTATTGTTGGCAATATTGTGTGGTGTGGCGAGTGGGGGCGAGTGTGGAATAATAGGTAACAAAAAAGGGCTTTCGCCCTTTTATTTTTTATTGCCTAATTGAATAAAATCATCAATACGTTTACGAATATCTTTCATTCGTTGTTGAATGAATTTTTCTTCTTTTGTCCCGAATAAGGTATCGTGATCAACCATAAAACGAACCGATACTGTGGTTTGCTCTGGGTTATCTTCATAATTAAATGTCAGCACCACAAGAGGATCGTTTTCTTCATAACTTAATCGAGCGTGATATAAACCAATATAATAAGGCGATGCGCCATAGACTAAACTGCTGTCTTTTGCACGTCCGAATAGACGGTCTTTATTTTCAACATACACTTCAACAAATTCTTGTTGCTGCCATAATGCGATTAATTCAGCGAGATTAGTCGAATGTTTATCAATATCTTGTTCTGTAAATCCCAATGCAAGACTGATTTGCGTAAAAAGATGATGGATTTCGACAAATTTAATATGTTTGCGTTCTAGCATTTAATTGTGTGGCTCTAAGTTGCGCTTTTAAAATGGTTTGAACATTTGCCTTAATTTCTTTGGCATTGTTACCCTTCACAGGTTCGCCTTTTATTGGCGATGTGCGGTCAATAATTTCACGAATAAAAGGTGCATTGTTGTTCATTGATACCCTCCTATTTTTCGCCGATCCTAGCACTTCTGTTTACAATAAACAACAAAAAAGGGCTTTCGCCCTTTGATTATGCTCTGTCCCACATTAAACTTCTTGCTCTTGCTTGGCGTTGGTTTTCGATGCGTTGTATTTCTTTTGCCACTTGTTGTGCAATGGCTCGTTCGTCCATATCTTGTGCGGCATGGATAGTGATATTTACGCTCATGGGCTGACTGGATTGCGTCATCATCGGACGAGCAGAAATGGGCGCACGAGTATCAACTTGCACAGGGGCGGCAGTTGCAACGCTGATACCTAAACCGCCCGCAATAAGCGCTCGTTTGCCGTAATTAAGGGCGTTGAGCGTATTTATGCCAAGTCGAGATGTGGCTTCTTTGGTCATCACGTATTCGCCGCCGTGGACAATGCCCATGGGTTCATATTTGCCACCATTGCCAGTGTAGCCGCCATTGGAAAAGCCTGTATTTGCTGCCATTTTAGCTGTTTCGCTGAGTTGCTCTGCATGTTTTTTGGGTATAAGTGTATTAGCGATACTACTGACACTCGGCATATGATCTATTACCCATTGAATGGCATTTTGTAATAGCTCCAAAGGTTTGAGAGCTAAATCTATACCTGCTGCTATCCATTCGCCAAATTTTTTACCTGCACTGGCTGCAGCATCTAAATCTTCTTTGGTGCTTTGTACCGGAGACAATAAATCAGTAAACCATTTCACCGCTTTTTCAATCCATCCAACGACCACACCAAATGCAGTACCTAGTGGTTGGAATTTTTCAAGGACAGGGGCGAGACCTGATTTTAAGCCCTCCCAAAATCCGCCGAAAAATGACCGCACTTTATCCCAATATCGATAAATCATCACACCTGCCGCGACAAATGTAGCAGCGAGTAAACCTATTGGAGAAAGGAGAAAACCTATGATTGACGTTAATCCCATAAAGAGCATTCTAATAGGTGCAAAAGCAATACGAAGTATTGTTTTTAGTCCATTTAGCCAAAATGAGAGGTGTCTCATCTTTTTAATGAGTTTAACAAAGACACTCGGCATTTTTTTCAATCCGCCATAAAACATGATAGTTCCAGTTTTAGCTGAATTGAGGGTGGTTTTATAAGAAAATAAATGTTTATTTGCCTTTAAACTTTCAACAGAGACTTTTTTTAATGATTGACTTAATAAATGATTAATGCCTGTAAAACGCCCGACACTTAATAAAATGCGTGCAACAGGATAAAACAGAAAACTAAATGCCATACTTAATGCCCCTAATGCTGTAATACCTCCTGCAATTGATACACTCCATTTAACAATTTGTCGAGTAAGTTCAGGATTCGCTTTTATCCATTCATTCACTTTTCGCACTATTTCGGTTACCGACTGTATTGCGCTTCGAATATCATCTGAAATAGTATCATAGATCGCAATGCCTACGGCTTCACGCGCAGACTCTAGATTTTTTATATCCCCCATTAAGTTATCCGACATAACTTGCGCGACTTGCTCTGCACGACCTGCGGAATTTTTTAATTTTTCCGTCATTTCTTGAATGCCGTGGACGCCCGCTTGTCCAACTAATTCAACCATAGCTGTCGCAGCTTCTGTACCGAAAATGTCCTTGTAATAAGCCATTTTGTCGCCAGATCCCATTTTGGCAGTTTTCTTTTCTACATCAACTAAAATGTCGGTAAGCGCACGCATATTGCCACGACTATCTTTTGCGGATACGCCTAATTTTTTCAATGCTTTTGCTGCCGCTTTAGGTGGAGCGGAAAGTCTGAGCATGGCAGAACGTAATGATGTCCCCGCTTGAGTGCCTTTTATCCCAACATTACCTAACAACCCTACCATTGCTGACATCGTTTCAAAATCTTGACCTGTTGCCGTGGCAATCGGACCTAAATATTTCATTGTGTCGCCTAAACCTTCTAAAGTCGTGTTGGAACCACTAAATGTTGCAGTAAGCACATCTGCTACACGCCCCATTTCGTCAGCGGAAATTTTAAAACCAGAAGAAATATCTGATGAAATATCTGAAACTCGCCCCATTTCGATGCCTGCGGCTTTTGTCATTGCTAAAATAGCAGGCATTGATTTTTCGATTTGGTCTGCATTGAATCCCGCCATTGCCAAATAACCTTGACCTTGTGCGACTTCTCCTGATGTAAAGGATGTTGTTGCACCGAGATGAATCCCTTGTTGGCGCAGCCGTGCAAGTTGTTCCGCTTGTTTTGGATCAGTTTTATTTAACCCAGTTAAAGCTTGCACCTTAGAAAAATCTTGTTCAAAATCTAATGCAGGTTTAAGCATTATACCAGTGAGCGCATTGCCTGCTGTTCCTGCGATCATGGCAGATTGCCCAAATCCCTTTAATTGCTCACTTTTCGTTTTTAAATTATCTACGCTATTTCGATAAGCTAGGTTTCTTGCTTGTCGCTGTTGCAGTTTTTTCATGGCTGCATTTTGTTTTTCAATGGCGGCTGTGGATTGACTAAGCTGTTGTTTCAGTTTTTCCTGACTTTCCTTAAATTTTGATGTGTTAAAGCCACCAAGTTTTAATTCTTGGCGGAGTTTATTTAATTGTTTACGCTGATTTTCTTGTGCTTGTGCCATTTTATGCGCTGCTTTATGTGCTTCTGTGACTTGGCGTTTAAGTGCGGCTGTCGGTGCGGCAGTATTGCGTAGTTGTTCGGCTAATTTTTTTGCTTTTTCTCGTGCTTCAACTAATTTCTGATTATTTTGCTGCAGTGAGTTTTGCAAATTTTTAAATGAATCAGCGGTTTTATTTTGTTGTTTTAGTTTATTGAGTTCATTGGTCGCACCTTTTACTTTAGATTGCAAATTATCCATTTGTTTTTGCACACCTTTTAAAGGGGCTGTGAGTTTATCAACTGCACCTAGAATTACTTTAAGCTCTAAATTTTTCATTTTTACCCACTTTTTCTTGACATTTTAGGAATGAGGAACAAATAATGAACAAACTTAACAGGGAGAGAACGATGGAAATTTTTGTTTTGCTCATTGGTTTGCCAATTATTGTTGGTTTACTTATTGCATTTGGTACTGCAGTATTAGCCGCATTTAGTTATATTTTTGTTGGTGCATTATCTTTAGCGATTAATTTCTGGTATATCACGTTAGCAGTAATGCTTGTTTTGCTTGCACCTCTTATTTATTTAAATAGTTGGTTATTTTGGATTTTGGCTGCAATCGTTATTTTCTTTACTATTGCTTGGTTTTTTGGTGGCGATACCGAACAAATCAAAGCAGAAATTGAACGTAAACGTATTGCTAAAGAGCATAAATTGTAAATTAACCCAATTAAAATTCTTTACCCGCTATAGCTCTAAGCACAAATCTTTCAATCATTTCAATATCTTCTTCTGTAAAGCCCAGCAATTCACGCTGGGCATATTGCACTTTGAAATCTTTATTTTTAGATGGGCTAGCACTTAACCCGTATTGATGCACTGCAGCAATCGCAGCATCTCCACCATAAAAACCGAGTGAAATTCCTTTTTCTTGGTAACGTAATTTCATGTGAGCTGGCGTGACCAATTTTCTAAACATTAATTGGCGTTTAATTCGCCCTTTCTTTTTGCCAAATTGTTTTCTTAGTTTACGAGGCTCAAATAGTGTTCCATCTGGGTTTTGCTGTGCTTTAATTCTTCTACGCTGATTTCTTGCTAATTCCCGCCCGATTTGTTGATAGAGTAACCGTCTCCGTGGTTTACTGATATTTTTTAATAAATCTGTAAATGCGAGTTTTACTTGTTCAATTCCATCGCTCATTTTTATTTTTCACTTTAAAAAATTAAATTTTCATCTGTAATTTCGCCTAAATAGACACTTATCTTCCCTAATCTTTCCCATTCCTGTGCGGTTGGTTCTTTTGCGTAATGAATTTGTACGTTATTACCCTCTTTTTTAGAAATGACACGTTCAGTGAGTTGGATTTCGAAGCTAATATCTGCGGTGTGGTTATTGTTGTAATCCACCTGGAATTTAAATGCGTTCTCTCGAATTTGTGGATTTTCTAATATTTCAGGTTGATTTGTGCGCAGATAAGCCATCATTGGCACAATCAAGGTGGCAATATCGCCTGCATAATCAGTTACCACGACATTGAGTGTGTAACGATATTCAAAACTAAATGATGCTGCACCCGTTGCGACGATTTGTCCACCGTCCACATAGAGTTGTAGATGGTCGGGATTTTTTACAAAATCGGGGTGACTTTGTTCAAGGATTTTGCGCAGTTGGTTTGGTTTTTTCATTTGCGAAAATTCCGTTGTTGCATTTCAAATCTTTGTTGGCAAGTCACGCAACGTGTTACGCCTTGAATCATTTGTCTGCGCTTTTCTGGGATGGGTGCATCGCAATCTTCACAATAAAGGCGACTTACTGCTTTAAAAGTGCGGTGTTTTTTCAGGGCGATTTCACGTTGCATTTCTTCAAGCTGCTGTGCTCGGTCGAATTGATCTGTCATGGCTGTTCCTTTTTATTAAATTCATCCATGCATTTTTTTAAACTTGAGTTCTCGATAATGCACAAATCAAGGTGGTGCTGTGTCTGTAAATAGGCTTCGGCTAATTCGCCATTGGTGCGAATTTGTGGCGAATAGGCACTGCATTCTGTGGTTTGCGGACAAAGAATCGGCGATTTAATGATTTCCTGCTGAGTTGAACAGGCGTTTAACATCATCAGGCAAAGGGCTATCAGCCCAATCTTGATTTGATTTAAGTACATTTTTTAAATCCTGTGTTTGTTGATTTTGCTTTTCTTTGAGGTTGTTTACGGCTTGGATTAGCTGTGCTTGCTGTTCGGCAAAATTGTGAACGCTATGATTTAACTCAATGTAAGAATTTTGCCATTTCAGTTTTAGCTGTTCTTCTTTGAGCATTTCTTTTCGCCAATAATTCGCCTCAAATCCCAGAAACATAATCAAAAGTACAAGCAATATTGGCCCGATAAGTAAAATGCTTCTTTCTTTCGCGGTTAAGAAATTAAACATAGGGCTTTCTCCTTTTGTCGGCGTTCAATCAATCCTTTTAATGGTTTTCCTGCGGCATAAATCCAACGCTCAAACTGACCGCACATAGCTTTGCTGTAGCCTTGGCGTGCCATTTTAAAAAGTGAGCTATTTTTTAATTTGCCGCATCCAACATTAAATGTAATGGAGACTAAGGCATCAAATGCACCTTGTGGCATGGTTTGCCCGTTGGCGTATTGATTAACGCATTTTTCTGATTGTTTAATGCCTTTTACGTATAACTCTGCGATTTCTTGTAAGCTGTAAATTTTATTGCGGTCAATTTTTTCAATAGCATCGGTTATGCCTATGCCGACTGTTAAAACATCAGCAGGGCATTGATAAGGCTTTTTCATACAACCTTCTGCATTACCAATCAGTAACAAGCCTTTTTCCGAGGTTCGAATGTCATTTCCATAAGTGGCAATCACCAGTCCAACAACAGCGGATATGGCACAGATGTATTTGGCAGAACGTTTAATCATGATAATGGCTCCGTTGTTTAAGTTCTTTTTCTTTTAATTCAAAGTCTTTTTTCTTGTAATACCAATTCACAAGAAAGGTGGCGACACCTATCACAATACCTGTAATCGATGCGACATCAGCCCAATTTACATTTGAGAACATATCGGCAATGCGTCCAATTAAGAAAGCGAATATTCCTGATGTGTAAGACGCTCTTGATGGTGTGTCGTGCATATCAGCTCCAAAGTTGAATTGTGTCATTTGCCACACTGATTTTTTCTGTATCGGCTTCTGGCAAATTGACTACCGTACCAATGGGAATAATGGGCTTATCCATTAAATGTGGATTGAGTTCGCAGGTTATTTCGAGTAAGCCTTCACTTCGTCCAAAATGGCGATAAAGAATGGCGTCTAAATTGTCATTTTGTTGTGCGTAAACTTGCATTAGATTAACTCCGCATCGACGCGTTTTCTGCCCAATATGTCGCTAATCGCAAAGCGAGCATCACGGCGTAATTCATCAATGCTGTCTTTGAGTTGCGCCATTTTCTTTTCGCCATCGTTAGTGCTGTCATAGCTTGCATAGCGTTCATAAAGGTTTGCTAGTGCCAAGCAACTTACTGCACGTTTATAGCGATAAATCAGCACGCTTTCGCCATTGATGGAGGGGGCTGTGATCTGTTCTAAACTGTCGCGTTTGCTTTGTGTTTTAAACGTGGAGAGTTCTGCATTGACGCTTGCCATTCCTTCAATTAAGGCATCTTGTAAACGTTGTGTAGTAATGGTGCCGTCTGCACGGTATTGATTACGAAATTGAGAAGGTGACATATCGGGGAAGAAACTATCATTACTGATAATGTCATCTAAGGTATCGTAATCATTTAACTGTTGCTGTACTTCGCCCATTTCATAATCGGGGGCAAGTTTGACTGATATTGCGCCGTCGCTCATTGATTTACCCTTATAAAAAAAGTCGGGTGAGGATTAAATTAAGCACGGCCAATAAATCCGTCAGAATTTGACCGCACTTTTAATCCGCCCGACGGCTGCGTGGTTTGCTCGGTTTATATTCTTTCTTGCTTGTGCAAGAAAGAACCAAAGAACACACCCCGATTAAATCGCTTTTCTGCCCTTTGTTGTCATTTTCTTAACGGAAAATTTTTAACTCGCTACGCTCAAACAGGAAAAATTTTCCTAAAAATGCCAAGTCGGTCAGGCGATTTAGACGGGGCATTAAAACAACATCAATATTCAGTTGTTGATAATTGTTTTTTTAGTTTCTTGATGTCGCCTTTCACGCCAATTTTCTGATCTAAACCCAAAGCACGTTCTAAATATGCCAGTGCTTGTTCAGGGTGCTTTTCAACCAATAACAAGCCCAATTCACGTAATAATCGCGCACGGCTTTCATCAGGCATGTCGCAATCGGCAGTAATGCGTTGGATTTGCGCTAAGTAAGATTCGTCGAACGGTTTATTAGCTGCTCTTGCGGTTTTGGCTTGGTCGGAAAATTCTTCTGCTAACAAGGTGCCAAGCGTTCGGGTAAATGGCTCGGGCAAGCGTAAATCATGAAATACGGCATAATCGGCAATCTGTAAGGCGAGATGATATTCGCCACAGTCAATTGCCCACACGCACCATGTCATCAAGACATTATCTTGTTTACCACTTCCGACCGATAACGCCCCTTCAATCCATGGGAGATAGTCAGGCAAAATTTGCTTTTTAAATGCGGCTTTGCGTTCCGTCGATTGGATGTTTTTCAAATCCTTTCGATGGCGAGCAAGAATACGGCACATTTTGTCATATTCCGTAAAGTCGCTTAGATCTTCGGTTTCTGCCGCATTAGCAATCGCGGCAGAAACTTCCAGAAAATGGCGTTTAGTTGGGCGCATAATTGATTCCGTTATGCTGCCACAGACGAAATAGGCGTAGGTGCCTCAAGAATGCTGATATTTTTCGCCATCGCGACTGCCTCGTAGTTTTCCACAACATAGGCTTCATTTGACGATAAATAATCTTCCACACGATTGCGTTCTGGCACATCTTTTAAGTGACGACGCACTTTGCCTTCCTGCACGTAGATTGACAAGTTGTCGAGCGATGTGACTAACACTGTGCCTTTCGGGAAGAATGGAACAGATACGGCTTGTAACCCGCCCACACGTTTTTGGCTAATGACGGTATCGCCTGCCAAAATTTCGCTTGGTTTTTCTTGGTTAATTAATGGGAAATATTTATCGGCTAATAAGTCACTACCCATGATTGCAACCAATTTTGTGTCGTCACGGTATTGTGCTGGAATGAAATCTTCTTTTAATGCAAAGACAAGGGCATCAAGGTTTTTATAGGTTTTACCTGCACCAATTTCAATTTTGCCACTGCTTTTTTCAATTTCTTTTAACACACGGGCTTTGGCTTTATCTTCGATTTGGACTAACCAACCCTTATTCACATCTTGCAATAATGGATGTTCTGTGCGGTTTGTGGTTGCGGCTACACTTGTGCCATTCCAACCAATCATGATACGGTCTAATGCAATGCGTTCGGCTTTGAGTTTGCCCACACGTGCGGCGAAATCAGGGAATTTAGCCCAACTATCTAAGGTCGCATAATTTAAATGCGTGTCAAAGTTGGTTTGTTCGCAAGAATATAAGTTTTCTTGCAAGCTGTGAATGTCTGTAGTTTCACGTGCTTTGGTGTTGGTGTCAGTACGGCTTGCCACAGGAGAAAGCACGCCTAAACGTAATGCGGAACCTTTCATTTCTTGCACCATCACGACATTGATGCGTTTTAAGAAACCAGAACTTTCAAGCACGGCATTTTCTAATTTTTGTTGAATAGTTGGCTCAACGGTAAACTGACCGCCATTCGCAACGAATGCCACATCTTCGCCGTTATCTTGTGCAACACCAGAAAGGTAAGCATTAAATTTTTGTTTGGTAAATTTATTCATTTGGTTTTTTCCTACGATAAATTAAAAGAAGCGGCCATCAGTTTCAGGTTGTTCACCGTAAACTAAAGGGCGAGGATTTTCGGGTTCAACCGGCTTTTTGAGTTCTGCAAAAGTTGCTTGGATTTCTGCATTACCTGCTTTCATTTCTTCGATTTCGGCTTGTTGTTTGGCTAAATCGGCAGAAAGTGCGGTTAATTTTTCTAAGGTTTCTTTGGTTTGCTCGGCTAAAAGCTCAATGGCTTGTGTTTGATCAGAAAAGCGTTCATCGTCTGATTTTTCTTTTTTCGCAAACAAGCCTTTGATTTTTTCAAAGATGCTTTGTGTTTCTTCCACAAATTCCAATTCAGTTTCAATAGCGGCTGTGAAAATGTTGTCTGCTTTTAACTTGCGAGCATTTAAGCCATTGTGCGAGAAACTCAACATTTCTGTGCCTAAACTTGCTGGGTTGTCGGTAACGGCTAAACCGACTAAATAGGCTTTGCCCGTGTCGGCAAAATTGGTGTCAATTTCTACGGAGGTGTAAACTTTTTGCCCTTCTTTGTTTAAGGCAATAAGCGCATCAGTTGGCTGTAATTGAGCTAAAAGTTGTAATTTGCCGTCTTCACGTTCTTCTGTTTTTACAGCTAACACATCGCCAAAACAATGTGAGTTCGCCATTTCTGGCAGATAAACTGAAAATTTGATGTGATCTAAATTGATTCGTGCGCCGTAGGTATTTTTCGGGTCATAGCTTTCTGCCATTTCTGAAATCCAGTTGCGCTGAATAGTGCGTCCGTCTGTGGTTGCGCCTTCTGTCGCCACAACCACCCATTTAGATTTTTTTGCCATTGGCTTTCTATCCTTTCGATGAGTTGAATCATTGCACTCATTCTGAAAGAGTTTTCAAGGCGTTGCCACGGCTTGCCGTTGTTGTCTTCCCTTTCACAAAACGCCCCAAAAGACGACCGCACTTTGAATTTCTATGATGACAGGCAAGAAAAAACCGCACCTAAGTGCGGTTGAGAATTAGCAAATTTCGTTATTGAGATAGCGTGTGAGATGACGCCATTTTTCAGGGTTATCTGATTGGAGTTTATCTAGCAGTTTTTTAATTAGCGGTTTGGCGATTTTATGAACTCGTTTGTATTCAGTGACGTTACCATATACTTGCGGAGCAAAAGGAGAATTTAATAATGCCAACGGCTTATACAGATTTTCCAATAAGAAACGCATTCTTTCGTGGGAAAACAATAACCATACTAGGTTGTCAATATCTTGTTGGGAAAAAGATTGCGCATAAGTGGGTTCTGGCATAGGCAAGGCAGGTTGGCTTATTTCATATTTTCCTGTTTTGCGGATTTGCGGGAGGACTTCTTCAAAGATCCAGTTTTGAAACTCTATCGCTTCGGCTTTGTTGGAGCGGAAAATAATGCGGTAAAGGTTCGGTTCGTTGATGAAAGTTAGTTCTTGGTTTCCGCTTGAGGTAGGGATTACATTTCTTGTAACCCCCTCAAAATTTAATCTGAAACGTTCTGGGCTGGCTACTTTGATCGCAAGAGCATCGCAAACATCTTTCAATGCAAAGAAAGGTTCATTGTTGATTACTTCGATACGGATAGAGTTAGATTTGAAATTGAAGGTGGAGATTTGAGTTGTCATTTGTTGTTCCTTTTGATGGAAATCCCGAAAATCGGGCGGTCGAGAGCTCAAAACTTGCAACAAATCAAGCGGAGTTATTCCCTTGCGGTATTGTATTCCTCGCACTCTCGACCATTGATAAAAAATTGTTGTTTTTGACCGCACTTTTTGCGGGTACAAAAAAATCACGCTGACGGGGTGAATGACCGTTTGTTGTTAGGGCTTTTGAGACCCTGTAAGCAGTATCCTACGCTTGAGAGCGGGGCTTGTCAAGCGTAGGGGAAATTATTGCCGTAGCTCTTTTTGTGAAGCAACTGCTAAAAAATGGCTGCGGTCTTTGTAAATGGGGTTGCTTGCAACACGGCTATCAATACGTTTGATAAGGTATTCAGGCAAGCTGATATTAATACGGTGGCGTTTGCCTTGATATGCGGAAATATCTACATCAAGCAACAACCAAGTATCGCAATAGTTGAAATCTTCTTGCGTTTGGTAGTGACGATAGCCTTTGTCTTGAAGTTCGTTGATATCTAAGCCGTCTTCAAACATCATTTCTAAGATGGAATGAATGGCATCAGTTACCTGCGTTGGGATTTCTTCAAGGGTATCAGCGGCACTAAAGCAGGAATATTCTTCAGTAAATAATGCTGGCACAGTGATGCCGTAGGCTTCATTTTCGTTTGTTGGGGTTTCAATGCCAATAGTGAATAACATAGTCGCTCCTTGTGGGTTAGCTCGGCAGAGCTATAGAAGCCCTGCCGATTTTTTAATGGATCTTAATGTGCCGATGGGTACGTGTTGTTTTGGGTGTGGTACGGGGAACGTCTTCCCTGTGATGGGCGATTGCCAGATTTGATGATCGCCTTTACCGTGCCTGACAAAAGTACAACCTGCACTTTTAAGTTCCTTGATTAAGTCGCTGGATCGCATGCTTCCTCCTTATCGTCTTAATCACGATAAATTATACACAAGTATACACACAATACAAGATTTTTATAGTGGAAGAATTAAATAATATCTCATCAGAAACTACAGCTGACACTAAACGTCAGGCGCAAGTAATGTATTTTAGCGGCTATAAAATCGCTGAAATATCTCGCCAGTTAAATATTCCTGCATCAACGATTGCCAGTTGGAAAGACAGAGAAAAGTGGGACGATATTGCGCCTGTCGGTCGGGTTGAATTAGCACTTGAGACAAGATTAAATTTGCTGATTGCGAAAGAAGAAAAGAGCGGTTCAGATTACAAAGAAATTGATTTACTTGGTCGCCAAATGGAACGGATGGCGAGAGTGAAAAAATATTCTTTTGGCGATGGCAATGAAGTAGATTTAAATCCGAAACTGGCGAACCGCAACAAGGGCGAACGCAAGAAAGCCGAACCTAATGCTATTAGCCAAGCGCAAGAAGAATTGCTGATTAATGGCTTTCTTGATGGGATGTTTAATTATCAACGCATTTGGCACAAGGCGAAAGAACACCGAATCAGAAATATTTTGAAAAGCCGACAAATCGGGGCGACTTACTATTTCGCCCACGAAGCCTTTGTTGATGCTTTGACGACGGGGCACAATCAAATTTTCTTATCTGCCAGTAAAAAACAAGCCTTACAGTTTCGCTCGTACATTGTGAATTATGCCAAACAGACGGCAGATGTAGATTTAAAAGGCGAAACCATCAAACTTCCAAATGGGGCTGAATTGATTTTCCTTGGCACGAACTCCGCCACGGCTCAATCCTACCACGGCAATTTATATTTTGATGAAGTGTTTTGGGTGCCTAAATTTGATGTGATGCGAAAAGTGGCATCAGGTATGGCAGCACAAAAAATGTATCGTCAAACCTATTTTTCAACGCCGACCACAATTGCACACCCTGCTTATGCGTTCTTTTCAGGCAAGGCGTTTAATCGCAATCGTGCGAAATCAGAAAAAATCGAAATCGATATTTCTCACGAAAACTTAAAGAGCGGAAAACTTTGTGCCGACCGTCAATGGAAACAGATTGTGAGTATTTATGATGCAATGGAAGGTGGGTGCAATCTATTCAACATTGACGACCTAATCGCAGAAAACAGCAAAGAAGAATTTGAACAGTTGTTTTTGTGTCAATTTGCCGATGATAACAGTTCGGCATTTAAATTTGCTGACTTGCAACTTTGCCAAGTGGATAGCTTGGAAGAATGGCACGATTATAAGCCATTTTATCAACGTCCATTCGGCAATCGTGAAGTGTGGTTAGGTTATGACCCTGCGTTTACTGGCGACCGTGCAGCATTAGTGATTGTTGCACCGCCGAAAGTGGAAGGGGGCGATTATCGAGTTTTACATAAACAAACTTTTCACGGTATGGATTACGAAACACAAGCAAGCCGCATTAAGCAGTTTTGTGATGATTACAATGTGACTCGCATCGTGATTGATAAAACGGGTATGGGATCGGGCGTTTATCAGGAAGTGAGAAAATTTTATCCAATGGCACAGGGTCTAGAGTATAACGCCGATCTTAAAAATGAAATGGTGTTAAAAACACAAAATTTAATTCAGAAACGTCGCCTGAAATTTGATAGTGGAGACAATGACATCGTGAGTAGTTTTATGACCGTGAAAAAACGCATTACTGGCACAGGGAAAATTACTTATGTTTCGGATCGTTCGGAAGATGCAAGCCACGGCGATTTATCATGGGCGATTATGAACTGCATTTTAAATGTGCCTTATGGTTTCGGCGGCGATGTATCAAGCAACAAATCAACAATATTTACCTTTGAATAGGATAATCCAATGAGCAAAAACACAAAAAAAACCACCGCACTTTCTACTGGAAATCAAGCACAGGCATTCAGCTTTGGGGAGCCAATTCCAGTGATTGACCGTGCAGAAATACTGAATTATTTCGAAAGCGTGGTGATGTATGAAAAATATTACAATCCGCCAATTAATTTAAGTTACTTGGCTAAAGCCTTAAATGCCTCAGCCCATCATAACAGTGCGATCACTGTGAAGAAAAACATTTTACTTTCAACGTGCAAAACAACCGCACTTTTACCTCGGACCCAATTAGAAAAACTGGTGCAAGATTACTTGGTCTTTGGCAATGCTTATGTTGAGAAAACTGTAAATTCGTTTGGTAAGGTTGTCTCGTTAAAATCCCCTCTTGCTAAATATATGCGTGTCGGTGTTGAAGCTGGCGTGTTTTATCAGATTGTGAATGGATTTGATGAATATGAATTTAAAAAAGGTGCTGTCTTTAACTTGATTAATCCTGATGTGAATCAAGAGATTTATGGCGTGCCAGAATATTTGGCAGCGTTACAATCTGCTTTTTTAAATGAAAGTGCCACATTGTTCCGCCGTAAATATTATTTGAACGGTGCGCATGCTGGGTCAATCATTTATATGACTGACCCAACACAGAACCAAGACGATATTGAAGCAATCAAAACGCAAATCAGACAAACAAAAGGCACTGGCAACTTTAAAAATTTGTTTGTGTATATCCCAAATGGGAAGAAAGATGGAATGCAAGTTATTCCATTGTCAGATGCTATTGCCAAAGATGACTTCCTAAATATTAAGAACGCAAGCCGTGATGATGTGTTAGCAGCGCACCGTGTGCCACCTCAATTAATGGGGATTGTGCCGAATAATACAGGCGGCTTTGGTGACGTTGAAAAGGCAACGCGAGTGTTTTTTATCAATGAGATAATCCCATTGCAAGAACGATTGAAAGAGATTAATAGTTGGGTGGGAGAAGAAGTGATCACGTTCTCCGATTACAAATTGCTAAATTAGATCCTTTCAAAAATAAACAGCCCGCAGAAATGCGGGTTTTTTATTGCTAAAAGAGCTGTTTTTGTCCTATATAGTATTAGTACAGCCCCAGTGTATTATATCAAATCAATCAATATGACAAATCTTAAATCCTTATTTCAGCCCGATTTTTCGCCTCATTGTACGCATGAAAAATCGCAGTCAAACCTCGCCACGCCCGCACACTAAAGATGTCGATTTCAACGCAATTTTAGATCCTTTCCGAACCCTTTTCAGATCTACCGCCATTCAGATCCTTATTATCAAATTCTTTAACGCAAAATTACTCAAGTAAATGCAAGTTTTGATGATACAATCGCCGTCCCTAAAAGAGAAAATATTATCTGAATTAGCGTCTTGTTTTTTATGGTAGTAAGCATAGTAGTAAAGCTGATTTACTTATAAAATATCTTTATTAAAAACAAGTTGATATATATCTAGATCGGTTTCCCCCAGCTCCACCACAAAATAAACCTATCAAGTCCTATGAAAGACTTTAAAGCCTTGAAAATAATGACTTCAAGGCTTTTTTTATATCCTAAGCGTTCCTATCCAATCCTATAAAATCCTTGAATTTTAGTTATACGTTTAGTTATACTGACAGCCGTATAACAAAATAGGTATAACTAAAACCGTACAAAACCTGTTAGAAAAAAGCGTTAACGATATTTTAGCTATATCTAAATTTTTAAAAATCTGAATCACCGTCTGAGTTATTTAGAACGGTTTTCAACTCTCAGAAAGAAGCAATATGGCACGCACAATCACACCGCTAAACAGCACTAAAATAGATAAAGCCAAGCCGCAGGAAAAGGAATTTACCCTATCCGATGGCAAAGGGCTTTATCTGTTGGTTAAGCCCAATGGGGCTAAGTTATGGCGGTTTAACTATTACAAGCCTTTCACGCAACCAAAGAAAAGGGCGTTAATCGGCGTTGGCAAATACCCTAATATTTCCTTACAGCAGGCAAGAGCAATCAGAGATGAGTATTTATCTTTACTTGCGCAGAATATCGATCCGGCAATCTATCGCCAACAGCAAGAACAAGAGAAGCAAAATGAGCTGAATAATACCTATGAAGCAGTAGCGTGGGCATGGCTTGAGTATCGCAAAACCAAAAAGAACTTTTCAGATAATTATCAAAAAGACGTTATAAGCCTGATTAATCGTTGCTTATTACCGCATTTTGGCCATTTGCCTATTTCCCAAATTACCGCGCCAATGGCATTAAAGGCATTTAAGCAGTATCAAGATGAAGGGCATTTAGAAAAGCTCAAACGGACGATTCAGAAACATAACGAGATCATGACTTATGCCCTACACCGAGACTTAATCTCTTTTAATCCTACGGCAAATATCGCAAAGGAATTTGACAGCCCAACGGTTGAACATTTCAAAACCCTTAAGCCGGAGGACTTAAGTGAATTTATGTTCACACTACAAAACGCTCAGATTCACTTACAGACGCGTTATTTGATTTTATGGCAACTGCTCACCATGACAAGACCGAACGAAGCGGCTACGGCGAAATGGGAGGATATTGACGAGAAAAACAGAATATGGACTATTCCAGCGGAGCAAATGAAACGCGGCATTGAACATAGAATCACGTTATCACGGCAAGCCTTAGCCCTGTTAGGACAAATTAAAAAATTGAGTGGTGGAAAAACTTACCTATTCCCCAGTGTAAAGAACCCACAATCCCACGTTAATACGCAAACGGCAAACGCCGCGATTAAGCGAATGGGCTACGCTGGTAAATTGGTGGCGCACGGTTTACGCAGTATCGCTAGCACCTATTTAAACGATCAGGGCTTTAAT
Organism: Haemophilus influenzae; assembly: GCF_019703545.1. Lineage (NCBI taxonomy): Bacteria > Pseudomonadati > Pseudomonadota > Gammaproteobacteria > Pasteurellales > Pasteurellaceae > Haemophilus > Haemophilus influenzae. The sequence goes on along the minus strand of NZ_AP018771.1, from coordinate 1,278,952 downwards.
AGTGATTTGATTGAGGTAGCACTATCACACCTCAATTCAGACCGAGTAAAAACTGCCTATGACAGAGGGGAAAAATTAGAACAGCGATTCAAGCTATTGCAAGCATGGTCGGATTTTGTAGAACAATCCTCACAAGGCACTTTGCCGCAATTTCATTTAAAGATTGTGGCTTAGTCTCATGAAACCTCAGGTAAAGTGCGGTCGTTTTTGACGGCGTTTTACTACTTAAAAACACCGTAGATTAAATATTAAGATTGAACAAATGAAGAAATTTTATAAATTAAAAAAATGGCTCACCATTGATGAAGCTGCCCACCGATTAAGTATTGAATTAGGCGAAAAAGTAACAAACGCAGATGTTTTACAATTATCGGTAGATGAGCAGCTTAAGGTTTCAGTATATTTTCCTCATAGCTGGACTGGCAAAATTTGTGATCTAACAACAGATGAAAATATTATAAAACAGAATAAAAAAGAAATCATAGGATTTGACGGTCACCCTTTTATATATTCTGAATATCAAAGATGTAGTGAAACAGAATATATAAAAATTGATGATAATGTTAGAGAATTTAGAGCTGGTGTATGGGAGCTAAAATTAATAGGAAATGAAAAAATAGATCTTGAATGGCAATTAAAAGAAGAACATGGTTTACCAATAGTAGATATATTTAATCTGAATGGTTTCTATGTAAAGAATAAAGATGGGATAGTTATAGAAAGACAAACTAAACTAAGCCCCGATGAATATCTTAAGCTCCAAAAGGAAATTAGTAACGATATAAAAAAACAACTTGCAAAATCAGATATACCCGAACTAGAAAAAGCTAAAATTAGAGAAAAAATTGATACTAAAAAATTTAAAAATACAACTTTTAGTTACCCTTGTGCTGGGCTAGGTGAAATTGATGGTGCATTTTTCGTTATTCAAGCAGAGCATTTAAACGAATTTTTAGCTAGTTTAGATAGTGACGTAGATTACAATAACAAATTAGATTTAGATAATGCTATGTATCTATTAGGCGAAGTTTTACAGATCGTAGGTACTAGAGCAAAGAAATGGACACAAAGTGAAATCATAGACAAGATTTTAGAGCGTCGCCAAAATGAAAATATTTCTGCAAAAGGCTTAAAACAACGAACAATCGAAGAATATTTTGCCAATGCCAACAAAAGACTAAAACCATAATCCACCAACGCCCATTTCAGGGCGTTTTTCATATCTGCTAAAAATCCTTAAAAATCAATCCTATTTTTTCGTAACGAAAATATCTTTTTCGTTGCGATGATTCAATATTTTCACTTTTCTACAATCCACTCCGACACAACGAAGCCCCAAACGGCTTTAACCATTCCAACCAGTACGGAGTAAAACAATGAATCAAACTGATCGCATTATCCGCCGCCTTGAGACCATGAAAATGTTAGGCGTAAGCAAATCCACCTTTGCCGATTGGCAAAACCCTAAATCGAAACGTTACCGCCCGGACTTTCCAAAGAAAATTCAATTAGGGGTTAATTCAGTCGGTTACTTGGAAAGTGAAATCAACTCTTACATTACCAAACTGGCAGAAGCGAGAGCGTAGGAGGACGTTAATGATTATTTCCACCACCAGCACGGGCGAACAACGCCGATTCACCATTGAACGGTTAAGAGAACGCCCACACAGCACCAACGAGCTACGACAAATGGGCGTTTATTACCCGCCGGCACGCATTAAAGAATTACGCAATCAAGGTTATCTAATCGATACCTTCTACCGAGAGGAAACCGACAACACCGGCTTAACCCACCGTGTAGGCGTTTATGTTCTACATGAAAACACAGTAAGCCAAAAACGCAATGAGACGAGCATAGAGGGATTTTAACAATGAGCAATACAAACAACCAACCCAACCAGAAATCCGCAACACGGCGACGCTATGGGGTATTTACAGCGCTATTGAGGAAATCTACGAAATAGCAGACGCGACATTAGATGGCAAAATTACCAAAACAACAACCACCGGGGATGGGAAAAAAGTACAAATCCCATTCACTCACAAAGACGGCTTAGAGTTCGTTTTAGATAGATTGAGTGTAGTGCTATCAGATATTGACGACTTGAAACGACAAATTGAGGTACTGGCTACCAACCCGAAAACCGAACGGGATTATTTAACCTTGCCGGTGGTGGACCTAGGAGGGGCGCAATGACAAACCAAGAAAACGACACTCAACAAAAACCTACGCTACAACTGGCACGGGCTTATGTAGCCAAGTTACACGAAATCAGCGGAGCGATGGCGGAAGGGAAGCAACTTAAAGGCAACCACACCCCCGCCGATATTTGGAAGATTGTTCACGAGCAGTTAGGCAATGTAGATAGCTTGATTGAAATCGCACAAAAGCAACTACGGGAAATCTAGGGGGAATAAATGGGTTACGGATGGGAAATTCGGCGGCAATTTGCCAAAGCCTACGCAAGAAACGGCAATGCAACCCACGCCCTGAAAATGGTATTAGGCGAGGAACGGGCGGAAAAAATGCAACCGCACACACTACGCGTAAAAGCTAGCGAGTTATTGAATGACTATCGAGCAGTAGAGCTTATTGAGCAGGAGAAAGCGGAAATGCAACAGCGGGGCGAACCTTTACCGCGTTACAGGGGGCGAACTGAACGCACGGATTTAATCACCGGCGAGCCGATAGAAATCAAGCTTCCGCCGACACGCCCTTTTGTGATTCCGTGGGGAATGAGGGAACTATTTAATCGAATGGAGAGATTAAAAAGATCCACCGGCAAAACCTGACATTTTACGGGGCAAAAATTAAAAGGCACCTTTGAGCAATAAAGATCCGCTTAGAAAACGGCAAGGGTTTAGAAGGAAAAACGACATGAAAACCTTAACAAAACTTAATGAAACAGCGGTATTTCCTAAAGTATTTCACAAGGAAACCGTGGCAATGACAGACACCCGCAAAGTGTCACAGTTTTTTGGTAAGCAGCATAAAAACGTTTTGCGCATTATTGAAAATCTAGGTTGTTCCGGTGAATTTTGGCGGCTCAATTTTAAGCCGTCAAAATACAAAGACGAACGCGGCAAAATGCAACCAACCTACTTAATGACCCAAGACGGGTTTACGTTGTTAACGATGGGATTTACCGGCAAGAAAGCAATGCAGTTCAAAGAGGCTTACATTGCCGAATTTAACACTATGAAAAACTGGATTATTGCTAAAGGAAAATTGGCTAGCGACCAGCACCGCATGAATGAAGCCATTAAGTTCATTCAAGACACGACAGGGCGAAAAGATGAACGCGCTTATAGCCGTGAAAATAATCTGGTTTATGTGGTGGCATTAGGTAAAAGCCGCAAGAAATGGTTAATTGATAATGGCTATTCCACCAGCGAAGAAATTCGCCATTGTTTGAGCGAAGCACAGCTACAACTTGTTGATGATTTGCTTTCTGAAAATGCGGTGATGATTAAGCTAGGCATGGAATATTACACACGTAAAACCAAACTGGAACAAAGCGCGCTTTACTTTTTGCGTAAGCAGTTACCGAAAGCAGCATAGGGCATAAAACAAAAATGCCTATGCTTTACAATATGAGGCATAGGCAAGATTAAATTATCAAATTAAACGGGTTTATTATATGACGGGTTACGCAGAAAGAAAAGGCAGAAGCGGTAAACGTAGCGAACTGAAAAAAAGTATTAATGACAGTACATTCACTGCCTTACGGCATGATGTAATCAATAGCCCTAGCTTCTTAGGCTTAAGCAATTCCGCAAAAGTGGCTTTTTTACACTTATTGGCAAAATATAACCGTAAGAATAACGGGGATTTATCCGCACCACAAAGCCGATCTAAGCAAGAATTTAACTTATCCGCCCCTAGTCTAAGAACCGGACTAAAAGAGCTTGAACAGAACGGCTTTATTGAAACTACCCGACAAGGTGGCAAGAATCAATGCTCACTTTATGCCTTAACGTGCTTTCCACTAAATGATGTAAACAAGGCGGGAATATTTATCAAAGCGACAGAAAGCCCGAGCGATAAATGGAAAAAGTCATTTTAGCTTTTGTCCCGAATTTTTTGCGAAAGACCAAATTATATTTATCGTTCATTTTTTAAATAATTTTACAGATAAAAAACACAATAAAAAAACATAGCCTATGGCTATAATATATAAAGGTAGTAAAAATTTTACCCAATGAGAGTGCTAAAAATACGCTGACTTAGTAAAATTTTTACCCAACTCAACATAAAAACGATTAAAAAATGCGCAGGGCATCTAAAATTTTTTCCTAAGTTGGGTAAAATTTTTACTATCAAAAAATCGAAATAACCTTCAAAAACTACTTTACAAACTCCCCATATTTTTGCCAATATATTCACGCAGTCGCAAAAAGTGATTGCCAGCCGTGGAAAGCTGAATTATCTATCACAGGCGAACGACAGCACGCCATTAGACCGTGCTTTTTTTGTTCGTAACATTCGCACACCAAAAGAATATGCGGATTTTGTTTTCAATCTAAATCCGATCATTCTCTCAATGGTAGAGCGTAATGAGCCGTCTATGACGGGCTGTCTTCCTGTGATGGCAGTTTTCCACCTTGCTACGCTCTACCGCCCGACCGTGGAAAGTCTAGCGGTAGATTCTGAAAATTTATCACAGGACACCGCAGAAATGATCTACAAATTTCTTTGCGTCAATCGCACACAAGCGCATTTTAACTTATGCGTCATATCTCTTAATTCTACCACCGAAGAACAGGCACGTTTGAGCCTATCTGCTGATTATCGTTTTATTGCGGTGGTAGCGAGAATCAATCCTCAAAATAACCGCACTTTAGCGGCACTTCCTACCCTTTCTGTACCTGTAACACAAGGGGGCGCAAATGTTTAATCAATCAATTTTATCTGCACTTCAAGAGATGGCGGACTTTAACGACATTAACAACTACAAGCAAATCCCTGTACCAATGAGTAAGGAAAAATTAACAGACTTACACTGTGAATCTGAAAATCTTTGCGAATCTATCGAATATGGCTTAATGCACTTAGGCGATTTAATGCAAACCCTAGGCAATCTTGCCGACACAGAGCAGGATTTTACACGGGAGGCAATGAGTAACGATAACGTGAAACATATCGGGGGATTAATCAAGGCAAACGCCTATCTTCTCAATGCGTTAAGAGAAACCGCCAGCTTAAACGAATATTATCTTGCTGGTGGCTTAGATGGGGAGATTGAAAGAAATGATGATTAAACCGAACCTACCCTATCAATTAATCTTTGTTTATGACAATGGCGACCAATTCATAGCGGGCGAATATGGCACGCTTAGAGAGGCTTTACAGGCAAAAATCAGATGTAAGCACGAAATAGGACAAACTGATATTTGCGGTCGAGTGTTAGACGTGATCACGATTTTAAAAGGGGAAGAAAATGAAACCAACTAATCCAATGGCGCAGCTTCAACAGTGGAAAGATAATCGTGCGCCAGTGAATGGAAAACACGTTCAAAACTGCGAAAGAAATTGCGAAACTGCGAAACGAAACAAAACACAGTTAACCCTTGATGATACTGGCTTTATAAAAAGAAACTGCGAAACAGGCTGCGAATTTGCGAAAGCGAAAAATGATTCGGTTAAAAATGCCAACCAAACCAATTTTGGTTTAGTTAAAAATACGCAAGGAAACGAGCATAGAGAGACTAAAAACAAATACTAAGGGAAACTATCTATCAATCCATTGGTGGCGGAATATAGCCAGCTTTCCCGCCAATTTAAGCTAATTCATGATAGTAACCGCAAATGTCTAGAAGTTTACCAGGGCGACTTCCACCACAAACTAAAAATGCGTGGGGAATGTGTTGATTTAGTGGAGCGATTAAAAGGTGGTGGAAAGTTATTTAATGAATTAGCCAAGGGCACCAATTTAACCCAAGAACAGACCGCACTTTTGAAGGCATTTAATCAGGTAAGCGGCTATCTAATCCATAAGTTTTCGGAAGTGGCAGAGCAGATTGACCGGCTCAATATTGAGCGCGTTGAAGGGTAAAAAACGACGGATAGCAAAGCGGATTAATCCACCGGTTACACCGATGTAAAAAGGCTTGATGTAGTGCATTGAGCCTTTTTTATTGAGTTTTGCGACCAGTACGCGCGCACGCACGAGGGGGGGGTAAAATCGCTATGGGTTTTACCTGTCAAAACCGTACATTCAACTCAATTTTTACAACCGCAAAATTAATATTTTAGATGAAAGATGATGATGCCTAGAAACCTAAAAATTAGCCGAAAACTGCGAGCCTGAAACCCCGTGGAAAGGGGCGTCCCCTTAGGAGTACCTTTTAATCTCTAGCTACTAGCGATAATCATCACTCATCATTGCACGACAAGCATTAGAAACAAGATGCTTTATCCCTTCCTTTTGTGAATTAGAAAATTTGTCAAATAGATCACATTTTTCTTTTTTGCTGGTGGCTAGAAGTGATTAAATTCACAAAAAAAAATCTCCTGCGAAAATTTTTATTTTTACAGATAACCGCCCTATCATTCCCTACCTGAAAAAACATAGATTGAAATTTTGAATCTTAAATGATGATGAATAGTTATTCGCAAAAATGAATAGAATTTAGGGGGCACTTTAGATTTTAGTTATACAGAGTAAAATCAAAATTACACAAATCTAGCAATAACAATACTTACAAGTAACAATTCAGATGACACAGCACCTGCAGGGGAATCAACAATTTTTACTATTTTGAAGATAAAACTCGATGACTTGTTGCTTGAAAAAAATTGTATTTGGTCATAAAAAATCTGCACCTTAGTTGGTTGTTTAATCCAACTTTTGGAGTGCAGATCAAAAGTGCGGCCAATTTTTTTAGAATTCTTTTGAAATTAAACTTTCGGCTAATTGCAAATCAAGTGTGGAGTCAATATCAATGGAACGATAAGTTGGCATTAAATAAAAACGCATTGGCGCAATAAAAAAACGTTTTTCTTCAAAGAGACTTTCGATGTCATTAATATAAATTGCACCATTTGCACGATAAGATTTCGGTAATTTTTGACGAGGGGATTCAAAATCCGTTAATTCGTGAATAGGCTGAACTTCAGTGCCTTCTAAAGTAAAGGATTTATAAGGATGATGCTCACATTCGCAAGCGGAAACCACTGATTTATATTTGCCGCCAAGGAAAATTTCCATTGCATTACGAATATCTAAAGCATTACGCAATGGGCTGGTTGGCTGCAAAAGTGCGGCGGTGCCTTGTGAAATATTGAGTGTTTCTAAGCAATGCAAAATAGCATCAATGGTGCGTGTATCACTTTGAGCTAAACTTTCAGGGCGTGCCACTGGTTTTGCGCCGTATTTTGTGGCTTCTTTTAAAATATTTTCACCGTCTGATGTCACCACAATTTGATCAAACATACCCGATTCTTGCGCTGCCAAAATCGCACGCCCCACCAAAGAAACACCACCCACAAGCTGTAAATTTTTGTCTTTAATTCCTTTAGAACCCGCTCTCGCAGGAATAATTGCAATTCTTGTCATTATTTTCACTCTCTGTGATAAAAGTGCTGACTATTCTAGAATCTTTCCCTTGTTTTAGCAAAAACTAATCTTTAATATGGCACCACATTTTTGTTTAACAAAGAGGAAATAAAATGACTCAACTTACTCGTGAACAAGTTCTTGAACTCTTCCATCAACGCAGCTCAACACGTTATTACGACCCCGCAAAAAAAATCAGTGATGAAGATTTTGAATGTATTTTAGAGTGCGGTCGATTATCGCCGAGTTCTGTAGGCTCTGAGCCTTGGAAATTTTTAGTGATTCAAAATAAAACCTTACGCGAAAAAATGAAACCTTTTAGCTGGGGAATGATAAATCAGCTTGATAATTGCAGTCATCTTGTGGTAATTCTCGCGAAGAAAAATGCCCGTTATGATAGTCCGTTTTTTGTGGATGTGATGGCACGCAAAGGCTTGAACGCAGAGCAACAAAAAGCCGCCCTCGCAAAATACAAAGCCCTGCAAGAAGAAGATATGAAATTACTCGAAAACGACCGCACTTTATTTGATTGGTGCAGTAAACAAACTTATATTGCCCTTGCAAATATGCTTACTGGAGCTTCAGCCCTTGGCATCGACTCTTGCCCAATTGAAGGTTTTCATTACGACAAAATGAATGAATGCCTCGCCGAAGAAGGATTATTCGATCTTCAAGAATATGCGGTTTCTGTCGCCGCAACCTTTGGCTATCGCTCACGCGATATTGCGAAAAAATCCCGTAAAGCGTTAGATGAAGTGGTGAGATGGGTGGGGTAAAAATCCCATTAAAAAAGGGCTGCAAATGCAGCCCTATCTTTTTTGATTATTTCACTTCTTTAAATAAAATCTCGCTTGGGATTACGGAACCTTGCCAGTAAAGTTCTGTAGAGACTTTTTCTGCAAGTTGTAAGAACGCTTGTGAAATTTCATTTTCAGGCACTCGCACAACGGTCGGGTTGCCTGCATCTAAATCTTCACGGATACGAATATGCAGAGGAAGTTGAGCTAATACTTTTACATTGTATTTTTCCGCCATTTTCTCTGCACCGCCTGTGCCAAAAATCGCTTCGTGATGACCGCACTTACTACAAATATGCATCGACATATTTTCCACAATGCCTAACACTGGTACGGATACTCGCTCAAACATTGAAATACCTTTCACTGCATCAAGCAAAGCAATATCTTGTGGAGTTGTCACTACCACTGCGCCAGTCACAGGGATTTGTTGTGATAAGGTAAGTTGAATATCGCCAGTGCCAGGAGGCATATCGATAACAAGATAATCTAAACTATCCCATAGGGTTTCATTTAATAATTGGCTTAATGCACTACTCGCCATTGGGCCGCGCCAAATTGTTGCACTATCTTCATTCATTAAAAAGCCAATGGAATTTGCAGATAAACCATGGGCTTTAATTGGGGTGATGTGTTGATTATCTGGCGAAGTCGGGCGTTGATCCGCTGCGCCTAACATATGTGGAATAGAAGGGCCATAAATATCCGCATCTAAAATCCCAACACGTGCGCCTTGTGCTTGTAATGCTAAAGCGAGATTAACGGAAACCGATGATTTCCCTACGCCGCCTTTACCAGAACTCACCGCAATAATATTTTTCACACCTTTTACAGCAGGTTGATTATTTGCACGTTTAAGTGTGGCGATTTGATAAGTCACCGCCCATTTAATTGCTTTACAATCTGTCGCTTTCAACAACGCATCAGAAACCGCTTGTTTTAACTGTTCTGCACCAGAATTCCACGCAAAAGGTAATTTCAATTCAATGCGTAAAGTATCACCGCCCTTTTCCACTTTTTTCAAAGTATTAAGCACAATCAGATCCTTTTGCAGGGTTGGATGCTGAAATTCTTGAATAATCTGCTGAACTTGGTTTTGCTGGTCGGCAGTCAAATTATCAGAAAAGTAGGTTGCCATAATAACTTCCTGTTTAGTAGAGTAAATTTGTCGGGCATATTTAATCACGGAAAGTGCGGTATGTTAAGTTAAAGTTTTTCAAACTAGAAAAAATCCCCTATTTAAAGTAAGATAAGCACAATTTTTGTATGCTAAAAAGAGAATAATAAATGACAACTCAACCCCGTAAAATTTTAGTCACTTGCGCCTTGCCTTATGCCAATGGGGCAATTCATTTAGGCCATATGTTAGAACATATCCAAGCGGATATTTGGGTGCGTTTTCAACGTATGCGTGGCAATAAAATCCATTTTGTCTGTGCGGACGATGCGCACGGCACACCTATTATGCTGAATGCTGATAAACTTGGCATTACACCTGAAGAATTAATTGCTAAAGCAAAAGCCGATCACGTGCGTGATTTTGCAGGTTTTAATATTAGTTTTGATAACTACCATTCCACTCACAGCGAAGAAAACAAACAGCTCACTGCAGAAATTTACAATAAACTCAAAGCTAATGGCTTTATTAAGAGTAAAGTTATTTCTCAGTTATTCGATCCTGAAAAAAATATGTTCTTGCCTGATCGTTTTGTGAAAGGCACTTGCCCGAAATGTAAAGCGGAAGATCAATATGGCGATAACTGCGAAGTTTGTGCTTCTACTTATAGTCCAATGGATTTAATTAATCCTCGTTCAGCCGTTTCTGGCACAACGCCTGTTGTAAAAGAATCTGAACACTTTTTCTTTGACTTACCTGCATTTGAAGGGATGTTAAAAGAATGGACACGTTCTGGCTCACTTCAATCTGAAATTGCCAACAAAATGCAAGAATGGTTTGAAAGCGGTTTACAACAATGGGATATTTCACGCGATGCGCCTTATTTCGGTTTTGAAATTCCGGGCGCAAAAGATAAATTCTTTTATGTTTGGTTAGATGCGCCAATCGGCTATATGGCTTCATTCAAAAATCTATGCAATCGTGAAGGCATTGATTTCAATGAATTTTGGGCTGAAGGCAGTGATGCGGAGCTTTATCATTTCATCGGTAAAGATATCGTTTATTTTCACAGTCTATTTTGGCCTGCAATGCTTGAAGGCAGTGGCTATCGTAAACCGACTA